>NZ_JAPPSO010000010.1:0-321662 GCF_036571585.1 Rhizobium sp. 268 | reverse complement strand
AGTTCAAGCGCCATTTCTGGCCTGTCAACGACCACTGTCGCCGCCTTCTCGACGGAGCAGGTTGCGGCGCTCGGCACGGCCAGCGTTGCCGGCTTGACCACAGCGCAGATTGCGGCGCTCGGCACCACGCTGGTGGCAGCCTTGACGACAAGCCAGATCGGCGTTCTCGGCTCCAAGCAAGTCGCTGCCCTGAGTACCGCCGATATCGCGGCTCTGTCGACCGCGCAGGTTGCGGCTCTTAATACCGGTGGTGTTTCCGGTCTGACGACGGTGCAGATCGCGACCTTGAGCACCAACCAGGCAGAAGCTCTGACCTCAGCCCAGGTCGGCACGTTGACCTCGACCCAGATAGCGGTTTTGGGAGCCGATGATCTGGAAACCTTCTCGACCGCGGATATCGCGGCCATCACAAGCGCAATATCGGGTTTGTCGACCAGCACGATCGCGGCCCTCTCGACGAGCCAGATTGCCGCGCTGAGCACGACCGGCATTGCCGGTCTGACCACGGCGCAGGTGTTCTCGCTGAACTCCGAGCAGTTGGAAGTTTTGACCACCGCTCAGATTGGCGCCCTCAGTTCCAAGCAGACTGCGATAATCGGGACGACCGGCATTGCAGCGCTCTCTACCGCTCAGATTGCCGCACTCAGCACAGCTGGTATTGCCGGCTTGACCACCGATCAGATCGCCACGCTCAGCGCCGACCAGGCCGAGGCCCTGACATCTGTCCAGGTCGGCATCCTGACGTCCAAACAAATGGCAGGCCTTGGGACCGACGATCTCGAAACCTTCTCGACCGCCGATATCGCAGCGATTGGCTCGCTTTCGATAACGGGCTTGTCCACCGCTGTGATCGCAGCCCTGTCGACCGCGCAGATCGCCGCGCTGAGCACCGCCGGCATCACAGGTTTGACCACCGATCAACTCGGAGCGCTCGGCACGGATCAGGCGGCGGCATTGACGCCCACGCAAGTCGCAGTTTTCAGTTCGTCGCAGATTGCGGCTCTCGGAATTGCTGCACTTGAAGCTCTATCGACGGCCGACATTGCGGCGATCAGCGCGACCGGCATATCGGGCCTGTCGACTGCTACTGTCGCAGCGCTGACGACGGCCCAGATTGCGGCTCTGGGAACAAAGGGCATTGCAGGATTGACGACGGCGCAGGTTGCCGCGCTCAGCACCGATCAGGTCGAGGCTCTAACGACCGCACAGATCGGGGCACTCGGCTCCAAGCAGATTGCCACGTTGAGCACTGACGATCTGACGGTCCTGTCTACGGCACAGATCGCGGCCTTGAGCACGGCCGGCATCACCGGCCTGAGCAGCGCTCAGGTTGCTGCTCTGAGCGTGGACCAGGTCGCTGCCCTTTCGAGCACTCAAATCGCCGCGTTGAGTTCGGCAGGCATCGCCGGCCTGAGCATGTCCGACCTTGCGACTTTCTCGACCGCCGATATCGCAGCGATCGGTTCCGGCGCCATACAGGGTCTGTCCACGGCTTTTGTTGCGTCGCTATCGACGGCCCAAATCGCCGCGCTGGCGACGGGCAGTGTCGCTGGCCTGAGCAGTGCTCAGATCGGAGCTCTCGGGGTCGAACAGTTCGAAGCGCTTTCAACAACCCAGATCGCAGCATTGAGTTCGTCTGGAGTTGCGGGATTGACCACGGCGGATCTGGAGACCCTCTCTACCACAGAGTTTGCAGCAATCCGCTCGGACTCGATTCAAGGCTTGTCGACCGCGGTCGTCGCAGCCCTCACCAACGACCAGGTCGCGACCTTGACGACGGCCCAGTTTGCCTCGCTGACCCACAACCAGATAGCGGCAATGAGCACCGATCAGATCGTTGCTCTGTCCACCGCGCAGATCGCCGTCTTGAACGCGCTGCAGGTCGCCGCGCTGGATCCTGGCGACATCGCCGTCTTCACGACGGATGACATCGCCGCCTTGAGCTCGAATGCGATAGCGGGATTGACCACAAGCGTCATCACTTCGCTGACAACGGAACAAGCCGAAGCCCTGACGTCAGCCCAAGTCAGCGGGCTGACGTCGGTGCAAGTTGCGGCGTTGACGACACAGGAGGTCGCGACCTTCTCGACCAAGGACATTGCCGCGTTCAGTTCGAGCGGCATAGCGGGACTGTCTACGCAAGACATTGCCAGCATGTCGAGCACGCAGTTGGATGCTCTGATGAAGTCGCAGATGGGGTATCTGAGTTCGGATCAGATAGCGGCCGTCATCTCGGCCTATCTTACGGCGTAAGCGCAATCCCGTGTAGCGTCCAACCCGAGCGCGTCGGGGTAGTTCCTCGTCGATCTCGAGCGATGGTCCCAAACCAGCCTGCACGCAGCGCTCGACACATGTTTAGAGCAAGCTAACCCGGTTAACCGTCTTTAGCCATTCGCAAATGGTTGCAATGCCGGCCGTCGATTCGTGGGATGTCCATGGTTACCAACGATGCATCAGTTCAAATTCCAGTTCCATGTCTTGCCGGAATATTGGAGCTTGCGCGCACCCAGCGCCTTTCCTTCACCGAGCTATTTCAGTTCGCCGAAGGCCGGAGCGCCGCCGGACGAATGTTGGAGGCGGCAGAGGTCTACAAGGTCTGGATCGCATTCAACGACGCCCATCCGTTCCTGCACCTCGTCTATTTCAATTATTCCGTCACTCTGCGGCAGCTGGGCGATGTTTCGGGATCGATTCATGCATTGCGCGCATGCTTGAAACTTGAGCCGCGTTTCGGGCCGGCACACATCAATCTTGGCCGTGCGTTGGAAGACAGCGGCATCGCCGCGGGAGCAATTCTGCAATGGCGCAGCTTCGTGGAGATGACCGGGGAGATAACGGCTGACGCGCTTACGCATCGCCTCTTGGCGCTTCAGCACGTCGGACGCGTCATGGAAAATGCAGGTCTCCTGGAGGAAGCCGAAACCGCGTTATGGCAAGCAATGGAACTGCGGCCCGACAAGACCGAAGCCGGGCAGCATTGGAGTGCGCTGCGCCAGCGCCAGTGCAAGTGGCCAACGCTCGCGCCATCGGACCATGTCTCCATGCGTCAACAACTCGACGCCATGTCGCCGCTGGCGCTTGCCTGCTTTTCCGACGATCCCTTGTTCCAGCTCGCCAAGGCCGACCGCTACAACAAGGCTTTCGTCGGGCGTCCGGATACCAGCGGCTTCCCGCGCAAGGTGGCGAAGCAGAAGACGGGAACCGGTCAGCGACTTCGCGTGGGCTATGTGTCCTCGGATCTGCGCGACCACGCTGTCGGCTTTGCGCTCAGAGAAGTTCTGGAGCTGCATAACAAGCATAGTGTTGAAATCTACGCTTATTATTGTGGCGAGCCGGTAGAAGGAGATGCGACCCAGCTGCGCATGAAAGCTGCCGTCGATTGCTGGCGCGACATTGCAGCACTTGGCGATGCGGAAGCTGCAAGGCAGATCGCCGACGACGACATCGACATTCTTGTCGATGTCAACGGTTACACCAAGCATGCGCGAACAAAGATCCTTGCCTATCGGCCGGCACCGGTCGTGGTCAATTTTTGCGGTTATCCGGGAACGATGGGCAGCCCGTTCCACCACTATATCATCGCAGACGAGCACATCATCCCGCCGGAGAACGAGATCTATTACTCGGAAAAAGTTCTCCGGATTCCCTGCAGCCAGCCGGTCGATCGTAAGAGGGTGATTGCCGAAAGGCCGTCACGAGCGGAAGCGGGGCTGCCGGAAGGCGCTTTCGTTTTTGCCTGCTTCAACGGCACGCAGAAAGTCACGCAAGAAACGTTTGCCCATTGGATGAAAATTCTCCTTGCGAAGCCTGGCAGCGTGCTCTGGCTGCTCGCTGGAAGTGACGATGTGGATCAACGTCTGCGCCAGGCGGCCGAGAATGCCGGTGTCGCGGCCGAACGTCTCATTTTCGCGCCCAAGGCGCCGAATGCAAAACATCTTGCCCGGATCGGACTCGCCGATCTGTTCCTCGACACGTTTCCCTATGGAGCACACTCGACGGCAGCTGACGCCCTGACCGTTGGGCTGCCTGTCCTCACATTCCCCGGCAAGAGTTTTGCAGCACGCTTCTGCCACAGCATTGTTGCCGCCGCCGGCGTTCCGGAACTGATCTGCTCGGGCCCGCAAGCCTATATCGAAAGCGCTATCGGCTTTGCAAACGACCCCAAGAGCCTCGAGAAGATCAGGGAATCCTTGCGCGCAAAACGGGAGACCTCCGCATTGCGCGACATTCCGGCGCTCGCTTCTCGGCTTGAAGAACTTTTCTGGCAGATGCAGGCAGAATGCGAACGCGGCGAAACGCCGGTGCCGGACCTACGCAATCTGGACATTTATTATGACATCGGGGTGGAACTCGTTCAGGAAAATATCGCCTTTTCGGACGATCGGGCCTACAGGCAGGCTTACCGCAACAAGCTGATCGAGTGGCACAATCATGCGCCTTTTCCGCCCGACAGCCGAATGGCAGCGGAGGGGTTTGCGGCAGCCTGCGCAACCGGAAAGAGCTGATCGGGAATGCCCCGGATTAAAAAGATTGCCGTTGTCGGTGCCGGCTTCTCAGGGGCGGTCATCGGGCGTGAACTCGCCCTGGCAGGTCACCAGATCGATGTCTTCGACACGCGAAGCCATATTGCCGGAAATTGCCATACGGAGCGCGACCCCGCCACCGGCGTCATGGTTCATGTCTACGGCCCGCACATCTTTCACACGGACGACCAAGAAGTCTGGGATTATGTGAACCGCTTTCAGACATTCCTGCCCTATAAAAACCGTGTCAAGACGACGAGTTCAGGGCAGATCTATTCCTTGCCCATCAATCTTCACACGATCAATCAGTTTTTTGGCAAGGCGTTCAGGCCCGAGGAGGCGCGGGCGTTCATCGACGAATGCGCGGACAAGACCATAGGGGATCCGAAGACTTTCGAGGAGCAGGCGCTGCGCTTCGTCGGCAAGGACCTCTACCAGGCGTTCCTCAAAGGATACACACAGAAGCAATGGGGATGTTCTCCAGCCGAGCTTCCGGCTTCCATCCTGAAACGGCTACCGGTCCGTTTCAACTACGACGACAATTATTTCTTCCATAAACATCAGGGAATGCCGGAACACGGCTATACCGAGATGATCGGGCGAATTCTCGACCACACAAATATAGCAGTTCATCTGGAAACACGGTTTCACAGCGGTCTCCGCAAGGACTTCGACCACATATTCTATTCCGGTCCGCTCGACGGCTATTTCGACTATGAATATGGCCGTTTGGGATATCGTACGCTGGATTTCGAGCGCTTTACCTATGAGGGTGACTATCAGGGGTGCGCGGTCATGAACTACGGGGACGTTTCGGTACCCCATACGCGTGTGACGGAACATAAGCATCTGTCCCCATGGGAAGACCATTCCGGCTCGGTCTGTTATCGAGAGTTCTCCAGGGCCTGTGGTCCGGACGACATTCCCTACTATCCGATCCGCCTGATGGAGGAAAAAGAGCAGCTTGCCCAATATGTGGCAAGATCCTTGCGGGAGGCCGCCGTCACCTTTGTGGGCCGGCTCGGGACATACCGCTATCTCGACATGGACGTCACGATCCGCGAGGCGCTGGACACGGTACGGCTATATCTATCCGCCGGGGCCGAGATGCCGGCATTCCTGCATCGGCCGCTCTAGCTAATTTACGCTCCTCGAGGGGGCTTGGTTTCCCCCTCAAAACCGATGCTCCGCTCCATCGACCGGATTTGCCCAGATCGTCATGCCAGGTGCAAACGGTGTCTCGCCTTCGGCGCGCACGACCATTTCTCCCAAATCGGGAACGTCGAGGTAGAGGATCGCGTCGGCGCCGAGCCGTTCCACATGCCGGATCGTGCCCTGCCATTGTCCGGCATCTTGCGAGAGTTTGATATGTTCCGGGCGCACGCCGTAGGTCGTGCAGTTGAATCGCCGCGCCGTCTCGCCGCCATAGAGGTTCATCTTCGGGCTGCCGATGAAGCCGGCGACGAAGGGTGTGGCGGGATTGCGGTAGAGTTCCATCGGGCTGCCGATCTGCTCAACCGCCCCGCCGTTCAGGACGACGATCTTGTCGGCCATCGTCATGGCTTCGACCTGATCGTGGGTAACATAGATCATCGTCGATTTCAGCCGAGCATGGAGATCGGCGATCTCGAGGCGCATCTGGGCTCTGAGCGAAGCGTCGAGATTGGAAAGCGGCTCGTCGAACAGGAAGACTTTGGGGTCGCGCACGATCGCGCGGCCGATGGCGACGCGCTGCCTCTGGCCGCCGGAGAGCGCCTTCGGCTTTCTCTGCAGGAGGTGAGTGAGCTGCAGCGTTTCGGCGGCTGCGTTGACCCTGGCTGTGATTTCCGCCTTCGGACGGCGGGCCAGCGAAAGTCCGAAGCCGATATTCTCGGCAACCGTCATATGCGGGTAGAGCGCATAGCTCTGGAACACCATGGCGATGCCGCGCTCGGAGGGTTCGGCATGGGTCACATCCTTGCTGCCGATCGTCAGCACGCCCGATGTCGTCTCCTCCAGACCGGCGATGATGCGCAGCAGCGTCGATTTTCCGCATCCCGACGGGCCGACGAAAACGACGAACTCGCCGGAGGCAACCTCCAGATCGATGCCTTTGATGACCTCGAGGGCGCCGAAGCTCTTGCGGACCTGTTTCAGAGTGAGCTCAGCCATTTTCTAGCCTTTGACCGCGCCTGATGTCATGCCCGCGACGATCTGCCGGTTGAAGAAGATGAAGACGATCAGCGGGGGGATCGTTACGAGCAGGATATTCATGAAGAGCAGGTTGTACTGGCTCGTGTACATGCTCTGGAAATTATAGAGCGTCAGTTGCACCGTGACGTTCTCCTTGCCGGGAAGGTAATAAAGCGGGTTGGTGAAATCGTTGAAGATCGCGATCGACTGCACGACGATATTCGTTACCGTCACCGGTTTCAGAAGCGGCAGGATGACCCTGAAGAAGATCTGCCGCGGCTTGGCGCCGTCGATCAGCGCCGCTTCGTCGAGATCGCGCGGTATGGTCGAGATGAATGACCGGTAGAGCAAGATCGAAAAGGAGAGATTGTAGGCGACCTGGATCAGGATCATTCCGGTCATGGTCTTGAAGAGACCGATCTCCTGCAAAAGGTCGATGGTCGGCACGACGGCCGGCGGCATCATCAGACCCATGAACAGCGCAACCGAAGCCACCTTGTTCCAGACGGTCCTGCGGCGCTGCATCACATATCCGACCATCGCCGACAGCAGGAGCAGGATGCTGACGGAGACGACGGTGATCAGTGTCGAGTTGAAATAGGCCAGCGCGAGCTGGTAGTCGCGAGCCTTGAAGACGGCGATCAGATTATCCCAGAACAGCCACTGCCCGGGCAATTCGAAATCGAGGCGGGAGGCTTCGGATTTCGATTTGACTGCCTGAAGAGCGACGAAAACGAAGGGCATCACGAAGATCACGGCCGCGACGGCCAGGGCGATCGCGCCGGTCACGTAAGGGCGGACGCTTCTCATTCTTCGACCTCGCGCCGGTTGAACCACAGGGAGATGGGCAGGATGATCACGGCGATCAGCGCAAACAGGATCACGTTTCCGGCGGTCGACAGCCCATAAAAACCGGCCTGGTACTGCTTGTAGATGACCGAGGCGATCACATCCGAGGAGAAACCCGGGCCGCCGCGGGTCATGGCCCATATCAGGTCGAACGAACGAAGCCCGCCGATCAGCGACAATGTCACCACGACGATAGTGGCGGGACGCACGAGCGGCAGGGTGATCCGGAAAAATTGCTGAAGCCGCGTCGCGCCGTCTATTCTCGCAGCCTCATAATAATCGGGGCTGATCGCAGCGAGGCCGGCGATGAAGATCAGGGTCGCGAGGCCGACACCCTTCCAGACATCGACCAGGGCCACCGAAAAAAGCGCGAGCGCCGGATTGGTGAGCCATCCCGGCCCGGGAATGCCGAGCGCTTCGAGTGTGACATTGATAATGCCCCTGGTCGGATGCATCATCACCGTGAAGGTGATGCCGATGCCGATCGTCGACACTAGGACGGGAAAGAAGACCAGCGTGCGCAGGAAGCCGCGGGCGAAAATATTGCTGGTCAGCAGCACGGCGAGCAACAGACCGCAGACCGTCTTCAGGCCCGACGTCGTCACGGCATAGATCAGCGTGTTGACGAGCCCCTGGATCAGGAAGGGTTCGGAAAAGAACTGACGGAAATTTTCGAGCCCGATGAATTCGGCCGTCGAAAGGTCCCAGCGCGTCAGGCTGAACCAGAGGGACGATACCGTCGGAACGAGAAACAGCACGCCGTATATGACGGCGGCAGGAATGAAGAACCACAGCGGATAGGGCGACTTGCGCGCGGGGCGGCGTGTCTCGATCATGACTCCCTCTTCGATCGGGTGAACCCTCGCCCTTTGCGGGCGAGGCTGACTGGCCCGAAAGACCGCTCTACCAGTTGGGCAGGCCGAGCTGCTTGGCCTGCTTGCGCACATCCTCGTCATAGAGTTTCGCCGCCTCGGCGGGTTGGCGAATACCGGAGCCGACCTCAACGGTGATCTGCTCGAGCGCCGGTCCCTTGACGGGCGACACGAATTCCAAGGCGGGAGTCGTCTTGTCCTTGGCCTCGAAATAGGGAAGCATGTCCTTGATCGCAGGCGGCACGTCGGCCGGCAGATCGCAGCCGTCGACCAGGGAGGGGCCCTGGACCGCGTTGGTTTCCACCATGATCTTGCAGCCCTCAACGCTTCCGGCGAAGTCGACGAATTTTTTCGCTTCCTCGGCATGCTGGCTGGTCGCGGGAATGTAAAGGCCCGGCGGCATCCAGACCGTCAGGCCGTTCGTTGCCGCATCGTCGCTCGGCTGGGCGAAGAAGCCGACATCTGCGAGGTTTTCCGGATAATTCTGTTTCAGCGCACTGACCGCGAAGCTCAGCATCGGATAATGCGCCGCCTCGCCGGTCGATACCATTCTCAAGCCGTCGTCGTAGCTTGCCGCGCCGAAGTCTTCGTTCATCAGGCCGGCGTCGTGAACGTCCTTCAGCCGTTCGAAGCCCTTCATGGCCGCCGGCGTCTCCGCATATTTCGCCTTGTTGGCGGTATAGTCCGCGGCGAAATTCGGCACGGCGGCATGCAGATTGTAATAATCGGCCAGAACGAACAACTGCGAAGTCCAGGTATCGCGATAGGTCTGCGCCACGGCGACCTTGCCGGATGCCTTGACCTTGGCGTTGTTCGCCATGAAATCCGCCCAGGTCTTCGGAACGGAGAGGCCGAGATCCTGATAGATCTTCCTGTTGTAGAGGATCCCGCCGGCCATCGCCGTGCCGAAAGGAACGCCGTAGAGTTTATCGCCGGCGCTGACCACCGCCTTGAAGCTTTCGTCCACCTTTGCCTGTGACGGCAGGCCGCTCAGATCGACAAGTTTCTGCGTGGGCTTGAGCGCCTGTAAGAGCGAACCGGAATTATAGAGGAATACATCGGACATCTCCCCTGTCGCCAAGCGCGTCTTGATGATGTTGTCGCCCTCGCCGCCGCCCGGCCGCTGTTCGATTTCGATCGTCACGTCGGGCGCCTTGGTCTGATAGGCGGCAACCAGGGCCTCGGCTGCTGCGACCGTGTCGGGATTGTTGTCAATCAGGAAAGACAGCGTGGTTTCTGCATGCGATGGACCGGCCGCTGCCAACGCCAGAAGCGTGGATGCGCCCACAAGAATGCGCTTTATCCGATGTGTCATGACGTTCCTCCTCTGAACGGTGTGACGTTTATGCTCCTCAAAATCCGGGTAGAGAAAAGACCAGTTGGTGCGTTCCCGGGGGGAGAACGGCCTCCTCGCCGACGGGCTTTCCGTTCAGCGAGGGGTTCTGATGCCGCCGTCCGGGCCGGAAGCGGCCGATGCAGCCTTCCGGAAGGGTCAGCACATAGGTGACCTCGCTGCCGGTGCAATGCCAGCCGGCCTCGATGCGGCCCTGGCTGACGTCATGATGGGCCGCAACCGGCGAGAGGCCGGGGATCGGCGCGGGATCGACGATCACCTCGGCAAAGCCGGGTGCGCTCGGGTTCGGCGAAATTCCGGCGACACATTCGAACAGCCACTGGCAGACGGCGCCATAGGCGTAGTGGTTGTAGCTGTTCATGTCGGGTTCGTAGATGGTGCCGTCAGGCGCCATCGAATCCCAGCGCTCCCAGATCGTCGTCGCTCCCTTCGAGACCTGATAGAGCCAGCCCGGCACATCCTCCTGCAGGAAGACCCTTTCGGCGAGATCGTCCATTCCGAGCTTCGTCAGAGCCGGCAGCAGGGCAGGGGTGCCGATGAAGCCGGTGCCGATCCGGTAGTCGGCATCGATGACCACCTGCCGGAAATGCCGCCGGGCAGCCTCATGATGCTCCTGCGGGATCAGATCGTGCAGGAAGGCCAGCGCATAGGATGTCTGGTCGTTGTGCGCGAGCCGCCCCGCGGGGGTGATGAACTCGTCGGCGAAAGCCCGCCGGATCTCGCCGGCGCGCCGCTTCATCTCGTCTTCAAGTTTTTGCTCGCCGAGAACGGCGGCGATCCTTGCAAGAAGGTCGGTGGAGATGAAGTGGTAGAGTGTGGCCGCGCAGTCGTCGGCAATCGTCGGACGCGGCTTGCGGTTGTCGCCGACCGGCTGCAGCCAGTCGCCGAAGGTAAAGCCGCGGGCGCCCCAATGCGACGGCGGATGCACGATCGGGCCATCCGAAATGGACCAGACGAAATTGACCCAGCGCACCATTGAGGCTAGGCATTCCGCCAGAACCGTCCGGTCGCCGTAATGGGTGTAAAGCACCCAGGGGATCACGACGATCGCATCGCCCCAGCCGGTCGAGCCCGCATAACCCGGGAAATTGGCGGGGTGCAGGCGCGTCGGGTCCGGCGAAAAATGCGAGACGGCGCCGTCCTCGCGCTGATCGGCCATCACATCGCGCAGATATTTCCTCAGGAACGACTGGCTGTCGCTCAGCCAGCAGGCGGTTGCAGCAAAGACCTGGGCGTCGCCGGTCCAGCCCAGGCGTTCGTCGCGCTGGGGGCAATCTGTGGGCACTTCGACGAAATTGGCGCGCTGCGACCAGATGGTATTCTGGACGAGGCGGTTGACGAGCGGATTGCCCGAGGTGAACCCGCCGGCCGGTTCCGGCACCGATGAGATCGGGATGGATGCGATTTCAAGAATCTTCGCATTTCCCGTGATCGTCACCCTGGCATAACGGAAGCCGTGGAAGGTAAAATGCGGCGCATAGGTCTCGTCGCCGTCGCCGCGCAATGTGTAGAGCGTGTGCGCCGCGGCCGTGCGATAGTTGCGATTGTCGAAATGCCGGTCGGGGCCGAGCACTTCCGAGTGCTCCACCCGCACTTCGGCACCGCCGACGCCACGGACTGTATATCTGACGTAACCGCCGACGTTCTGGCCGAAATCATAGATCGTTCTGCCGTCGTCGGTCCAGCTTTCGACGGCGGCGAGCGGTTGCAATTCCCGCACCGCTGCCGTCTCATGCGCGACGAGCAGCGCCGTGTTGAACGGCAATCTTTCTGTGCCGTGCGTTTCCGTGGGATTTTCCAGCAGCGCGTCATAGATCTCGCCGAAATAGATCCCCGATTTCAGGATCGGCAGCCTGCCGCTGCGCCAGGTCGTGTCGGTGGAAAGAAGCACACCGCCCGGGCCAACCAGATCGGCGATGGCGCCGATCCTGTCGCCCCAGCAGTTCGGAATCGGCTTGGTGCCCCACATCAGGGGCGACCGGTACCATCCGTCGGCAAGCCAGATCTCGATGCGGTTGACGCCCGGTTTAAGCAGACTGGAAATGTCGTAGCGCTGATAGGCGATGCGATCGTCGTAATTCGTCCAGCCCGGCGTCAACAGGTCGTCGCCGACGCGCGCGCCATTGATGAAGCAGCGGTAAAGGCCGAGGGCGGAGATGAACAGTTCGACGGGAAGCCCGGCGCCATCATGTTCGAAGCTTTTGGAGACGAAGCTTGCGGCGGTTCCCTGGCCGCCGTCCGACAGGGGCGCGATCATCTCTCCCGACCAGGCGCGCGAAACGAGATTGCCGCTCATGGCTGCCGGCTGAAAGTTCATCAAATCCTCCCGATGAAATGTAGAACGTTCTCCATATAACGTTCTACATTTTCTTCGGAAGCGCAATAGAAATTTCATCGCCAGTCTGCCATGGTGGTTTCGCGGGCGATTAATGACGGCTCGCAGCCGCAAGCCAGAGAGTCCATGTCAGTCGAAGACAAACAGAAGCCGCAACGAAACGATCGCGTGACGATCCGAACAGTGGCAACCCATGCAGGCGTCTCGGTCGCAGCGGTTTCCAAGGTGATGCGAAACGCCTACGGCGTCAGTGAGGCGCTGCGCGCCAAGGTGACGGATGCCATCGAGACGCTCGGCTATCGTCCCTCGCGGGCAGCAAGAGGCCTGCGCGGCCGCAGTTTCACCATCGGCGTGCTGCTGATCGACATCCGCAATCCTTTCCTCCCGGAAGTGATCGCCGGCGTCAACGGGGTACTGGCGCCTTCGCATTATCAGGCGATGATCGGCGTCAGCGATGCGCGCGTGCAGTTGGAGACGTCGTTGATCGAGTCGATGATCGACTACAAGATGGACGGGCTCGTTCTCGTGGCGCCGCGCCTGCCCTCGGAAATCCTCGCTAAGTTCGCGGCTCAGATCCCGATCGTCGCGGTCGGCTACCACGATGCCGGCGCCACGGCCTTCGACACCGTCAATGCCGACGATCAGCGCGGCGCGGAGATCGCGGTGGAAGCGCTGCTTGCCTGCGGCTATCGCGACATCGAGATGCTCAGTCTCGGCGAGCGCGAAGGGCATGCGGTTTCCGTCGTCCGCCAGCGTGAGATCGGGTACCGCCGAGCGATGCAGCGCGGCGGGCTCGGCGCCTCCGCGCCGATCGGCAAAATTCCGATCGCCCCGCCGAAGCGGGAAGCCGCGATCCGAAAATTCCTCGCGAGGAAAGACAGGCCGCGCGCCGTATTCTGCTGGAGCGATCTCGACGCGATCACGCTGCTGAGCCTGGCGATGGAAATGGGCGTGCGCGTGCCCGAGGACCTCGCGGTCATCGGATATGACAATTCGTCGACCGCAGCCCTCGGCCTCGTCAATCTCGCCAGCATCGATCAGTCGGGCAGGGAGCTTGGCCAGATCGCGACGCGGGCCCTCATCTCCAGAATTGAAGGCCGCACCGCGGCCGAGCATATTCTCCAGATACCATCGCTCGTCAGCCGCAACAGTCTGATCGTGTCTGAGGACGCGAGACAAGGCTGATGCCGACTGGGCCGGTCTCCTGAGCGGGCACGATGTCGTGCCCGCTCAGGGCACTGCACTTTAGTCCTGAACGCCAGCAGCGCTCCCCGCCTTCAGCTTGACCTCGATGACCGGGACGACGACCTTGGGGCGGCGCACCGGCAACACGAATGTCAGTTCGTCGTCGCCGACGGGGAACTGGGTGTTCGTCCACAGCGTATTGGCGGACGGGCGCAGCCAGGTGACCTCGCTGGCATCGTGCAGGAATTGCGCATATTCGATCTTGCCGGCCAGGGCATCGAAATGCAGATGCTTATAGGGCCAGTTGAACAGGTGGATGTAGAGGCGGTCGCCGCTCTGGGTCAGGCGGCAGTCGGGCGGAGCGGTGAAATCGGACTGGGTGCAGCCGACGATGCTGCGCTCGTGCAGCGCCATCCACTCCTCATAGGCGGCGAGCGCTGATATTGCCCGATGGTCGAGCGTGCCGCGCGCCGTCGGCCCGACATTCATCAAGAGATTGCCGCCGATCGCAACGGTGCCGACCAGCATCTGCACCAACTGCTCCGTGCTTTTCCAGGTGTCCTCGTCGCGGTGATAGCCCCAGGAGCCGCTGAGCGTCTGGCAGGCTTCCCAGACGACGCGCCGGCCGTCGCGTTTCGGCCAGGCGCGCGGCATATATTGCTCCGGCGTGACGATGTCTGGCTGCAGACCGGCGAGGTCGAGCCGGTTGTTGATGATGATGTCGGGGGCAAGCTCGCGCACCAGGCGCACGAGTTTCTCGCTTTCCCAGTCCCGATGGCCCTTTCCGACAAGTTCGCCCAGCTTCCACTGCGGATAGCTGAAATCGAACCACATGATGTCGATCCGGCCGAACTCGGTCAGCAACTCGCGCACCTGCTCGCGCATGAAGGCGGCATAGTGCTGCATATCCCGGCCTTCGTTGATCTTCGCTGCATCGGGATGATTGCGCTGCGGGTGGCGCGGATCGACGGTGAAGTCGGGGTGATGCCAGTCGATTAGCGAATAATAGAAGCCGATCCTTAGGCCTTCGGCGCGGAAGGCGTCGACGAAGGGGCGCAGCAGATCCTTGCCATAAGGCGCGTTGGTCACCTTGAAGTCGGTGGCCTTGGTGTCCCAGAGGCAGAAGCCTTCATGGTGCTTGGTGGTCAGCACCACATATT
Source organism: Rhizobium sp. 268 (assembly GCF_036571585.1). Lineage (NCBI taxonomy): Bacteria > Pseudomonadati > Pseudomonadota > Alphaproteobacteria > Hyphomicrobiales > Rhizobiaceae > Rhizobium > Rhizobium sp. 268. The sequence continues at coordinate 307,212 of NZ_JAPPSO010000010.1, read as the reverse complement.
TCATGCCCGCGGCCTTGGCACGCCTTGCCCATTCGCGGGGATCGTAGAGATCGGGGTCGAAATGATCGAAATATTTCCGGTAGTCGTCATCAGTCAGTTCTTCGCGGCTCTTCACCCATTCATGGCGTGCCGGCAGGGCGTAGAGCCCCCAATGCACGAACATGCCGAACCGGTCATGAACGAACCAGGCCTTCTTCTCCTCGGGCAAGGCCAGTGACTGCAGATTGTCGCCATCCATTGGATATCCCTCCTGTTTAACGTCGATCAGGTCGTTTCGCGGACGATGAGCTCGGGTACGATGACGATGCCGTGCTGACGGTTCTTGGTAGCGATGCGGCTGAGCAGCAGGCGCACGGCTTCCTCTCCCATTTCGCGTTTCTGCACCCGAAGCGTCGTGAGCGCCGGAGACAGTAGTTCGGCCGTCGGGATGTCATCGAAGCCGATCAGGGCGATCTGCCCGGGGATCGAAATGCCGGCGGCCCGGCAGGCCTTCATGGCGCCGATCGCATTGAGGTCGTTGTAGCAGATGAGGGCATCGATATCGGGCGTTTCCGCCAGCAATTGCGCCGCCGCCGTCTGTCCGCCCGCCGCCGTCGGATCACAGTAGACGATGCCATACGCCTTCAGCCCATGGGCTGTCAGCGTCTTGCGGAAGCCGACGAGGCGGCTCTTGCCGCCGAAGGAACTGCGCGGCCCGGCGACGATCGCGATCTTGCGGCGGCCGCGTTCGACCAGATGGTCTATCGCCCGCGACGCGCCGGTCTCATAGTCCGTGACGATGGTTCCGGCGATTTCGTTCGGAGCCTCTCGGTTGATGAGCACGACGGCGCGGTGGGGTGCGAGCGCCTTATGAAGCGCGGCATCGGGCAGCCGGGCGCTACAGACGATGATCCCGTCGACCCGATGCCTGAGCAGCGCTTCGATGAGTTCCTCTTCCCGTTTGCTGTTTTCGACGACGTTGGACAGCAGCAGGTTGTAGCCGGCCGCACTTGCCGCATCCTCGGCGCCCCGGATGACCTCGGGAAAGAACGGGTTGGTGATGTCGGGAACAAGTAGGCCGATGGTCTTCGACCGGTCGGAGCGCAACCCGCGCGCAAAGGGGTTGGGGCGATAATTGAGTTCGTTTGCCGCTGAGAGAATGCGTTGACTGGTTTCGGCACTGGCGCCGCCCCGGCCGTTCAGCACGCGCGATACCGTCATCGGCGACACGCCTGCGGCATGGGCGACATCGGCGATGGTTATTTTGGAGTCCGGTTCTTTGGGGCTGCTCAAGGGCTGTCTCTAAGATGGCGAGAAATTTACGATAACGATAACTAACATAGTTTCGGTGAAAGCCAAGCCTTTACGGGTTTACTCCACGCCGATGCGAATCTTTTTGACAAGACTGAACGATAACGTTAACGTTCGGAATTGAGGAGAATACGTTAACGATAACGTAATTAGAACACAGGGAGGAGAGAATGCAACACGTCAGAATTCTACGGCGGCAGGTTGTTTCCACAGTTGCCGCGGCCATCCTCATCGGTGCCGGCTGGGCCGGCGCCGCTTTCAGCTTTCAGGAATCACCCGAACTGAAGGCGCTGGTCGATGCCGGCAAGCTGCCGCCGGTGGACAAGCGGCTGCCCAAGCAGCCGCTCGTACTCACGCCACTTGAGTCGGTCGGCACCTATGGCGGCACTTGGCGCACCGCCACCTTCGGCGGCGGCGACAGTGAGATCGAGCGTTCGATCGGCTATACCAGGCTGGTCCGCTGGAATCCGGAATGGACCGAGGTGATCCCCGACATCGCCAAAAGCGTCGAGGTCAACGACAACGCCACCGAATATACGTTTACCCTGCGGGAGGGCACGCGCTGGTCGGACGGCGAGCCCTTCACCGCCGACGATCTGGTGTGGTGGAACGAAAATGTGCTGCGCAACACCAAGATCACGCCGGCTGCGCCCGACTGGCTGACCGCGGGCGGAGAGACCGTCAAGGTCGAAAAGCTCGCCGACAACAAGGTCGTCTTCAAGTTCGCCGCGCCGAACGGCCTGTTCCTGATGAACATGGCGACGGTGCGCGGCTCCGATATCCTGGCGGCTGCGCCGGCGCATTATCTCAAGCAGTTCCACAAGGATTTCAATCCCGACGGCGTCGACGCCATGGTGAAGGCGGCCGGTGCGACCGATTGGGTCCAGCTTTTCAACAACAAGATCGGCTTTCCCGGCCGCTGGCGCGATCTCGGCCGGCCGACGCTCGATGCCTGGGTGTTGACCGCGCCTTATAACGGCACCACCCAGGTCGTCGCCGAACGCAATCCCTATTATGCCAAGGTCGATACGGCGGGAAACCAGCTGCCCTATTTCGATCGCATCACCATCGATGTGATGCAGGATACGCAGGCGATCATCCTGAAGGCGATCAGCGGTGAAATCGACATGCAGAACCGCTTCATCGAGACGACGGACGCCCGCACGGTCATCGTGCAGAACCAGCAGAAGGGTGGTTACGGCCTGTTCATCGCCCGGCCGGCCTGGTCGAACGCCCTGCTGATCACGCTGAACCAGACCCACAAGAACCCGGCCTTGCGTGCCGTCTTCTCCAACAAGGATTTCCGCATCGGCCTCAGCTACGCCATCAACCGCGAGGAGCTGAACCAGCTGATCTATGCCGGGCAGGCCAAGCCCTATCAGGCCGCGCCCCGCGAAGGCAGCGCGCTCTACGACGAGAAGATGGCGACGCAGTATCTCGAATATAACGTCGACCTCGCCAATCAATATCTCGACAAGGCGGGCCTGACCAAGAAAGACGGCGAAGGTTATCGCCTCGGCCAGGACGGCAAGCGCATCACTTTCGCGATCGATGCGCTGACCGGCAGCCCGATCCAGGTCGACGCGCTGGAAATGATCCAACGCTATTGGCGGGCGGTCGGTATCGACATGCAGCCTCGCCCGGCCGAACGGTCGCTGATCTTCTCCCGCCTGCAGAACAACGACAATGACGGCCTGGGATGGGTGGGCGGCGGCGGCTACGACTTCCTCGGCCTGCTCGATCCCAAATGGTATTTCCCGCACGAATACGAGTCGAGCTTTGCGACCGCATGGGGTCTCTATTACCAGAATCCCAAGGATCCGAACGCTGAGGAACCGAGCCCGGCCGCCAAGAAGCAGATGGATCTGTACCGGCAGGTGCAGGAGGCCCCGACGCTCGAAAAGCAGCTTGAAGCCATGAAAGAGCTGCTGGCGATCACCCGTGACGAGTTCTACGTCATCGGCACCAACCTGGAACCGGACCGCGTCGGCATCGTCAAGACCAATATGCACAACGTTCCGAAGGTCATTCCGAGCACGTCCTTCTACATGACGCCGGGACCGGCCAAGCCCGAGACCTTCTACTACCAGCAGTAACGACACACGATCGGCGGAATGGCGTCCTCGGCGCCATTCCCAAAGCACAGCCTCGCCCCATCACCCAATGCGATCGGCAATTGCCGGTTGAAGGAGCTTGAACATGGCCGGCTTCATCATCAGACGTCTGCTGTACATGATCCCGATGATGTTCGCGATCTCGGTCGTGACCTTCATCATCATCCAACTGCCGCCGGGCGATTTCCTGACCGCGATGACGGCACGTCTTGCTTCGCAGAACGAGACCATCGATCCCGGCGTCATCGCCGGCCTGCGCGAGCGATATGGCCTCGATCAGCCCTGGGCGGTGCAATATTGGAAATGGATCAGCGGCATCCTGCTGCGTGGCGATTTCGGTCAGTCCCTCGATTGGAACAAACCGGTCGGCGAATTGATCTGGGCGCGCATGGGCCTGACGATGGTGGTCTCGGTCACCACACTGCTCTTCGTCTGGGCGGTGGCCTTTCCGATCGGCATCTATTCGGCGGTGCGGCAATATTCGGTCGGCGATTACTTCGCCACCTTCTTCGGCTTTCTTGGGCTTGCCATTCCGAACTTCCTGCTGGCGCTGGTGCTGATGTTCGTCTCGGCGCAGTATTTCGGCCAAAGCGTCGGCGGGCTGTTTTCGCCACTCTATATCAATGCCGCCTGGAGCTGGGCCAAGCTCGGCGATCTCATCTCGCATATGTGGATCCCGGTCGTCGTGCTCGGCACCGGTGCGACGGCGGCGCTGATCCGCATCATGCGCGCCAATCTGCTCGACGAACTCAACAAGCCCTATGTCGACATGGCGCGCGCCCGGGGTTTGAGCGAAATCCGGCTGCTGCTGAAATATCCGGTGCGGGTGGCGCTCAACCCCTTCGTCTCTACGGTCGGCTGGGTGCTGCCGCACCTCGTCTCGGGTTCGGTGGTGGTTTCCATCGTCCTCAGCCTGCCGACCACGGGACCGCTGCTGCTCAACGCCCTGTTTGCCCAGGACATGTATCTCGCCGGCACCTTCATCCTGCTGATGAGCATACTGACGCTGATCGGCACGCTGATCTCCGATCTGCTGCTCGCCTGGCTCGATCCACGCATTCGCAATGGCTGAAGGACGATAGATATGACCGATCAAGCCATCGCACTGATACCTGAACGTGTTCGCAATTCCGATGCGGTTGCCGGCCAGTGGAAACTCATCTGGCGCCGTTTCCGCCGCCACCGGCTGGCGCTGGGGGCGGGCGTCGTCATCCTGCTGATTTACTTGGTCGCCATGTTTGCCGAAGTCATCGCCCCGGTTTCATCGCAGACCTACGATTCCCGCTACACCTATGCGCCGCCCCAGCGGCTCAAAGTCGCCGGTTACGACACAACGGGGCAGTTTCATCTGCTCTACGTCAACGGCTATTCGATGAAGGTCGATCCGATCGCGCTCAGCCGCACTTACGTGCCCGATCCGGCGGTCGTCATTCCCGTCGGCTTCTTCGTCAAAGGCGAGCCCTATCGGTTCTGGGGATTGTTCGATTTCGACCGTCACCTGATCGGCCCGGTCGAAACGGGCAAACCCTTCTACCTCTTTGGCGCCGATCGCCTCGGCCGCGACGTCTTCAGCCGGACGGTGCACGGCACCCGTGTCTCAATGTCCGTCGGTCTGATCGGCGTCGCGATCAGCCTCGTCCTCGGCATCATCCTCGGCGGCATCTCGGGACTTTACGGCGGTTGGGTGGACGATGTCATCCAGCGTTCGATCGAGCTCATCAACTCCATCCCCACCATCCCGCTGTGGATGGGCCTTGCGGCTGCCGTTCCGATTAGCGCCGACCCGATCCTGGTCTATCTCTGGATCACGATCATCCTGTCGCTGATCGGCTGGACCGACCTTGCGCGCGTGGTGCGCGGACGTTTCCTGTCGCTGAAGACGGAAGACTTCGTCATCGCCGCCCATCTCGATGGCTGCTCGCGGATGCGGATCATCTGGCGGCATATGGTGCCGTCCTTCATGAGTCATATCATCGCTTCGGTCACGCTTGCCATTCCGACGATGATCCTCGCCGAGACCGCGCTCTCCTTCCTCGGCATCGGCCTGCGGCCGCCGGTCGTCAGTTGGGGCGTGCTGCTTCAGGAAGCACAGAACATTCTCGCGGTCTCGAGCGCGCCCTGGCTGTTTCTTCCGGGCCTGGCAGTGATTGTCACGGTGCTTGCCCTCAATTTCCTCGGTGATGGATTACGCGATGCTGCAGATCCCTATGAATACTGACGCCAATTTCGCCGCCGCCGGCGGCCGGAGCCCGCATCGCGACGCGCTGATCGAGGTCGACGACCTCAGGACCCATTTCTTCGGCGGCGCGGGGACTATCAGGGCAGTCGACGGCGTCTCCTTTTCCATCCCGCGCGGCAAGACGGTTTGCGTCGTCGGCGAATCCGGTTCGGGCAAGAGCATCACCGGACGCTCGATTCTCAACCAGGTGCCGCGCGGTGGACGGATCGTCTCGGGCGCGATCCGCTACCGGCCGAATCCGGCAGCCGCCGCCATCGATCTCGCCGCGCTCGATCCGCGTGGCCGCGACATGCGGGCGATCCGCGGCGCTCAGATCGGCCTGATCAGCCAGGAGCCGATGGCGGCACTTTCCCCTGTCCATACCATCGGCAACCAGATGATGGAGGTGATCCGCCTGCATCTGAAGATGGGAAAGAAGGAAGCGCGCGAACATGCCATCGAGACGCTGGCTCTGGTCGGCATTCCCAGGCCGGCCGAGCGCATGGAAAGTTACGCCTTCCAGTTTTCCGGCGGCATGCGCCAGCGCGTCTGCATCGCGCTGGCTCTCGCCTGTCGCCCGAAATTGCTGATCGCCGACGAACCGACCACGGCGCTCGATGTGACCACCCAGGCCAATATCCTCGACCTGCTCGCCTCGCTGCAGGCGGAATTCGGGCTCTCGGTACTGTTCGTCACCCATGATCTCGGCGTGGTTGCCGAAATCGCCGACGAGGTGGTCGTCATGTATGTCGGCCGGGTGGTGGAGGCGGGCGATGTCGACACGATCTTCCATGCACCTGTTCATCCCTACACTAAGGCCCTGCTGCAATCGGTGCCGCGTATGCACGGGCAACCGAGCGAACGGCTCGCGACCATCGAGGGCATGGTGCCCTCGCGTTTCGAGCGGCCGGAGGGTTGCAGCTTTCATCCCCGATGCAGAGAGGCGAGAGCAGGCCTCTGCGATCGGAAGGACCCCGGATCCGTCGTCATCGGTGACGGGCACGTCGCCAGCTGCCTGCTTTACGAGGAGAGACAGTGATGGCCGATCCCGTGATGCAGCCAAGCCCGCTGCTGGAACTCAACGATCTCAAGATGCACTTTCCCATCCGCAAGGGTGCGTTCCGACGGGTCGTCGGTCATGTCAAGGCGGTCGACGGCGTTTCGCTTCGCGTCGAGGACGGCGAGACGCTCGGCATTGTCGGCGAATCCGGCTGCGGCAAGTCCACCCTTGCCCGCACCGTGCTGCGCATCTATCGGCCGACGAGCGGCGAGATCCGCTACCGCGACCGCAGCGGTGGCACGGTTGATCTCGCGGCCCTGTCCGGATCCGCCCTCAAGGAAATCCACCGCGACCTGCGCATCGTGTTTCAGGATCCGCAATCCTCGCTCAATCCGCGTCTTCCCGTCATCGACATCATCGGCGAGGTGCTTGGTGTCAACGGCATCGCCAAGGGCCGGGAACTCGAGCACCGGGTCGCCGAGCTGATGCAGAGTGTCGGCCTGCGGCCTGAATATATGCGCCGCTACCCGCATGCTTTTTCCGGCGGCGAACGCCAGCGCATTGGCATTGCCCGGGCGCTGGCCTCCAATCCGCGCCTGGTGATCGCCGACGAGGCCGTCTCGGCGCTCGATGTCAGCGTGCAGGCGCAAACCATCAACCTCCTGCAGGACCTGCAGGAACAGTTCGGCCTGACCTATCTCTTCGTCGCCCACGACCTCTCGGTCGTCCGGCACATCTCCGACAATATCGCCGTCATGTATGTCGGTCGGGTCGTGGAAAAGGCGCCGACTGAGCAGATCTTTTCGCGTCCGCGTCACCCCTATACCGAAGCGCTGCTCTCGGCCGTGCCGATCGCCGATCCCAGGCTGCGCCGCCACGGCCGGCGCATCCGGTTAGCGGGCGAGGTCGCCGACCCCGCGCACGCGCCCCCCGGCTGCGCCTTTCATCCGCGCTGTCGCTACGCCACTGCGCTGTGCAAGCAGGAGGTGCCGGCTTTGCGCACCGTCACCGCCGATGGACATGCGGTGGCCTGCCATCACGCCGAAACCCTGACCCTCAACCCTTTTGCCGACCGTACCGTTGCGGAGTTCAATTGATGCCCGAATTCATTCCCCGCTCCGAGCAGCGTCCCATCGTGGATACCTCCTCCAGGACGCTCGATCTCATCTACTTCGACCTCGTCACGCTTCCGGCCGATGGCCGGGAGACGCGGCGGCTGCCCTTGCACGAAAGCCTCTACGTCGTGCTGTCGGGGCAGGTGGATATCGCGGTGGATGAGGTCACGTTTGAAGCGGTAGGCCGGCGAGCCGATATCTGGGGAGGCGATGCGGATTCGGTTTACGCGCCCGTCGACGCCAATGTCCGGATATCGGCCGCTGGCGGACCGGCGGAAGTCGCCATCGCCGGCGGCCTTTGCGACACGCGCTATGCGCCGTTCCGGGTGACCCCCGACGAGGTCGACGCGGTCAATGTCGGTTCGCCCGACACGCATAGCCAGCGGCGGATCGCCCACCTGCTTGGCCAACGGCAGAACGGGCGCTGCGGCAATCTGCTGGTGAGCGAGCTCTATGCCGGCGAAGGCTGCTGGTCGGGCTATCCTCCCCATAAGCACGATACCGAAGACGGCGATGCCGAGACCCTGCACGAAGAGCTCTATCACTATCGTTTCCAGCCCGAGACCGGCTTCGGCAGCCAGATCACCTATGACGACAACGGCCCGGTCAAGATCCTGATGACCCGCAACGGCGATACTGTCCTGGTCGACCGGGGTTACCATCCGACCGTTACCTCGCCCGGCCACCGGGGCTACATCTTCACCATCCTTGTCGGCAAGCACCGCCGCGGGCTGATCCAGCGCTTCGATCCTGCCCACCAGCATCTGACCAAAACTATCCCCGGCATCGATGCGATGCGTGAAAAGTTCAAATAATCAGGCTGTTGGCCTTCCATGCCGGCTTTGCGGGCACTGCCAGACTTCCGCTCAAGGAGAGACGATCCCATGCGTGAACGGACGCGAATAAATGTTGATGCCAACCAAACGGTGCGCCCCTTCGACAGGTTCTGGCGCGGCACCGGCTTTTCGCCTGCCGAGCTGCTGCTCGAACCCGAGATGCGCCAGATGCTTGCCTATATCGGCGGCCTGCCGAACGAGGGCATCCGGTTCCTGCGCGTCCATTATCTCTACAATCTGCTGCGTTCGACCGGTGGTCTTGGCGGCTACGACTGGTCGCTGCTCGACCGGGCGCTCGACGTGATGATCGAGCACCGCCTGAAGCCGTTCTTCGAGCTGATGGGCAATCCCTCCGGCCTCTTTACCGATTACGAGGACATGGATCAGGTCAGGCGCTGGCGGGATCTCGTGACGGCGACGGCCGATCGCTACGGCGCGCGCTACGGCATGGACGAATTGCGGACATGGTATTTCGAAACGACGAACGAAGCCGATTCCGGCTGGTGGACCTATGGCATCAAGGGCTACACCAACTATTACGACGCCTGCGTCGCCGGCCTCGACGCCGTCGATCCCGGCCTGCCGATGGGCGGCCCCGGCACCGCCCGTACGCTCTCCCCGATCTTTCGCGCCCTGATGGCCCATTGCGACAGCGGCACGAGCTGCCTGACCGGCGACGGCCCGCCGCGCCTCGACTACATCTCGATCCACGAAAAGGGCGTCAACGGCAGCAAGGACGATCTGACGCCGAAGACGAATGCCATCGTCGACCGCACCCTGCTGGTCGTCGACTATCTCAAGGAGCATCACCCGCGCCTCGCCGGCCTGCCGATCGCCAACGACGAATGCGACCCGCAGCTCGGCTGGAGCGATCATCACAGCTGGCACGGCAAGGCCTATTATGCCGGGATCATCGCCCGTATCATCGAGCAGCACGACCGGCGCATCATCGCGCCGAAGGCGGCGAATTTCACCTTCCTCAGCAATGACCACGCCTTCATCGGCGGCTGGAGCCAGCGCACGATCTTTGCCTATTTCGGCTCGCGCAATTTCACCAAGGCGCAGTGGGAGCACAAGACCGATCTGGACAGGCTGGTGACCGACATCGACAGCGCGCCGCCTTTCGACATCATCAAGAAGCCCGGTCTCACATCGATGGAGCTGCTGGCGACGCTCGGCGACACCGTCTGCAAGGTGACGGCCGAGCCGCCCCTGACGCCCGATCAGGATGGCCTGGCGATCCTGCCGACACGGCTGCCGGGCGGTGGCGTTTCCATCAGCCTCATCCACAGCGTCGATGCCATCAATCGTTCGGGCCGGACCGCCGTGCGGCTCGAGGTCGGCGGGCTGGTTCCCGGCCGCCATGCGCTCTGCCTGCTGCGCATCGACGAGGAATTCACCAATCCGATGGAGGTATGGGAGGCCCAGCGCGACGAAAGCAACCCGCGCGGGCCCTTCGAGCCGGTCGGCGCGCCGCCCGTGCCTGATGAAGCGCAGTTTGCCGAACTGCGCCGCGCCCAGGAGCCGGCCTTGCTGCACCCGATCAGCACCGTCGCCTGCGACGACGGCCGGGTCAGCGTCGATCTCGACGTGCCCTTGCCGTCGCTGACGCAGGTGCTCGTCGTCCCCGATATCGGCGCACCGCCGGCAGCACCCACCGGCCTCGTCGTCGAGCGCTACCTCGGTCTCGGCGGCCGGGAGGAGCGCATGCTCTTCTGGGCTGCCGGCGATGCGAGCCCCGCCATCTTCTACGATGTCCTTACCAGCACCGACGGCGAGGCTTTTGAAAAGGTCAGTCCGGTGCCGTTGATCTCGACGGCATTCCTGCACATGTCGCCGCCGGAGGGCGCGCAATATGCGGTGCGCGCTCGGGATGCCTTCGGCCGCGAAAGCGAGCTCTGTGTTTCCAGTCGATGAGCCGCGACATTATGGATATCGCCTATTTCACCAAGACCCTGGAAGGTCTGCCGCTGGAGAAGGCGGCGGAGATCACGGCGGACCTCGGGTTCGATTGTGCCGATCTTCTCGTTCGAGACGGCCACACCGTTTCTCCAGACCGGCCGGAGGAAATCATCAAGGCGGCGAAGCTCTTTGCCGCAACCGGCCTCCGCATCCCGATGGCGACCATCGATTCCACGCGGCCTGATGATGCCACGTCGCGGCTTCTCGGCTTTTGCGGCGAGGCCGGCATCGGTCAGGTCCGGCTCGGCTTCTGGCGTTATGATCCCTTGCGGCGCTGGAAGGTGCAGGTCGATGAGGCGCGGCGTGGCCTCGATGGTTTCGAGCGTCTCGCCGAATGCTTCGGCATGAAGTTGACGATCCAGCTGCACGGCGGAACCCTGCACAGCTCCGGCGCGCTTGCGATGCAATTGCTGGCCGGGCGCGATCCCGTCGGGATCGGCGCCTATCCCGATCCGGCCAACCAGATCATCCGCGAGGGAAGCGAGGACTGGCGTCTGACCCTCGACCTTCTCGACCCGTGGTTCTGCTGCATGGGGGTCAAGAATTGCGGCTGGTTTCCCGGCGCCTATGGGGCGCTGGGCCAGCGTGCCTGGCATTCGGACTGGTATGGGCTCGACGACGGCATGGTGCCCTGGAACGACATCATCCCGCATCTCATCGCCACCGGTTTTGCCGGGGTGCTCTCCATGCATTCCCAATACCGGGTTCCCCGCGAACAGGCGCTCGACAAGGCCCGCGCCGATCTCGCCCATCTCAGGCGCCTGGTCGCCGCAGCGAAAGAGTAGAAGCATGCGTGAACAACCGCCCGTCATTGCCGTCCTTTTGACCGAAAAGACCCGCCGTATGATGCTGGACGATGCGGCGACCGCTGAGTTGAATGCGCTGGGCGACGTCCGCTGGCCGGCCGGCGCCACGATCGACGCTGCCGATGCCGACCGCCTGCTGCAGGGCGCCACGGCCTGCCTGACCGGATGGGGCACGCCGCCCTTCGATTCCGCCGCGCGCCAGCGTCATCCGCAACTTGCCCTCGTCGCCCATTCGGCCGGCAGCGTCCGCACGCTCGTTCCCGCCCGGCTGTTCGACGACGGCCTTCGTGTCAGCCATGCCGCCTCGAAAATCGCCGCCTCGGTTGCCGAGTTCGTCGTCGCCGAAGCGCTGCTCGCCATGCGCGGCATTCACCGGTTGCATCATGCATTGCGCGACGGCGGCGAATGGCTCGACGTCCGCGCCGCCGTGCCGCAAAGATTGCTGGGCGCCAGAACGGTTGGCATCGTCGGCGCCGGATATGTCGGACGGGCGGTCATGCGCCTGCTCGTTCCATTCGGCTGCCGCGTGCTGGTTGTCGATCCCTATCTCAGCGACGGCGAGGCCGCGGCACTCGGCGTCGTCAGGACAGAACTGGACGAGGCGCTGGCGAAGAGCGATGTGATTTCCCTGCATGCGCCCGTCCTGTCCGAAACACGTGGGATGATCGGCGCCCGCGAACTGGCGCTGTTGCGCTCTGGCGCATTGTTCATCAATACGGCACGCGCGGAACTGATCGACGAGGCCGCATTATTGGCGGAGATCCGCTCCGGCCGTATCGAGGCGGCTCTCGATGTCTTCGACAAGGAGCCGCTGCCGCCGAACAGCCCCTTCCGCGACCCCGGACTTATCAATGTCACCATTTCGCCGCACGCCGCCGGCCACACCGAAGAGGCACATTTCGCCCAAGGCCGGGCCATGGTAGATGAGATCGGCCGGCTGCTGCGCCGGGAGCCGCTCCATCATGAAGTGTCGCGAGCCATGCTTGCGCGGATGGCATGAGCATGAACAGAAACATCGGAGGTCGCGTGACGGCGCCGCGCATTAGAATTGTCGAGATCGACGCCTTCGAGCGCGATACCCGCCTGCGTCTGCCGTTCCGCTTCGGCGTAGCGACCCTCGAAAGGGCGCCGCAGGCCTTTCTCAGGGTGCGTCTCGAGGATGAGACAGGGAAAATCGCCATCGGCGCGGCCGCCGAAATGATGGTGCCGAAATGGTTCGACAAAAACCCGGCGCTGACGCCGGCGCAGAACGTCGATCAATTGCGCGGCTCGATCCGTGTTTCGGCCGCTGCGTCGCTCGAGGCATCCGCGCCGGCGACATTGTTTGGCGCTGCCCGCCTGAACGAGATGGAAACCGCGCGGCGCCTGCCCGGAAATCCGTTGGTCGCTGGTTTTGGCCCTTCGCTGATCGCCCGCGCGGCACTCGATGCCTATTGCCGTCTTGCCGGCATTTCCTTCTTCGATGCGGTGCGTGGCAACTTGGTCGGCATCGGCGGCCCGATGCTACCCGGCGATATCGATACGAATGCCGCCTCCGCGGTGCTCGCCGGCCTTCGCCCCGCAGACTCGATTGCAGCCCGGCATACGATCGGGCTGCTCGACCCGATTACCGAGAGCGATATCGTCCATCCCGTTGATGACGGTCTGCCGGAAAGCCTCGAGGCGGTGATTGCGCGTTATGGCAACCGCTGGTTCAAGATCAAGCTTTCTGGCGTGGTCGATGCCGATATAGACCGGCTGGCGCGGATCGCCGTCGTGCTGGACCGCCTGCCGGACTATCGGCTGACGGTCGACGGCAACGAACAATTCAGCGCTGCCGAACCGCTTGCCGACCTACTGGCGCGCATCGCGGGGATGCCGCCGCTGGCACGGTTGCGTGCGGCCATTGCCTTTGTCGAACAGCCGTTCTCGCGCGCGATCACCATGGAAACACCGCTCGGGGCTCTGGCGGCGCAGTTGCCCTTCCTGATCGATGAGAGCGACGATGGCGACGAGGCCTTCGCCCACGCCCGTGAGCTTGGCTATACCGGCGTCTCCTCGAAAACCTGCAAGGGCGTCTATCGCTCGCTTCTCAAGGCGATCCGCATCAGGACGACAGGTGTGCCGGGCCTGTTCCTCTCCGGCGAAGACCTGACCTGTCAGGCCGGGCTTGCCGTGCAGCAGGATCTGGCGCTGGTTTCGCTGCTCGGTCTCTCCCATGTCGAGCGTAACGGCCATCACTATGTAGCCGGCATGCAGGGTGCGCCGCAGGCGGAGATGGCGCGTTTTGCGGCGGCCCACCCGGATATTTACGAGCAGGGTGCCGAAGGACCGCTGTTGTCGATCCGCGACGGAAGGATCTCTATCGCTTCGCTGGGGGCGATCGGCTACGCCAGCAGCGCCTTGCCCGATTTCGAGGCGATGAAACCGCTGTCGTGAGCGCGCGATGAATCACCCCGTTCCGCCAATTGAAATGTCTTCCGACAGAGCATCACACTCTTTGCGAAGGCTCTCCGCACGGCCTGGTTCAATCGCTTCGCTCAGAAGATGAGAGAGCAAGACGTAATTATCTTGCAGGCAAAGTCGAAGAACTTTGGCAATTCTATAGTCGTAAAATATCGAGTGAAACGGACGCGCCCTCCGCGAAATCGCGGCGAGTATGACTTTCCCCTCCGCGAAGCGGCCAAGCAGAATATTTCGAGGTGCCTTGGACACACGACCCTCCGGATTGAGCTGAGGTCGATCTGTAATAGCTGTGCGGATGTCAAGCGCAGTTAAGGAAGTGTAAAGTTTGGTAAAGGTTCTCGTGGCGACGTGCGCGCTGCGCTGCTGGCAGTCGATCGAGACGGGGAAACTGCAATCAGGATGAGTGCTCGGACTGGCGTTTCCAGAAGATGCAGGACGCGCAGGCGGCTTGTGGCCGCCTGCGGGGGAATACGTCCCGCGGTCTTGTTCCGGGGGAGGGGAACGCGACCGAAGAGGGTGCCGTCGCCGGCCTTGTGCGGTGGGGCAGCGTCTGCCCAATCACCTGTGGGGCATCATCTCTGAGCTTGTCCCCGTTTCGAAATCTCAGGCTGGAAGGCGATCGCCGCGTGATCGTTGGACGCATGCGGCTTATCCCCGGCGATGTCCTCGGCCAGTCCGATCCGGCGCAGGACCCGTTTGAGGATCTGTTCCAGATCGTCGACGAAAGTGAAGATGACGGGGATGACGATGAGGCTGACCAGCGTCGACATCACCACGCCGCCGATCACGACGATTGCCATCGGCTGGCGGAAGCTCGAATCACCGCCCATCAGGCTGAGTGCCGCCGGCAGCATGCCCGAGGCCATGGCAATGGTGGTCATGACGATCGGCCGTGCGCGCTTGTGGCAGGCATCCACCAAGGCGTCGAATCTCGACATGCCACGCTGACGCGACATGATCGCATATTCGATGAGCAGGATGGAGTTCTTCGTCACCACGCCCATCAGCATGAGCAGGCCGATGACAACAGGCATGGAGAAGCTCGTTCCGGTCACCACCAGCGGCACCAACGCGCCGCCGAGCGAGAGCGGCAATGCCATCAGAAGCGTCAGCGGCTGCAGGAAATCGTGGAAGAGCAGCACCATGACCGCATAGATGCAGAACACGCCGATCGCCATCGCCAGCCCGAAACTCTGGAACAGCTCCGAACTGCGCTGAAGTTCGCCCTGGTTGACCAGGGTGACGCCCGATGGCAGATGACGAAGTGTCGGCAGCGCCTGCGCCTCGCGGTTGACGTCGCCGAGGATGCGGCCGTTGAGTTCGACGGAAAGGGTGACATTGCGCATCCGGTCGATGCGGTCGATCTCCGAAGGGCTGCCGCCGATCTTCACGTCGGCGATCGATCCGAGATCGACGTTGCCGTTGGTTCCCGCCACCCGCATGTTCTTGATGTCGTCCAGAGTGGTACGCGCCTCGGGCGAGAAGCGGACGACGATCGGAATCTGCCGCTGAGGCAGGTTGAGCTTCGGCAGGTCGGCCGAATATTCCCCGTTGGTCGCTACGCGCACGGCCTCGGCGATGGCGCTCGACGTTACCCCAAGTGCGGCGCTGCGCGCAAAGTCGGGCGTGATCTGAATCTCGGGCGCCTGTCGGGCTGCGGTCGATGTCACAGCGCCGATGCCCTGCAGTGAGCGGAGCTGCTCCTCGAGCGCCGTACTGGCGCTATCGAGGACATTTGCATCGTCGCCAGCCAGCGTGATCTCGAGTTTCGTGCCATTGCCGCCGCCGCCGACCTCCACGCGCACGCCGGGAAGGATGGAAAGCGCCTGCCGGATATCGTTTTCGATTTCCGACTGCTTGCGGTCACGCTCGTCGATGGGCGGCAGCACGGCAACGATCGTCGCCGATCCGACATCGCTCGTGGTGCCGGCGTCGGGACCGCCGCCCGAGGACACCGATCCGACGGCGGAGAAGACATGGGTCACGTCGGGAAGCTTGCCGATGATATCCGCGGCCTTCCTGCTGGTGGCGTCGGTCTGCTCGATGGTGGCGCCCGGCTGCATGGTCAGCGTGATCTGGGTCCGCGCGTCGTCGGACGCGGGCAGGAAGCCAGATTTCAACAGGGAAATGGTCGAAAGCGAGAGCGCCACGATGACGGCGGTGACGGCCACGGTCGTCTTCCTGCGGTGCATGGCGGCCTTCACGATTGATATATAGGCACGCATGATTCGGCCGTCCTTTTCCTCGGTCGGATGGGCCTTCATGAAATAGGCGGCCATCATCGGCGTCAGCAGGCGAGCGACGACCAGCGAGGCGAGAACGGCGACGGCAGCGGTGATGCCGAACTGGCGGAAGATAAGGCCCGGTATGCCGCTCATGAATGCTGTCGGCAGGAACACCGAAACCAGCGTGAATGTGGTTGCGATGACGGCAAGCCCGATCTCGTTGGCTGCCTCGAGAGCGGCATCGATCGGCCGCTTGCCCATCTGCAGGTGGCGGGCGATGTTTTCGATCTCGACGATGGCATCGTCGACAAGGATGCCGACCACCAGCGACAGCGCAAGCAGTGTGACGATGTTCAAGCTGAAGTCGGCGAGATACATGACAAGGAAGGTCGGTATGACGGACAAGGGCAGCGCCACGGCCGACAGGATCGTCGCCCGCCAGTCCCGGAGGAAAAGCCAGACGACGATGATCGCCAGGATCGCGCCTTCGTAGAGCATGTGCATCGAGCCATCGTAGTTGCCGATGATCGGACCGATCGTGCTGTAAGCCTCTTCGATCTCAACGTTGGAATGCTTGGCGGCGAACTCCCCGATCGCCTTGTCGACATCGGCGGCGACACCGCTGTCGGAAAATCCGTTCGAGCGCTTGATCTCGACCGCGATCACCGGCTTGCCGTCGAGATAGGCCATCGAGGAGCGCTCGGCGAAGCTGTCGCTGATGGATGCGACGTCGTCGAGGCGAACCTGCTGGCCGTTCGCCAGCGGGATTTTCAGCCCCTTCAGCGCCTCGACCGATGGCAGGGCACCGAGCGTGCGCAAGGTCTGGCGGGTGCCGCCGATTTCGCCGAGGCCACCCGACGTATCCGTCTGCACGGCCTTCAGCTGCGACGATACGGTGGCCGCGGTGACGCCGAGCGACGCCATCGTCGCGGGATCGAGATCCACATGCACCTCGCGGTCGATCCCGCCGATGCGGTTGACTTGACCGACACCGGGCACCGAAAGCAGTGCCTTGGTCAGATCATTGTCGACGAACCAGGAAAGCTCGGTCTCGTTGAGAGCGGTCGAGCGGACGGCATAGGTGACCAGTGCGGAGCTCTGTACGGTGACCTTGGTGACGCTCGGTGTTTCCATCTGCGCCGGCAGGTCGCCTTTGACGCTGTCGACGGCGTTGCGGACCTCGTTCAGGGCCGTTTCGCTGTCTTTTTCCAGCTCGAAGGACACCTTGATCGAGACGGTGCCGTCGGTGATCGTCGTGGTGATGTGATCGAGATAGCTGAGCGCGGCAAGGCCATCCTCGATCTTGCGGGCGACCTCGGTTTCGAGCTGCGTCGGTGCGGCGCCCTCAAGCGTCGCGGTGACGTTGATCGTGGGAAGGTCCATATCCGGGAAATTCTGGATCGGCAGCTGTTTGAAGGCCAAGAGCCCGCCGGCTGTCAGCATCACAAACAGCAATATCGCCGGTACGGGGTTGCGGATCGACCAGGCTGAGAAGTTCATCAGTTTGTCTCCGCAATCTTCACGAGGTCGTTGTCGGACAGGAACGCGCCGCCCGAGTTCACCACTTTCGCCGAGCGATCGATGCCGGAGACGATTTCCACCTCGCCGTTGTTGCGGCGGCCGGTTTCCACTCTGACCTTTCTGACCCGCTGATCCTCACCTGAAGTGAAGAGGTAACTGATGCCGTCCCGGAACACGATCGCCGTCTCCGGAACGGTCAGTGCCGGCGAGGTCTGCAATGCGATATTGCCGGTGACATAGAGACCGGTGCGCGGCCGGACATCGGTGGGAAGCGCCACATAGACGATTGCCCGGCTGGTATCGGTGCTGACCGAAGGCCCGACAAGTCTCACCTTGCCGTCGATGACCTGGCCGTCCGGTCCGTTGATCCTGACGCTCAAGCCTTCAGAAATGCGCGGGAGGTAGCGTGCTGACACTTCGGCCTGCCATTCGACACGCTGCTGGCGAACCATGCGAAACAGCTCGGTGCCGGCGGAGACGACGGCGCCGAGATTGGCGGAACGCGACGTGATCACCCCGTCGTCGGCGGCCGTGATTGTCGTCTGCGCAAGCTTGATCTTTTCGGTGTCGAGCGCGGCCTCTTCGGACGCAACACTTGCCGTCGCCGTCTGCTCATCGGCCAGATATTCGACGATCTTCTCGTCGGAAAGCGCGCCGGAAGGTTGCAGCTGTCGCGCCCGGTCGGCATTGGCCTTGGCCTTCGACAGGCTTGCCTTGGCGTTTTCGACCGCCGCCTCCTGCTTGCGGAGATCGGCGAGCACGCTCTCCTGGGAAAGCTGGACGAGCGTTTGTCCCTTGGTGACTACGGAGCCGACGTCGACCAGGACATCGGTTATGCGCAGGCCGCTGGTTTCGGAGGCGATGACCGCTTCCTGCCAGGGCTTCAGCCAGCCGCTCGCGGGAACGGTCTCCGGCCAGTTCCGCTGCGCCGGCGCCGTCAGGGAGACGGTGAGGGCGGGCGCCGCCGCCTGCTCGGCCGCGGCATTGCGCAGGGGGAAGAAAAGCGCGGCCGCCACGAGAGCGGCGGCGCATAGCCTGGATGGTTTTCTCAACGATGCACTCCTTGTGGTCAAAGGCATCGCTGCCTTTTCCCGATCCGCGATCAACTCGATGACGGATTGCGGCTCATGCACGGCAATCCGATCCCGGCTCGCGTCGATGTCATGGCAGGTTAAGTAACGGACCGAACGTTAAGTGCGGTCAAGTTAGTGTTAAGTTGGGTAAAACTTGGCCGCGCGACTGTGCATGTGCTGTATGCCTGCCGGGATTCGAGCATGATGCCGAAAAGTGTGAGCGGTTTTCTCAAGACATCATGCTCTAACTCTTTAATGTAGAACAGGATTCAGATTTTAGGCCGACCAGGCCTAAAATCATCCTGTTCTAATGACGGACGAAGTGAATGAACAAGGTTCTCCTCATCGACGACGATGCCGAGCTGACGACGCTTCTGCAGGAATATCTGATCGAAGAAGGGTATGACGTCGCAACGGATACCGACGGTCGCGCCGCCATTGCCGCTGCCGCCGGCAATACGGTCGATATCATCGTGCTCGACATCATGATGCCTCGGATGAACGGGATCGAAGTTTTGCAGAGAATCCGGAAACTGAGCCAGGTTCCCGTACTGATGCTGACCGCAAGAGGCGACGACGTGGACAGGATATCGGGCCTCAATCTCGGTGCCGACGATTATGTGCCGAAGCCATGCTCGCCGGGTGAATTGGCGGCGAGGCTGCGCGCCATCCTGCGCCGCGCGGGGCAGCCGGCAGCCGGCGCATCGACCGACACGATCAGGGCGGGGCAGCTGGTGATTCACTCCGGCAGCAGAAGTGCTGAATGGCGCGGCGAGACTTTGGAGCTGACCGGCACCGAATTCAGCCTGCTCGAAGTCCTCGCCCGCAGCGCCGGTCAGCTGGTGTCGAAGCAGGATATTTCAAAGCGGGCCTTCGGCAAGCCGCTCACGCCGTTCGACCGCCGTATCGACGTCCATATCAGCAGCGTTCGCCAGAAGCTCGGCCTGAGGGAGGACGGACAATCCTGGATCCAGTCCGTCCGCGGTCAGGGCTATCAACTTCTCGTGGACTGACCATGCCCCGGCTTTTCTGGAAATTCTTCAGGATCATCTGGCTGACGCTGGCCGCAAGCCTCGCTGTCATCATCCTTATCGTCAAACTGCTTCAGGCGGTTCCCTTCGCAGGTGAGCTGGAACAGGAGCGGCGGGCGCTCGTGCTGAACCTGACGGCAAATATTCTGGTTGAGGACGGCGAAGACGCCGCGGCCCGTTTTGTCAGCACAAGCGAGAAGACTCAGCCACTGGGCCTCAGCCTTGCGAAACCTGCGCAAGCCGATGCCTGCGCCGGGAAGAACACGGTGACCACCCGATCCGTGCTGAAGGATGGCGTGTGCTATCGGCTTTCCGTGTCGGCTCCAGCCAGTTCCATCTTCGACAATCTTGGTCCGTTCATGCCGTGGTTCACCATCCTGATCGCCAGCACGATCGCGGCCGGCGCATTGGCGCGATATCTCATTCGCCCCGTCGTGCATCTGCGCGACGGTCTGAGCGCTCTTGCCCATGGCCGCTTCGATTTTCGCATCGGCGACAAGATGGCTGGCCGAAAGGATGAGGTGACGGCACTCGCCTATGATTTTGATGCGAGCGCCGCCCGCCTTCAGGAATTGCAGGATGCGCAGCAGAGGCTGTTCCACGACGTCTCCCACGAACTGCGTTCGCCTTTGTCCCGCCTGCAGGCGGCCGTCGGCGTTCTCAGGCAAAGCCCGGCCAAACTCGGCGCCATGCTCGACCGTATGGACCGGGAAGTCGAACGGCTCGATACGCTGGTCGGCGAGGTTCTGACCCTTGCCAGGCTGACGGCGGGTTCCGGTCGGCCGCTGAAGACGCAGACCCTCGACGTCATCGAGCTGCTGAATGAAATCCTCGGCGACGCGGCATTCGAGGCCCAGGCCCGCGAGGTGACGATCACGACGAGTGTCGACGGCGTCTTCCGGGCCGAGGTCGAAGGCGAACTGATCTACAGGGCGCTCGAAAACGTCGTCCGCAACGCCGTCAAATATACGGCCGAGCATTCGCGCATATCAGTATCCTGCGAGGTAGGGCCCGACCGCCTTACGATCCGCGTTGGGGATCAGGGGCCAGGTGTCGGCCGGGACGAACTCGAACGCATCTTCCAGCCGTTTTCCCGCGGCAAGGACGCCGTGCCGAGAGGCGGATACGGCCTGGGACTTGCCATCACCCGGCAGGCGATCGAACGTCACGGCGGGCGCGTGCATGCCTCGCTGCCGGAGGCCGGCGGCCTGGCGATCATGCTGGAGCTTCCGAGGCGGCCGATGCCCTATGGTGTGGCCGGCGATGAAAGCTGATTTAGACCGCTCGACGGGCGGTGCCGGATTTTACCTAACTTTACAGTTTCTTAACCGCCATTAACGCTGGTCTCGCTAAGCCTGAACCCACGATCCCGGTTCAGAAGGCTCGCCCGTGAGTACGTCGCTTCGCACAAGACTATCATCCCTCCGCTACGCCGCATCCGCACTGACGTTTCTGCTGACCGGCTGCGTCAGCGGCCCGGATCATGTTCCTCCGCAAATGCCGCTTCCGGTCAAATTCGAAGAAGGGGGCAACAAGAGCAACGGCAATGTCGTGACGGCCGAGTGGTGGACGGCCTATCGCGACAAGCGGCTCGACGGTCTGGTGGCGCACGGCCTCAGCGAGAACCTCGACGTGCAGCAGGCGCTCGAAAGCATCAACTCGGCTTCGGCCAATGTCACCGTTGCCGGCGCCGGCGGCTTGCCGAGCCTGACTGTCGACGCTTCGCACACATTATCCGGCGAGAAGGGCCGGCTGCGCACGACCGTCGGCACCACGAACACGACGGGTGGCGAGGCCAGCCTCTCCTGGCTGCTCGATTTCTTCGGCCAATATCGTCGCTCCAGGGAGAGCGCAATTGCCTCGTTGGGGGCCGCCTATGCGACCGCAGATAACGCCAAGCTCACTTTTCTGAAAGACCTCGTCGAGAGCTATATCGACGCCCGCTACTACCAGGAGCGCATTGTGCTTTCAAAAGCGAGTTTGAAATCCCGCCAGCAGACTTACGAACTGACGCAGCTGCAGTTGAAAGCCGGTACCGCCTCCCGCCTCGACGTCGTGCAGGCGGAGGGCCTGGTACAGTCGACAAAATCCGACATTCCCGGCCTGGAAAAGAGCTTCACGGAATCGGCCCATCACATAGCCACCCTCATTGGAATGCCGGCATCCGCGCTGATGGGAGAGCTGCAGAAGAGTGCGGGCCAGCCGGTGTTCCGCGGCGATCTTCGCGCTGGCATTCCGGCCGATCTGATCCGCAACCGTCCCGACATTCGCAAGGCCGAACGCGAACTGGCGGCCGCCGTTGCCGATATCGGTGCAGCCGAAGCCCAGCTCTACCCGTCGATCTCGCTCTCCGGCTCGATCTCGCCGAGTTGGGTCAAATCATCGGGCGCCAAAGGCGCAAGTCTGACCAGCTGGTCCTTCGGACCCTCGCTTAACCTACCGATCTTCGACGGCGGCACGCTGCGCGCCAATGTCGATATCGAAAAATCCGACGCGAAGACCCAGTATCTCGCCTGGAAGGCGGCAGTGCTGAACGGCGTCGAGGAGGTCGAAAACGCTCTGTCGGCCGTTCGCCGCGACACGCAGACGTTGGAGCCGCTGCGCCGGCAGGTGCAGACGGCGCAGGAATCGCTGGCGCTTTCGACCACGAGCTACAAGGACGGCGCCTCGTCGCTACTCGATATCCTGGAGGCGCAGCGTTCGGTCTCCGATGCCGAGGCAAGCCTTGCCGGCACCGTGCAGCAGGTCGCCAAGGACTACGTCGACCTCTACGTCGCTATCGGCGCCGGTTACCTGGAGCCGCAGCAGGTCGCCACCAAACCAGCCGCAAAGTCGGGCTGATCGGCAGAGGCTATTGTCCGGCGCTCTTCAAAAGGCGGAGCGCGAGCTTGAGATGCGGCAGGTCAAGCATGCGCCCGTCAAGCTGGATGACGCCGGCGTCGGGCCTGGCGGCAAAGGCGGCCGCAACTTTCTCTGCCCAGGCGATTTCGGACGCATCCGGCGTGAAGGCGTGGTTGATCGTCTCGATCTGGCTCGGATGGATGGCCATCATGCCGGAAAAACCGTCGCGCCGGCCGCGGCCGGCATAGGCCCTCAAACCGTTGTGATCGCGGAAATCGGGATAGACGGTTTCGATCGCCGGAACGGCGGCGGCTTGCGCTGCAAATAGCATGAGCGAGCGGGCAAGCTCGTAAGGCGGCGTATAACGGCCGTCGGTCCTCCGCGCGGTCGTAGCCCCCATGGCGGCCGGCAGATCCTCGGCCCCCCAGGTCAGCCCGCAGAGGCTGGCCGAAACCTCCCGATAGCTGCCGATCTCGAAGATGGCGGACGGCGTTTCCGTCGCGATCGGCAGGATGGGAATAGCCGATGCGAGGGAGTTTGCGAGCTTCAGCACGGAAGCGGCCCCCTCGGCCTTCGGCAGCATGAGAGCGAAAGGTTGGAGGCCGGTCAGGGCGGCAAGGTCGTCTTCGAATTCAGGCGAGGCGAGGGGATTGATGCGGATCAGGAGAGCGGTTTCGCCGGAATGGTGCAGGGCGAATTCGTGCACGCTCTCGCGTGCCCTCGGCTTATTCGCAAGCGAAACCGAATCCTCCAGATCGAGAATGACGGCATCGGTGCCCGAGGCGAGGGCTTTTTCGAAGCGTTCCGGCCGGTCGCCGGGCACGAAGAGCAGCGAGCGCAGCCTCATGACGGCTTCACCTTCAGCATCGCCGTGCGCAGGCACTGACAGACGATCTCATCGCGCTGGTTGAGGGTGATGTGCCGGAAGGTGACGATGCCGGCGTCGGAGCGGGAGTTGGAGCGGCGCAGCTCCGTCACCTCGGTTTCCACCCGCAACGTATCGCCGATGAAGACCGGTTTCGGCATCGTCACCTTGTCGTAGCCGAGATTGGCGACGAGCGTGCCGAGCGTGGAGTCGCCGACCGAAAGGCCGACGGTGAGCGCAAAGGTGAAGGTGCCGTTGACGACGATCCGGCCGAATTCGGTGCCGGCCGCATATTCGGCATCGAGATGCAGCGGCTGCGGATTGTGGGAGAGCGTCGTAAACAGCAGGTTGTCGGTCTCGGTGACCGTGCGGCGGATGTCGTGGGCGATGCGGTCGCCGATTGCCCATTCGTCGAAATAGCGGCCGGCCATCACTCCTCTCCCTTCATGACGGTGACGACCAGCTGGTTTTCCGAGACCCTGGCGCCGGGGGAAACCTGCAGTTTGCCGACGATGCCGTCGAAGGGCGCCCGCAGCGTATGCTCCATCTTCATCGCTTCGACCGTCAACAGACGGTCCCCCTTGGCGACCGGATCGCCTTCGGCGATATCCACCGAAATGACAAGGCCCGGCATGGGTGAAAGAATGGCGCCGTCGCCCACGCCGTGATTTGCCTCGACCTCCCCCGCATGGGGCAGGCCGATCGACCAGGCATTGCCCGCATCGAAAAGCACCGTCGCCTCGTTCATCTCGACAGCATTCGCCTCGAGGTCGGCGCGGGCACGGCCCCAATGGAGATGACCGTCAATGCGCACGCGCACGCGGCCGTCGTTTGGCCCGGCGATGCGGAAGCCGGTCAGCGTGGACCAGGGGTCGCCATCCATGTCCTTCGAAAGTGCCGTGGCCGCTTTGTCGATGACGGTTTCATCGGGCTCGCTGGCGACGAGGTTTTCGCCGTGGCGGTCGAGGAAGCCGGTATCGATCCGCGCGGCGCGAAAATCCGGATCATTGGCGATGCGGGCGATGAGGCCGGCATTGGATCTGACCGGCCAGACCTCGATGCCGGCACAGGCGGCGGCGAGCTTCGAAAGGGCGGCCTCACGGTTCGGCCCATGCGCGATGATCTTGGCGATCATCGGATCGTAAAAGGCGGTGATCTCATCGCCCTCAACGACGCCGCTGTCGACGCGGGTCGTCATCGGCAGTTTGAGATGGTCGAGCTGGCCGATCGAGGGCAGATATCCAGCGGCGGGGTTTTCGGCATAGAGCCGGGCTTCGAAGGCCCAGCCCTTCATTGTGATCTCTTCCTGGCTTTTCGGCAGCGGCTCGCCGCTTGCGACCGTCAGCTGCCAGAGGACCAGATCTTCGCCCGTGATTGCCTCGGTGACCGGATGTTCCACCTGCAGGCGCGTGTTCATCTCCATGAACCAGATTCGGTCGGGATCGAGGCCCGAGGAGGCATCGGCGATGAATTCGATCGTGCCGGCGCCGACATAGTTGACCGCTCTTGCGGCCTTTACCGCCGCCTCGCAGATCGCCGCCCGGGTGGCGGCATCGAGGCCGGGGGCAGGGGCCTCTTCGATGACTTTCTGGTGACGGCGCTGCAGCGAGCAATCGCGTTCGAAGAGGTGGACACAATTTCCAAGCTTGTCGGCGAATACCTGCACCTCGATATGGCGCGGATTGGCGATATAGCGCTCGATCAGAACGCGGTCGTCGCCGAAGGCGGAAGCCGCTTCACGCCCGCAGGAGGCGAGACCTTCGGCGAAATCCTGCGGCCGGTCGATGCGACGCATGCCCTTGCCGCCGCCGCCGGCGACGGCCTTGATCAGCACGGGGTAGCCGATGATATCGGCTTCGGCCGCGAGCCTTGCTTCGCTCTGGTCCGAGCCGAGGTAGCCGGGGGTGACGGGCACGCCCGCCGCCTGCATCAATTGCTTGGCGGCGTCCTTCAGTCCCATGGCGCGGATGGCGGCCGGCGGCGCGCCGACCCAGATAATGCCGGCCTCTTCAACCGCTTCGGCGAATTCGGCATTTTCCGACAGGAACCCGTAACCGGGATGGATGGCGGCAGCACCTGACTTTCGGGCGGCTTCCAGGATGCGCTCCTGTGAGAGATAACTCTCTCGGGCCGGCGGCGGGCCGATGGCGATCGCCTCGTCCGCTTCCCTGACAAAAGGCAGGCCGGCATCGGCCTCGGAATAGACGGCGATGGTGCGGATGCCGAGCATCTTTGCCGTGCGGATGATGCGGCGGGCGATCTCGCCCCGGTTGGCAATGAGGAGACTTTCCATCATACCGCGCCTCACATCCTGAACAGGCCGAAGCGCGGCCCTTTCGGGATCGGCGCATTCAGGCAGGCCGAAAAGGCGAGACCCAGCACATCGCGCGTCTGGCGCGGGTCGATGATGCCGTCGTCCCAGAGACGGGCCGTGGCAAAATAGGGATTGCCCTCCGCCTCGTAGCCGGCGCGGATCGGTGCCTTGAAGGCCTCCTCCTCGGCGGCCGACCAATCCTCACCGCGCGCCTCCATCGCGTCGCGGCGGATGGTGGCGAGCACCGAGGCCGCCTGTTCGCCGCCCATGACGCTGATGCGGCTGTTCGGCCAGGTAAAGAGGAAACGCGGGCGATAGGCGCGGCCGCACATGCCGTAATTGCCGGCCCCGAAGCTGCCGCCGATGATGACGGTGACTTTCGGCACGGTGGCGGTCGCAACGGCCGTCACCAGCTTCGCCCCATCCTTGGCGATGCCGCCGGCCTCATAGCGGCCGCCGACCATGAAGCCGGAGATGTTCTGCAGAAAGAGCAGCGGCACGCGGCGCTGGCAGGCGAGCTCGATGAAGTGGGCGCCCTTCAGCGCGCTTTCGGAAAACAGCACGCCGTTATTGGCGATGACGGCGACCGGCATGCCCCAGATGCGGGCGAAGCCGCAGACGAGCGTGGTGCCGTAGAGCGGCTTGAACTCATGCAGTTCCGAGCCGTCGACGATCCGGCCGATCACCTCGCGCACGTCATAGGGCGAGCGCACATCATCCGGAATGAGGCCGATGAGATCTTCGGGATCGAGTTTCGGCGGGCGCGGCGGCGTGACGTCGATATCGACGGATTTGACGCTGTTGAGGCTGGCTGCGATATCGCGAACCAGGAGCAGCGCATGTTCGTCGTTCTCCGCGACATGATCGACGACGCCGGAGCGGCGGCCATGGGTCTCGGCGCCGCCGAGTTCTTCGGCCGAGATGATTTCGCCTGTGGCGGCTTTCACCAACGGCGGGCCGGCCAGGAAGATCGTGCCCTGATTGCGCACGATGACCGTTTCGTCCGACATGGCCGGCACATAGGCGCCGCCGGCGGTGCAGCTTCCCATCACGCAGGCGATCTGCGGAATGCCTTCGGCCGACATTTGCGCCTGATTGTAGAAGATCGCGCCGAAATGGTCGCGGTCGGGAAAGACCTCCGCCTGATGCGGAAGATTGGCGCCGCCGCTATCGACAAGATAGAGGCAGGGCAGCCGGTTCTGCAGGGCGATCTCCTGCGCCCGCAGATGTTTCTTCACCGTCAGGGGGTAATAGGCGCCGCCCTTCACGGTCGCGTCATTGGCGACGATCATCACCTCACGGCCCGAAACGCGGCCGATGCCTGATATGATGCCGGCGCCCGGCGCCTCGTCGCCATACATGCCGTTGGCAGCCAGCGTGCCGATCTCCAGGAAGGGGCTGCCGGCATCGATGAGCAACTGGATGCGGTCGCGCGGCAGGAGTTTGCCCTTGCTTGTGTGGCGCTCGCGTGCCGATTGCGATCCGCCCTCACGCGCTTTCGCCGAACGGGCGTGGAGCTCGTCGATCAGGGTTCTGTTCTTGACGGCATTGGCCTTGAAGCTGTCGCTGTCGGGATCGATCGCAGTCGAAATCACCGTCATGACGCAATGAGCTCCCGGCCGATCAGGTAGCGGCGGATCTCGTTGGTGCCGGCGCCGATATCGTAGAGCTTGGCATCGCGCAGGAAGCGTTCGACCGGCCATTCCCTGGTATAACCGGCGCCGCCGAGCGCCTGGATCGCCTCCAGCGAAACCTTCACCGCATTCTCGCTGGCAAAGAGGATCGCGGCGGCGGCGTCGGTGCGTGTCGCCCGGCCGGCGTCGCAGGCCCGGGCGACGGAATAGACATAGGCGCGGGCCGAATTCAGCGCGACATACATGTCGGCGATCTTGGCCTGCATCAGCTGGAAATCGCCGATCGGTTTGCCGAACTGCTTGCGATCGCGCACATAGGGCAGCACGACATCGAGGCAGGCCTGCATGATGCCGAGTGGACCGCCGGCAAGCACGGCGCGCTCGTAGTCGAGGCCGGACATCAGGATCTTCACGCCTTCTCCCTCCCGGCCCATCAGCGCCTCGGCCGGCACCTCGCAATCCTGGAACACCAGTTCGGCCGTGTCGCTGCCGCGCATGCCGAGCTTGGAAAGTTTTTTCGAGACGCTGAAACCAGGCAGGCCTTTTTCGATGATGAGGGCGGAAATGCCTTTCGGACCAGCCGCCGGATCGGTCTTGGCATACACGACGAGCACGTCGGCATGCGGCGCATTGGTGATCCAGAACTTGGTGCCGTTCAGGATATAGCGGTCGCCCTTTTTCTCGGCCCGTAGGCGCATCGAGACGACATCGGAACCGGCGCCAGCCTCCGACATGGCGAGCGAGCCGACATGTTCGCCCGAGATCAGCTTCGGCAGATGGCGGTGTTTCTGTTCCGGCGAGGCCCAGCGGCGGATCTGGTTGACGCAGAGATTGGAATGGGCGCCGTAACTCAAGCCCACCGAGGCCGAGGCGCGGGAGACTTCCTCCATGCCGACAACGTGTTCGAGGTAGCCGAGACCGGCGCCGCCGAATTCTTCCTCGACCGTGATTCCATGCAGGCCGACCGCCCCCATCTGGGGCCAGAGCTGGCGCGGAAACGTGTTGCTTTCGTCGATCTCCGCGGCCAGCGGAGCGATATGATCGGCCGCAAACCGCGCCGTCGTTTCACGGATCGCGTCCGCGGTGTCGCCGAGCGAAAAATCAAACATGGCACTCCTCCCGCTGAAATATGTAGCGCGGGTTGCGGAAGGTTCAAAGTGTCCTTGATTGCAATGGCCCATCCAATTGCGAGAGAGCTTCCTCCCGGCGAAAGACCTCGGGGCTCTTGCCCATCCATTTCCGAAAGGCTCGGAAGAAGGCGCTCGGCTCGGAATAGCCGAGCTGCACGGCAATCTCACCGATGGACATCGAAGTGTTCAGCAGCAGTTCGACGGCGAGATCCCGGCGGATGTCGTCCTTGATGGCGGCATAGCTTTGTCCCTCGTCGTGCAGACGGTGGCGTAGCGTGGAGGGCGGCATTCGCATATCGGCGGCAAGCTCGGTAAAGCGCGACCAGGCAGCCGGCGTGGCCAGATTCAGGCGGCGGCGGACGGCGGCGGCGATACCGGCATCATAGCGATAGCGCACCAGAATATTGGCGGGCGCGCCGCGCAGGAACTGTTTGAGCGCCTGTTCGCTGCGCGCCACCGGCAGGTCGAGCAAGGCGCTGTCGAAGCCGAGCCGGCTGATGGTTTGCGAGAAACGCACTGGCGCGCCGAAGAAGAGCCGATAGTCGGCGCCTTGTTTGGGCTCCGCGCAGCGGAAATCGACGAGCCGGATCGGAATGCGCCGGCCGACCAGCCAGCAGGTGATGCCGTGCAGGATGATCCAATAGGTGCGATAGGCGAAGGCTGAACGCGGGCCGCCGGCATCCGTGAGCTCGACCTCGGCCAGGCCGTCGCGGATGACGAGCCGTCCCCTGGGATCGTCGAGCACGACATCGAGGAAACGCAGCGCTCGGCGCAGGGCGTGGCCTAGCGTTGGCGCATGCAGCACAGAGTGGCAGAGCAGCGTGAAGCTGCCGCCGCGCATCGGTCGGCCACCCATGCCGAAGAATTCGTCGTCGAGCTCGGCGGCGATTGCCAGCCAGAGCGCGCCATAGGTCTCGGCCGACACCGGTTGATCGACCAGCGGCGGCAGTCCCACACGCGCAAGAATAGGCTCTGTCGGCTTGTCCAGCCGCCGAAGGCTGTCAAGGGCCTCCTCGACAAAGGCCGGTGCAATCATGCGTCGCTCGATTTCGGCCATCGCGCCCTCTATGGCAAAACTGTCCGAAATAATGGAGCAGTTCTGTCATCGCTTGCAATAGGTCGACGGAATAGAATCCTGTCATTCGGCTGAGCCTGGAGGAGGCGTGGCCGGCAGGAGGAACAGGTCCATGCTGATCCGAGGTGCAAGTTTCATCGTGACCGGCGGCGGCTCCGGCCTCGGCGCGGCAACAGTGCGCATGCTTGTGGAGGCGGGCGGGCGGGTGACGATCGCCGATCTCAACGCGGAAGCCGGACAGGAAATCGTCCGGGAATTCGGAAGCGATGCCCGTTTCGTCAGGGCCGACGTGACCGATGGCGAGGAAGGGGCGGCGGCGGTTGCCGCTGCCATCGAAGCCTTCGGCGGCTTGCGCGGATTGGTGAATTGCGCAGGCGTCGCTCCGGCCGAAAAGGTGATCGGCCGCGACGGGCCGCACCGGCTGGAGAGTTTTGCCCGCACGGTGAGCATCAATCTCATTGGCACATTCAACATGATCCGGCTGGCAGCGGCGGCGATCCAGACTACCGAGCCGGATGCGGAAGGCGAACGTGGCGTCATCGTCAATACGGCCTCGGTTGCCGCCTTCGACGGCCAGATCGGCCAGGCAGCTTACGCCGCCTCCAAGGGCGGGGTGGCGGCCATGACCTTGCCGATCGCCCGCGAGCTTGCTCGTCACGGCATTCGCGTGGTGTCGATCGCACCCGGCATTTTCGAGACGCCGATGATGGCTGATATGCCGGCCGAGGTTCAGGCGGCGCTCGGTAAGAGCGTGCCCTTTCCACCGCGGCTCGGTCGGCCGGCGGAATTTGCCGGGCTGGTACGCCATATCTTGGAAAACAACATGCTGAACGGCGAGGTCATCCGCCTCGATGGCGCATTGCGGATGGGCGCGCGGTGAACGCTTCGCCCCAAGGAGGAAAGATGGTTTTGCAGGATCCCATCGTCATCACCGGTGCAGCGCGCACCCCGATCGGCAGCTTTCAGGGAGAGCTGAAAGAGGCGACAGCGCCGGAGCTCGGAGCGACGGCGATCCGCGCAGCGCTGCAGCGCAGCCGCATCGCGGCCGAGGCGATTGAGGAGGTCGTCTTCGGCTGCGTGCTGCCGGCGGGGCAGGGGCAGGCGCCGGCGCGCCAGGCGGCGATCCATGCCGGTCTGCCCTTCGCGACTGCGGCGAGCACCGTCAACAAGATGTGCGGCTCAGGCATGAAGGCGGTGATGATGGCGCATGACCTGATTGCCGCCGGCAGCGCCTCAGTGGCGATTGCAGGCGGCATGGAAAGCATGACGAATGCGCCCTATCTTCTTGACAAGGCCCGTGGCGGCTACAGGCTCGGCCATGGGCGTGTCGTGGATCACATGTTCCTCGACGGGCTGGAGGATGCTTATGACAAGGGGCGCTTGATGGGCAGCTTCGCGGAGGATTGCGCCGAGGCCTATCAGTTCACGCGCGAGGCGCAGGACAGCTACGCCATCGCCTCTCTGACGCGGGCGCAGAAGGCGATCGCGGACGGGTGTTTCGAAAGCGAGATCGTGCCGGTCACGGTGAAATCGGGCAAATCAGAGCAGGTGGCGAACCGCGACGAACAGCCGGGAAAGGCCAGGCTCGACAAGATCCCGTCGCTGAAACCGGCTTTCCGCGACGGCGGCACGGTGACCGCGGCGAATTCCAGCTCGATCTCCGATGGCGCGGCAGCCCTGGTACTTATGCGCCGCTCCGAGGCGGCGCGGCGCGGCCTGACGCCGCTCGCCACGATCCTCGGCCACGCCACGCATTCGCAGGCACCCAATCTTTTCGCCACCGCGCCGATCGGCGCGCTGCAGAAGCTCTCCGACCGGACCGGCCTGGCGCTTTCCGACGTCGATCTCTTCGAAATCAACGAGGCTTTCGCCGTCGTCGCCATGGCGGCGATGCGCGATCTCGACCTGCCGCATGAAAAGGTCAACGTGCATGGCGGCGCCTGCGCGCTCGGCCATCCGATCGGCGCATCGGGGGCTCGGATTTTGGTGACACTGCTTTCGGCGCTGCAGCGATACGGACTAAAGCGCGGCATGGCCGCGCTCTGCATCGGCGGCGGCGAGGCGACGGCTGTCGCCATCGAGCGGCACTAGCGGGGGGCGAGCAGATGATCCTTTCCGACCTCCAACAGCAGATCACAGATCTCGCCCGTGATTTTGCCCGCGACCGGCTGGCGCCGGGAGCCGCTAAACGCGACCGGGAGCATCTGTTCCCGCGCGAGGAACTGAAGGAGATGGGCGAACTCGGCCTGCTCGGCATGCTGGTGCCGGAGGCCTATGGCGGCTCGGATACGGGCGTCGTTGCCTATGCCGCGGCACTCGAGGAGATTGCCGCCGGCGATGGACCTTGTTCGACGATCATGAGCGTGCACAGCTCCGTCGGCTGCGTGCCGATCCTGAAATTCGGCACCGAGGAGCAGCGGCAGCGCTTCCTGCCGAAACTGGCAAGCGGCGAATGGATCGGCGGTTTTGCGCTGACCGAGCCGCAGGCCGGTTCCGACGCCTCCAACCTGAAGACCCGGGCGCGGCGTGACGGCGATCATTATGTGCTCGACGGTGCCAAGCAGTTCATTACCTCGGGAAAAAACGGCAATGTCATCATCGTCTTTGCCGTCACCGATCCCGATGCCGGCAAGAAGGGCATCACCGCCTTCGTCGTGCCGACGGAGACGCCGGGCTACGAGGTGATCCGCGTCGAGGAAAAGCTCGGTCTACATTCCACCGATACCTGTCAGATCGCCTTCAACGCCATGCGCATTCCTGCAGAATTGAGGCTCGGGGCGGAAGGCGAGGGCTATCGCATCGCGCTCGCCAATCTCGAGGGCGGGCGGATCGGCATTGCAGCGCAGGCGGTCGGCATGGCGCGGGCGGCCTTCGAGGCGGCGCGCGATTACGCTAGGGAACGCACGGCCTTCGGCAAGCCGATTTTCGAGCACCAGGCCGTCGCCTTCCGCCTTGCCGATATGGCGGTGCGGATCGAGGCGGCGCGCCAGCTGGTCTTTCACGCGGCCGCGTTGAGGGAGGCCGAAATGCCCTGCCTGTCGGAAGCCTCGATGGCGAAACTCTTTGCCTCGGAGATGGCCGAGCGCGTCTGCTCCGACGCAATCCAGATCCATGGAGGCTACGGCTACATGGCCGATTATCCGGTCGAGCGCATCTACCGTGATGTGCGCATCTGCCAGATCTATGAGGGAACGAGCGACGTGCAGCGCATGGTAATCGCCCGCAATCTATAAGAACCATACCGGCCTGTTTCCGGGGAGGGACGCACGGCCGGCAAAGGGAGGAAAGAAAAGATATGGTGGATTCCGCTCGTTTGAGCCTGCACGTCCCCGAACCCGCCGTCCGTCCGGGCGGCCAGCCCGATTTTTCCAACGTCAAGATCGCCAAGGCCGGCTCCGTGCCGCGGCCGGAGGTGGATGTCGCCTCGGAGGAAATCCGCGACCTCGCCTATTCGATCATCCGCGTGCTGAACCGCGACGGCGAGGCGGTCGGTCCCTGGGCGGGTTCGCTCTCCGACGAGGAATTGCTGACCGGGCTACGCAACATGATGAAGCTGCGCGCCTTCGACGCCCGCATGCTGATGGCGCAGCGCCAGGGCAAGACATCTTTCTATATGCAGCATCTCGGTGAAGAGGCCGTCAGCTGCGCCTTCCGCAAAGCGCTCAACAAGGGAGATATGAACTTCCCGACCTATCGCCAGGCGGGTCTGCTGATCGCCGATGATTATCCGATGGTCGAGATGATGAACCAGATCTACTCGAACGAGAGTGATCCGCTGCGCGGCCGGCAGCTGCCGATCATGTATTCTTCCAAGCAGCACGGCTTCTTCACCATCTCGGGCAATCTCGCCACCCAATATGTCCAGGCTGTCGGCTGGGCGATGGCCTCGGCGATCAAGAACGACAGCCGCATTGCCGCCGCCTGGATCGGTGACGGATCGACGGCGGAATCGGATTTCCACTCGGCGCTCGTCTTCGCCTCGACCTACAAGGCGCCCGTCATCCTCAACATCGTCAACAATCAATGGGCGATCTCCACCTTCCAGGGCATCGCCCGCGGCGGCTCCGGCACATTCGCTGCCCGCGGCCTTGGCTTCGGCATTCCGGCGCTGCGTGTCGACGGAAACGACTATCTCGCCGTCCATGCCGTCGCCCGCTGGGCGGCGGATCGCGCGCGGCGCAATCTCGGCCCGACGCTGATCGAATATGTGACCTACCGTGTCGGCGCGCATTCGACCTCCGACGATCCGAGCGCCTATCGGCCGAAGACGGAATCGGAGGCCTGGCCGCTCGGCGATCCGGTGCTGCGACTGAAGAAACATCTGATCGTCACGGGCGCATGGTCGGAAGAGCGACATGTGCAGGCCGAAGCCGAAATCATGGACGAGGTGATCGAGGCGCAGCGCCAAGCGGAGGCTCATGGTACGCTGCATGCCGGCGGCAGGCCTTCGGTGCGCGATATTTTCGAGGGCGTCTATGCCGAGATGCCGCCGCATATCCGCCGTCAGCGGCAGAAGGCGGGGTACTGACATGACCAGGATGACGATGATCGAGGCGGTGCGCAGCGCCATGGACGTCTCGATGGCGAAGGACGACAATGTCGTGGTTTTCGGCGAGGATGTCGGCTATTTCGGCGGCGTTTTCCGTTCCACGCAAGGGCTGCAGGCAAAATACGGCCGGACGCGCTGCTTCGACACGCCGATCAGCGAATCCGGCATCGTCGGCACGGCGATCGGCATGGCGGCCTATGGGCTGAAGCCCTGTGTCGAAATCCAGTTCGCCGATTACATGTATCCCGCCTATGACCAGCTGACGCAGGAAGCCGCGCGCATCCGCTACCGCTCCAACGGCGATTTCACCTGCCCGATCGTCGTGCGTATGCCGACAGGCGGTGGCATCTTCGGCGGCCAGACGCACAGCCAGAGCCCGGAAGCGCTCTTCACCCATGTCTGCGGGCTGAAAGTGATCGTGCCGTCGAACCCCTATGACGCTAAAGGCCTGCTGATCGCCGCGATTGAGGATCCGGATCCCGTCATGTTCCTGGAGCCGAAGCGGCTCTATAACGGCCCCTTCGACGGCCATCACGAGCGGCCGGTGACGCCTTGGTCGAAGCATGAGCTCGGGGAGGTGCCCGACGGCCACTACACCATCCCGATCGGCAAAGCCGAAGTACGGCGCGTGGGATCGGCGGTGACTGTAGTCGCCTACGGCACGATGGTGCATGTGGCACTTGCCGCCGCCGAAGATGCCGGCATCGACGCCGAGGTGATCGATCTTAGAAGCCTGCTGCCGCTCGATCTCGATACGATCGTCAAATCGGTTACCAAGACCGGGCGCTGCGTCGTCGTGCATGAGGCGACCCTGACGTCGGGCTTCGGCGCCGAAGTCGTGGCGCTGGTGCAGGAGCATTGCTTCTATCATCTCGAAGCGCCTGTTGTGCGCGTCGCCGGCTGGGACACGCCCTATCCGCATGCGCAGGAGTGGGATTATTTCCCCGGTCCCGGCCGGGTTGGGCGGGCGCTTGCCGAAGTCATGGAGGCCTGAGCCATGGGCGAATTCATCATCAAGATGCCGGATGTCGGGGAAGGGGTCGCCGAGGCCGAACTTGTGGAGTGGCACGTGAAGGCAGGAGATCCGGTCCGCGAAGACATGGTGATCGCCGCCGTCATGACCGACAAGGCCACAGTCGAAATTCCCTCACCCGTCAGCGGCACCGTCATCTGGCTCGCTGGTGAGATCGGAGACCGTATCGCGGTCAAGGCGCCGCTGGTGCGGATCGAGACAGCCGGCGAGGCCGACGAGGCTCAGCCGCAGGCGCGTGTTGCAGAAACGACGAAAGTCGAGATTGCGAAGCCTGCCCCTGCGGCGCCTGCCCCTGCGGCAGCGCCAGTGCCGGCGGCGGCGGAAAAGCCGCTTGCCGCGCCCTCCGTCCGGCTCTTCGCCAGGGAAGGCGGGGTCGATCTCCGGCAAGTGCAGGGCACGGGGCCTGCCGGTCGCATCCTGCGCGAGGATGTCGAGCAGTTTCTGTCTCAGGGAGCAGCGCCCGCAACGGTAAAGAATGGTCTCGCCAGAAAGACGGCGACCGAGGAGATCAAGCTGACCGGCCTGCGCCGCCGCATCGCCGAGAAGATGGTGCTGTCCACCTCGCGCATTCCCCACATCACCTATGTGGAGGAAGTCGACATGACCGCGCTCGAAGAATTGCGCGCCACCATGAACAGCGAACGCCGCGAAGCGCACCCGAAATTGACGGTCCTGCCCTTCCTGATGCGGGCGCTGGTCAAGGCGATTTCCGAGCAGCCCGAGGTCAACGCCACCTTCGACGACGATGCCGGCATCATCACGCGCCATGGCGCCGTGCATATCGGCATCGCCACCCAGACGCCCGCGGGTCTGACCGTGCCGGTGGTGCGGCACGCAGAAGCGCGCGGCATCTGGGATTGCGCCGCCGAAATGAACCGGCTGGCGGGGGCGGCGCGGACGGGGACCGCGACGCGCGACGAACTTTCCGGCTCGACCATCACCATCAGCTCTCTGGGCGCGCTCGGCGGCATCGTCTCGACGCCTGTTATCAATCATCCCGAAGTGGCGATCATCGGCGTCAACAAGATCGCCACGCGTCCGGTCTGGGACGGAACGCAATTCGTGCCGCGCAAGATGATGAACCTCTCCTCGAGCTTCGACCATCGCATTATCGACGGCTGGGATGCGGCGACCTTCGTGCAGCGCGTCCGTACGCTCCTCGAAACCCCGGCGCTCATTTTCATCGAAGGCTGATCCATGAAAGAGATTGTCTGCAAGCTCCTCGTTATCGGCGCCGGTCCAGGCGGTTATGTCTGCGCCATCCGCGCCGGGCAGCTCGGGGTCGATACGGTGATCGTCGAAGCCGGAAAGCCGGGAGGCACCTGCCTGACGGTCGGCTGCATTCCCTCCAAGGCGCTGATCCATGCCGCCGAGGAATTCGCCGCCACGCAAAGGATGCTTGCCGGCAAGAACCCGATGGGCATCCGTGTCGAAGGCGCCTCGATCGATCTTGGCAGGACGGTCGCTTGGAAGGACGGTATTGTCGGCCGGCTGACGAACGGGGTTTCGGGCCTCTTGCAGAAGGCGCGGGTCAAGATCGTCCACGGCCGGGCCCACTTCCGTGACGGCAAGACGGTGGAGGTCGAGACGGAAACCGGCCAGCAGATCATCCGCGCCGAGACCGTGGTGATCGCCACCGGCTCCGACCCGGTGGAGCTTTCCAACCTGCCATTCGGCGGCCGCGTCATTTCCTCGACGGAGGCGCTGTCGCTAACGGAGCTGCCGAAAAAGCTGGTCGTGGTCGGCGGCGGTTATATCGGCCTGGAGCTCGGAATGGCCTTCGCCAAGATGAGATCGGAAGTGACGGTCGTCGAGGCGACGCCGCAGGTGCTGCCGCTCTACGATGCCGAACTCGTGCGGCCTGTCATGCGCAAGCTTACCGAAAGCGACATCCGGGTGCTGATAGGCGCGAAGGCGATGGGCCTTGCCGACAACGGTGAGGCGTTGCTTGTCGAAACCTCCGATGGCCGGCGAGAAAGCCTGTCGGCCGACCGCATTCTCGTGACCGTCGGTCGCCGCCCGCGGACGGCGGGATCCGGTCTCGAGGAGCTCGATCTCGATCGCGCCGGTCCCTATCTCAGGATCGATGATCGCTGCCGCACCTCGATGCGCGGCATCTATGCGATCGGCGACGTGACCGGCGAACCGATGCTAGCCCATCGGGCTATGGCGCAAGGCGAGATGGTGGCGGAGATCATCGCCGGCAAGAAGCGTGCCTGGGACAAGCGCTGCATCCCCGCCATCTGCTTTACCGATCCCGAGATCGTCAGCGCCGGTCTCTCGCCGGCCGAAGCGCAAGCGCAAGGCTATGAAATCCGCACCGGCCAGTTTCCGTTCAGCGCCAACGGCCGGGCGATGACCATGGTATCGGAAGAGGGCTTCGTGCGCGTCGTCGCCCGCGCCGACACGAACCTCGTTCTCGGCATCCAGGCGGTGGGGGCAGGCGTCTCCGAGCTTTCGGCGGCTTTTGCGCTGGCGATCGAGATGGGCGCGCGCCTGGAAGACATCGCCGGCACGATCCACGCGCATCCGACCCGCAGCGAAGCGGTCATGGAGGCGGCGCTGAAAGCGTTGGGAAGCGCTCTGCATATCTGAGGCGAAGCCCGATCAGGATTCTGACGATCCTGGAAGCCGTCGCGGCTCCTCAGGGGACATCACCTTCACGTGCAGCATTTCTCGATACAACAGCCATAAGTTGGTAAAATAGCAACATCTACCATTCCCGGGGAAGAAGTGATCGCACCGAGTATTGTGCCTTGAAACGGAAAAATTGGGATATTAAATCAAAATTATAACGATAAATCGGCAGTTCGTCAGGAGGGAAACCTGATATATTCAATTATAAATCTTGCATAAGTTGAATTATGGAACTAACGAATCCCGCTCATTTGAGATCGGAGCATGCTTTCTTCGGCATCTTTGACACAGTTTGTCCCTGATACCGCCTTTCGCTGCAATGCGGGACGCAAGACCTCCGAGCGCCTTCAGCGGCATTCAAGCCGGGGCGATCGAGAGCCGGCGTCTCAGGCCGCTGCCGAATATATTTCGAGATTCCGCCTCAGGAGATCAAGCAGCGCGTCTCGTTCGGGATCACGGACTGCTTTCATCCAGGCGACAGCTAGCGGCAGTTTCGGCGTCGTCTGCCCTGCTCCCTCCTGCACCGGCAGAAAGCGAACGCCGGCAGAGGCGAGAGAGGATGTCCACCGCGGGACGATGGCGAGGCCGAGGCCGGCGGCGACCATGCTGACGATGGTTTGCTTTTCATCCGCGACCTGGGCGATATCAGGGTGCAGGCCGGCTGCGGCAAACAGGTTCATCGTCAAATCGTAGCTGTGGGGCCGGGATCGCCTGTCCGGTACGATCAGCGGCGCATTCGCCAGATCGAGGACAGAGACGTTCTTATGGTCAGCGAGTTCATGAGAGGCCGGGACTGCGACGACGGTCGTCTCGGAAAACAGATCCTCGACCGCAA
Source organism: Rhizobium sp. 268 (assembly GCF_036571585.1). NCBI lineage: Bacteria > Pseudomonadati > Pseudomonadota > Alphaproteobacteria > Hyphomicrobiales > Rhizobiaceae > Rhizobium > Rhizobium sp. 268. Next base: position 268,663 of record NZ_JAPPSO010000010.1, on the reverse strand, counting down.
GATGACGGCTCATTCCCGGACGCGGCCTGATAAAAGCCAGATCCAACCCGCCGGCCAGCAGTTTGGGCACGAGCCGAATGGATTTGCCCTCCATCAGCTGGATTTTGACATCGGGGGCGATGGCTCGAAAGTCGTGGATCAGTGTCGGAAGGAGGCCGGCGGCGGCGCTATCGATCGCGCCAATCCGAAGGATGCGGCTGCGCCGGTGATGCCTGGCACGAAATTTTTGACCAAGTTCATCGAGCCGGGCGAGAAGCGGCCTGACCTCCTCCAGCAGCGCTACTCCATCCTCGGTCAACGAGACGCTCCGGGTCGTGCGGCTCAGCAACTGACTTCCGACCGACTCTTCCAGCAGGCGCACATGGCGCCCGAGCGATCCCGGAAGCAACCCGATCCTTTGCGCCGCCCTTCCAAAATGAAGCTCCTCGGCGACGGCAACGAAGCACCTCAACTGCTCCAGCTCCACAGGCAGCCTCCTATTATATCCATAATTTATATAATTCTTTCATCGTTGAGTAAACCGAGAGCTCGGCACTAGGCTTAAGGTAGAACGCGTAGGCCGCGTCGGGTGGACTGGCGCGGAAGAGGTTGCCGGAGCAAATCAATGCGTGAATATTCTATCGCCGCTATTCCTGCGGACGGGATCGGGCCCGAAGTCATTGCCGCCGGGCGAACGGTGCTCGCAAGTCTGGAAAAACGTCTCGGCGATGTGAGATTTGCCATCGAACACTTCGACTGGGGCTCCGACTACTACAAAAGACATGGCGTAATGATGCCTTCCGACGGGCTTGAACGGCTGAAGAAATTCGACGCGATCTATTTCGGCGCCGTCGGCGCGCCGGATGTTCCCGATCATATCACCCTCTGGGGGCTCAGACTGCCGATCTGCCAGGGCTTTGATCAATATGCCAATGTGCGGCCGACCAAGATCCTTCCGGGCATTACTCCTCCGCTGTGCAACTGCGGCGTCGGCGATCTCGATTGGGTGATCGTCCGTGAGAATTCCGAAGGAGAATATTCCGGCCATGGCGGCCGCGCCCATCGCGGCATGCCAGAGGAAGTCGGAACAGAGGTTGCCATCTTCACCCGCGTCGGCGTCACCCGCATCATGCGTTACGCCTTTAAGCTGGCGCAGGCGCGGCCGCGCAAATTGCTGACGGTCGTGACGAAATCGAATGCCCAACGGCACGGCATGGTCATGTGGGACGAGATCGCCGCCGAGGTGGCCGCAGAATTCCCTGATGTCACCTGTGACAAGATGCTGGTCGACGCCATGACGGTGCGGATGACGCTGAAACCGCAGAGCCTCGACACGATCGTCGCGACCAACCTGCATGCCGACATCCTCTCCGACCTTGCCGGCGCGCTCGCCGGCAGCATCGGAGTCGCGCCCACCGCGAATATCGACCCGCAGCGCCGGTTTCCCTCGATGTTCGAACCGATCCATGGTTCGGCCTTCGACATTGCCGGCAAGGGCATCGCCAACCCCATCGCAACCTTCTGGACCGCCGCGCAGATGCTCGACCATCTCGGCGAGCAGGAGGCTTCGGCCCGTCTCATGCGCGCCTTCGAAGCGGTGACAGGCGCGGGTATCCTCACCCCCGACGTCGGCGGTACTGCCACGACCAAAGAGGTTACCGATGCGGTTTGCGACTCGATCCATTCCTCCAATGTTTAGAACAGGGCTGCGTGATGTCACGCACCATCGCCTCGCCGGCGGGCAGCATAAAATGCTGTCGCAGGCCAGGACGTATACTATTCGTCCCGCCAGGAGCCCAAGAAACGCGATCGACTCGCGCTTTCGATGTGGTAGTGTTGGCGGTGTAGCGGCATAATATGCTGCGGCGCTGGCAGGTTCGACAGGCGGAGTGAAGCGATGAAACTCGACCGGATCGATATAAAAATTCTGCATGAGTTGCAGAAGAATGGCCGCGTCACCAATGTCGAGCTCGCCGAGCTCGTCAACCTGTCGCCGAGCCCCTGTCTGATGCGGGTGAAGAAGCTGCAGTCTGAAGGTTATATCGAGGGTTATTCCGCGCAGATCAACGTCGCCAAACTCGGCCAGACGCTGACGGTGTTCACGGAGATCACCCTGAAAAACCACCGGCAGATCGATTTCGCCCGGTTTTTGACAACGGTCGAGAAGATCGACCAGGTGATCGAATGCCATCTGGTCTCCGGCGGCTATGACTATCTCTTGAAATTCGTGACGGCCGGGATCGGCGAATACCAGACGATCATGGAGCGACTCTCCGATATGGAGATCGGCATCGACAAGTATTTCAGCTTCGTCGTCCTGAAATCGCCCATCGTCAAATCGCACATGCCGTTGACGAGCCTGTTTCCGCTTTAGTTCGATCGTCGGCCCGGCCGCGGCGGCAACAAGGTGGGAATGCGCGTGGCATCGCCCTTGTTATAACGTTGCTATGAAACCGCAGCGGGCCGCGGTCAGCCCTTCAGGGTCGCGCGGATATCGGGGTCGGTCAGGGTGTCATCAAGCGTTTTGTGCGTGCGCTCGATGATGGCGTCGATATCGGCGTCGGTGCAGCAGAGCGGCGGCGCATAACCGAGCACGCCATTGGCGAAGGCACGGATGACCAGGCCGTTTTCCCAGGCGCGGTCGAAGACGCGGCGCGCCGGATCAGCGGTCGACGGCAACGGCGTCTTTTTTTCCTTGTCGACCACCAGTTCGATGGCGGCCAGCATGCCACGGCCGCGCACGTCGCCGACAAGCGGATGGTCCTTGAGGCTTTCAAGCCCCTGCATCAGCCGTGCCCCGGCTTTCCGGCCGTTCTCCAGGAGGCCGGTTTCGTAAAGGTTCAGCACTTCGAGACCGACGGCTGCGCTGACGGGATGGGCCGAATAGGTATAACCGTGGCCGACGGCTGCGCCTCCGGCGCCATCCGCGATGGCCTGGTAGACATGATCGGCCATGAAAACCGCGCCCATCGGCACATAGCCCGAGGTCAGACCCTTTGCGGTGGTGATGAAATCAGGAACGATTCCGTCGTCCTCGCATGCAAAGAGCGGGCCGGTGCGGCCGAAAGCGGTAATTACTTCGTCGGCGACAAAGAGGATTCCGAGCTCGCCGCAGAGCGCCCGCATCGCCTTCATCCAGCCCTTCGGCGGCACCAGTACACCGCCCGAACCCTGAATGGGTTCGGCATAAAAGGCGGCGACCCGTTCGGGGCCGATTTCTTCGACCTTGCGGCGCAGTGCCGCGAGCGAGGCGTTGATGATCGCCTGCGAATCCTCACCTACCGGGTTGCGGTAGGCGTAGTGCGAGGGGATTTTATGCTGCCAGTCGAAGGGAATGCCGAAGCCGGCGTGGAACAGAGGAAGCGCCGTCAGTCCTGCCCCGACAGTCGATGAACCGTGATAGCCTTGCTCAATGGAGATGAACTGGTCGCGCTGCGGCTGGCCGCGGGCGATCCAGTAATAGCGGATGAACCGGATCGTGCTGTCGACGGCATCGGATCCGCCCAAGGTGAAGTAAACATGATTGAGATCGCCCGGCGCCCGTTCGGCCAATGCCGCGGCAAGCCGGATCGCCGGTTCCGAACCGAGACCGAAATAAGTGGTGGCATAGGGCAGTTCGCGCATCTGCCGCGCCGCCGCCTCGACGATCGATTCATGACCGTAACCGGCATTGACGCACCACAGGCCGGCAAAGCCGTCGACCAACTGCTTGCCCGAAGCATCGGTCACCGTCGCCCCTTTTGCCGAAGCGAGCACACGCACACCGAGCTTTTCATGGTTGCGGTAGGAGGCGACGGGGTGGACGAGATGGGCGCGGTCGAGTTCGACAAGGGAATTGCTGTACATAATGCTCTCCGGATCAGCCGAGTGCCTGGTTGGCGAGGGCGAAGATGGTGGCGACGGAATCGACGGCTGGGATCGATGGCTTCATCATGGCGATGCCGCCGCCGACATGGGCGAAGCCTTGTTCGGCCAGCCAGCCGGACAGGCCGGCGGCAGTCGTGGTATCGACCCTGAGGAACGCGCCGGGGCGCCGTGCGATGAAATGCGTGACGAGCGCCTTGGCGTCATCCACGTTGCCCGCAATGACGGGGCCGATGACCTCGCCCCGGCCGAAGCTGCGAAGGACCGCAAAACCGCTGACGCTTCCATTGCGGCGGCGTACCACGGCGAGTTCACCGACCTTGGCGAGATATGCGATCAGATCGGCGCGATCGGCGCCGAAGGCCTGTCGATCGAGTTCGGTGATTGCCGAGAAATCGGTCATGGCGGCGGCTGACGTTGCCGTCGGCGCGGCGTGTTCTGCTGCGATGCCTTGATGCTGCAGAATGCGGCCGGTCTGGCGGAAGCCGAGCTTCTCGTAGAGTGGAAGGCCATCGGCGGTCGCTACAAGCCGGAGCGGGCGATCGCCGGCGAGCTCCATTGCGGCATGCATTAGCTTGCGGCCAAGGCCGCGGCCGCGCATGGCTTGATCGACGATGACCATGTTGATCGTGGCGCAGTCTTGCTTGTAGGGGGTGACGAGCACGGTGCCCACCACCCGGTCGCCCTCGATGGCGACGACGCCCTCGCTCAAGGCACGCGCCATCTCCCAGTCTTCAGGCCGATGGGGCCAGCCCGCCTGCCGCGACAGCGTGAGGGCGGCACCCAGGTGTTCGCTGCCGAACGCGGCAAAGTCGATCTGGCTTGTCTGCATGACACTTCCCTTATTCTCCTGAGTGGAAGTGTGAAGGAGTGCGGGTTGGCTAATCGTCTGAAGGCTGCGCCCTGAGCGGTATCTTATCGTTTTCCCTTTGTCGCCTGCCGCATCTTATGCTGGCATGTGGGCGCCACCGGGCGGATCGCGAGCAACATTCGCTGCACGTCGGCAAGCCGGGTGAGTGAGTGCGGCGAGCCGATCAAATCAACAAGCATCATAGAGGCCGACATAGCCATCCTCGCCGTCGTTCAGCCACCGCCAGCGAGCGGGGCACCTACTACCATCTGCCAAAGCCGCCTTTCGATACGCAATAATCTGCTTCGATCGCAGCTACATTCAGGCGAGCCGCGGGGTGGGCCGCGCCTATCATGACTGCGCCCCGGTCCACGCTCCAAAGGATATGTTCATGACCCTCATGCGCCCGAAATACATCACCTTCGACTGCTACGGCACGCTGACCAATTTCCAGATGGCGGAGGCGGCCCGCGACCTTTACGGCAATCAGCTCGACGAGCCGCGCATGGCCGAGTTCGTCCGCAACTTCGCCGCCTATCGCCTCGATGAGGTTCTGGGCGACTGGAAGCCCTATGCCGAGGTCGTTCACAATTCGATCGAGCGCAGCTGCAAACGCAACGGCATCAAGTTCAGGGACGAAGACGCCCGGATGGTCTATGAGCGCGTGCCGACCTGGGGTCCGCATGCGGATGTGCCGGCTGGCCTCGCGAAGGTCGCCAAAGAGATCCCGCTGGTGATCCTGTCGAATGCGATGAATTCGCAGATCATGTCGAATGTCGAAAAGCTCGGCGCTCCGTTCCATGCGGTTTACACGGCCGAACAGGCGCAAGCCTACAAGCCGCGCCTGCAGGCCTTTGAATATATGTTCGATATGCTCGGCTGCGCGCCCGAAGATGTCGTGCACTGCTCCTCGTCATTCCGCTATGACCATATGTCGGCCAACGATATCGGCATCAAGAACAAGGTGTGGGTCAACCGCCGCCATGAACCCGCCAACCCGTTCTATGGCTATGTCGAAATCCCCGACATTTCCGGCCTGCCGGGCGTTTTCGGTCTCTGAACCGTACGAGGAAAAGCGCGGGCGTTTCCGCCCGCGCTTCTTTTGAAGTCATCGGCTGTGCTTGCGGACTGACTGAAGCCGAAGGGTTGCCAACCCTCGTGTGTTGCGGTGGTTGTAAAAAAAAATGGCGCACCCCGCGTGCGCCACATTGCTGGTTCTCGTCCCGTAATCGCTTCAGGCTCAGCTCAGTCCGCCGATATGGAAGCTCTTCATCTCGAGATATTCTTCGATGCCCGCCTGCGCGCCCTCGCGCCCGAGGCCGGATTGCTTGACGCCGCCGAACGGGGCGACTTCGGTTGAGATCGCGCCGGTGTTGAGCCCGATCATGCCGAACTCGAGCGCTTCGCCGACACGCCAGGAGCGCTTGAGGTTTTCGGTGTAGAAATAGGCAGCCAGGCCGAAGGGCGTGCCGTTGGCGATTGCGATTGCCTCGTCTTCCGTCTCGAAGCGGAAGAGCGGAGCAACCGGGCCGAAAGTTTCTTCGCTGGCAAGCAGCATGTCGGTCGTCGCCCCGGTCAGCACCATCGGTGCGGCGTACTGCGAGCCCTCCGCCACGGAGCTTCCCTGTGCGGCGATCTTGGCGCCTTTGGAGAGAGCGTCTTCGACATGGCGGGTGATCTTGTCGATCGCCGCTGCATTGATCATCGGGCCGATAACGTTGCCGGGTTCCGTGCCGGGGCCGACCTTCATGGCGTTGACGCGAGCGCCGAGTTTTTCGGCGAAGGCATCATAGACACCGGCCTGAACCAGGATGCGGTTGGCGCAGACGCAGGTCTGGCCGCCGTTGCGGAACTTGGACAGGATTGCGCCCTCGACAGCGAGATCGAGATCGGCGTCGTCGAAAACGATGAACGGCGCGTTGCCGCCGAGTTCGAGGGAGAGCCGCTTGACGCTGTCGGCAGCGCCGCGCATCAGAAGCGAGCCGATCCGGGTCGAACCGGTGAAGGAGATCTTGCGCACCGTCGCGTTTGCCATGAACTCGTTGCCGATCTCCGTCGGCATGCCGGTGACGATATTGATCACACCTGCCGGAATGCCGGCGCGCTCGGCAAGGACACCCATGGCGAGCGCCGAATAGGGGGTGAATTCTGAAGGCTTGACGACAACCGTACAGCCGGCCGCCAGGGCGGGCGCCACCTTTCGGGTGATCATGGCGATCGGGAAATTCCAGGGTGTCACGATGGCGCAGACGCCGACCGCTTCCTTGAGCACGACGATGCGGCGATCCGGCGTCGGCGAGGGAATGGTATGGCCGCCGATGCGGCGAGCTTCTTCGGCAAACCATTTGACGAAGGAAGCACCGTAACGGATTTCGGCACGCGATTCATCGAGAGGCTTGCCCTGTTCAAGAGTGATGAGCAGCGCCAGATCCTCGAGATTTTCGATCATCAGGGCATACCAGCGCTCGAGCAGAACGGCGCGTTCGGCATTCGTTTTCTTCTTCCACGAGCTGAAGGCGGCATTAGCTGCGTCGATCGCCGCCCGGGTCTCGGCTGTGCCCATGTCGGGAACGGTGCCGAGATTGTCCTGAGTGGCGGGATTGACGACGTTTACCGTCTTGCCCGACGCCGCACGCGACCAGATCCCGTCGATCAGTCCGGCCTGCTGGAAAAGGTCGTTGTCGTTCAAATCGAGCATATCGTTTCCTCTCTGACCATTGGTCGCTGGCTGCAAAAGCCAGCGTCTGGAATGAATTCCGTCTTGGTCGTTATCGCCGGCCTCGACGTGTTCCCGACCAAAGCCTACCGAAACTGAACAAGCAGCATGCATCGACAGTGGGTGCCGGGGCGGTGGAAAATAATGTTTTGAGTGATGAGACAGTCATCTTCGGCTGATGAAGGGGACGCGTTTTTTCCGCCTGGGCGGTGCGCTTTCGACGGATACCAACACCCCCTCACGCCTTTCGGCGTCATGCTAAAGCGCGTCGCGATCTTTCAGCTTCGCTCCACGCGCTTTAGGTCTTTGTTTTTACGCATGTCGTTATCACAAAACCGCTGCACACTTTTGCGCGACTTGCTTTAGAAGTAGCCAAGGATGGATTTGACCTCGAGGTATTCCAGCATGCCCTCAATGCCGAATTCGCGTCCGTTTCCAGATTGCTTAAAGCCGCCAAAAGGCGCGTGTGGATCCCAGGCTGGATAGTTGAGATGCACTTGACCGCAGCGGATCCGTGACGCGACGTCCCTGACGACGTCTGTATTTTTACCCTGCACATGTGCACCCAGACCGTAGACGGTATGGTTGGCGATGGTGATGGCTTCTTCCACCGTGTCGTAAGGAATGAGGCAGAGAACCGGGCCGAAGATTTCCTCCTGGGCGATACGCATATCCGTGCGCACGTCCGAGAAAATTGTCGGTTTGACGTAGAAGCCGGCATTCAGACCGGCGGGACGACCCTCGCCGCCGGTGACGAGCGTCGCGCCTTCCGCAATTCCGACGCCGATCATGGTTTGGATCCGATCGAACTGGGCCCGGTTGGCGATCGCGCCATGGGTGCTGGCTTCTGAAAGGGGATCACCGACAACGATCTCATCTGCGGTTCTTTTGGCGATGGACTCGCTGTTGGAGAGCATCGCGCGCGGCACGATCATACGCGTCGGCGCGCTGCATGATTGGCCGAGATTGCGGAAGGCAGCCGCTACGCCCATGGCAACGGCGCGGTCAAGATCGGCGTCCGGCAGGATCAAGTTCGGCGACTTGCCGCCAAGCTCCTGCGCGACGCGCTTGACGGTCGGCGCGGCTGCCTGGGCCACAGCGATACCGGCACGGGTAGAGCCGGTAATCGAAATCATGTCGACATCCGGATGGGACGCGAGAGCCGAACCGACGCAGGAGCCGTCACCATTGACGAGGTTGAAGACGCCGTTGGGGAAGCCGGCTTCCTCAATCGTTTCTGCAAACAGCAGCGCGCCGAGAGGCGAAAGCTCGCTGGGCTTCAGCACGACGGTGCAGCCTGCGGCGAGCGCCGGCGAAACTTTGGCGGTGATCTGGTAGAGCGGCCAGTTCCAGGGCGTAATCAGTGCGCAGACTCCGATCGGTTCCTGGGCGACGGCGGTGTGGCCGCGCTGCTTGACGAAGGGGAAGGCTTCCAGGAGATCGCGGGCGACCTTCACATGGGCGATCGCCAGCGGCACCTGAGCGATGCGCGCATATCCGATCGCCGCGCCCATTTCGAGACTCAGGCACTGCGCGAACAGTTCGCTGCGCGCTTCGAGCAGCGTCCGCAGGCGATCGAGCAGACCCGCGCGGTATTCCGGCCTGGTCCGGCTCCAGGTGGCGAAGGCCCGCCGGGCGGCGGAAACCGCCGCGTCGACATCCTCGCCGTTGCCGAGCGCAAACTGGGTCACCGTCTCTTCCGTGGCAGGATTGACTACGACGCCCTTGGCGCTGCCTTTGGGTTCGAGCCATTGACCGTCGATGAAGAACTTGCCCAGACGACCGTTGCGGGACAGATGTTCGAGAGGTGTGATCATTGCAAAGTCCTTATGCGGCAACAGGCACGGAGGATCGGCAGGGAATCAGGGGTGGCCGTCCTGCGTTAGGCCATCGGAGCCCGCGCGGGGCGCGGCGCCAGAATCGGTCAGGGCAGCAGGTCCTTCATGCGGTAATAGGTGCCGACGATGGGCAGAAACCACGGGTTTCCGGTATGCATCGGGACGGCGGGCCACGCGAAGCCGTCGAGCGGATTGGCGTCCTTGCGCCCCATCGCCATATTGGCCAGCGCGCTGCCCATGAAGGTCGATAGCTGGGCGCCGTGGCCGGAATAGCCCATGCTGTAAATCACACCCTCGGCGCTGCCTGCGCGGGGATAACGATCCTGCGTGCAGCCGACGAGGCCGCCCCAGCAATAGTCGATCTCGACGTCTGCAAGCTGCGGAAACATGCCGAGCATCTGCTGGCGCAGAAGCTGCCCGGAGCTGACGTCGGTTTTCTGGTTCGATACCGCCGAAAATCTCGCCCGCCCCCCAAACAGCATGCGGTTGTCTGGCGTCAGGCGGAAGTAGTTGGCGATGTTGAGGGAGTTGGTGAAGTTGCGGTTGCCCGGAACTGTCGCCGCGACCTCCTGCGGGGTGAGCGGGCGTGTCGCAATGATGAAGGAAGCGATCGGCATCAGCCTCCGGCGGAAATAGTTAAAGACGCTTGGCGTATAGGCATCGGTCGCCAGGATGACCTGGCGGGCGGTCAGCGAGCCGGTCGGCGTGGTTAGCCGCCATCCATTCGGGACGGGCTCGCGGGCGGTCACCGGGTTGTGTTCCCAGATCGCCGCGCCATGGCGGTGGGCCGCCTGCGCCACGCCGTTGGCGTAGCGCCCCATGTGCATCATGGCGGATTTCGGATAGAGGATCCCGCCATGGAAGGCATCCGATACCACCTCGTTGCGGAGGTCCTCGCGCGTCAGCCATTCGGCTGACGGGTCGACCTCGCGGCGGATTTCTTCGGCCATTGCCTGCAGCTTGCCGACATGAGAGGGCTTCGAGGCAAGCTTGAGCTTGCCGCCCCTGCGGAAGTCGCAGGCGATCTTTTCCTCCTCGACGATGCGTTCGATCATGTCGATCGAGTCGTCATAGGCCCGCCACAAGCGGCGCGCCCGGTCTTCCCCGAGATGCTGCCTGGCGGCGCCGAAGCTTGCGAAATGGCCGCTGTTGAGGTGCCCGCCATTGCGGCCGGACGCACCATAGCCAACGTGTTCGGCTTCCAGCAGAGCGACCTTCACACCGGATTGCGCCAACGTGCGCGCGGCGTTGAGCCCGGTGAAACCGGCGCCGATCACCGCAACGTCGAAATCTCCCGAGACGGGGTCGGCGATGCCTGCGGCGAATGGGATCGAGGTATCATGCCAGTAGGACGCAAATTTCATTGGCGCATGCCTTTATGCTCGTCTGATCCAATGCAGGAAGTATAGGCCTGCTTGCGCTGGAGAGGTGCGGCGCAGGCGGCTTTGTTTCGCAACAATTGCCTGTGTTGGGGGCAGCAAACCAAAGGATATTCTGTTTAAGCGCCAACTCCGCAGCGCGCCCCTTGAAGCCACCGATTAGGATCTATGCAGAATTCGAGCCAGTGCCTGGCAGATTAGCCCTCGGCCCATAGGCAACAGCATCAGCCTATGAATATCTCACCAAAAATGGGAGTGACGTCATGACCGGTAAAACCATTCTCCTCTTCGAGGCGAAAAGCGGATCCGCCCCTGAAGGCAAACGAAAAGCCTTGGGACCAGACGACATATTCGCGGTCGGCCGCGATATCGTCTGGAGCGCCTCGGGCGGCGTTTTCGCCGGATCGGTCCATTGGAATGGAAAAGCCTCGATCGCCGGCTTTCCCCACACGGAATGCCTGGTCGTCGTGGCAGGCCGTCTTGTCCTGCATTCGGGCGGCTCGACGTTTCATCTCACGTCCGGCGACAGCGTGGTCATCGGCCAGGGCGAGGACATTACGGCGGAAGCGGAAAACGGCACGCAGTGGATCTTCTGCGCAACGACCGCGGCGACATCAAGCGCGCAGGGCGTCGTGGCGATCGACAGGGATGTGGCGCTTGCCCCCTCCCCGCCGCCTCCGGCGCAGTTCGTGGAAGGGGACACGCCTCAGTGCCGTCTCTTCAGGGCATTTTCCGACGAAGAGGCCGGCTTTCGGGCTGGTGTCTGGGCGACGACGCCGCACATCCGGATGTCGCGCTCTCATCCCGTCCATGAATTGATGTACATCCTGGAGGGGCAGGCTGATGTGACCGATGGCGACGGGACGCAAACATCGGTTGGCCCGGGAGACGCGATCTTCGTCGGCCGGGGGACGGTGAACCGTCTTTCAATTCAGGGCAACCTCAAGAAGATCTTTGCTATCGCCGAAGGCTAATGCGTGCGCGCTTTAGAGAGTTGGCGGTTCAGCCGCCTCGTGTTTTCAGCACGTGATTGCCGGATATAAGCGGCGTGCCGTTCTTCGGGCGCGCGCCGGCGGCTTCTCAGTCGTAAACGCAGACGTAGATCTTGCGCACGGTTTCGATGGTGCGCCAGACGCCGACAAAGCCAGGCTTCATCACGAAACTGTCGCCGGCGCGATACATCTTTGTCTCGCCGTCTTTTTCGTCGATCTCAATGACACCGGAAATGATGTGGCAGAATTCGTAGACCGTGCCCTTGATGGAATGGTGCTCGCCGGGGGTTGCTTCCCAGATTCCGGTGAGCACTTTTTCGCCTTTTGAGGCATCCTGTGCCCAGGTCTTGTAGGCCGGATTTCCTGAAATCAGCCGTTCCGCATCCGGTACGGCCTGCTTTGGAGTAAAGTTCGGATTTGTGTCGATGGTCTGCAGAAGCGACATGTCATTTTCCTCGTTTAATAACCACGTGTCCGATCGACCAGGCCGATCAGGGTTTCGCCGGCGCGGTGGCGCCGGATATTTTCGATGACCGAATGCGCCGCCGTTTCCGGCTGGGTGACGGAGGCGATGTGCGGCGTGATCGCCACTTTTGGATGGTGCCAGAGCGGATGGTCTGCGGGCAGCGGCTCGGGATCGGTGACGTCGAGCATTGCGGCGGCCAAGCGGCCGCTATCGAGCGCCTCGATCAGCGCCGTCTGGTCGAGCTGCGGTCCGCGGCCCACATGCAGCAGCCTGGCACCGGCCGGCAGCTGGGAGAAGAGCTCGGCATTGAGAATGCCGCGCGTCTCATCGGTCAGCGGCAGCAGGCAGACCAGAATGTCCGTCTCGGCCAGAAAATCGGCAAGTCCATCCGGGCCATGATGGCAGGTGACACCATCGATTTGCTTTTTGCTGCGGCTCCATCCGGCGAGCGGAAATTGGAACGGCTTCAAGCGCTCGATCGCCGCCTGCGCCAAAATGCCGAGGCCGAGGAAACCTATTCTGCGCGCGGTGGCCTGCGGGGCGGCCAGCGTCTGCCACGCAGACTGTTTCTGCAGGTCCCGGTAAGCGAGCATCTCCCGGTGGAGCGTCAGGACCCCAAGAGTGACGTATTCCTGCATCATCCGGATAATGCCATCCTCGACCATACGGACGAGCGCCACATGGTCCGGCAGGCTGTCCTGTTTGAGCTGATCGACGCCGGCGCCGATACAAAACAGCACTTCCAAATTGCGGTAACGCGCGATGTCGCCGGGGACCGTCCAGGTCAGGAGATAGCGCACCTTGTCCGGATCTACCGGTTGGCCCTGTCCGACGAATTCCAGATCCGGAAGCTCGCGGGCAAAAGCTTCCTTGAAAATCGCGCCGCGTGTGGCATCGGAGTTGAAGAGAAACGCCATGGAAATCGCCTTCTTTCAGCCTTCGGCAAGGGAGGCGCCGAGTTTCTCGATCATCGTCTGGCATGCGGCGAGCTCGCCGATCTCGATATACTCGTCGGGCCGGTGCGCACGGGCGATATCCCCCGGTCCGCAAATGATCGAATCGATGCCGGCTTGCTGATAGAGCCCGGCTTCCGTGCCGTAGCTGACCGCGGCCAGCGGCTTCTGCGCCGTCAATTCCGTCAGCAGCGCTGCGAGTTCGCTGCCTTCGGGGAGCGCAAGACCTGGGTAGGCGCTCAACTCATGCCAGCCGACCTCGAATCCCTGGTCTCTGAGGGCCGTGAGCCTGGCTTTTACCGGCTCGAGCAGCGATGACGGCGAGATACCCGGCACGGCGCGAACCTCGATATCGGCGGTGCAGCGATCCGGTATGATGTTGACCGACTGGCCGCCGGCAATGACACCGACCTGCAATGACGAGTAGGGTGGCGCGAAATCGTGGTGGAAAGGGCCGCTCGTCAGGGACCTGCCGTATTCGGCGACCTCTGTGATGAGATTGGCCATGGCATGAATGGCGTTTAATCCGAGATCAGGACGAGAGGAATGACCTGATCGCCCGATCACCTCCAGCCGGACCGCTGCCTTGCCCTTATGCCCCCGCACCGCCTGCATCCGGCTCGGTTCGCCGATGATTGCACCCAGCGGGGCGTTGCACAGCTTCGGCAGCGCCGCGATCAGATGCGGCACCCCGCGGCTGCCTGCCTCCTCGTCATAGGAGAAGGCAAAGTGGATTGGCCGCTGCAAATTCATGGCGGCAAGCTTCGGCAATGCGGCCAGTGCGCAGGCGAGAAAACCTTTCATATCGGTGGCGCCGCGTCCGTAAAGCCTGTCTCCCGCCGCGCGTAGCACGAAAGGATCCGAACTCCATTCCCGTTCACCGGCCGGCACGACATCCATGTGTCCGGACAGAATGTAACCTCGGCCTTCGCGTGGTCCGACGGTCGCGAAAAGGTTGTATCGGTCACCTTCCGGGCCGGGGTGGACCGTCACCTCGGCTCCCGCCTTCCGACAATAGTTGGCTATCCAGTCGGCAATCGCGCCGTTCGTCGTTCCGACGACGGAAGGGAACGCGATCAGCCTCGCAAGAATATCTATGACGTCCATGGGTGACCAAGTTGCCTTTGGAGTGGTCGAGATGCTAACTAGCCTAAGCAAAGGCAGGAGTTTTGCCTGCTGAGTGGGGCCTCGGTTCAGCTGAAGATTTCGAATTGTTGCGGCGAACAAGCCAATCCTGCCGGCCTTGGTGTGCGATATTGTGACTCGGTTGCAATCGGCGCAGGATCAAAGACGCTGTTCACTTCCAGTGGAGTCTGGTGATCTGGCGAACGGAACGGATACCCGAAATGCAAAAATCAGTGCGGCTGAAATCGTTCGAATTGATTGCGCAGGATATCAACAGTGTCGATGTCAGCCTGCTTCACGCATTGTCGATCGGCGTCGGCTGGCCGCACCGGCCGAAGGACTGGGATATCCTGCGGCGTGCGGGCCGCGGCATCGTTGCCGTCGATGGGATCGGACGCGTGTTCGGAAGCGCGATGTGGTTTCCGCATGGGGACGATTTCGCCACGATCGGGCTGGTGATCACATCGCCGCGCACGCAGGCGCAAGGGACCGGCCGATGGCTCATGGAGCAGGTGTTCGAGCAGTGCGGCGACCGCGATCTGAGCCTGAATTCAACCCATGCGGCTTACAGACTCTATGTTTCGCTCGGCTTCACCAAGGAAGCGATTGTCTATCAATACCAGGGAGATGTCGCGCCCAAGCTCCCTCCCCTGCCGGAGCTGAACGGGCAATTGAGCGAATTGTCAAATGACAATGTCGAGGAGATCAACGCTCTCGATACGCGCGCTTTCGGCACCGATCGCGGCAAATTGCTGGCTTTACTTGCCGAAGGTGCTTCCGTTTGCACACTCCGGCGGGGTGACGAAATCGTCGGCTATTCCATGTGCCGCGAGTTCGGACGCGGCCATGTGGTCGGCCCGATCGTGGCAAGCAATGATCAGGACGCGATCCATCTTACCGCCGTGCATCTCAAGGATCTGGCTGGCCGCTTCGCGCGCGTCGATACGCGGGAAAAAGGCCTCTTCGCCGAGTTCCTTCAACAAAGCCGGCTGGCCGTCTCGGAAACCGTGACGACCATGTCCAAGGGGCGGCGTTTCCTGAACAGGAAGAATGGGGAGCCGGCGGTTTACGGCCTGGCCGGCCATGCCGTCAGCTAGAGAATGACACTGACAAATGTTGCTCGATGTCCTGTCGATGACGGTGGCTGAGAAGCCGTCCGTGGCGTCGCATCGAACAGCCCTCGACAGTTGCTCTTCAATCACGTTTAAACGCTTCGCGCCCGGATTCCAAAGCGCGTCGCATCAAACTTGATCCATGCGCCGCGCTTTGGTCCTTTGTTTTATGCATGTCGTTACCCGGAACCGCTGCACATTCCGGACGACATGCATTGAGGATCGAAGCAAGATGCCAATTCATGAACTTGCCGCGCTCGGAGCGGCAACGTGCTGGGCCTTTACGGGTTTGATCGCGGCGGGTCCATCCGGCCATCTCGGCGCGCCGGCCTTCAACAGGGTCCGCCAGGTTTTCGTCACCGGTCTTTTGGCGCTTTATGTGATTTTTACCGGATCCTGGCGCCAACTGGACGAGGCAAGCGTCGGTCCGCTGCTCTTGTCCGGACTGATCGGCATCTTCATCGGCGATACGCTGCTCTTTGCCGCCCTGAACCGGCTTGGCCCGCGTCGTGCCGGCATCCTGTTCGCCCTCAACGCTCCGATTGCCTCACTGCTCGGCTGGCTGGTGCTGGGGGAGGTTCTATCGTTTTCCGCGGTGGTGGGGATTGCTTTGACGGCCGCAGGCGTTTTTCTCGCCATCGTGTTCGGCAAGAGCCGATCGCAGATCCATCAATGGGAGAGGATCAAGGGGCCACTGTGGATCGGCGTCCTGCTTGGGCTTGGCGCCGCAACCGGCCAGGCGGTCGGTTCCATCATCGCGCGACCGGTCATGGTCAGCGGTATCGATCCATTCGTCGCGTCCCTGCTGCGTGTCGCCATGGCGGCCCTTTGCCTCAGCATCCTGATCCAGTTGCCTGTCCAGTCGGTCAAGCCGAAGGGACCGCTCACCTTCAAGGTCGCGGCATTGACCGCCCTGACCGGGATCATCGCCCTCGGCATGGGCATGACACTCCTGCTCTTTGCGCTGGCTGGCGGCAAGGTCGGTATCGTTTCGACACTGTCGGCAACATCGCCCGCGATTATTCTACCGCTGTTGTGGCTGAAAACCGGCGAACGCCCGGCCGGCGGCGCCTGGGCCGGCGCCGCTCTTGTTGTCGTCGGGATGGCTTTGATCTTTCTTCGATGACCGATAGCGACAGTTCCGTCGCTCGTCACGATGCCGCCTGCAAATGCCGCCGGCGCCAGGCGGCCGGCGCCTCGCCGGTGCGTTTGCGGAAGAAGCGAGAGAAATAGGCGGGATCGTCGAAACCGATCTCGCCGGCAATATCTTCCACCGAGCGGACGGTGAACATCAGCAGGCGTTTGGCTTCCAACAGGCGCCGCTCCAGCAGCAATTCCTTGACGGATAATCTGAAGACTTCGCGGGCGGCCTTGTCCAGCAGATGCGGCGTGGTCGCAAGCAGATCGACATAGGCTCTCACCGGCCAATCCTTTCTGTAGTGAAGATCGACGAGACGGCGCAGCGCGAGGCCGAGTGAGACAGTCGCCGAGGTCGACGGCAGGGCGACCCGGCCGCCGATGCGGCCCATCAGCGACAGCACGACCGAAATCAGGCCGCAAAGCACCTGTTCGCCGTACGCACCTCGATCGCGATAATCCTCGGAGACCATGTCGAGCAGTGTTGCGAGCTTGGTCCATACCGGATCTGCAGGCTGGCCGGTCAGGAAGGTCGGCACGTCGAGATTGAGCGCGATCTGCGGCACGATCGCCTTCAGCATGTCGTCCGAGACCGATACGACGATCGCGTCGGACTGTTCGTCGACATCGAAACCATGCACCACGTTGCTCGGCACGAAGCTCACGGCGGGAGCGGAAAAATTCCAAGTTTCGTCTTCAATCCGATAGGTTCCGCCCCCTTGAAACCAATAGGTGATCTGTCCCATCAGCGGATGTTTGTGCGGCGAGACATGGCCGAAATGCAGGTTTTTTCGCTCCATCACCGTTTCGACGTGCAGGAATCCCACATCGAGCGAGCGGCTCGGCTCGCCATAGACGAAAAAATTCGGAACATCGTTTCGTGTCGCCATAGCGGAAAAAGTACCAGCGAATTCCCTTCTTTGTCCATGGTGTGCCCGCCGCTCCCGTTTTAGCTTCTATCAATATTCCAAGGGAGGAACCTGACATGCGAGCTGAAGACCACCGCGGCGACAAGACCCGTCCGTTCACCGGCGCCGAATATCTCGCCAGCCTGCGCGACGGACGCGAGGTCTATATCAACGGTGAGCGCATCGCCGACGTCACCAGCCATCCGTCGATGCGCAATTCCGCCCGTTCGATCGCGCGGATGTATGATGCGCTGCACGCAGAGAAGACCAAGGACCGCCTGACATCGCCGACCGATACCGGCAATGGCGGCTATACGCATAAATATTTCCGGGTGGCGAAATCCTCGGCCGAGCTCGTCGCCCAGCAAGGCGCCATCGCCGATTGGGCCCGCATGTCCTATGGCTGGATGGGCCGCACCGCCGACTACAAGGCGGCTCTGATGAACACGCTCGGCGCCAATGCCGACTGGTATGGGCCGTTCAAGGACAATGCGCTCGCCTGGCACAAACGCGCCCAGGAAGCAGCGCTGTTCATGAACCATGCGATCGTCAATCCGCCGATCGACCGGCACAAGCCGGCCGATGCCGTCAAGGATGTCTTCGTTCACATCACCAAGGAAACCGATGCCGGCATCTACGTCTCGGGCGCCAAGGTGGTGGCGACTTCCTCGGCGCTGACACATTACAACTTCCTCGCCCAGAGCTCGGCGACGGTGACGGAAGATCCCTCGCTCTCGGTCATGTTCATTGTGCCGATGAATGCGCCTGGCATCAAGATGTTCTGCCGCGTCTCCTACGAGCAGACCGCCAACACGGTCGGTCAGCCTTTCGACTATCCCTTGTCGTCGCGCTTTGACGAGAACGATGCGATCCTGGTGCTCGACAACGTCTTCGTGCCCTGGGAGGACGTGCTGGTGTTGCGCGATGCGGCCAAGATCCTGTCGTTTCACCCGGCTTCCGGCTTCATGCACGGCTACTGCTTCCAGGGCTGCACGCGCTTTGCCGTCAAGCTCGACTTTATGGCGGGGCTGCTCGCCAAGGCGCTGCGCGCCACCGGCGGCGACGCCTTCCGCGGCAATCAGGCCGCACTCGGCGAGGTCATCGCGCTGCGCCACATGTTCTGGTCCTTCTCCAACGCCATGGCCCACAATCCCCAGCCATGGGCAAATGGCGCCGTGCTGCCCAACATGGAGGCAGCCCTTTCCTACCGCACCTTCATGTCGGAGGCCTATCCGCGCGTAATCGAGACGGTGCGCAAGGTCGTCGCCTCGGGGCTGATCTATCTCCCCTCCTCCGCCAAGGATTTCGGCAATCCCGAGATCGACCGCTATCTCGCCCAATATGTGCGCGGCTCCAACGACATGGGCCATATCGAGCGCATCAAGATCATGAAACTGCTGTGGGATGCCACCGGCACCGAATTCGGCGGCCGCCACGCGCTTTACGAACTCAACTATGCCGGTGCGCCTGAGGAGGTCCGGCTGCAGGTGCTGAAGGGCGCCGAGCGCGGCGGGCGGCTGAGGGAGATGGAAGCGCTCGTTGACCAATGCATGAGCGATTACGACGAAACCGGCTGGACCGGCGACACCTGGCTGCCGCCGCTCAATCAGGCATCCGCCGTCCGCAACGCGGCCGAGTGAGGAGACGGCCATGGAGGAGCAAGTCTCGAAAACCGAGTTCCGCGACGCGATGGCCAGGGTCTGTGCCCCGGTCAACGTCATCACCACCAACGGACCCGCCGGGCGCGGCGGGTTCACCGCCACCGCCATGTGCAGCGTCACCGACGAACCGCCGACGCTGCTGGTCTGCATGAACGGTCGCTCGGCCCAATGCGGCGTCTTTCTCGAAAACCACCGCTTTTGCGTCAACGTACTCGCCGATGACCATCAGGAGCTCGCCGGCTATTTCGCCGGCCGCCAGGCGGATATGGCAGCACGCTATGCCGCGGCGGAATGGGTCGACATGCCGTCGGGAAGCCAGGCGCTGGCCGGCGCCATGGTTTCCTTCGACTGCCGGCTCACCGAGGCGCGCCTGGTCGGCACACATCATATCTTCATCGGCCAGGTGATCGGCATTCGTGCGCGGGCGGATGGCAATGCACTGCTATACTTCGACCGCAACTATATCAACGTGCCGACGCAGGTGGGCAGTTTCGGGGGATAGGCGGTCGGCTTCCCCATTGCCGACCACCGATGGGAAAGCCGACTTGTTGTCGCCCCAACGGCTCTGGCCAGTGGCCTGCCCCTTACCGATCCGGGCCGAGTCACTCGTCTCGACTCGTCCTTCGGACCCCCGTAAACAGAACGAGGGGTGCTAGGCGTGAGAGAGCAACGGAGAGGTTGCGGCTATCTCCCTTCGCCCCGCTAGCGGGGCGAAGGTGTCGGCAGGCGGATCAGCGGCTGACCGGCAGTTCGGTTGGCGCCGTTCCTCTCAGAGCTGGATCCACGCGGTTTTCAGATCGACATACTTATCCAGCGCATGCAGCGATTTGTCGTGGCCGTTGCCCGATTGCTTGACGCCGCCGAGCGGCACGCTGTTGTCGGCGCCGCCATAGGTGTTGACATGCACGACGCCGGCGCGGATGCCGCGGACCATCCGATGGGCGCGCGACAGGTTTGATGTCCAGGCAGCGGACGCCAGCCCATATTCCGTGGCGTTGGCGATCTGCAGAGCTTCGGCCTCCGTCTCGAACGGAATGATCGACAGGATCGGCCCGAAGACTTCCTCGCGGGCAAGCGTCATCGATGGCGTCACGTCGAAGACCGCCGGTCGCATGTAATAGCCGCCGGTCTCCTCCAGGATGCGGGTGCCGCCGGTGCGCAGCAAAGAGCCTTCCGACACCGCCTGGGCGACATGGCCGAGGTCTTTCCGCAGCTGGATCTCGCTTGAGATTGCGCCGGCCTCGGTGGAAAGCTGCAAGGGGTCGCCGACCCTCATGGAGGCGGCGATGCCGGCGACCTTTTCCGAAAATTCCTGATGGATCGATTTTTCCACCAGCAGGCGGGAACCCGCGACGCAGACCTGACCGGAATTGCGGAAGATGCCGTAGGCGGAAATCTTGGCGGCCTGATCGAGATCCGGCGCATCGGCAAAGACGATGTTCGGCGATTTGCCGCCCAGTTCCAGATAGACACGCTTCAGGTTGGAGCGCGCCGAATATTCCAGCAGCCGGCGGCCGATCGGGCCGGAGCCGGTAAAGGCGAGCACATCGATATCCATATGCAGTCCGAGCGCTTCGCCGCTGACGGCGCCGCGGCCGGTGACGACGTTGAGCACGCCATCGGGTAATCCCGCCTCGGTGCAAAGTTCGGCGAGCCGCAGCAGGGTCAGCGATGCGCCCTCGGCCGGTTTCAGCACCACCGAATTGCCGGCCGCAAGGGCCGGCGCAATCTTCCAGGCGCCGATCATCATCGGGAAATTCCACGGCACGATGGCGGCGACCACGCCCACCGGCTCGCGGTGAACGAGGCCGAGAATGTTGTCGGCTGTCGGGGCGATCTCGCCATAGACCTTGTCGATCGCCTCGGCATAGTAGCGGAAGGTGCCGGCGGCATTGCCCGGCTCGGCCTTCAGCGCCATGGAGATTTCGGTGCCGTTGTCGCGCACGCCGAGCACGGCGAGTTCAAGCGCGTTCTTCTCGATCAGTTCGGCGATCTTCAGCAGCACCTTCTTGCGCTCGGCAGGGGCTGCCCGCGACCAGCCGCCTTTTTCGAAGGCGCGCCGCGCGGCTTTGACCGCCTGATCGACGTCTTCGGCGCCGGCATCGGCGATCGTCGTTAGCTTGGTTCCGTCGATCGGGGAGATGACGTCCATCGCCGCTCCGCTGACGGCCAGGCGCCAGGCACCGTCGATAAACAGCGATTGGGGAGGAACGGGCTGCGTCCGCAACTGATCGATCTTGTCCTGCATCTCATGCTCTCACGAAAAAGGGTGGCGGAGATGATCCGCCACCGTTGATAGGGTTCGGTCAGGCTTCCTGCCCGGCGCCAAGCCGGGCAAAACCGACGGCATCCGCAGACTTCAGGCGCGCTGCGGCTAGCAATCCGACGATCCCGGCGATCAGCACGAGACCCGGCAGGAATACGCCGAGCGCGCCATTGGCGCCGGCGATGGCGCCAAAATTCGCCGAGATATAATAGACGAGCGCAAGCAAGATCAGGCCGGTGACGACAGGCAGCACCTTGACGGCCAGCACATTCCGCTCGAGCCCCGGGTTGCGGCTGAAAAAGGCGACGATCGCAAAGGCGGTGAAGGCCATCAGCAGGATGATCGCAAGCGTCGCCACATTGGTGAGCCACGAAAACAATGCGAGCACCGGATCCTGGCCCGTCATAGCAAAGAGCGCGACGACAAGAACCGCGATGACCGTCTGGATGATGGAGCCGACATGCGGGCTCTGGAAGACCGGATGCGTAACGCCGACCGACTTCGGCAGCAGACCCTCGCGGCCGGCGACATACATGTAGCGTGCAACGCCGTTGTGGAACGCAAGGACGCCGGCAAACAGACTGGTGATGAAGAGAACGCTCATCACGACGGTGATCCAGTGGCCGACATAGCGCTCGGCAAGGCCGAAGAGGAAAGTCGTGGGATCGGCGAGGCCCTGCAGTTCGGGCACGAGCTTGTCGGCGCCGGCGCCGTTCACCATTAGCCATGACGTCAGCATGTAGAAGAGGCCGATGATCAGAACCGAGATATAGGTGGCGCGCGGCACGGTCTTGTGCGGTTCGCGGGCTTCCTCGCTGTAGATGGTCGTTGCCTCGAAGCCGATGAAGGCGGCGAAGCAAAAGAGGATGCCGATCGCCGGCGTTCCGCTCCAGAAGGCGGTGGGCGTGAAGGGGGTGGCGGACAGGCCGCTGTCACCGCCCTTGGCCAGGATCGCAGCGTCAATGACGAGGACGACGAGATATTCGAGAATGACGAGAACCATCAACACCTTGGCCGAAAGATCGACTCGCCGGTAGCCGAAGACGGCGACAAAGGCGATGCCGATATAACTCCAGACCCACCAGGGAAGGTCGAGGCCGAGCTGCTCGGCGAAAAAGCCCCTGGTCGCTGCGCCGAAGAGGCCGAGGACGCCGACCTGCATGGCGTTGTATGCGAGGATCGCGATCAGCGCCGCCGCCCCGCCCATCAGGCCGCCGAGGCCTTGAGCCGTATAAGCGTAGAAGGCGCCGGCATTGCGGATATGGCGCGCCATGGCGACATAGCCGACGGCAAACAGCAACAGAATGCCGGTGACCAGCAGGAAGGTTAGCGGAATGCCCGCTCCGTTGCCGAGCATCATCGACAGCGGCACGCCGCCGGCAACCGCCGTCAGCGGTGCGGCGGCCGAAACCACCAGGAAGGTCACGGCGCCGACGCCGAGACTGTTTTTGCGCAGCTGGTTCTCTGCGGCGCTTTGCGAATTTTGCATATTCATCTGCCTTCGTTCCCCTTGTTTAAGGACATCCGATCATCGCTGCGATGCGCGCACGCGACCTCCACCAGAACCGGACTGACAAACGGTGTTTTTGGCTTTTGTTGATTTTGCCGCCGTCAGCGCTTATGGTTCATTATTTGAACCGCAGCTTCAAATATAGACTTGCAAACAATTCCGGGCTCTGTCAAGTTAATTCGCATGTTAAGTATCTTGGGTCGCTGCTATCGTGCCGCGGTACAGGGTTTGCGGGCTGATTTGACGGATGGCGTAAAGCCGGATGCAACAAGCCCGGGACATGAACCCTACTCCCCGAGAGGAAGAACGATGAGCACGATCGGAAAGGCGCTTTCATTGCTGGACACCCTGTCACGGCTGGGCAAGGAGGTGGGTCTGACCGACATCGCCCGCCTGTGTTCGCTCGACAAGGCGACGGCACGGCGCTTTCTGGTGGAACTGGAAAAACACGGTTTCGTCGAGCAGGACCCTGACAGCCGCCGCTATCGGATCGGTTCGGCGCCAGTTCGGCTCGCCCGCATCCGCGAGGCCCGCTATCCCTTCCTGCGGGTCGCTGTGCCCTTCATCAGGACACTTGCCGAATCCTCGGCGGAGACGGTGCATCTTTCCGAATTTTCAGGCGGCCGGCTGTCGACCATCCATGTGGAAGATCCACAGCGGGCGCACCGCATCATCGTCGATGTCGGCAGCATCCTGCCCTTTCACGCCACCGCGTCCGGCCTTGCCTTCCTCGCCTTCTGCCCGTCGACGGAGATCGACGCGGCGCTGCGAAAGCCGCTCGAAAAATTCACCGACCATACCGTCGTCGACCCGCAGCTGGTCCGCGGCCTGCTCGACGAGACGGCCGCGCGCGGCTTTTCCATCAGTCATCAGGGTCTCGAGGCCGGCGTCATCAGTGCCGCCGCACCCGTGCGTGCGCCTGACGGCCGGCCGATCGGCTGCGTGGCCGTCGCCGCCCCGCTCTCGCGCACCACCAAGACCGCCATTTACGAATTCGGCGCGCAGGCGATCGCCGCTGCCGACGGAATTTCAGAAAAATACTACGGGTCGGAAAGGCTCACGGGAACCAGTCCAAAAACCAGGAGGAGAGATTGATGAGCCCTGCGGCTCCCTCGCCAAAGATACTTGTCATCGGAACCGGTGACACCAAATGCGACGAACTGCAATTCATGGCGTCGGTCATCACCGAAGCCGGCGGCCGGCCTGTTATGGTCGATGTCAGCATTCTCGGCGACCCGCCCTATATTCCCGACCATTCCAAGCACGACATCGCCAAGGCGGCCGCGACCTCGATTGCGGCGATCACCGAAAACGGCGATGAAAACAGTGCGATGGCCGCCATGGCCAGGGGCGCCGCGGCCTTGACCCGCCGGCTTTACGAGGACGGGCTTGTCGATGGCATCATCGTGCTCGGCGGCTCCATGGGTACGGATCTCGCCCTCGACGTCGCCGCCGTTCTGCCGCTCGGCGTGCCGAAATTCGTGGTCTCGACCATCGCCTATTCCCACCTGATTCCGCCGGAACGAATCGCCCCCGACCTGATGATGATCCTGTGGGCCGGCGGCCTCTACGGCCTCAACAGCATCTGCCGCTCGGTGCTGTCGCAGGCCTGCGGCGCGGTCGTCGGCGCCGCAAGGCACGGAACCAAACCCGATCGCACCCGCCCGCTGATCGGCATGACCTCGCTCGGTTCCTCCTGCCTGAAATATATGAAGTATCTGCGGCCCGAGCTGGAAAAGCGCGGTTATGACGTCGCCGTCTTTCATTCCACCGGCATGGGCGGCCGCGCCTTCGAAGCCATCGCCGCGCAATCCGGCTTTGCCGCCGTCTTCGACTTCTGCATCCAGGAGGTCAGCAATCACCACTATGGCACGGTGGTGACCTCAGGGCCGGACAGGCTCGAATGTGCCGGCCGCGCCGGCATTCCGCAGATCGTCGCCCCCGGCGCCGTCGACATGGTCGATCTTCAGGCGTGGCAGGCCCTGCCTGACATTTTCGCCGAGCGCCCCTATCATGCCCATAACCGGCTGATCGGGTCGGTGACGACCTCGCCGGAAGGCCGGCGGGAAGTGGCGCGGCTGATCGGTCAGAAGCTGGAACGGGCCGATGCGAAGGTCGCCTTCCTGCTGCCGACCGAAGGGTTGCAGGAATGGGACAAGCCGGACGAGCCGCTGCATGATCCGGAAGGCCTCGCCGCCTTCCTCGACGAAATGCGCCGCGCTGTTCCGCCCTCCGTCACCTTCCGGGAAGTCGACGCCCACATCAATTCTCCCTCCTTTTCCGCCGCAGCCCTTGCCCTTTTCGACAGCTGGGTTGCCGAAGGCATCATTCCGGAAGGACGGCCATGACAAGAGAACGCGCCCTCATCCTCGATTTCGGCGGCGTGGTCACCCGCACCCTGTTCGAGACGCATGACATCACCGAGCGGACGCTCGGCCTTCCCCAAGGCTCGCTGACCTGGCTTGGGCCGTTCGACACGGCGACCGACCCGCTCTGGGTGGCGATGCAGAACCGCGAGATCAGCGAACGCGATTATTGGCTGACGCGGGCCGGCGAGATCGGCCGAATGGTCAGAGAGAGCTGGACCGATATGCAGACTTTCGTGCGCCGCGCCCGCGGCGCCGAGCCGGAGTTGGTGCTGCGCCCTGAGGCCCGCGACGCCATCCTGCGGGCCAAGGAAGCAGGCTTGAAGCTCGCGATCCTGTCGAACGAACTCGACCTTTTCTACGGAGCCGAATTCCGCAAGCGCTTCCCGCTGATCGACCTCTTCGACGTCATCGTCGATGCCACCTACACCAAGATCCTCAAGCCCGACCCGCGCGCCTATGAGCAGGTGCTTTCCGAACTCGGCCTGGCGCGCGAGGCTTGCGTCTTTGTCGACGACCAGAAGAAAAACATCGAAGGCGCCGAAGCCGTCGGATTGCCGCATGTGCATTTCGACGTCACCCGCCCTGCCGAAAGCTATGCCCGCGCCCTTGCGATGCTGGGCCTCTGAACGAGAGGAATTGAGATGCGTGAAACCAACTTCATAATCGAAAACAATGCCCGCCACATGTGGCACCCGATGGCCCATCCGGCCGAAATGCAGGCGCAGCCGCCGCGCATCATCAACTCAGGCGAAGGCGTCGAGATCGTCGATATCCAGGGCAAGAAGGTGCTGGATGCCGTGGGCGGCCTGTGGAACGTCAATCTCGGTTATTCCTGCGAGCCGGTGAAGAAAGCGATCCGCGACCAGCTCGACGAGCTGCCCTATTATTCGACATTCCGCGGCACCACCAATTCGCCGCTGATCGAACTCTCCTACGAGCTTGCCGAATGGTTCAGGCCGGACGGATTGAGCCGTTCCTTCTTCACATCGGGCGGCTCGGATTCGGTCGAGACCTGCCTGCGGCTGGCTCGCCAGTACCACAAGATCAACGGGCAGCCGGAGCGCACCAAATTCGTCGCGCTGAAGAAGGGCTACCACGGCACGCATTTCGGCGGCGCCTCCGTCAACGGCAACCAGAATTTCCGCCGCAATTACGAACCGCTGCTGCCCGGCGTCATCCATCTGCCGGCGCCGTTCGCCTATCGCAACCCGTTCGACACCACTGATGATGCCGAGATCGCGGCCGCCATCGGCCGGCTCTTCGAGGACGAAATCGCCTTTCAGGGGGCCGACACCATCGCCGCTCTGATCGTCGAACCGGTGCTCGGCGCCGGCGGCGTCATCGTCCCGCACGAGACCTTCCTGCCGCTGATGCGCGAGATCTGCGACCGCCACGGCATTCTGCTGATCGCTGACGAGGTCATCACCGCTTTCGGCCGCACCGGCGCCTGGACGGGATCGCGCCTCTGGGGCGTCAAACCGGATCTGATGTCGACCGCAAAGGCGATCACCAACGGCTATTTCCCCTTTGGCGCCGTTATGATCTCAGACAAGGTGGCCGAGGTGTTCGAAAGCAGCAAGGGCGCATTCGGCGGCATCGGCCACGGCTATACCTATTCCGGCCATCCGACGGGTGCGGCCGCCGCGCTTGCGACCTTGAAGGAGACGATGCGGCTCAACGTCGCCGCCAATGCCGCCGTCCGCGGAGAGGAACTCATCGCCGGCCTCAGGAGGCTGCAGGACAGGTATGAACTGATCGGCGACGTGCGCGGCAAAGGCCTGATGTGCGCGCTCGAACTCGTCAGCAACCGGGAGAAGAAGAGCGCCGCATCGAAGGATGTCATGCAGAAGGTTCAGGATGCCGCCTATGAGGCCGGCGCGCTGGTGCGCACTTCCGGCGCCAACGTCATCATGTCGCCGCCGCTGATCGTCACGGCGGGCGATGTGCAGACGATCCTGACGGCGCTCGATGCCGGCCTTGCCGCCGCGGGAGCCTGATCATGTCCGACAACGCTGCCCTTATCGCGCGCCGCGAGCGGCTTCTCGGCCGCAACATGTCGCTCTTTTATGACGATCCGGTCCATCTGGTCCGCGGCGAAGGCGTCTGGCTCTGGGATGCCGACGGCCGGCGATATCTCGATTGCTACAACAATGTGCCACATGTCGGCCATTGCCATCCACGCGTGGTCGAAGCGATCACCCGGCAGGCGTCGACGCTGAACACCCACACGCGTTATCTGCACGAGGGCATTCTCGACTATGTCGAACGCCTGACGGCGACCTTCGACAGCAGCCTCGACGCCGCGATCCTGACCTGCACCGGCAGCGAGGCGAACGACGTGGCGCTGCGCATGGCCCAGGCCGTCACCGGCAGGACCGGTGTGATCGCCACCAACCATACCTATCACGGCAATACCGCCGCCGTGTCGCAGCTCTCGACCCGCATGCCGCCGGTCGGCGGCTTCGGCGGCCATGTCAGGCATGTGCCGGCGCCCGACAGCTACCGCCCGCTCGGTGGCGCAGATGGCGAGGCCTTTGCCGCGGCCTTCGCGGCCGCAGTCGAGGCGGCGATCGCCTCGCTGCAGGAAAGCCCGCATGGTTTTTCCGCACTGATCATCGATCCGTTCTTTGCTAATGAAGGCTTTCCGGATCTGCCGCGGGGCTTCCTCGACAAGGCGGTGGCGGCGGTGCGCAAGGCCGGCGGCCTCGTCATCACCGACGAGGTGCAGCCCGGTTTCGGCCGCACCGGCTCTGATATGTGGGGCCATCAGCGCGCCGGCATCGTTCCCGATATCGTGACGCTCGGCAAGCCGATGGCGAACGGCCATCCCGTCGGCGGCGTCGTTGCCAATGCCGATATGCTGAACGCCTTCCGCAAGGCCTTCCGCTATTTCAATACGTTCGGCGGCAATCCGGTCTCCTGCGCGGCCGCCATGGCGGTTCTCGACGTGATCGAGGACGAGAAACTCGTCGAGAATGCCCGCGACGTCGGCGAATATACGCGCGATGCCTTCAAGCGTCTGGCGCAAAAACACACGATCATCGGCGACGTGCGCGGCAGCGGTCTCTTCATGGGCATGGAATTCGTGGCGGACCGGGCGACGAAGGAGCCGGCCGTCGTTGAGGCGAGCCGGATCGTCAATGAAATGCGAGAGCGCGGCGTGCTGATGGGCAAAATCGGCATCCACCAATGCGCCACCAAGATCCGCCCGCCGATGCCCTTCTCCCGGGAAAATGCCGATCTGATGTTGTCGGTCTTCGACGACGTGCTGTCGGGGTTGTGAGGCTGAGATGACCGATCAATTACCGCAGACCATCCGGGATGACCTGCTGGAACGGGCGCTCGAAGCGCTCGACCATTGGGCGGTGCGGGCGGACGAACCTGTCCTGATGAAATACCGGGAAAACGCCGTCTTCCGCATCACTCTTGCTGATGGGCCGTTGGCTGCCCTGCGGCTGCATCGGCCGGGCTATCATGACGAGACGAGCCTGCGCTCGGAACTGGACCTCATGGCAGGACTGCGGCGCGGAGGTCTCGACGTGCCTGCCCCCGTAGCGACGAGCGACGGCGAGATTCTCGTCTTTCTTCCGGCCAACCGAAAGTTTCCCGAGCAATATGCCGACGTCGTCAGCTGGATCGACGGCACGGCCCTCGGGCAGACCGGCACGCCGCTACCGCAATCGGCCGAGACGCAGGCGGAAATCTTTTTCCGCACCGGCCAGGCGATGGCGACGATGCATGATCTGGCCGATGCCTGGGACCCGCCGGAACGTTTCCGCCGCCCGGCATGGGATGCCGAGGGTCTCCTCGGAGAAAGGCCTCTCTGGGGCCGCTTCTGGGATTGCCCGGGGCTTTCACGCGGCGAGGCCTCGTCGCTTTCGGCATTGCGCGACGACTTGCGGGACCGTCTTGCCAATGCGCAGCGACACGGCCTCGACTACGGCCTGATCCATGCCGATCTGGTGCGCGAGAACATCTTCCTGACGGGAAGCGAAGACGATATCGCCTTCATCGACTTCGACGATGCGGGATATGGCTTCCGCCTTTTCGATCTCGCCACGGCCCTGCTGAAGAATCGCCAAGAACCGGCCTACCCTGAAATCGAAAACGCCCTGATCGCCGGCTATCGCAACAGGCGCGGCCTTTCCGATGCGGCGCTGCAAAGCCTGCCGCTTTTCATGGCGCTGAGGAGCCTCACCTATATCAGCTGGCTTGCCGAGCGGCCCGAGATCCCGAACGCTCCCGAGCGGCTGTCGCGTTATGTCGCCGAAAGTCTGGAGCTTGCAAGAAAGCTCGATATCGACGCTTGACATCCATCACAAATTGATTAACGTGTTAAGTAACTAAGCCGTGGGAGGACGGATGCCACATCTCACCATCGAATATTCGGCCAATCTCGACGGCCGCGCCGACATTGGTGCACTCTGCGAGACGCTGCTGAACACCGTGCTCGAGACTGGGCTTTTCGAGATCGGTGCGGTGCGGGTGCGCGCCCTTCGCGCCGATCATTATGCGATCGCCGACCGGCTTGCCGAAAACTCCTTCGTCGACCTGAACTTCCGCATCGGCAAGGGCCGCACGACCGAGGAAAAGAAGCGCACCGGCGAAGCGATCCTTGCGGGTGCGGCGGAAGTCCTCGCCCCCCTCTTCGAGACGCCGCATTTCGCGCTGTCGCTGGAGATCCGCGAGATCGATGCGGAGCTGAGCTGGAAGAAGAACGCCATCCATCCGCGGCTTCGCGGCAAGTGACAAACCCCGCATCGCGGGACGAGACAACATCAGGGAAACAGACGATGTCCAAACTGCAGGAAAACATCGCAAAGGCGGAAACCTACCTTGCGCGTTTCAAGGAGCGCGGCGTCCTCAACCGCATCGGCGGCGAGGATGTGGGGGGCGGTGACGGCGCAACCTTCGAGACCCTCTCGCCGGTCGATCTGAAGCCGCTCGCCACCGTCGCCCGCGGCAATGCCGCCGATATCGACCGTGCGGCCAAGGCCGCCAAATCAGCCTTTGGCGAATGGGCCGCCATGCCCGGCGATGCGCGTAAGAAGCTCCTGCACAAGGTTGCTGATGCGATCGTCGCACGTGCCGAGGAGATCGCCTTCGTCGAATGCATGGATACCGGCCAGTCGCTGAAATTTATGGCGAAGGCGGCGCTGCGCGGTGCGGAAAATTTCCGCTTCTTCGCCGATCGCGCACCGGAGGCACGGGACGGAAAGTCACTGCGTGCCGATGGCCAGGTGAACGTGACGACGCGCGTGCCGATCGGCCCGGTCGGCATCATCACGCCGTGGAACACGCCCTTCATGCTGTCGACCTGGAAGATCGCGCCGGCCCTTGCTGCCGGCTGCACCATCGTCCACAAGCCGGCCGAATTTTCGCCGCTGACGGCCCGCCTGCTCGTCGAAATCGCCGAAGAGGCCGGCCTGCCCAAGGGCGTGTGGAACCTCGTCAACGGCTTCGGCGAGGACGCCGGCAAGGCGCTGACCGAACATCCGCTGATCAAGGCGATCGGCTTCGTCGGCGAAAGCCGCACCGGCTCGATGATCATGAAACAGGGCGCCGACACACTGAAGCGGGTGCATTTCGAACTCGGCGGCAAGAACCCGGTCGTCGTCTTTGCCGATGCCGATCTCGAGCGCGCGGCTGATGCCGCCGTCTTCATGATCTATTCGCTGAACGGCGAGCGCTGCACCTCGTCTTCGCGCCTGCTGGTCGAAGACAGCATCTATGACAGGTTCACCGCGCTCGTCGCCGAAATGGTAAGGCGCATCAAGGTCGGCCATCCCCTCGATCCCGAGACGGTCATTGGCCCGCTCATCCATCCCGTGCACGAAAAGAAGGTGCTGGAATATATCGCGATCGGACGCTCGGAAGGCGCAACGCTTGCTGCCGGCGGCGAGAAATTCGATGGTCCGGGCGGCGGCTGCTACGTCTCCCCCACCCTCTTTACCGGCGCCGACAACAAGATGCGCATCGCCCAGGAGGAAATCTTCGGGCCGGTGCTGACAGCCATCCCCTTCAAGGACGAAGCCGATGCGCTGGCGCTCGCCAACGACGTCCAGTACGGCCTGACCGGCTATCTCTGGACCTCCGACGTCACCCGCGCCTTCCGTTTCACCGACCATCTCGAAGCCGGGATGATCTGGGTGAACTCGGAAAACGTCCGCCACCTGCCGACGCCTTTCGGCGGCGTCAAGAATTCCGGTATCGGCCGCGACGGCGGCGACTGGTCCTTCGATTTCTACATGGAAACCAAGAACGTCGCCTTCGCCACCAAGCCGCACGCCATCCAGAAACTCGGCGGCTGAGCCGACCGCGCGCATAAGAGCGGGTCAGCTTTTCAAGAAAGCATGGAACCGCTCTTACATTTCGTTTTTACGCAATTCCGGACGGAAAACCGCTTCGCACTTTTCCTGGAAGTTGCTCTAAGAGGAGGAACCCATGCCCCTGCCGACACCCAATCTCTATCCGCCTTTCAACATCGTGCGTCTCAGCCATGTCGAACTCGGCGTCACCGATCTCGCCAAGTCCCGCGCCTTCTATGTCGATACGCTCGGCTTGCAGGTGACGGATGAGACCGCCGATATCATCTATCTCAGGGCGCTCGAAGAACGCGGCCATCACTGCATCGTGCTGAAGAAATCCGGCAAGGCCGAAGCCCGCGACCTCGGTTTCAAGGTCTTCGGCGACGAGGATCTCGACAAGGCCGCCCATTTCTTCAAGGATAAGGGCCTGCCGGTCGAGTGGGTCGAGCGCCCCTACCAGGCGCGCACTTTCCGCACCCGCGATCCGCACGGCATTCCGCTCGAATTCTATTCGAAGATGGATCGCCTGCCACCGATCCATCAGAAATATGCGCTCTACAAGGGCGTCAAGCCGCTCAGGATCGACCACTTCAACTGCTTCTCGCCGAATGTCGACGAGAGCGTCGCCTTCTATAACGAGCTCGGCTTCCGCGTCACCGAATATACCGAGGATGCCGAGACCGGCCGCCTCTGGGCCGCCTGGACGCACCGCAAGGGCGGCGTACACGACATCGCCTTCACCAACGGCCGCGGCCCGCGCCTACACCATACCGCCTTCTGGGTGCCGACGCCGCTCAACATCATCGACCTGCTCGACCTGATGGCGACCACCGGCTGGGTCGCCAACATCGAACGCGGCCCAGGCCGCCACGGTATCTCCAACGCCTTCTTCCTCTATATCCTCGATCCCGACGGCCACCGCATCGAGATCTACTGCTCGGATTACCAGACGGTCGATCCCGATCTGGAGCCGATCAAGTGGGACCTCAAGGATCCGCAGCGTCAGACTCTTTGGGGTGCGCCGGCTCCCAAATCCTGGTTCGAACATGGTAGCCTGTTTGCCGGTGCCGATGTGGTTGAGCCTGAGTTGAAGGCCCAGCCGATCATCGCGCCTTGAACGTTAACCTCGCGGGCGAGATCGCCCGCTTCTCAACGTTGGCGAGGATAGAGTCATGGAATTGAAGGACGCAACATTGTTCCGCCAGGCCGCATTGGTCGGCGGCGACTGGATCGAGGCCGGCGACAATGCGATCGCGGTGGACAATCCCGCGACCGGCGCGATCCTCGGTCGCGTTCCCAATCTGGGAGCAGCGGAGACGAAGGCGGCGATCGCCGCAGCCGAGATCGCGCAGAAGGAATGGGCCGGGCGCACCGCCAAGGAGCGGTCGGTCATCCTGCGCCGCTGGTTCCAGCTGATGATGGACAATCAGGACGATCTCGGCCGCATCCTGACGGCAGAACAGGGCAAACCGCTGGCCGAAGCTAAGGGTGAGATCGCCTATGGCGCGAGCTTCATCGAATGGTTTGCCGAGGAGGCGCGGCGGGTCTATGGTGACATCGTTCCCGGCCATCAGAAGGATAAGCGCATCCTGGTGATGAAGCAGCCGATCGGCGTCGTTGCCGCCATCACCCCGTGGAATTTCCCCAATGCGATGATCACCCGCAAGGCTGGACCCGCCTTTGCCGCCGGCTGCGCCATGGTGCTGAAGCCGGCCTCGCAGACGCCGTTTTCGGCGATCGCCATCGCGATCCTCGCCGAGCGCGCCGGTTTCCCCAAGGGCCTGTTCAGCGTTCTCACAGGTTCGGCCCGCGCAATCGGCGGCGAAATGACCGCAAGCCCCATCGTGCGCAAGCTGACCTTTACCGGCTCGACCGAAGTCGGCGCCGAACTCTACCGGCAGAGCGCACCGACCATCAAGAAGCTCGGGCTGGAACTCGGCGGCAATGCGCCCTTCATCGTTTTCGACGACGCCGATCTGGATGCGGCCGTGGAAGGCGCGCTGATCGCCAAATTCCGCAACAACGGCCAGACCTGCGTCTGCGCCAACCGCCTCTATGTGCAGGAGGGCGTCTATGACGCTTTTGCCGAGAAGCTCTCGAAGGCCGTCGGCGCGTTGAAGACCGGCAACGGCTTCGACGAGGGCATCAATCTCGGCCCGCTGATCGACGAGTCCGCCCTTGCCAAGGTCGAGGAGCATGTCGCCGATGCGCTGTCCAAGGGCGGCCGTGTCGTTGCCGGCGGCCACCGCCACCCACTCGGCGGGCGCTTCTATGAGGCGACTGTGCTGGCCGACGTCACCCCTGCCATGGCTGTCGCCAAGGAAGAGACGTTCGGGCCGGTGGCGCCGCTCTTCCGCTTCAACGACGAAGCCGATGTGATCGCTCAGGCCAACGACACCGAGTTCGGTCTTGCCTCCTATTTCTACGCCAAGGATCTCGCCCGGGTCTTCCGGGTCGCCGAGGCGCTGGAATACGGCATGGTCGGCGTCAATACCGGGCTGATCTCGACGGCCGAAGCCCCATTCGGCGGCGTCAAACTTTCTGGCCTCGGCCGCGAAGGCTCGAAATACGGCATCGAGGAATTCACCGAAATCAAATATGTCTGCCTCGGCGGTATCGCCTGAGGCCAAGAGAAGGCCCGAGACAAGCATGACCCATCCACGATTCCTGTCCTTTTCCAGAAACGGCCATCATGGCTATGGGCTTGCCGTCGAGAACGGCGTCATCGACCTGTCGGCTCGCCACGGCGCAAGCTGGGCGAGCCTTCGCGAAGTGATCGAGGCGGGCCGCCTCGTTCAGCTCGCCGAGGAGAGCAGATCATTAAAGCCGGATTTCGCGCTCGACGACATCCGCTTCGAAATTCCTATTCCGTCGCCGGAAAAGATTATCTGCGTCGGGGTCAACTTCCCCGACCGCAACGAGGAATATAAGGACGGTCAGGCAGCACCCTCCAACCCCTCGCTGTTCATCCGTTTTCCCCGTTCCTTCACCGGCCATGGCGAACCGCTGATCCGGCCGCCGGAAAGCCCGCAGCTCGACTATGAAGGCGAGATCGTCATCGTCATCGGCAAGGGCGGCCGGCGGATTGCCGAGGCGGACGCCTTCTCCCACATCGCCGCCCTGTCGCTCTGCAACGAGGGCACGATTCGCGACTGGGTGCGCCATGCCAAGTTCAACGTCACCCAGGGCAAGAACTTCGATCGCACCGGCGCGATCGGCCCCTGGCTGATCCCTTTCACCGATGCCGCTCAGCTCGAAGACATCAAGCTCGAAACCCGCGTCAACGGCGAGGTCCGCCAGAGCGACCGCACCAGCCGGATGATCTTCTCGTTCCGCAAGATCATCAATTATACCTCCACCTTCACCACGCTCGTTCCCGGCGACGTCATCGTTACCGGCACGCCGACAGGCGCCGGCGCCCGCTTCGATCCGCCGATCTGGCTGAAACCCGGCGATGTCGTCGAAGTCGAGGCCGACGGCCTTGGCATCCTGAAAAACACCATCGCCGACGAGGTGTTGTGATGCTGTCTGAGGATGAAATCCAGGCGGCCGCCGAAAGCCTCGACCAGGCTGAGCGCACCCGCATCCAGGCCGGCCTTCTGTCGCTGAGGCATCCCCGAATGGATATGGACGACGCCTATGCCGTACAGAGCGCCTGGATGAAAAAGAAGATCGCGGCCGGCCGCAAGCCAATCGGCTGGAAGATCGGGCTGACCTCGAAGGCGATGCAATATGCGCTCAACATCGACATCCCCGATTCCGGCGTGCTTCTCGACGACATGATGTTCGAAGACGGCGCCACCGTGCCGGCCGATCGCTTCATCCAGCCGCGAATCGAGGCGGAGATCGCCTTCGTCATGAAGGCGCCTTTGCGCGGGCCTGATATCTCGATCTTCGACGTGCTGAACGCCACCGATTATGTGACGCCGGCGCTCGAAATCCTCGACACCCGCATCCTGCGCGTCGATCCGCAGACGAAGAAGCCGCGCACCATCGTCGATACCATTTCCGACAATGCCGCCAATGCCGGCATCGTCACCGGCGGCCGCGCCGTGCGGCCCGGGGAGATCGACATGCGCTGGATGGGAGCGATCGTCAGCCGCAACGCCGAGGTCGAGGAAACAGGGCTTGGGGCGGGCGTCCTCAACCAGCCTGCTCGCGGCGTTGCCTGGCTCGCCAACCGGCTGGCGCAATATGGCGATGGCATCGAGGCTGGACAGATCGTGCTGGCTGGTTCATTCATCCGTCCGATCGAGGCACGGCACGGCGATACCATCAACGCCGATTTCGGCCCTTACGGCTCGGTCAGCCTCTATTTTGCATGAAGGAGTGAAACATGCCGGCGCCCAAAAACCTCTTCAAGCAAGCCCTGAAGGAGGGGCGGGCGCAGATCGGCCTCTGGCAGGCGCTCGCCAGTCCCTATACGGTCGAGATCTGCGCCGGCGTCGGTTATGACTGGCTGCTGCTCGATGCCGAACATGCGCCGAACGACGTGCCGCTTCTCGCCTCGCAGCTGCAGGCGATGAAGGGATCGGCAAGCCATGCGGTGATCCGCCCGCCGGTCGGCGAGACCTGGATCATCAAGCAGATGCTCGATATCGGTGCGCAGACGCTGCTCATTCCGATGGTCGACAGCAAGGAGATGGCGGAGGCCATGGTCCGCGCCGTGCGTTATCCGCCGCAGGGTGTGCGCGGCGTCGGTGCCGCCCTTGCCCGCGCCTCCGATTTCAACCGCATCCCCGATTATCTCCAGACCGCCAATGACGAGATCTGCCTGCTGCTGCAGGTCGAAAGCCGGGCGGGACTCGCAGCGCTCGACGCGATCGCGACGACCGAGGGCGTCGACGGCGTTTTCATCGGCCCGTCCGATCTCGCCGCCGACATGGGCTATCTCGGCAGACCGGGCGCGCCCGAAGTGCAGGCCGAAGTCGAAAAGGCGCTTGCCAGGATCCAGTCGCACGGCAAGGCCGCCGGCATCCTGATCGGCGATCTCGCCCTTTCCAAGCGCTATCTCGAACTCGGCGCCACCTTCGTCGCGATCGGCAACGACGTCATGCTGCTCGCCAATGCCACGGCCAAGCTGCTTGAG
Source organism: Rhizobium sp. 268 (assembly GCF_036571585.1). NCBI lineage: Bacteria > Pseudomonadati > Pseudomonadota > Alphaproteobacteria > Hyphomicrobiales > Rhizobiaceae > Rhizobium > Rhizobium sp. 268. The sequence goes on along the minus strand of NZ_JAPPSO010000010.1, from coordinate 232,141 downwards.
GATTTCCACAAGACCGAACCCGCCAGGCCGGCGGGCGACGTGAAGGTCTACTGACCTCCCGCATTCAGCATCGTTTTGCACGCTCAGTCAAAACGGACTGCACAGCTGGACAGGACGCCTCCCGGCCTTTCGACCATGATGATCGAAAGGTCCAGGAGGAAGAGATATGCGTTTCAGCAAGAAGACAGCGCTGATCACCGGCGGCGGCACGGGCATCGGCGCCGCCGTCGCGCGGCGCATCCGTAGGGAAGGCGGCAACGTCGTGCTCGTCGGACGGCGCCCCGAACCGCTTCGCGCCGTTGCCGATGAGATCGGCGCCACCGTCATCACCACCGACGCGGCCGATGGCATTGCGATGCGGAAAGCGCTCGAAACGGTCGTCGAGACTTTCGGCGGGCTCGATATCCTGATTGCCAATGCCGGCGGCCACGGCGTCGGGCCGACGATCAGCATGTCTGACGAGACCTGGGATCTCGCGGTTCGGCTCAATTTGAACACCGCCTTCGTCAGCGCCCGCGAATCCCTCCCCTATCTGATCAAGAACAAGGGCAATATCGTCGTTCTCGCCTCGATTGCCGGGCTGTTCGCCGGGCCGGATGCGGCGGGCTACGTCACCATGAAGCATGCCTGTATCGGGCTCGCAAAATCGCTGGCGCGCGACTACGGCCGCAAGGGCGTGCGCACCAACACCGTCTGCCCGGGATGGGTGACGACTGACATGGCCGACGAGCAGATGCAGATGATCGTCGAGAAGTTTAGGCTGAAAAGCATCGAAGAGGCTTATGCGCTCGTCACCAAGGACGTGCCGCTCGGTCGCCCCGCGAGTACCGAGGATGTCGCCAACGCCGTCTGCTTCCTGGCCTCCTCGGACGCCTCAATGATCAACGGCGCGATCCTGACCGTCGACGGCGGAGCCGGCACGGTCGATCTGCCGACCCTCGCCTTTGCAGAATGCTAGGAGGAGACAACGATGAACGAAAATCCGAAGGATTGGAAAACCTACGACGAATTCGCCTATGGCATCGACACGAACCGCCTGCCGGCGAGCGAAGCGCTTTCCGGCTCTTCCTATAAGATCGGCTTCGACGACGGCCGCCGGCTCGACCTTGCCTTCGGCAGAGGCGAGGCCAGATGGTCCGACGGCAAGGAAAGCGCAACCGACAAGGCTGAGGTGATCGAGGTCGCGCCGAATACCTATTTCATCGAAATCGTCTTCGCCGGCCGCCCGAGAGAAGCCGAAACGCTGATCCTCAATGTCGAGACCCGCCGAGCGTTTTCGATCTATTCGATCGTCCGCGACGCGAGGGATGCCGTCGGCGAACCGCAGGTGGCGCAGATCTTCCGGCCCGGCGTCATCGAAGGTGGCACTTCAAGCGGGCCGGCGCCGGCCGAAAGCCGTGATCTCATCGGGCTCAGGGCGCATTTCACCTATAGCCCCAACCATGTCTACGAACACACCTACCTCTCCGCTGAGCGCTACGCCTGGCAGTGCCTGGTCGGCGTCCAGCGCGGCCATGGCGATGTCGACCTGACAACCACCTACAAGTTCGACGAGAACCAGTACGTCTTTACCTTCCGGGAGTTCAAAATCGCGGTCGCCTCCACCTTCTTCTACAATTTCAATGATATGCGCTCGACCGGTAAATTCCTCGGCATTACCGGCGCCGGACGCATCCAGAACAGTCCTGCCGGCGCCTTCATCCGCAAGGCCTCGATGACCTATTACCTGCCGGGCCAGGAACCGGTGTGAGAGACAGAACCATGAAAACAGCTTTCGACATGGTGAAGGCGCATTACGACGCCAACGACCGCCGCGATATAGACGGGATGCTGGCCGACATTGCGCCCGACTGCCGCTGGACCGAGATGGACGGCTTTCCCTGCGCCGGCACCTATGTCGGCCCGCAGGAGGTCTTTAGACACGTCTTCCAGGCCCTCGGTGAGGCATTCGATGGCTACACCTTCAAGCTGGAACGTCTTCTCGACGCCGGCGACGATGTGATCGCCATCGGCGACTACAGCGGCACGCACCGGCAGACCGGTAAATCCTTCAAGGCCCGCGTCGTCCATGCCTGGCGTGCCGCGGACGGCAAGATCCGGCGCTTCGAGCAGTTTACCGATACGCTGCGCGTCGCGGAATCGATGCGATAAGAATCTGGGCGGCTCGGCGCAGACCGGGCCGCCCTACAAAAGCGCAGCCTTGCGCCATTGCGACGGCGAAACGGCGTAGCGGGCGCGGAAAGCCCGCGAAAAATGCGCGCTGGAGGAAAAGCCGAGCGCAAAGGCGATCTCGGATATCTCGCCGCTATTGCCGGCGGCTTTGCGCAGCCTAGCCGCAGCCTGCTGCAGGCGCAGGTCCCAGATATAGTCGGACGGCGTCAGCCGTGCGGTCTCGAATGCGCGATAAACGTAACGCACCGAGCAGCCCATGCGCCGCGCGATCATGGCGACGGTCAGATCCGGCCGGGCGATATTCCCGGCGATGAAATCCTTGATGCGCGCCAGCAGCAGATCGAGGGGATTGGCGACCAGTCCCTCCGGCCGCCCCTCGCCGATCATCGTGCGAACGAGATCGATCATCGTCTGGCCGACGCTCGAACGCCGCGCTTCGTCGAGATGGCCGATCTCGTGCATGGTCGTTTCCATCAGCGACAGCAGAATACCGCACATGCCGTCATACTCGGCATGCGCGGTGAAGGGTGCTGCCAGCCGCTCGACCGCGGCCTGCGGCAATGCCTGCCGCGGCAGTTGCAGCAGCAATTGGCGGACCGGCGTGCTGTTGGTCAGCACATAGGGCCGGCGCGGATCATAGATCACAAGCGCATCGGTGGAGATCGGCGCGTGCAAGCCACCCTGGGTGATCGAGGCGCTGCCTTCGGCCTGCAGGATCAGCTTGATCGCGTCGGGATCGTCAGGCCTGGCCGTCACCCGCTCGCCGAAAACCATATGCCGATCGGCTTCCAGCCGCGTCAGCCGGCAGGCTCCCAGCATAGCGGAGAGCATCGAACTCTTCTCCTCGTCGGCTGCCGTGAAATCGAGCCTGACATTGCCGAACAGCGTGCGGGCAAGCCCGGCGAACTCCTGGCCCCGAGCTGTCTCGATAGGGCGGTGATCAGCGGAAAAACGCATAACAACCTCCTCACTTCAGCTCGCCAGATAGGCGCCATGGAGGATGTCCGGCTGGGCTTTCAGCGTCGCGGCGGGACCGTCGAAGACAAGGCGGCCGCGCTCCAGCACGAGGGCCTTATCGGCGAGATCCAGCGCGAGATTGGCGAATTGCTCGATCAGCAGCACGCCGATGCCGCCGGCAGCGGCAATCTTCAGCGCCTCGGCCAGACGCTTGACGACGGCAGGCGCCAAGCCGAGCGAAAGCTCGTCGACGATCATGAAACGTGGCTTTGCGACGAAAGCCTGCGCCATCGCCACCATCTGCTTCTGACCGCCGGAGAGATCGGAAGCCGACTGACGCCGGCGCTCGGCAAGCTCGGGGAATATCTCATAGGCGCGCTCCAGCCCCTGCCGGCGGGCAGTCGCCGCAGGATCGAGCGCGGAGACGAGGATATTGTCCTCCACCGACAATTGCCCCAGCACGCGGTGCCCTTCCGGAACGAGCGCAAGGCCTGCCCGACGAATGCGGTCGGGCACAAATCCTTCGAGTGCGATGTCTCCCAGCCGCACCGCGCCGCCGCGCGGCAGAACACCTGCCATGGCCATGACCGTGCTCGATTTTCCCGCCCCATTGGCGCCGAGCAGGGTCGTCACCTCGCCGGCCGCGACCGAAAAGGAAATGTCATGGATGACGCGTTTGCCGCCGCGTTCGACGACGAGGTTTTCGACGCGGACCTCGGAATTCCCGCTCATCTCAGAACTCCCCCAGATAGGCGCGCCGCACGTTCGGATCGGCAAGCACGGTCTGCGTCGGGCCGAGGGCCAGCAGCTTTCCGTAGTCGAGCACCATGGTCTCGCTGCACATGGAGCGGATAAGATCGACGTCGTGATCGATGACCAGAATCTGCGCCCGGAATTCCGCGGGGATGCGCAGCACCAACTCGCGAAACGCCTTGCCCTCCTCCTCGGTCAGACCGGCGGCCGGCTCGTCCAGCAGGATCAGCTTCGGCTTGCCGACGACACATTTCGCCAGTTCGACCAGGCGGCGCTGGAAGAGATTGAGCGATTGCCCCAGCCGGTCGGCAGCCGCGCTGAGTCCGACGAAGGAAAGCGCCTCGTCCACGGCTTCGGAGCGATGCGGCGCGCCGACCACATGATCGGCGATCGCCGCGATATTGCCGGCGACGGTCAGGTCCCCGACCACCTGTTCGGTCTGGAACGATCGGCGCAGGCCGGCGCGTACGCGCTGCGGCGGCGTCATCGGCAACAGCGCCTGGGCGCCGAGCGACACGGTCCCCTGAACCGGCCTGATGAAACCGGAGAGCACGTTGAGCAACGTCGTCTTGCCGGCGCCATTCGGGCCGATCAGGCCCGCGACCGGTGCGGTGAGCACGGCGCTGAGCTCGTTGATCGGCTTCACACCACCGAACTGGACGACGAGATTGTCGATGGTGATCATCGTGCCCTCCCCCTTGATAGGCCGCTGTTCAGACGGGCGATCAAGCCCGCGATCTGGCCGGCTATGCCGGTCGGCGCGGTTGCCAGCGCATGGAACAGGGCGACGCCGAAAATACCGATCGTGATATAACCGTCGATGCCGAGATCGGTCAGCAGCGCCGGCACCGCGCGCAACAGAAGCCCGGCGATCAGCGCGCCGTACCAGTTGAAGACACCGCCGACGATGGCGAGCGCAAAGAGGTTGAGGCTCTCGAAGGCGCCGAAGGCGCGCCCGTCGAGCTGGCCGACATTGCCGGCCAGCAGCCCGCCGGCAAGGCCGGCGAGCAAGCCGCTGAGCGCAAAGGCCCAGGCCTTGTAGATGAGAACGTTGACGCCGCTGGCGACGGCGACAGTCTCGCCCTTGCGGATCAGCGCCCAGGCCCTGCCGGGACGCGCAAGCTTATGCCATTGCGCGATCAAAAGACCGATCGCAGCTGCCGCGCACACATAGAGGAAATAGGCAACCTCGCCGTCGGCCATGACAGGCCTCGCCAGCATTTCGCGTCCGGAGCCGTCCGCCCGACCGAGAAAGCCAGGACCGCCATCAGGGAAACCCCAAGCGCTGATGATTATCTGGAAGCCGCCGGCGAGCATTAGGGTGACGAGCGCGAGGTAGAGACCACGCAGCCGCAAGGCCGGCACGCCGAAGGCGAGCCCGACCGCGGAGGCGACGATGCCGCCGGCAAGCAGGCTGACCTCGAAGGGTGGTTGAAAGGCGTGACCGATGCGCAGCGTTACCCAGCCGCCGACGCCGACGAGGGCAAACTGGCAGAGCGAAACCAAGCCGAGCTGGCCATAGAGAATGGCAAGGCCAGCAACCGACAGCGACAGCGCGACGGCCGACGTTGCCGCCGAAAGCCAGAAGGAATTGGCGAGAAGGACGACCACGGCCGCGAAGAGCGCCGTCGTCACGGGGACATGCAGAAGCTGTTTCGGCAGGCGCATTGTCGACAGGCCTTCAGCGTTGGAGGCGATTGTTTGCGGCTGAACGCTCATCGGTCTTTCAACGCGGCCTTCGCCGTGCCTCCGAGGATCGTGACGGCGGCGAGCGCGATGATAAAGGGCGCCGCCGCCCGATAGGGCGATATCCAGGCAATCGGGGTCAGCGCCGCCTCGGCAATGCCGATCAGAATGCCGGCAGCCGCCGTCTCCCAAAGCGACCGCAACTGGCCGAGGATCGCCGCGGCAATGGCGGGAATGACCAGCAGGGTCAGGAAGGTGCCCTGCAGGCGCACGAGATCGGCCAGCAGCAGGCCGGCAAGGCCTGAGAAGATGCCGGTGATGATCCAGGCGGCGGTCTCGGTATGGAGGACGCGCACGCCGAGGACGGCACTGAGATCGCGGTCATTGGCCAGTGCGCGCATATCGAGGCCGAGCCGCGTGCGAGAGAGCAGCAAGGTGATCGCGACGACCATGGCAACGGCTAGAAGAAGGGCGATGATGCGCGTGTAGGTCAGGCGCACGGCAAAGAGCGAGACGAACATCTGGTCGGTCGGAAACTGCAGGCGGCGCGGCAGCTCGCCCCAGACGACACCCATGACGGCGATCAGAACCAGAGCCGGCGCCAGTGTGCCGACGGCGCGCACGACGGTATCGCGATGCGACAGCATGGGAGCGAAGATCCGCCCGTAGAGAAAGCTGATTGCCGTCGAGACCACGACCGCCGCAAGGATGGCGACGATGAGCGGAACCTTCCACTCGAGCAGCTGCCAGGCGCAATGCGCGCCCATCGCACCAAAAGCACCGAAAGCGAAATTGAGAACGCCGGTCGCGCGAAACAGCACGACGAGTCCGACACCCGACAGGGCATAGACGGCGCCGATTCCAAGCCCGGAAATGACGAAGGGAAGAATATTCATAACCCGATCCTCTAGCACTTGCCCGGCTCCGCGGCGTAGCAGCCGCGGAGCACGATGGCAGTCGCAGGCTCAGTTGATGCCCGCGGACTTTTCGAAGGCGCGGATGTCCTTCAGCTCGGGGTCCGGCGACGGCGCGCAGTCGGAGACGACTTTCCACCTGCCGGCTTCGCTGACGGCCATGCGCGTGGTCGAATTGGCATTGTGGCGAGTCTGGCCGTCGCCGAAGTACCAGGGGGCACAGAAAATATCGCTTTTGAAGCCCTTGATTCCTCGCACCGCAGCCGACGCCGTCTCGCGGTTGACGTTGGCGGGATCGAGCGTCATCAGTGCCGTCTCGGCGATCCGTGCCGCAAGATAGCCGGCCTGGGCGAAGGTGTCGCGCGGATCGGACTTCTGGCCGTACTGATCCATGACAGCGAGCCAGTTCTGATTATCAGGCGTCGTCGCCTCGAGATCGTTGAACTCCATGTTGACGATGAAATTGCCGTCCCAGCCGGCGCCGATCGTGCCAGGCACCGAGAGATCATAGGCGGAGGCGGCGCTCAGGAACTTGATGCTCTGGTTCAGCCCCTGTTCTTCCGCAGCGGTCAGCAGCGGCACGGTGACGCCCTTGGGCAGGCCGAGAATGATCACATCCGGCTTGGAAGCTGCCGCCTGCAGGATGGTCGATGTGGAATCGGCGGTGCCGGGATCCATCAAGATCGTCTCGGCCGTCAGGCCCTTCTCTTTGGCGAGCTGAATGATCCCGTCGCAGGACCAGGTGCCGACATTCGGGATGTTCGGCCCGATGCAAACGACCGACTTTGCCTTCAGTTGATCGAGCGCATAGCCCATTGCGCCGAGCATCGACACGCGAGGACCGGCATTGGTTGGGGCATAGTTCGCCGCGAAGAAACATTCGCGGGGAACGCCGACGCCGGCGACGACGAGAATGGCGGATTTCTTGTAGAAATCGGCATTGGCGCCGCATTCGACGAAACTCGAATTGCCGACCATCAGCACGGCCTTCTCGTCATTGACGAGCTTGGCGGCGAGCTGTGCTGCTATCTCAGGATTCCACTGGTCGTCCTCGACCAGATATTTCACCGGCCGTCCCTTGATCCCGCCGTTGGCGTTCAGGCAATCGAAATAGGCCTTGGCCGCCTTGGTGGAATTGGAAAAATCATCCGGTCCCGTCTTGCCGGTAATCGCGCCGACCACAATTGGTTCGCCGGTTGCCGGCTTACCGCTATTGTCGCCGCAGGATGCTGCAGCATTTGCGCTGAACGCCGAAACGAGCGTCAGGAAAAGGCCGATTACCAGCCCTTTTGGATTGATAGGCATTGTCTCCTCCAGTGTGTTGTCCCGCTCCCCACGGGATATTACGATCGGCGATATCAGGCTCAGCCGGAAATCGCCTTCCCTGTCATGAAGGCGGCAGCCTTTGCCGCAATCATCATCGTCGGCGCGTTGGTATTGCCCGACACCAACGTCGGCATCACCGAAGCGTCGCAGACGCGCAGCCCCTCGACGCCGCGCACCTTGAGGTCCGGTCCGACCACCGCCATGCGATCGTCGGCGCGGCCCATGCGCGCAGTTCCCGCCGGATGGAACACTGTTTTGGCTGATTGGCGGATGTAGTCGCGCAGAGCCTCCGGATCCTTTTCGATCCCAGGCTGCGGCAGCACGCGGCGCCTCACCAGCTTGGCAAGCGCCGGCGCATCGAGGATGCGGATCGCCGTTTCGACACCGCGCACCAGCGTCTCGATATCGGCGGGATCGGAAAGCAGATTGGCGTTGAAATCCGTCTGCTCCCTGGGATCGGCGCTCTTCAGCTTGATCCAGCCGCGCGACCGCGGCCGCAGATAACACGGCCCGATGCTGAGACCGTGGCCGGGCTCCGGTTCGCGGTCGACGAAGCCGATCAGCACCGGCAGGACATGGAACTGTACATCCGGCTGGCCGGTGCCTGCGGTATCGACGAAGCCGCCGCACTCGACGACGTTCGATGACAGCAGCCCGCGACGCGAGGTGAGGTAACGCAGCATGTGGCCGGCGGCACGCAGACCCTTGTCATGACCGAGGATCGAGATCGGCTCGCGCGTCTCGCCCTGCACCGGCACTTCGAGATGATCTTGATAATTGGCGCCGACACCAGGCAGGTCGGCAACGACCTGGATGCCGAGCGAGGTAAGATGCGCACCGTCGCCGATCCCCGACAATTGCAGGATCTTCGGCGTGGCGATGGCGCCTGCGGTGAGCGCGATTTCGCGCGAAGCCTTGAAGATCATTCCATCGAGCAGTTCCACGCCGGCCGCCCTCTGCCCCTCGAACAGCAGGCGCGCCACCTTGCGCTCCGTCAGAACGGTGAGATTCGGCCGCTTCTCCGCTTCGCGCAAAAAGGCCTGAGCCGAACTCCAGCGCCGGCCGCCATGGGTGGTGCTCTGATAGAAGCCGACACCCGCCTGATCGGCGCCGTTGAAATCGTCGTTCTGGGGAATGCCGATTTCAGTCGCCGCCTTGACGAAGGCCTCGCTCAGCGGGTGGCGGTGGCGCGGGTCGGAGACGTGCAACCCACCCTTCTTTCCGTGGAAATGGCCGTTCAGCCGCTCGTTCTGTTCCAGCGAGCGGAAAGCTGGAAGCACGTCGTCATAGGACCACCCCTGGCAGCCCATTTGCGACCAGGTATCGTAGTCGTTGCGATGGCCGCGAATATAGATCATCGCATTCACCGAGCTGCCGCCGCCGAGCACATTTCCCTGCGGCACGATGCACGGCCGGCCGTTCAGGCCCTTGTCGGGGTTCGATGCGTAGGGATGGATGTCGATGCCCTTGCCCAGCACCTTGAAGAAGGTCGCGGGTATATGGATCCACGGATCGGCGTCGCGGCGGCCGGACTCGATCAGCAGGACCTTATGCGCCGGATTTTCCGACAGGCGGTTCGCCAGCACGCAGCCCGAGGATCCGCCTCCGACGATGATATAATCGTAAGTCGTCATGGCTCAGCTCAACACCGTCTGGATCGTCGTGAATTCCTTCAGTCCTTCGGCGCCGAATTCGACGCCGATGCCGGATTGTTTGACGCCCCCGAAGGGTGCATTGGGTTGAATCGTGCCGTGCTTGTTGATCCAGACCGAGCCGCATTCGAGCTGCCTTGCATAGCGCTTGGCCTTCTCGACATCGGCAGACCAGACCGAACCGCCGAGACCCGCCGGATTCTGGTTGGCGCGGGCGATCACCTCGTCGAGATCACTGTAACGGATGATCGGCAGGGCCGGACCGAACTGCTCCTCATCGACCAGCCGGACACCATGATCGACATCGGCAACCAGCGTGATCGGATAGAAATAGCCGGGCCGGTCCATCGGCGCGCCGCCGGTCAGAATGCGGCCGCCTTGTGTGCGCGCATCATCGACGAGATCGCGCACCTTGTTGAACTGCATTTCGTTTTGTATCGGGCCGAGGATGCTGGCCTCATCCAGGCCGTCGCCGACAGTGATCTTGCCGGCATAATCGGCAAGTGCGCTGCAGACCTCCTCATAGATGCTGTCATGCACATAGAGGCGTTTCAGCGCCGCGCAGGTCTGGCCGTTATTGATGAAGGCGCCCCAGAACAGGCCCTCGACAATGCCTTTCGGATCGACGTCGGGCAGCACGATGCCCGCATCGTTGCCGCCGAGTTCCAGCGTCAGCCGTTTCAAGGTGGCGACGGCCGAGGCCATAATTTTCTTACCGGTCTCGGTGGAACCGGTGAAGGTCATCTTGGCAATACCGGGATGAGCGGAAAGCGCAGCCCCGATGCTGTTTTCGCCGGTGATCACATTGACGACGCCGGGGGGCAGCACCTCGTTGATGATCTCGACCAGGCGGATGGTCGAGAGCGGCGTCAGGGGCGACGGCTTGATGACGACGGTATTGCCGGCCCGCAGCGCCGGCACTATGTGCCAGCAGGCAATCATGACGGGCCAGTTCCAGGGCGTGATCGAACCGACGACGCCGATCGGCTTGCGGTGCAGCTCGACACGTCCTTCATTGTCATCCTGCAGGATTTCCACCGGCAGATCGAGTTCGGCCGTATGACGTGTCCAAGCGATCGCGCCGCCGATTTCAAACCGCGATCCTAGACCGTTGAGCGGCTTGCCCTGCTCCCGGGTTAGGATCTGCGCCAGTTCTTCGGCGTGCTCGGCGATCTTCTCGGCAAGGGCCCGGCAGGCCGCGGCGCGCTCTTCATTCGAGGTCTGCGACCAGCTTTTGAAAGCCGCGGCGGCGGCGGCAACGGCTTGGTCGAGATCGGCTTCCCCGGCAAGCGGCATATAGCCGACGATTTCGCCGTTCGATGGATTGGCAACCGGCGCATGATGGGTCGTGGCGACAGTTTCGCCACCGATGAGCAGGGTAGACTGCTTCACGATATTCTCCTCCCGTGAGATTGGGGAGGACTATGACTTTGGCTGGATAAGCCGTCTTGGGGAGAAACGCGCCTCGTCTTGGACGGAAGCGCAAATTGCGCGTCAGACCATCCGTGGCACCGCTTCGCCGGCGCGCAGCAGCTCGCTCGGCGCACAATCGAACAGTTCCTTGAAGCTGCGGTTGAAATAGGAAATGTCGTTGAAGCCGGCGGAATAGGCGACTTCGGCGATCGTTCCGGCGTGGCGCTGCTCCTTGAGCTGCTCGATCTTTTCGCGTGCAAAGCGCAGGCGCTTGTCGCGGATGACGGTGGTGCAGGTCATGCCCAGTCCCTGGAAGTCCTGCTGCAGCGTGCGGATCGAGACGCCGAGCCTCGTCGCCAGCCATTTGGCGCTGAGATCGCTCTCGCTCAGGTGTTTGTCGATCAGGATATCGACCATCTGCATGCGCCTGCCGGCACTGTCATGCAAGGAAGTCAGGCTTGCCGTCTGGATGTCGGTCGACAGAAATGCCTGGCGCGTCGTGTCGAACATCAGCTGGCGCAGATGCGGCGAGGCCGCCTCGCTTTCCGGCGTCGTCATCATCTTGGCGATCAGCGCACGCAGCATCATCGTCATCGGATCGTCGGCCGCAAGCTTGCGGGCCACGTCGAAATCCACCTTGCTGCCCGAATACATCAATTGCCGCGGCAAATGCAGGGACAGATGATTGGAGAAGTGACCGCGGAAATAGAAGGTGGTCGGCCGCGTGGAATCGACCAGAATGCATTCGCCGACATCGAGAATGTTCTGCTGGCCGGAATGCTCTACGCCGCAGGCTCCCTCGAGCTGCAGGATCAGGAACAGATGTTCGTGGGCATCGCGGCGAATGTCGTCCCAGCCGCGATGGACATAATCGAGATCGTTGGAGACGTGGGCAAATTCCATGCCGCAGACGTCGATGCGGCTTGCCGTGCCGGTCACCTTGTCGCCCCGTTGCATCGTATGCGCGTTGAAATTCCCGCAGATATTGTGAAGGTCATCCGACCATTGATCATAAGGCGTCGGCGACCAGGCGCGATCGACGAGGCTGCGGTTCTGCAACAGGTCCAACTCTGCCTCCCAACAGTGTCTACACAGCTGAAGACTGCCGCAGGCCGGACTGGCCGTCAATTAAATATTTAACACATTAATCAAGAGGCTTTGCATCGGGCGGAAAGCCGTCACTCCTCACCGCCGGTCGCGCCTTCGAGCCTCAGCGCCGTCAGCTCGTCCAGCATGTCCAGCAGTTGCTCGACCCGCTCCGCCCCGAAGCGTACGCCGATATCGGCATAGACCTTCAGGCTCTCCGGCATGACCTCGTCGACCATTGCTCGCCCGGCAGGCGTAATCCGCAGCAGCACCCGCCGACCGTCGGCCTTGTCCTTATGTTTGGTGATGAAGCCGCGCTCTTCGAGCGAGCGGATCATGCGCGTCAGGCTCGGTGCCAGGATCGAGGCCTTGTCCGCCACTTCGCTGGCATCGAGCGTACCTGCTTCGGAGAGCACACGGATCACCCGCCACTGCTGCTCGGTTACATCATGCGCCGCCAGGATCGGTCGGAAATGGCTCATCACCGCTTCGCGCGCCCGCAAAAGCCCGATCGTGAGCGACCGCTGGCGCTCTTGCGATGAACCCGGCAACGACGGCATCTCGCGTTTCTCCTGCTGTCCATTCTTCATCGGCGTCCGATCGTGCAATGATTGAATATCGATTCTTCGCCACATTGAGCCGCCGCGGAAAATCGCAAGACAGCTAGTTAACACAGCAACGACCAACCACAAGCCCATCCGCTCGATCGATCGACAAGGCTTATGAGCATCGTGACGGTCGCCGGTGTTTGCAGAGCAAACTCCGACGGCGTATCCTCGCTTCGACGATACCCCTTTCGCAAGTGCATTCAGGCGCTATGGTGTTGGAAAAACAATGGCGAGCATGAGACAAAATACAAGCCACCTCCAGGAGCGGATGACCATTGTCGGTGATCTCAAGGCTGCGTCCTTTATCCCCTGGATCCGGCGCCATGCCGCCAAGCTCGGGCTGTCGCACACCATATCCCATGCGAGTTCCATGCGGATCGAACTCGAGCTTTCAGGACCGGAGGATTTGATCGACATGATGGAGGTGGGGTGTTCACTGGGGCCAATCGACGTATGGGTCGAGTGCATAGAACGCACTGCGAGGATGGGCGAAGAGGCCTAACACCATGTGCGGTTTTTGCGATATGCATATTATTTAACCATCGTTGCCAATGCGAAAAAACTATGCAAACGTGAGGCCTTGAGCGTATCGTTTTACAAAACGTAGTGTAGTTCAGGAAGTCTAGTCATGCCATCCGATCCGACCGGCTTTTGGACGCCAGTCGCCCTCTCCCGGGATCTGCCGGCCGCAACAGTCATGCCGGCCCGGACGGCATCTGGATCGATTGCCCTCTGGCGCAGCGCTTCGGGGCGTATATCGGCATCGGCGGATCGCTGTCCGCATCGTGGCATGCGCTTGTCCCATGGCTTCGTGCGCGGCGAGGCGCTTTCCTGCATCTATCACGGCTGGAGTTATGGCCAGGCCGGAAACTGTCTGCGCATTCCTGCCCATCCGGGGCTGGCGCCGCCAGAAACCATCCGTGTCGCCACCCATGAGGTCGAGGAAGCGGGCAGCATGATCTGGGTGGCCGTGGGCACGCCCACTTCGAAGCCGCCGAGGCTTGATGGCCTCATTCCCCTGCGCTCGCTAACGGCGTTTGCAGGCACTGCCGCGATTGAAGCGGCGGCCGGCGTGAAGGCGAACCCTGACGGTCTTGTCGAGATCGACGCACCCACCGGCAGCCTCTGTCTGTTATTATCCGCCCAAGAAGACGGGCAGACGCTGATCCATGTGCTCCTGAAGGATGACCTCGGCCCAGCTGCGGCCATCGGCGCTTCGCGGGTTGCCGAAAGTCTGCGGCGCCGGGCTGAAGATCTTCAGAAAAAGGAGATCGCGCGGTGAGCATGCAGGCGATGATCGACGAATGGTATCCGGTTGGGCTTTTCAGTCAACTCGACAGCGCCGGTCGCAAAACGAGGCTGATGGGCGAGCCGATCGGCGTGGCGAGCGACGCCGATGGCAATGCGAGGGTAACGGGCGACGACGGCCGCGTTCTGCCGGTGCGCGTGCGTTACGGCCATGTCTGGTCCTCGCTCGGCGAGCCGAGGAAGGATATTTTCCCGATCCCCGAGGCCGACCAGCCCGGCCGCCGTTTCGTCGACGTCGGCGTGGTGCGCGTGCGCTGCTCGCCCCTGCGCGCCGTCGAGAACTTTCTCGACATTGCCCATTTCCCCTTCGTCCACACCGACATTCTCGGCGCAGAGCCGCACACCGAGGTTCAGAACTACAAGGTCGAGATCCGCGAGGAAGAAGATGAAGTCTGGGCAACGCAGGTGAAGTTTTACCAGCCGCAGGCCGCCAAATCGGCGAGCGGCGGGATCACGACGGAATATATGTACCGCGTGCCGGCACCGACTTGCTCCGTGCTCTACAAGACCTGCCCGCCTCGCCCGAGCGAGTGGGATGTCATCACGCTCTTCGTGCAGCCGCTGGCCGAGGACCTGTGCGACGTCTGGCCATGGATGGCGCTCTTCGACGACGAAACCGCGATGACCGACCTGATCCACTTCCAGCAGACGATCTTTCTGCAGGACCGTTCGATCCTGGAAAACCAGATCCCGCGGCTCCTGCCGCTCGACCCCGGCATGGAAATCCCGACGCGGGCCGATCTCACATCGATCGCTTACCGGCGCTGGCTGAAGCGTCACAATTATACCTATGGCGCGCAGCTGGTGGCGCAATGAAGCTCTACGACTACATTCTCTCCCCCAGCTGCTACAAGGTGCGCCTGATGGCGGCGCTGACCGGCGTCAAGCTGGAACTCCGCCCGGTGGATTTCCATCCCGGCGCCGAGCATCGCGGCCCCGAGCTTCTCGCCCTCAATCCGGCAGGTTCCATTCCAATCCTGGCGGATGGCGATCTGATCCTGACCGAGTCGTCGGCAATCCTCGTCTATCTCGCCGCCAAGGCAGCACCCGAATGGCTTGGCAATGGCAAGGCCGAAGAAGCGGCAAAGGTGCAGCAATGGCTGTCCTTTTCCGGCCGGCTGACGGCAAGCCTGGGCGGCGCGCGGCTTCACGAAATGCTGCTGCGGCCGGGCGATATCGGCGAGTTGCAGGCCCAGGGCATCGCCGCACTTCGCGAGCTTGAGGCGGGACTGGTCGAGCAGGGTGTTCGCGGCATGCGCTTCCTCGCAGCCGACCAGCCGACAATTGCCGACATCGCCTGCTTCCCCTATGTGGCGCTGGCGCCCGATGGAGGCGTGGCGCTGGATGCTTATCCCGCCATCCGGCTCTGGTCGCGGGCGCTACGTGCGCTCGATAGGTTTATCGAAATGCCCGGTATTCACCGGCTGCACGAATTGAAGCCGGAACCCCAGATCGAGCCGGGCGAGGTATGACATGACCGGCTATCTCCTGAAGAACTGCGCAGCCGTGATCGTCGACGAGGGCAAGGGGCCGGTCGTCCGTCGCCATGTCGATCTATTGACCGAGGGTCCGGCGATTATGGCGATCGGCGAAAATCTGGCTGCGGACGCGCTTCCCGCCGGCACGACCATTCAGGATGCCGCCGGCTGGTTCGTCTATCCCGGCCTCGTCAACACCCACCATCATTTTTTCCAATGCTTCGTGCGCAATCGCGTCGATCTCGACTGGACAAAGCTTTCGGTCATCGAGTGGCTGGACCGGATCTACCCGATCTTTTCGCAGCTCAATGAGGAGTGTTTTTACCACTCCTCCGTCACGGCGATGGCCGAGATGATCAAACATGGCTGCACCACGGCCTTGGATCACCAATACAATTTCCCCCGCCACGCCGGGAAGCGGCTGATCGACCGCCAGTTCGAGGCAGCCGAGCTACTCGGCATGCGCTTCCACGCCGGCCGCGGCGGCAACACCCTGCCGAAGTCGGAGGGCTCGACCATTCCCGACGCGATGCTGGAAACGACCGACGAATTTATCGCCGACTGCGCCCGGCTGATCGACACTTACCACGATGCCAACCCGTTCAGTATGCGCCAAGTCGTGTTGGCGCCCTGCCAGCCGGTGAACTGCTATCGCGAGACCTTCGTGGAATCGGTGGCATTGGCGCGCGATCGCGGCGTCATGATGCACACCCATGTCGGCGAGGGCGAAAGCCCGGTTATTCAGGCTCGTCATGGCATGCGCACGGTCGATTATCTGGAAGAACTCGGCTTTGCCGGGCCCGACGCCTTCTATGCCCATTGCTGGGAGCTGACTCACGACGAACTCAGGAAGATGGCGGCGAGCCGCACCGGCGTGGCGCACTGCCCGGAGCCGGTTTATCTGGTCGGCGCCGAGGTCACCGACATTCCCGCCATGGCTGCCTTCGGACTGCGTATCGGCCTTGGCTGCGACGGGGCCGCCTCCAACGACAATTCCAACCTGATGCACTGCCTGCACTCCGCCTATATGCTGCAGTGCCTGGTATCTTCCAGCCGCGCCCATCCCGTGCCGCCGCCCGTCGATTTCCTCGGCTACGGCACGACAGGCGGTGCGAGCCTGCTCGGCAGGCGCGACATCGGCCGGCTGGCGCCCGGCATGGCAGCCGACCTGTTTGCGATCGACACGCGTCGGATGGATTATGTCGGCACGCGGCACGATCCGTTGAGCCTGATTGCCCGCGTCGGCATCGGCATGGCGACCGATATGACGATGATCAATGGCCGCATCGTCTGGCAGAAGGGGGAATTCCCCGGTCTCGACGAGGCCAAACTGGCCGCCGACGCCGAGGCCGCCCTATCCGCCGTAGAATCTTAAAAAAGCCAAAAGAGGGAACTGAGAACATGACCAAACTGACCCGCAGAAACCTGATGACGGCCGCTGCCGCCACCGGCCTTGCCGGCGCGCTCGGCAGCCGCCTTGCTTTCGCCGCCGACCAGCCGCTCGGCATCACGCTCGTCGTCCCTTCGCCGATCGGCGATGTCGGCTGGGGGCACGCCCTTGCCGCCGGCCTCGAGCCGATCAAGGCCGCTTACGGCGACAAGGTGAAGGTCACCGTGCTTGAGAATATCGCCGAAGGCCCGGACGCCGACCGCATCATGACCAAGACCGTCGCCGACGGAAACAAGTTTCTGATCGCCGGCTCCTTCGGCTATCAGAACGGCGCGTTGCAGATCGCCCGCCGTGATCCAGGCGTGACGGTCCTGCATGCCTCCGGCTTCCAGGTTGCTCCCAATTTCTCGCCGTTCGCCGCCAAATATTTCCAGGGCACCTATCTGCTCGGCATGGCTGCCGCAGCACTTTCCAAGACCGGCAAGCTCGGCTCCGTGTCCGCCTTCGCGATTCCCGAACTCATCACTTCGATCAACGCCTTCACCCTCGGCGCCCAGGCCGTCAAGCCCGATATCGAGGTCTCGGTAGTGTGGGTGAACTCCTGGTTCGACCCGGCCAAGGAGCAGGAAGCCGCCAAAGCCTTGATCGCGCAGAAGTGCGATGTGATCTTCTCCAACGCCCAGGACACGCCGTCCGTCATCTCGGCCTGCGAGGAAGCCGGCGTCTACGCCTTCAACCTCAACTCCTCGATGAAGAAATACGCACCGAAAACCTATCTCGGATGCATCTCGACGGATTGGTCGCCGTTCTTCAAGGCATCGGTCGACGCCCATCTCGCCGGCACGTTCAAGGGCGCCAATGCGTTCCTCGGCGTCGCCGACAAGGTCGTCGAAGTGGTCGATTGGAATCCGGATGTTCCGGCAGACGTGATGGCCAAGATCAAGGAGATCGAGGCAAAGATCGCCGACGGCAGCTTCTCGCCCTTCACCGGGCCGATCACCAAGGCCGACGGCAGCGAGGGTGTCGCATCTGGCGCAACCATGGCCGACCCCGAGATCATCGCCATGAATTGGCACGTCAAGGGCGTCTCGACGCCGCTGCCGAAATAAGTCATGACCACCCCGCTCCTGTCGCTGCGCGGCATTTCGAAAAGCTACGGCCAAGTCCATGCCAATCAGGCAATCGATCTGGACGTGGCTCCGCAATCGATCCACGCGATCCTCGGAGAAAACGGGGCGGGAAAATCGACGCTGATGAAGCTGATCTACGGTGTCGAGCAGCCGGACGACGGAGATATCGTCTGGGAAGGCACACCCTTGCGCCTCGCCTCCCCCGCGGAGGCGCGGCGCAAGGGCATCGGCATGGTCTTCCAGCACTTTTCGCTGTTCGAGACCTTGACGGTCATCGAGAATATTCAGCTGGTGGTGCCGGGTCGGAAAGCCGATCTCAAGGAACGTATCCGGTCGCTTGGACGGGAGTTCGGCCTTGAAGTCGATCCGCTTGCCCATGTGCATGCGCTGTCCGTCGGCGAGCGGCAGCGGGTGGAGATCATCCGATGCCTGATGACCAATCCGAAGCTGCTGATCCTTGACGAGCCCACCTCCGTCCTTCCGCCGCAAATGGTGGAGAAGCTCTTCGACACCCTGCTTCGGCTGCGTGATGGCGGCGTTTCCATCCTGCTGATTTCCCACAAGCTCGAAGAAATTCGGGCGATCTGTGACCGCGCGACGATCCTGCGCGGCGGGCGCGTGACCGGGGATGTCGAGCCGCGCGAGCATGATGCCCATGACCTGGCCCGGATGATGATCGGCCGCGATATGCCCGCACCCATCTCCGCGCTGCCGCTGTCTGGCGGGGAAAAGCGGCTGGAGATCATCGGTTTGGACCACCAGCCCGACGATCCCTTCGCGGTGCCGCTTTCCGGCCTCAGCCTTGAGGTGCGTGCCGGCGAAATCCTCGGCATCGCCGGTGTTTCGGGCAACGGCCAAAGCGAGCTTGCTGCGCTGATTTCAGGCGAGACCATGCTGGGGCGCGAACAACGCGACCGGATTTACATGATGGGAATGGATGTCGGCAGGCTCGATGCCGCCGCGCGGCGGCAGCTCGGATTTGCCTTCGTTCCGGAAGACCGGCTCGGACGCGGCGCGGTGCCCGAAATGTCGCTCGTCCTCAACAGCCTGCTGACGGCCCATCCGCTCAAGCTTTTACGGCGTGGTCTCATCGAAAGGGCACGGGCGATGACGTTCACCACGGATTGTATCCATCAGTATGATGTCCGGACATCCGGCCCGGATGCGGAAGCCGGCACCCTGTCCGGCGGCAACCTGCAGAAGTTCATCGTCGGCCGCGAAATCATGCTGTCTCCGAAATTGCTTTTCGTGGCGCAGCCGACCTGGGGTGTTGATGTCGGCGCTGCCTCTGCTATCCGCAGCCGCCTGGTCGCATTGCGCAATCAGGGCATGGCGATCCTCGTCATTTCCGAGGAGCTGGAAGAATTGTTCGAACTCTGCGATTGCATCCAGGTGCTGCATCACGGACGGCTCAGCCCGCCGCTTGCAACCCGGGACACCAAGCCCGAGGAGATCGGCCGATACATGATCGGGGCCCATGTCTCGCCCGAGAAAGTTCAACAATGAGCGTCTGGTTTCCTGCTTCCCTTCCCACCCTGGTCCGCCGGGAGCGCGCCTCGCTGGCCGCGGCCTTGGGCGCACCCGTCATCGCGCTCGGGGGGGCGATCGCACTTAATCTCGGCCTTTACGTCTTGATGGACCGCGACCCCGTCGCGGTCGTCTATGCGATGCTTTTCGAGCCCTTCCTCTCCTGGGCTTCATTTTCGGAAGTTCTCCTAAAGGCCGGGCCTCTCCTCCTCATCGCCCAGGGGCTGGCAATCGGCTTTCGCGCCAAGGTTTTCAATATCGGCGCCGAGGGCCAGTTTATCCTTGGGGCGATCTTCGCCTCCGCCATCCCGGTCTGGTTTCCCCAGGCGTCGGGCCAGTGGATCTGGCCGGCGATGCTGCTGCTCGGCGCCATCGGCGGCGCGATTTGGGCTTCTCTCACCGCCTTCTGGCGCGTGCGCCTCAATGCCAATGAGATCCTCGTTTCGCTGATGCTGAGCCTCGTTGCCGCGCAATTGTTGAACTATCTGCTGCTCGGGCCCTGGAAGGATCCGAACGGCTTTAATTTCCCCCAGTCGGTGATGTTCCAGTATGATGCGATGGTGCCGACCCTGATTGTCGGTACTCGCGTCAATGTCTCCTTCCTCATCACCCTCGTTTTGTCGGTTGCGGCCTGGATCTTCATGCAGAAGAGCTTCATCGGCTATAAGCTGCAGGTCGGCGGCTTGGCGCCGCGGGCTGCCGGCTACGCCGGTTTCAGGGAAGGCTGGGCGATCTGGCTTTCGCTGCTGATCGGCGGTTTTGCTGCCGGTCTTGCCGGCGCCGCCGAAGTCGCCGGTCCGCTCGGCCAACTGCAGCGTTCGGTCGCGAGCGGCTACGGTTATGCGGCCATCATCGTCGCCTATCTCGGCGGCCTGCATCCAATCGGTATCGTGGTCTCGGCGCTGGTCATGGCGGTTATCTATATCGGCGGCGACAATGCCATGGTCTCGGCCAGCCTGCCGATCGCCGCCGTCCGCGTCTTCCAGGGTAGTCTGCTGCTCGCCTACCTGATCGCCGTCGCCTTCGTGCGCTACCGTCTTGAATGGCGCCGCACCGCCCAGCGGAGCCTGCCATGAACGCCATCGAGTTCATTCTTGCCGGCATGCTTGCGGCTGCGACACCGTTTCTTCTGGCGGCACTCGGCGAATTGGTGGCCGAGCGCGCCGGTGTCCTCAACCTCGGGGTCGAGGGATTGATGGCCCTTGGCGCCGTGCTCGCCTTCATCGTCGTTTATCATGGCGGCGGACATTTTCTTGGTTTCATCGTCGCAGGGCTCGGCAGCGCCGCCCTTTCACTGCTCTTTGCCTTCGTCACGCTCGGGTTCCGGGCAAACCAGGTGGCTGCCGGCCTTGCCATCGGCATTCTTGGCCAAGGCCTTTCGGCCCTCTTCGGCAAGACCTATGAAAGCCTGACGGTCAAGGGTCTTCCAAAGCTTGCTCTTCCAGCGCTGTCGGAACTGCCGGTGATAGGGGGCCTTTTCGTTCAGGACATCGTCGTGTGGATTTCGCTCGCCGCGACGCTGGCTCTTTGGGCCATACTTGCCTACACCAAGCTTGGTCTCATCGTCCGCGCCGTCGGTGAGAACCCGAAGGCCGCCCACGCCATCGGCTATTCGGTGATATCGGTCCGCATCCTCGCCATCGCCTTCGGCGGCGCGATGGCAGGTTTCGCCGGTGCCTATGCGGCGGTCGTTTACACACCACTCTGGGCTGACGGGATGATCGCCGGACGCGGCTGGATCGCCATCGCCCTCGTCGTCTTCGGGACCTGGCTCACCGGTCGCATCTTCCTTGGGGCCTGCCTTTTCGGCGCAGTCTCGTTGATGGGTCTTGCGGCCCAGGCAACCGGACTGGACGTTCCCTCGCAGCTACTGTCGAGCCTGCCCTATCTCGTCACCATCATCGTGCTCGGCATCATCTCCGCCGACCGTCGCTTACTGAAACTGAACGGTGTGGCTTCGCTCGGCGAACCATTCGAGCGATAGCGCATCGTGCGGTCTGTTGATTACCGCCGGTATGCTGGTTACCTTGATATTTCCGTCCATTCGGAAGGGTCGCAAGGAAGCATTCGAGGCAAACGAAGATTGCGGCGGGGAGGCTGACTGTCGGTAGCGGTGGCCCTCTCTCAGAAAACGAATTCGCCTGTAATCCAACGGAGCAAGCCATGAAAGTAAGCAGCCTCCAGTCCCGCCGTTCGACCCGGCTGGCGCAGGCTATGCTCTGCCTCGATGACTTCGAGCCAAAGGCAAAACGGCATCTGCCGAAGCCGCTCTATGCCTATATTTCCGGTGGAACCGAAACCAACGCATCGCTGCGAAATAATCTCGAGGCCTTTCAGGCTTATGCGTTTCGACCGCGTATTCTGCGGGATGTGTCAAAGCGAAGCACGGAGACGACCTTATTCGGTCAGACCTATGCCGCCCCATTCGGGATTGCCCCAATGGGTATCAGTGCGCTCATGGCCTATCGCGGCGACATTATTCTTGCTGCCGGTGCGGCGCAGGTCGGGATTCCGATGATCATGAGCGGATCCTCGCTCATTCGACTCGAGGAGGTTATTGCCGCCGCGCCCGCGAGCTGGTTCCAAGCCTACCTGCCCGGTGAACCCGAACGCATCGATGCGCTGGTGGACCGCGTTGCGGCGGCAGGCTTTAGCACCTTGTTGCTGACCGTCGATACCGCCACGCTCCCGAACCGGGAAAACAATATCCGGGCAGGCTTCTCGACGCCTCTGCGGCCGAGCCTTGCTTTGGCCTGGCAGGGTGTCTCGCACCCGCAATGGACTATCGGGACATTTCTGCGCACTGTCGCCCGCCACGGCATCCCGCATTTTGAAAACTCCTACGCAACCAGAGGCGCACCCATCATCGCCTCGAACGTCACGCGGGACTTCGGCCGGAGAGACCATCTGAACTGGAGCCATCTCGAGCGCATCCGCAGCCGCTGGAGCGGCAAGCTGATCGTCAAGGGCATTCTTCATCAGGACGATGCGGCGCGTGCCGTCGAGACAGGGGCTGACGGGGTGATCGTCTCCAATCACGGCGGCCGCCAGCTCGATGGCGCCATATCTCCCCTGGCGGCGCTTCCCGAGATCGTGGAGCGTCTGGGTGACACGATCCCAGTCATGATCGACGGCGGCTTTCGCCGCGGAACCGATATTATCAAGGCTTTGGCGCTCGGGGCACGTTTCGTGTTTGTCGGGCGGCCGTTTCTCTATGCGGCGGCCGTTGCCGGTCTGCCTGGTGTATTGAGGGCGGCAGACATCCTAAAGTCTGAGCTCCACAGCAATATGGCCCTGCTCGGCGTAACGACGATCGAGCAAGTTTCTCGCGGCCACCTCGTTCCGGCTTGACGAAACAGCCGTGATCTCTCACCAGCGCGGATCGTCGTCGCGAACCTTCCGGCAGCGGGCGCGCCCATCGGCATTTTTGGTCGAGGCCTCTCCGCCCTTGTCGGCAAAACCTGTGACTGGAGCGACGATTTCGGCTTGATGGCACCAGCCAGCGACCGAAATGACGCGTGTGCACTGCACAAATAGGCGCATTCACGACTGCGAGCATAGCAACAATCGCCCAATGAATCGGCATTTAGCATTAATGCCTAAAATATAATCAATAGCGGATTTGCGAAATATCTCCTGTTGATTCAGTCTGTTAACGGCCGCTTTCAGGATTGGCACGCTGATTGCAGGTTCTAAGGCGCATCGGTCAACGGCGACCGGCGCGGATAGGCGCGGTATAAGCGCCTACACAGACACCGACGTCGCAAGGTCTTTGCACTCCAGGATGCTCCCATCCCTGGACGTAAATTCCGGCGGCGTTTTTTTGCGTCCGAATTCAGCCAGCAGAGGGGAACCTGCAGATGAAAAAAATTTCGACGACTGGGATTTCAACAACCGGCATGACCCGCCGCAGCATGCTCAAGACGACCGCAGCGGCTGCCCTCATCGGCGCCGTCAAGGCTGCCTTTCCGTCCGGCGCCTTCGCAGCTGGGGCAGGGCCTGAGGTGAAAGGTGCCAAGCTCGGCTTTATCGCTCTCACGGATTCCGCACCGCTGATCATCGCCAAGGAAAAGGGCTTTTTCGACAAGCATGGCCTTCCGGAAACGGATGTGGCCAAACAGGCATCCTGGGGTGCGACCCGCGACAATCTCGTGCTGGGCGGCGCAGCAAACGGCATTGACGGTGCCCATATCCTGTCGCCGCTCCCCTATCTCATGCATACCGGCAAGGTGACGCAGAACAATAAGCCGGTGCCCATGGCAATCCTCGCCCGGCTCAACCTCGACAGCCAGGGTATTTCCGTCGCCAAGGAATATGCCGAAACCGGCGTGCAGCTGGATTCCTCCAAGCTGAAGGCGGCATTCGAGAAAAAGAAGGCTGAGGGCAAGGAGATCAAGGCCGCCATGACCTTCCCGGGCGGTACCCATGACCTCTGGATCCGCTACTGGCTCGCCGCGGGCGGCATCGATCCGAACAAGGACGTTTCGACCATCGTCGTGCCGCCGCCGCAGATGGTTGCCAACATGAAGGTCGGCAACATGGACGTCTTCTGTGTGGGCGAACCGTGGAATGAGCAGCTCGTCAACCAGGGCATCGGCTTTACCGCAGCTACCACCGGCGAGCTCTGGAAGGGGCATCCTGAAAAGGCGCTCGGACTGCGCGCGGAGTGGATCGAACAGAATCCCAATGCTGCCAAGGCCCTGCTGATGGCTGTCATGGAGGCTCAGCAGTGGTGCGAAAGCATGGACAACAAGGCGGAGATGGCTGACATTCTCGGCAAGCGCCAATGGTTCAACGTTCCGACGAAGGACGTGCTCGGCCGCCTCAAGGGCGATATCAATTATGGCAATGGCCGCGAGGTCAAGGCCACCGACCTCTATATGAAGTTCTGGAAAGACGGCGCCTCCTACCCGTTCAAGAGCCACGATACCTGGTTCATGACGGAAAACATCCGCTGGGGAAATCTCCCGGCGAGCACCGACATCAAGGCGCTGGTCAACCAGGTGAACCGCGAAGACATCTGGCGCGAGGCCGCCAAGGATCTCGGCGTCGCGGCGGCCGATATTCCCGCATCGTCTTCTCGCGGCAAGGAGACTTTCTTCGACGGCAAGGTCTTCGACCCTGAAAATCCCTCCGCCTATCTCGACAGCCTTTCGATCAAGGCTGTCTCCTGACCCGCTCCGGCGCGCGACCGGCGCGCCGGCCTTTCATTCACGTGAGGAGCACGTTGATGTCCGCCCTGGCAAATAAAGAAAATCCCTCCACGGCCGCCTCTGCCAAGCTGGCGGCAAAGGTTCTGCCATTTTCCGGCAAGCACGGATCGCGGATCGATTTTCGTCGAGCGGCACTGACCGCACTTCGCAATGTCGTTCCGCCAGTCGTCGTGCTGGCACTCATCCTGCTTGTCTGGCAGGTGCTCTGTTCGTCGGCGGATGCGTCTTTACCCTCGCCGCATCGGGTCTGGCAGGATAGTTATGACCTGATCGCCTATCCGTTTTTCAACTACGGCTCCCAGGATATCGGGCTCGGCTGGCGCGTGCTCATTTCGCTGCAGCGCGTTCTCTATGGCTTTGGCCTTGCCGCGGTCACCGGCGTCATCATCGGTGCGATCATCGGCCAGTCGATCTGGGCTATGCGTGGCCTCGATCCGATCTTCCAGGTGCTGCGTACGGTCCCGCCGCTCGCCTGGCTGCCGCTGTCGCTCGCAGCCTTCCAGGATTCCAATCCCTCGGCGATCTTCGTGATCTTCATCACGTCGATCTGGCCGGTGATCATCAACACCGCCGTCGGCGTGCGTAATATCCCGCAGGACTACCGCAATGTCGCCGAGGTGCTGCGCCTCAACCAGTTCGAGTTTTTCTGGAAGATCATGCTGCCTTCGGCAGCGCCTTACATCTTCACCGGCCTCAGGATCGGCGTCGGCCTCTCCTGGCTCGCCATCGTAGCGGCCGAAATGCTGACGGGCGGCGTCGGCATCGGTTTCTTCATCTGGGACGCATGGAACTCGTCGCGTCTTCCGGACATCATTGTCGCGCTCGCCTATATCGGCATCGTCGGCTTCGCCCTCGACAAGCTGGTGGCAGCACTGGGCAAACTCATCACCCGCGGCGCCATGGCCAACTGAGGAACGCACCTATGAACGCCTATCTGAAGCTTGATCATATCGACAAACATTTCGATCGGGGCGGCGTGCGCGCCGAGGTCCTGAAGGATATCAACCTGACGATTTCCGCGGGCGAATTCGTCTCGATCATCGGCCATTCGGGCTGCGGCAAGTCTACCCTGCTCAACCTCATCGCCGGCCTGACCCCGGTTTCGGCAGGCGCCGTGCTGCTTGAAAACCGTGAGGTCAATGGACCCGGTCCGGAGCGCGCCGTCGTCTTCCAGAACCACTCGCTGCTGCCCTGGCTGACGGTCTACGAGAACGTTAATCTCGCCGTCTCCAAACTCTTCAACCGAACGAAGACCAATGCCGAGCGGCATGACTGGGTCATGGCCAACCTCGACCTCGTGCAGATGGCGCATGCGAGGGATAAGCGGCCTTCGGAAATTTCAGGCGGCATGAAACAGCGCGTCGGCATTGCCCGCGCGCTTGCAATGGAGCCGAAGATCCTGTTGCTCGACGAGCCCTTCGGCGCGCTCGATGCGCTGACCCGCGCCCATCTTCAGGACGCGGTGATGGAAATCCACGCCCGGCTTGGCAATACGATGGTGATGATCACCCATGATGTCGACGAAGCGGTGCTGCTGTCCGATCGCATCGTGATGATGACCAACGGCCCGGCGGCCCGCATCGGCGAAGTGCTCGATGTGACCATGTCCCGTCCCCGCAATCGCATCGAACTCGCCTCTGATCGGACATATCTCAAATGCCGTGAAGCCGTGCTGAAGTTCCTCTATGAACGCCACCGCTTCATCGAAGCGGCGGAGTAGAAACCGGGAAATAACCTCGGCGTTTGCCGGCCCTGATCTTTTCGTCTTCGTATCGGGTCCGGCAGCGCCTGATTTTAGGCGTTGGGCTCTCTTTATTCCCCGGGCGTTGCAAAGACCGCGCTGGCATCGCTGACAATTTCCACATGGGAATATGCCGCCTGCCCTGCGGCCGCGGCATCCGCGCGCATGATTGCGGTCACGATCCGGCCGTGCTCCTCATAGGATTTTGCCAGGCGCCCGGGCAGACGGAACTGCGCCCGCCGAAAAGGCGCGAGCCGCGCCCGTGTCTGGGTCACCATCTCAAAGACATGATCATTATGCGCGCCGCGATAAAGCCGGGTATGGAATTCGGTGTTGTGAGCCGAATATTCCTCTTCCGCGCCGGCGTGCACGAGCCTCACCGATGCCCGATGCTCCAACTCCAGCGCGCGCCGCTCGTCGACCGTCATACGCTCGGCCGAGAGCCTGGCGCAGATCGCTTCGAGTTCGGCCATCGCTTCGAACATCGAATGCAGATAAGCCTCGGTGACATTGGTAACGACGGCACTGCGGTTCGGCTCGCGTGCAATCAATCCCATAGCGCCCAACTCACGCAGAGCCTCGCGTACCGGCGTGCGCGAAACGTCGAAACGAACCGCGAGCGATACCTCGTCCAACTTCGCGCCCGGCAGGATTTCACCTGTGACGATCATGTCGGCGATCGCCCGCACCATCTGTTCGACGGTGGTTCCGGTGCGGATCACTTCTCTGCGCCTGGTCTGCTTCACGATACGAATCTGCTCACGTCAACACTCTGCATACAGATGACGTTCGAGACTGGATAAGTCAAATCGGGCGGCGAAGATATTGTTAAATTTTCGCTTTCTCATGCCCGAGATACCTCGGCTAACTCGACTTTGTGCCAACCACGCAGTCACAATGAACAAGAAATATCTATTGATTACTTTTTGCGCAAGAATTCGATCAATCTGTATGCACTTTGCAACGCGCAAGTCTTGCGATAACGGATAAATTATAAAAAACAACAGATTAATTTCTGGCACATGCATTGCATGCACTTTCCTGTACCCGTTCACAACCGGCCCAGCGCCGCAAGGAGCATTTCCGATGACCAAACTCCTTTCCATGAACCGCCGCAATTTCCTCCAGGCTTCCGCTGCCGGTGCGCTTGCCGGCGCCATGCCGGGTCTGATCGCCTCCTCCGCCGCAGCCCAAACCGCGCTGACCGTCGGCTTCATCTATGTCGGCCCCAAGGACGACTACGGCTACAACCAGGCGCATGCCGAAGGTGCGGCCGTCATCAAGGCGCTACCAGGCGTGACGCTGGTCGAAGAAGAGAATGTACCGGAAACCGTCGACGTCCAGAAGACCATGGAATCCATGATCAACCTGGACGGCGCGACCCTGCTCTTTCCGACCTCCTTCGGCTACTTCGACCCACACATGCTGGCCGTGGCCGCCAAACATCCCGACATCCAGTTCCGGCACTGCGGCGGTCTCTGGCAGGAAGGCAAGAACCCGGCCAATACGGGCTCCTATTTCGGCTATATCTTCCAGGGCCAGTATCTGAACGGCATCGCCGCCGGTCATGCGACGAAGAGCAAGAAGATCGGCTTCGTCGCCGCCAAGCCGATCCCGCAGGTTCTGCAGAATATCAATGCCTTCCTGCTCGGCGCACGCACGGTCGATCCGGGTATCACCTGCCAGGTGATCTTCACCGGCGAATGGTCGCTTGCCGTCAAGGAGGCCGAGGCCACCAATGCGCTGGTCGACCAGGGCGCCGACGTCATCACCTGCCACGTCGACAGCCCCAAAGTGGTCGTCGAGACGGCCGCCGGCCGCGGCGCCTTCGTCTGCGGCTATCACGCCAACCAGAGCCCGCTTGCTCCCGAAAAGTACCTCACCGGCGCCGAATGGGCCTGGGGCAACGTCTACAGCGACTTCGTCAAGAAGGCGCAGGCCGGCGAAAAGCTCGGCAACTTCGTGCGTGGTGGCCTGAAGGACGGCTTCGTGAAGATGAGCGCGCTCGGCCCAGGCGTGTCCGCGGAGGGCCGCAAGGCTTTTGAGGCCACGCAGGCGGAGATGATGAAGGGCGGCTTCTCGGTCTTCAAGGGTCCGTTGAAGGACAATAAGGGCGACACTGTCGTGGCTGCCGACAAGAGCTACGCCGAAGACGCGATCGAACTCGAGAGCATGAATTATCTGGTCGAGGGCGTGGTCGGGTCCACAGCGTAAACCGCGAAGGGAGAAGCGCCATGACCATAGAGGCCAATGATCCCGCAATAGCCATCGTGGAAAAACCGGCTTCGCTGCGCCCCGTCCTCGAATGGATCGCGCGGCGAGCCGAGCCTGTTGTCATCGGCCTCGCGGCCATCCTGATCGGTCTTGCGCTCTTCTCCCTCTTCATCCTGGCGGTCGGCAAGTCGCCGGCCACCCTCTTCCAACTGATGTATACCGGCGGCTTCGGCAGCTGGTTTTCGGTGCAGAACAGCTTAAGTCGTGCCGCACCCCTTCTCCTGACGGCACTCTGCGTCGCCCTGCCCGCCCGTCTCGGCCTCGTCATCATCGGCGGGGAAGGAGCGGTCGTGCTGGGCGGCGTTGCCGCCGCAGCCATGGCTCTGCCGCTCGCCGGCACCGCGCCTGTTTTCCTCACCCTCATTCTGATGGCAATCGCTGCCATGGTGGTCGGCGGTATCTGGATCGGCCTTGCCGGTTTCCTGCGCCATTATCGCGGGGTCAACGAAACCATCTCCTCGCTGCTGCTCTCCTATATCGCCATTGCCCTGATGAACCAGTTCGTCGAAGGGGTGCTGCGCGATCCGGCGAGCCTCAACAAGCCGTCGACCAGGCCGCTGCCGGCGGAATACATGCTCGGCAATATTCCCGGCATGGACGTGCATTGGGGTCTCGTCATCGGCATCCTCGCCTGCATGCTCTCCTGGATCGTGATTGAGGCGACGTGCTACGGTTTTGCCGCCCGCATCGCCGGCGGCAACGTGCGCGCCGCGCAGATCCAGGGACTGCCGGTGGGCAGGCTGATCGCCGGATTTACCGCGCTTGCCGGCAGCTTTGCCGGTCTGGCGGGCATGATCGAAGTGGCGGCGGTGCAGGGAAGTGCCAACGCCTCGCTTGCCGCCGGCTACGGTTATACCGGTATCCTTGTCGCCTTCCTCGCCAGGCACAATCCGCTGGCGATCATTCCGGTCGCGATCCTGCTCGGTGGCATCGACGCCTCGGGTGGCCTCATCCAGCGGCGCATGGGCCTGCCGGATGCGACGGTTCTGGTGCTGCAGGGGACACTCTTCATCGTCATTCTCTTCTGCGAAACCTTCTACGGCCGCTTCAAGATCTTCAATCCCGACCTCTGGAAAAGGAGCCTCTGATGGAGGAGACAGGCATCGGCATCTGGGGCGTGCCGCTGGCGATCTTCGCCGGCGCCATCCGCGTTTCCACGCCCTTCATCTTCGTCAGCCTCGGCGAGACGATCACCGAACGCTCCGGCCGCATCAATCTTGGCCTCGAAGGCACGCTCGTCTTCGGCGCCATGACGGCCTATGCGGTGGCCGTCATGACTGGCTCCCCGACCCTCGGCGTGCTGGCCGCAATGGTGGCGGGCGCGATCTTCGGCCTCATCCACGGCTGGATCTGCAAATTCCCCAAGGTCAACGACATCGCCATCGGCATCGCCATAATGCAGTTCGGTCTCGGCATGGCGTTCTTCCTCGGCAAATCCTTCATCCAGCCGGTTGCCCCGAAACTGCCCTCGATCCCGCTCGGCGGCTGGTCGAGCACTCCGCAGGTCCAGGCGGCGCTCAATATCAACGTGCTGTTCTTCATCGGCGCGGCACTTGCCCTCTTCCTGTTCTGGGCCTTCAAGAACACGCGCATCGGCCTGATCCTGCGCGTCGTCGGCGACAGCACCGACGCAGCCCGGGCCATGGGCATCCACCCGGACCGGGTTCGCTTGCTGGCAACGGCAGTGGGCGGTTCGTTGGCGGCAATCGGCGGCGCCTATCTCTCGCTCTACTATCCGGGCTCCTGGAACGAAGGCATTTCGTCGGGCCAGGGCCTGATGGCCGTGGCCCTTGTCATCTTCGCCCGCTGGAACCCGATCGGCTGTTTCCTGGCCGCCCTGCTTTTCGGCGGTGCCGGCGCGCTCGGCCCGGCGCTGCAATCGGTCGGCGTCACACAAGGCTACTACCTTTTTTACGCCGCGCCTTACGTGCTGACCCTCATCATCCTGATCGCCACCTCCTCGCCCACCCGCTCGCTCGCGGGTGCGCCGGGTGCGCTGTCGCTCACGAAATAACGGAGCATCCCGATGAACGGACTTGGCGGTCTCAACAAATCCGAACACGGCATCGGTATCGGCCTGGTGCAGCTCCAGCTGCCGGTGACCGTCACCAAAGCGGATCTGGCAAAACAGACGCAGGTGATCGTCGATCTGGTGGCCAAAGCGCGGCGCAACCAGCCGGGCATGGACCTCGTCGTCTTTCCCGAATACGCGCTGCACGGCCTTTCCATGGACATCAATCCGGAGATCATGTGCACGCTCGACGGGCCGGAGGTCGCGGCCTTCAAGCAGGCTTGCAGAGACAACCGGATCTGGGGCTGCTTCTCGATCATGGAGCTCAACCCCGGCGGCATGCCCTACAATTCCGGTATCGTCGTCGACGATCAGGGCGAGTTGAAGCTCTATTATCGCAAGATGCATCCCTGGATCCCCGTCGAGCCGTGGGAGCCCGGCGATCTTGGCATCCCTGTCATCGAAGGCCCCCGAGGCGCCAAGCTCGCGCTGATCATCTGCCATGACGGCATGTTCCCGGAGATGGCGCGCGAATGTGCCTATAAGGGCGCCGAAATCATGATACGCACCGCCGGCTATACGGCACCGATCCGCGATGCCTGGCGCTTCACCAACCAGGCCAACGCCTTCTGCAATCTGATGATCACCGCGAATGTCTGCATGTGCGGCTCGGACGGCACGTTCGATTCCATGGGTGAAGGCATGATCTGCAATTTCGACGGTACGATCATCGCCCACGGCACCTCCGGCCGGCCCAACGAGATCATCACCGCGGAGGTGCGTCCCGACCTGGTGCGCGAGGCCCGGCTCGGCTGGGGCGTGGAGAACAATATCTATCAGTTCGGCCATCGCGGCTACGTCGCCGTCGCCGGCGGCGCGCAGGATGCGCCCTACACCTACATGCACGACCTTGCCGCCGGCAAATACCGCCTGCCGTGGGAAGACGAGATAAAGGTCAAGGACGGCACGTCCTGCGGATTTGACAAGCCGATGCGCCGTTACGGCGACCCCCTCAAACCTGCCGCGGAATAGGAGAGAGAATGATGGACGCGATGGTCGAAACCAAAGGGCATTTTATCGACGCCGATCCGTATCCGTGGCCCTATAACGGCGCGCTGAGGCCTGATAACACCGCCCTCATCATCATCGACATGCAGACGGATTTCTGCGGCAAGGGTGGCTATGTCGACCACATGGGCTACGACCTGTCGCTGGTGCAGGCGCCGATCGAACCCATCAAACGTGTGCTGGCCGCCATGCGGGCCAAGGGCTACCACATCATCCACACAAGGGAGGGCCACCGCCCGGACCTCGCCGATCTGCCGGCCAACAAACGCTGGCGCTCGCAGCGCATCGGCGCCGGCATCGGCGATCCCGGCCCCTGCGGCCGCATCCTGACCCGTGGCGAACCCGGCTGGGACATCATCCCCGAACTCTACCCGATCGAAGGCGAGACGATCATCGACAAGCCCGGCAAGGGTTCGTTCTGCGCCACCGACCTCGAACTCATCCTCAACCAGAAGCGCATCGAGAACATTATCCTCACCGGGATCACCACCGATGTCTGCGTCTCGACGACGATGCGCGAGGCGAACGACCGCGGCTACGAATGCCTGCTGCTGGAGGACTGCTGCGGTGCGACCGACTATGGAAACCACCTCGCTGCCATTAAGATGGTGAAGATGCAGGGCGGCGTCTTCGGCTCGGTCTCCAGTTCCGCGGCTCTAGTCGAGGCGCTGCCCTGATGCCGTCATTGCGTGCCCATGTCTTTCGCGTGCCGGCCGACGGCCCCGATGACGTTGCCGGCGTCGAGGCGCTCTTTGCTAGCGGCCTTCAGGCGAACAACGTTGTCGCCGTTCTCGGCAAGACGGAAGGCAACGGCTGCGTCAATGATTTTACCCGCGGTTATGCCACCCGCAGCTTCGAGACATTGTTCAGCAGATATGGCGTCGACGGCGTCTCGATCATCATGTCCGGCGGCACCGAGGGTGGGCTCTCGCCGCATTGGACGGTTTTTGCGCGTGAAACCGTAGAAACCCCGGGCGAACGGGCGCTGGCCATTGGTGTGTCGCGTACCCCCGCGCTGCCCACCGAACATCTCGGGCGCCGGGAACAGATCCTGCTCGTTGCCGAAGGCGTGAAGTCCGCGATGAGGGATGCCGGCATCGGTGATCCCGCCGATGTCCATTTCGTGCAGATCAAGTGCCCGTTGCTCACCTCGCGCCGGATTGCCGAGGCCGAGGCAGCAGGCAGGACGGTCGCAACCCACGACACGCTGAAATCCATGGGCCTCTCGCGCGGCGCTTCGGCTCTCGGCGTCGCCGTGGTCCTCGGCGAGATAGATGCGACATCGATCGGCGATGCCGACATCTGCACACGTTTCGATCTCTTTTCCCGCTGCGCCTCAACCTCGTCCGGGGTCGAACTCACCGATCACGAAATCATCGTCCTCGGCATGAGCGCAAAATGGTCCGGTCCGCTGTCGATCGACCACGCGGTCATGCGGGATGCGATCGACGCGCATTCCGTCAGGAAAGCCCGCGAACGCCTGCCGGAAAACAGCCGGCTGGCGGCGGTTCTCGCCAAGGCCGAGCCGGACCCGTCCGGCAGGATTGGCGGCAGGCGCCACACGATGCTCGATGACTCGGATATTGCAGGCACCCGCCATGCCCGTGCCTTCGTCGGCGGCGTTCTCGCCGGCATCTTCGGCATTACCGATCTCTATGTGTCCGGCGGCGCCGAACACCAGGGTCCGCCCGGCGGCGGTCCCGTCGCCATCATCGTCGAAAAGGAGCAATGAAGTGAGCACAGTCCGCGACACGCCCCTTCCGCAAGCCGGCAAGGCCGTCGGCATCGAGACGCTCGATATGACCATGCGTTTCGGCAGCTTCACCGCGCTCGACAACGTCTCGATCGCCGTTCCGGCCGGCTCTTTTCACGCGCTTCTCGGCGAAAACGGCGCCGGCAAGTCGACACTCGTCAAATGCATCATGGGCTTCTATCACGCAACCTCAGGCTCGCTGTCGGTCGACGGTCGCGAGGTGGCGGTTGCCTCACCCAAGGATGCAGCGGCCTATGGGCTCGGCATGGTCTACCAGCATTTCACACTGGTTCCCTCTCTGACCGGCGCGGAAAACCTTGTCATCAGCCGCACCGAAGTGCCCGCGGTGATCAACTGGGCCAGGGAACGCAAGGATCTGGCGGATTTCATGGAGCGCATGCCGTTCAAGATCCCGCTCGACAGGCCGGTGAGCGAGCTTGCCGCCGGCGAAAAGCAGAAGCTCGAAATCGTCAAGCAGCTCTATCTCGGCCGCTCCTTCCTCGTCCTCGACGAGCCGACTTCGGTGCTGACGCCCGCCGAAGCCGACGAGATGCTTGGCATCGTGCGCGGGATGACCGAGCGCGGCGAGCTCACCGTGCTGATGATTTCCCACAAGTTCCACGAGGTGACGAAGTTCGCTGATGCCGTCTCGATCCTGCGGCGCGGCAAGCTGGTCGGCACCGGCAAGGTCGGCGAGCTCTCCACCGCCGAGATGGCGGCGATGATGATCGGCGACGTCAAGCTCGCCGAGCTCGACAGCCGTCTGCCGGTGGCGGAAGCGGCAAGACCCGTGCTGACCGTCAGCCAGGTGAAGGCCCCGGATCGCTCCGGCCTGAAGACGATCGAGATCGACGCGCTTACGGTTCGCTCCGGCGAGATCGTCGGCATTGCCGGCATATCGGGCAACGGCCAGAAGGAGCTGACGGAAATTCTGGCCGGCCAGCGCCCGACCGATAGCGGCCAGGTCATGGTCAATGGCGAGGCTTACGGCGCCACCCGCGACGAGACCCGCAAGAACAGGGTGCGTTTCATCCCCGAAGAGCCGTTGCAGAATGCCTGTGCGCCGAAGATGACCGTGAGCGAGAACCTTGCGTTCCGCACCTTCGACTTGAAGCAGAACGGCAAGGACGCGATCTGGCTGAACAAGGGCAGCATGAAGAAGCGTGCCTCGGCGCTGATCTCCGACTTCAAGGTCAAGACGGCCTCTTCCGCCTCGCCGATCGCAGCGCTTTCGGGCGGCAACGTGCAGCGTGCCGTGCTCGCCCGCGAACTGACCGGCGATGTCGAACTGCTGATCGTCTCGAACCCCTGTTTCGGTCTCGATTTCTCGGCCGTTGCCGAAATCCGCGCCCGCATCATGAAGGCACGCAATCTGGGCGCCGCCGTGCTGCTGCTTTCCGAGGACCTCGACGAACTGCTCGAGATGTCCGACCGCATCATGGTCATTTCGGAAGGCAAGCTGGTTTACGAAACGTCGGCGCGCTCGGCCGATATCGGCGTGATCGGCGCCCACATGGCGGGACATCATTGATGGCACAGATCAAAGCCGAACCTTTCGCCTTTCCGGTGAAGCACGATGAGCTCGCCCTCATCGTCATCGACATGCAGCGCGATTTCGCCGAGCCCGGCGGCTTCGGTGCAAGCCTCGGCAATGATGTCAGCCGCATCACCAGGATCGTGCCCGATGTCAAACGCCTCATCCAGGGCTTCCGCAATGCCGGCCTGCCCGTGATCCATACGATGGAGTGCCACCGGCCGGATCTTTCCGACCTGCCGCCGGCCAAACGCAACCGCGGCAATCCTTCGCTCAGGATCGGCGACGAAGGCCCGATGGGCCGCGTCCTGATCTACGGCGAACCCGGCACCGCAATCCTGCCGGAGCTCTCTCCTGTGAAGGGCGAAGTCGTCATCGAAAAACCCGGCAAGGGCGCCTTCTACGCCACCGAACTCGGCACCGTGTTGCAAGAGAAGGGCATTCGTCAGCTCGTCTTTGCCGGTGTCACCACCGAAGTCTGCGTGCAGACGACGATGCGCGAAGCAAACGACCGCGGCTATGAATGCCTTCTCGCCGAGGAGGCGACGGAGAGCTACTTCCCCGAATTCAAAGCCGCAGCCATCGCCATGATCCGCGCCCAAGGCGCAATCGTCGGCTGGACCGCGCATGTCGACGACATTCTGGAAAGCATCGCCCATGCCTGAAACGACCCGCGAAAGCCTGACGTCAGGCGGCTGGAAGGCGCTGGAATTCGGCCCCTTCCGCGATGCCGTCACCATTCACTGGATCCGCCCCTTCGAGGGTGATCAGCCGGGCGTGGCGCTGCTGAAATATGAGCCCGGCGCCTCCGTTCCCCGCCATCGTCACGAAGGGCTCGAGACCATCCTGGTGCTCGACGGCGTTCAATCCGACGAGACGGGCGATTACATCAGCGGCAGTTATATCGTCAATGCACCCGGCAGCGAGCATTCGGTCTGGAGCGATACCGGCTGTGTCGTGCTCATCCATTGGGACCGGCCGGTGAAGATATTCGAAGAGGAATTCGCATGATGCCGTTCCTCACTTTCGAGAGTGCCTCGCGGTTTTAACTCGGCGCTGTCGCGACTTGCTCTGCAGACGGGCTGGCGATCAGCATGGCGATCTTCAATCCGACTATGCCGCGCAAATCTTCGCCGTTGCGCCGTTTCGCGTGTCCTCTACGGCTCCGATCGCCATTCCGGCGCGCCGTCCCTCATAGAAGGCATAGGGAGCCTGCCTTGGTGCCACACCATCGCCGATCTCGACGAAGGGGATAGCGAGTTCGGCCAGCTCCAAGGCGAGCCAGTTCGCGGCAACATTGGTGGTGGAGAAGACGAGGCTGTCGGCTCCGATCGTCTCTCGTTTTCCGGTCAGGTGGGAGACGAGGATTGCGGCATTGCCTTGCCAGCTCTCTATGCTGGTCTCCGATCGGAATTGAACGCCGAGCATGCTGAGTGTCCGGCGCAGGGGAACGTCGGCGGAGGTGCGCTGCAGTTCCTTTCCGATGAGTGCGTCGGGTGTGACGAGCACGACCTCGTGCCCCTGCTCGGCGAGCTTCCAGGCCGTGCCGCAGCCCTTCCAGCCGCCGGTTTCGTCCACCACGACAACACGTTTGCCGAGCCGTGCCTGGCGGGCCATGACGCTTTCGGCGGAGAAGACGTTTCCTCGTTCAATGCCGGCGAGCGACGGGTGGTTGGGCATAGCCTTCTGAAAGCCTGTCTCCTGCGGCAGCGATCCGGTCGCTAAGATCACCACGTCGGCGCCGATCTCGGCGACGTCGCTTCCCTCGATATAGCTGTTGAAGCGAACCTCGACGCCGAGTTTTTCGAAGCAGGTTTCGTACCAGCGGATGAGGTCGAGGATCTGCGCCCGCCGGGGTTGCTCGCCGGCAAGGCGGAAAGCGCCGCCCAGCCGGTCCGAGGCTTCCGCAAGAATAACCCGATGGCCTCGTTCGGCGGCCACGCGCGCCGCTTCCAATCCGGCTGGCCCTCCCCCGACGACCAGCACGAACTGGGGATTGTCGACAGGTTCGAACCGGTCACCGCCCCATTCGGCCTCGCGCCCGACGGAAGGGTTGATCAGACAGCTGATCCAATAGTCGCGCGAGCGGCGGCCCCAGCACATCTGGTTGCAGGACAGACAGCCGCGAATATCTTCAGGCGTGCCCAGGCGCGCCTTGTTGGCAAGATGCGGGTCGGCGATCTGGCCGCGGACGATCGAAACCAGATCCGCGGCCCCCTCCCCGAGCGTGATTTCCGCATTTTCGGGCGTTCGAATATGGCTTTCCGCCGTCACCAGCGCATGGTTCACGACCTGCTTGAGGCGGGCCGACAGCTCGACACCCAGTCGCTCGGGATAGAGAAAGGTCGGCATCAGGCTGCCATAGTCGAAATATCCGCCCGAGCCGCAGGTCACGTAATCGATCAGCCTCTTTTCATCGAGGCCGGCAACGATCTCGGTCAACTGATCACGATTGAGAGCCGTGGGACAGCCCGGCTCGTCGCTGACGGTCAGCCCGATGATGAAACCCGGGCCGCAGGCCTGCCGGATGCGGCTGAGAATTTCCCTGGAGAATCTCGTTCTATTTTCGAGGCTCCCGCCCCAGCGATCCTCGCGGCGGTTATAGAAGGGTGTCCAGAACTGATCGAGAAGCCCGCCATAGGCGGCCCAGACCTCGACGCCGTCAAAACCTGCCGCCCGACAGCGCAGCGCCGCCTTGACGAAGGCCTCGATGGTCTCCTCGATCTCGTCCTCCGTCATCGCATGCGAGCCGTCGCTGTCGTGATAGCTCGGTCCTCCCGAAGGCGACCAATGCGGATGAAAGGAAAGATCGGAGTCTCCGTGGCTTCCGACATGATAGAGCTGCTGGACGATGACGGCCCCATGCTGCTTGACGCTGTCGGTCAGCCTCTTGAACGCCGGGATGACGGAATCGTCCGATGTGCGGAAATTGCCGCGCGTCAGCACGGTCGCCGGATGGACCGGCATCGGCTCGACGACGATCATCGCTGCCCCGCCGATCGCCCGTTCGACATAATAGGCGGTGGTCTGATCGCCCGGCAGTCCATTCACCGACATATTTGCCGTATGGGCGCCGAACACGATCCTGTTGCGCAGCCTATGGCCTGCAAGCGTGATGTCCGAGAAGGTCTTCGGAAAGGAACTCGTCATGTTGAATCCTAGCGGGTTTCACGGTTTGCAGTGCGGACGCGCGGGCCCCGGCGGCCCGCGCGCTTATCGTTCAGAAAGCGGCGGTGATTTTCTCCGCCACATCGGCGCTCAGCCACGACTTCCAGACCTCCGGATGCTCCTTGAAAAAGTGCACCGCGCCGTCGTCACCGCCGGCCTGGGTATCGGTCATCCACGACATGACCGAACTGACGGTCTGATTGTCCCATGAGCGCTTGCGCAGATAGTCTATCACGCCGGCATTTCCGCTTTCCGCCAGTTTCTGCGACACC
Source organism: Rhizobium sp. 268 (assembly GCF_036571585.1). Lineage (NCBI taxonomy): Bacteria > Pseudomonadati > Pseudomonadota > Alphaproteobacteria > Hyphomicrobiales > Rhizobiaceae > Rhizobium > Rhizobium sp. 268. The sequence continues at coordinate 193,707 of NZ_JAPPSO010000010.1, read as the reverse complement.
AGCGTCACCACATGGTCCTTCGGCCACTCGTTCTTTTTCGGATCGGGACAATCGGCAACGGTGTTGCAGCGCTTCCACTCCGCCGCATCGTTGGTGACGCCGGCTTCGAGACGCACCATGGAATATTTCCCAAGAAGGGCGGTCGGCGACCAGTAATAGCCCATCCATCCCTCTTTGTGCTCATAGGCCCGCGCCATGGCGCCGTCGAGACCGGCCTGGGTTCCGGGGTCGACGAGGTCGAAGCCCTTGGCCTCGCCGCCATACGCCTTGAAAAGCTGGGCAGTGACGACCGAGCCGCCCGATCCGGTCGGACCGTTGAAGACCGCTCCTTTCGCGGTATTCTCGGGCGCGGGGAAAAGCTCCGGATGCGCGAAGGCATCATCGACGGTCTTGATCTCGGGATGAGCGTCGACGATGAATTTCGGTATATACCAACCCTGAATGCCGCCATCGGTCAAGGCTGGTCCGATATTTACAATTCTGTGCTCGTCGACGCCGCGTCTGACGATTTCCGGAACGAGATCGACCCAGGCCTCGCCGGCAATGTCGGGCTGCCCTTTTTCCACCATCGAGGTGATCGTCGGCACGGTGTCGCCGGGCACGAACTCCACCTGACAGCCGAAACCGTGCTCGAGGATGAATTTGTCGACATGGGCGAGAAGTTCGCCGCTTTGCCAGTTCATGTTGGCGACGGTGACGGTACCGCAAGCGGCGCTGGCGTTGGATGCGATGCCGGCGATCAAAGCGACCGTCGAAATTGCGAGAAGATTCTTCATTATGTTCCCCTTTTGCGCTTTGGCATGTCTGCTTGGCGGGAGGGAATGCCGGTTTTCCGAGCCTCGGACCGCGCCTCCCAACGCAAATCGATGGTATTTGTCTTGGTTGCCGCGGTATTGTACGTTTAGGACAATTTCCATGGCCCGGAGGACCATCGTTTGCAGCGCGACTACTCCCAGCTGGGGCCGAGCAAGCCGCCACCCGAGATCACCTCTCCGCTCAGGGTGGGGATCGTCGCGACACCGAACTTCACGCTGATGCCGCTTGCCTGCTTCACGGATTTTCTCCGGCTTGCAGGCGACGAAGGTGATTTCAGCCGGCGCATCTATTGTGACTGGGATCTGCTGTCGCACAGTCTCGATCCGATACGGTCGAGCTGCGGCCTGGAATTGACACCCGGCAGGACATACGGGAATCCCAGTGATTACGACTTCATCGTCGTGCATGGAGGCATACTCCATGCCGACCACAGGATCCCGCCGGAACTCTATGACTTCGTTACTGCCGCCGTTTGCAACGGCGTGCCGGTGGCCGGCAATTGTTCAGGAAGTTTCGTGCTGGCCGAGGCGGGCCTGCTTGCCGGAAAGAAATGCGCCGTCCATTTCACGCTGGCGGGGCTGCTGCGCCAGACTTTTCCGGATATCACTCCGATCACCGACCGGCCGGTCGTGGTCGACGGAGACGTCATAACCTGTCCCGGCGGGTTGGCGTCGATAAAGCTTGCAATGTATCTGGTCTCGAATGCCTGCGGGGAATCCCGTGCGCACAAGGCGTTTCACTACCTTCTCGGCGATCACGGTTTCGACAGGCAAGGCGCGATCGAAGAGCCCGATCTCGGCATGAAGTGCGGGGATCGCCGCGTCGTGAATGCGATCGGGCTGATGCGGCAGAAGATGTACGAGCTCTGTTCGCTCGCCGACATCGCGGCGAGCGTCGGTACATCGGAACGGGAGCTTTCCCGGCTTTTCCAAAAACATCTGCAGGTCGCTCCCGGCGAATATTGGCGCCAGATGCGCCTGAAAGCCGCGAAGTGGATGGTACTTAACAGCGATCGGTCTATCGCCCAGATCGCCTATGAATGCGGCTTTACCGATTGCGCCCATCTGGTGAACTGGTTCAGGCGCACCTATCACGTCACGCCCGCAAAACTCCGACGGTCGCATCGCGAACTGGGCGTGCGCTGACGGGAACTGCTTCAGCCAACGCCTCGCAAAAATTCCTCGGTCTCCATCAGTTCGAGCTGCACGGAAAAGCGGTCGTGCAGGAGTTCCAGCGAGGCGTCGTGCGTATCGTCGGCGCCGCTGCAGACGGCGTCTTTCAGCACGATCACCCGATAGCCGAAATCGATGGCGCCGAGTGTTGTGGCAAGCACGCAGACATCGGTTTCACCGCCTGTTATCACAAGCGTATCGACCCGTTCCGACTGAAGGATCGGATGGAGGCGGCCGTCGATCCAGGGGGAATAGGTGCGTTTGTCGAAGTGCCTTGCCGGCGGAACCAGTGATGTCAGCGATGAGGCCAAATCGACGAGGTCGCGCGGAAGATGCTCGCCGGTCATCATCCACCATTTCCGGTAATAATCCCGCCATTTCCCCGGCATCTCGTCGGCATGATCGGGTGGCAGGAAGCGGGTAAAGATCGTTCGGGACGGGTGCCGCCCAGCGAGTTCCTCGATCTGCGGCGAGACCCGCGCCATCCAGGGAACATGCCAAGGCGTGTCTTCGGCAAACATCCGCTGCATGTCGACGCAAAGGTGCCGCCACTCGCCTATCTCGCCCATCCCATCCTCCGTTCTCCAGGCGTCAACCGCCGCCCGCGGCGAAAGTTCCCGTGACCTGTGGAAGATCGGAAGCCTTCAGGCGACGGCGCCTGAAGCGGTTGTCAGTAATCCGGCGGCGCTCTCAGCTTCGCGGAAACAACCGAGTTCGCGGAGAGGAACCGGTTTGGAGAAGAAATAGCCTTGGAGGTCGGTGCAGCCAAGGGCGGCCAGGAAGTCGCGTTGATATTCGGTTTCAACCCCTTCCGCCGTCGTCGAAATACCGAGGTTGCGGCTGAGCGCGACGATGGCGCCGATGATCGCTGCGCCGTTGGCTTTTGTGCCGAGCAGCGAGACGAACGATCGATCGATCTTGATGCGGTCGATGTCGAAGCGCATCAGATGGCTGAGGCATGAAAAGCCGGTTCCGAAATCGTCGAGCGAAATCTGAACACCTCGGCTGCGCAGCGACTTCAGCACAGAATAGACGTCCGAGTTGTCCTCGATGAGCGAGGACTCGGTAAGCTCGAGCTCGAGCCGCGATGGCGGCAGTCCGCTCTCTTCAAGCACGGCGAAAACTTCCTCGGCAAAATTCGGCCGTCTCAACTGGGCGGGAGACACGTTGACGGCAACAAACGTATCGTCGGGCCATTTGCAGGCGGCTTGGCAGGCTTCGCGCAGCACCCAGAAACCGAGAGCGTCGATGAGGCCGCCCTCCTCGGCGACAGGGATGAAGCTGGCGGGCGTCAGCAGACCACGCTGGCTGTGACGCCAGCGCACCAGCGCCTCCGCGCCCGACGCTGCGTATCCGCCCTCGGCGCGGTGCACCGTTTGGTAATAGACCTCGAGCGATCCGAAGTCCGGCCTGGTTGTAATAGGATCCGAAGGTGAGCCGGCGGATGAAGCCGTGCCTTTGGCGAGAACTTCGCGCAATTCGTTTTTGAGAATGTCGCGCGCGTTCCTGCCGCCGTCCATGGAGGGCGAATAGAGGCGCCATTGACCTCTGCCGCCCATCTTTGCCTCGTAAAGCGCGACGTCGGCATAGCGCATGATGTCGTCGGCATTTCGGCCGGCATCCGGCACGACGGTCACGCCGATCGAGCCGCCGACGCGGGCGACTGCCTCGCCGTGCAAAAGCGGAAAGGGCTTGCCAAGTTCGGCAACGATGGCTTCGCAGATTGCCGGCAAAACCTGATCATGATCTTTGATGTCCCGGAGAAGCAGGGCAAATTCGTCGCCTCCGAGCCGGGCAAGCGTGTCGGCTGGACGCAGTATGGCGCGGATCCGCTCCGCAGCCATCCTGATGAGTTCATCGCCGGCCGCATGGCCGAACGTGTCGTTCACGGCTTTAAAGCGGTCGAGGTCGAGAAGCGCAACGGCCGAGCGCTCGGACGAATTGCGCGTCTCGGCCAGGCACTCGTCGAACCGCATCGCGAACAATGCGCGGTTGGGAAGATCGGTCAGCACATCATGCAAGGCAAGCTGCCGCGCATGCAGCTCGCTCTTCTTCAACTCGCCGAGACTGCTTCGCAGGCGCACCAGCAGAAACGAGAACAGGACCGCGATCACCAAGGCTGCAATCGAAAGCGCCGGCATCAAACGGCCGATCACTCTCGATCCCGGAAGATCGGGCCGCCAGACGATGAAGCCGATCGGTTCGCCGTTTGCCGTCGCGTCGATCTGAAACGCAACCTCGTTCTCGTCGGCATCGGCGGTACGCGCAAAGCGCGCCCCGTTGAGCCCCTGTTGCCGGCTTAATTCATCGAGCGCCGCGCCATCGATAAACCGAACGACGACCAGGAATTGCCGTATCGGCTGCTGCCGTCCCTGATCGGCGTCGTTGATGGCGACGACCCCGACGATCGTCGGGCGGCCTTCCAACCGCATCAGATTGGCCAACGCACGGTTGGGGCGGGCGGCACTCGCAACGCGGCTTTCCATCGAGGACGGCGTTCGTTCCGACGCCGTCCCTTGTCTCACCCCCAGGCGGGCATCCTGAAGGAGAGGCGCAAAGAGGGGCTTCATCCAGCGGTATCGCTTTTCCGTCTGGGCGTCCGACAGCATGAGTAGTTGGGCCTTCTCGTCGACGACGAAAGCCTGGTCGTAACCGAAGGCGGACATTGCGGTCTGGCTGATCGCACTGCCGGCCGCCGCCGTCAGGACGGCGTCGAGGCTGGAGGAGCCTCCGTTTGACCGGGCGGCAGGATAAACGCGTGTGAGGTAGCCGTTGCCGAACTGGCCGATAACATGTGCGACCTGATCGACCTGCTCTCGCAGGCGCGCATTCACGAGCTGGCGCTGGCGATCAAGGGCGGCGGCGTCGCTCTCGGTTCCTGCCCAGAGCGCCGAAAGCACGACGAGCCCAATCGCTCCCAGCCCGCTGACGGCGATCAGAAAGAGAATCCTTCCCGAGGCGATCCAGGATTGCTGAAACGTATTGGAGCTGGAAGGAACAACGATGTGCAAGCCTAGACCCCTGAACACCACGATATGGGCGCATGCGTCGACGCTAGCAAAGAAGCGTTCACGTAGAATTAAAAGCTGGGGCGCACTATGGGCGAGATCGAATAGCCCCAAGGAGCACACGACGATGCTGCGCATATCCCTTCAGACGATGTTGCGCGCAGCGCTGATGGCGGGGGGCTTCGGTATGTTGTTGGCCGCGGCCGTGCCAATCCAGGCTGCCGCGCAAGATCGTATGCCGATGCGAATTGCCGTCGAAGGCGCATTTCCGCCCTTCAATTATCTCGATGCAAACAACAAGCTTCAGGGCTTCGACATCGATATTGCCAATGCGCTTTGCGAGGTCGGCAAGTTCGAATGCCAGTTCATCATCGAGAAATGGGACGACATAATCCCCAACCTCGTTGCCGATAAATACGACGCAATCATCTCGTCCATGTCGATGAGCCTCGAGCGGCGTCAAAAGGTTGCCTTCACGGAAAAATACTACAACAGCCCCTCCGTGTTCATCGCTCGGAAGGATTCGCCGATCAGCGATGTCAGCCCCACTGGCCTCAGCGGCAAGATTCTCGGAGTGACGTCGTCGACGGCGCAGGAATCCTACGCCAACCATCTCTATCCGGAGATGAAAAAGAAGATCTTCCGGTCTTCGCCTGAATTGTACAAGGGGTTGTCGGATGGCAGCGTCGATATCATCCTGGAGGACAAACTCGCCATCTACGACTGGATCGCCAACACCAAGGCGGGAACCTGCTGCGAGTTCAAAGGACCGGATCTGGTCGACGTCACATACTTCGGCGAAGGTGCCGGCATCGCGCTGCGCCTGGATGACAAGGAGCGTCTTACACGCTTGAACGAAGCGTTGAAGAGCATCAAGGCGGATGGGACCTACGACATGATCAACGCAAAATATTTCCCGTTCAGCATCCAGTAATTCCGCCGGCAAATTCCTGATGAATGCAGGATGGCCGGCTTGCGGCCGGCCATCCCATCGCGTCGAGTGTTCAATCGTAACCGCTAAGCGGCTTTCGCGACGTCCCCGTGCGGATCGAGGACGAATTTCGTCGCCGCTCCGTGGTCGAAGCTCTCATATCCGGCGGCGGCCTCGTCGAGCGGAATGACCTTGGCGTTGACGATATCGGCAATCGGCAGCCGGTCGTGCAGGATCGCCTGCATGAGCTGCCGATTGTACTTGAGCACCGGCGTCTGGCCGGTGTGGAAAGACTGCGCCTTGGCCCAGCCGAGGCCGAAGCGGAGCGACAGATTGCCGTGCTTGGCGGCATTGTCGACGGCACCAGGATCCTCCGTGACGTAGAGGCCGGGAATACCGATCGAACCTGCGGCGCGGGTGATCTCCATCATCTGATTGAGCACGATCGCCGGCTGTTCGCCGCCCGAATGGCCGCGCGCTTCGAAGCCGACCGCGTCGATGGCGCTGTCCACTTCATTGCTGCCGACGACCTGGGCGATCATGTCGCCGAGGCGGTCGCTCTTGGAGAGATCGATCGGTTCGAAACCGACCCTTGCCGCATGCGCCAGGCGATCCTTATTGAAATCACCGACCATGACGACGGCGGCGCCGAGGATGCGCGCCGAAGCGGCAGCCGCAAGGCCGACAGGGCCGGCGCCTGCGACGTAGACGGTCGATCCGACCCCGACGCCTGCGCGCACAGCGCCATGGAAGCCGGTTGGCAGAATATCGGAGAGCATGGTGAGATCGCGGATCTTCGCCATCGCCTTGTCCCGATCAGGGATTTTGAGCAGGTTGAAATCGGCATAGGGAATGGTGACGTAGCGCGCCTGTCCACCGATCCAGCCGCCCATGTCGACATAACCATAAGCGCCGCCGGCGCGGGCCGGATTGACCGTCAGGCAGACGCCGGTATCCTGGGACTTGCAGCAGCGGCAACGGCCGCAGGCGACATTGAACGGCACCGAGACGATATCGCCGATGTCGAGCATCTCGACGTCGACGCCTTTCTCGATGATCTCGCCGGTGATTTCATGACCGAGGACCATGCCCGGCATCGCCGTCGTGCGGCCGCGGACCATGTGCTGGTCGGAGCCGCAGATATTGGTGGAGATCACCTTCAGGATGACGCCGTGCTCGATGCGGCGGCCGTCGGGCGCTTCCAGCTTCGGGTCGTCGATGTCGCGAACTTCGACCTTGCCCGGCCGGAGATAAACGACGCCTCTATTCTTGCTCATGGATTCCTCCCATTCGTTGAATGCCTCGATCTGCAACCGATGCAATCGATGGCAATTTTTCCTCCGGCCTGCCTCCTCTGCAGCCCGGTATTCACAACGCCGCATCGGGCGATATACGAATTTCGCAAATAGGCGGGGACAGATTGGATGGAGGGGAAGAGTGAAGACGATAGGTCTGGCCTGTCGTTTCCGCTCGTCATCACCGCCGCAATCCGCCGATTTGCTGCGCAAAGAGCTGGTTTCGGACTCCAGAACCTCCTTTCGATTCATCTTGGAATCTTCGGTCGGCCTTCCAACGGTTCTGTCGCCAGTGACGAGCGCCTTGAACATCACAAGCAAACCATGCCCGGCGGAAAACAGCGCCCGAAAAAACGACATGGGCGCAACTCAAAGACGACAGTCGGAAAACTCCGATAGCATGCCGCCGGAAGCTATGAGTTGATCCCCGGAATAGGGCGGTTTTCCGAATCGGTTCAGAAGATTTGAATTGCAGATCTCCGATCAAATGGCCTGAGCAATGCAAGGTTTCTCTGCCGGTTGTCGCGCTGTGATCGCCTCTGTCCGACCAGCGGCAGATGCCGTTGCCAATCGTGATTGGACATCGGCTGCGACCTGAGCCACGCTATTTTTGGGAGCGGACCATCTATTTTTCTCGGAGATAGGAGGCCGAAATGGAACAGTATGCACTGGAGCAGTTGAAAACGATTGCGAAGGTCAGCACGACCTGCAAGCGCCTTGACTTAACGCGGCGCGAACGGATTGAACGGTGGGCCGAAAGTCTCGAACGCAGCCCCAGACCGTTTCTTAAGACGCTTCACGAAACGGAATATCAGCCGATCGCAGATCGCATAGCCATGCGGGATGACGACACGCCGATCTCGGTTGCATTCGCTGATCCCATTCTGCGGGCGGCAGGAATGGAAAATGATAGTTACGGAGAAGCCAAACGGTTCTTCGAACTCAGCGACGGGGAACTGCACGAGCTTGTCTGCTTCTGTCATTTTGGTGAACGCGTCAGCGCGGCAACAGTCGCTCGCCGCGTGCGTAAGATGGCAGATCCTCAACCAAGCGGATTTTTCGCTCAGCTTCGTGCGTTCTTCGGCTAATTGAGGCTAAAGACCCCATGACGCTGCAAAGCCGGCTCTAAAGCGCGTCGCGATCTTTCAGATTCGCTCCTTGCGCTTTAGATCTTTGCTTTTACGCATGTCGTTACGGCAAAAGCGCTTCGCGCTTTGCCTGGGAAAACCGCTGTACACTTTTGCGCGACATGCTTAGCGGTCGCGTGACTGCTGGCTGCGGTTGAAGTCGATTGCCGTGTGCCAGAACACGGCGCCGAGGATGATTGCGCCGCCGAAATAGGTGGCGACCGGCGGCTGTTCCGAAAACAGCAGCCAGACCCAGAAGGGCGTCAGCACGATTTCCATCGTGCCGATCAGCGCGGCTTCTGCCGGCGGCATCCGTTTTGCGCCGGCGAGGAAGAGCACCAGCGCTAGCGAGAAATTGGTGGCGCCGAAGGCGGCAAGGACGATCCAGTTGTGCAGGTCGAGCGAGCCGACCGAACCGAACGGCGCGAAGATGACGAGGGTCAGGAAAGCGCTGACGACGGTCGGCGGCAGGCTCGGCACGCCGGGATTGATGCGCGGAATGATGATGACGAGCGCGAAGGACGCGGTCATGCCGAGCGCTAAGAGGTCGCCCCAACCAGTGCCGCCGCCGATCGACGAGGCGACGATGACGCCGACGCCGAAGAGGGACACGGCGCCGGCGATCAGCGTCCGCCTGGCGACCCTCTCTCCGAGGATGAGCCAGCCGAACAGAGCCGCAATGAAGGGCGTCGTCGCATAGATCATCGTCACATTGGCGACGGTAGTCATGTAGAGCGCCCCGATGAAACATCCCTGACTGAAGGTCTGGCATGCGATCATCGCAAGACCGGAGGGATGGAAGACGGAACGCCATTGCCGCCGCGAGATGCCCCCTTCGAGGAAAAGGCAGGGGATCAGCAGGAACAGGCCTCCGAACAACGACCGCCAGGCGATCGCCGTCCATACGTCGGTCGTGAGCAGCCGCGAGTAAACGCCGCTCGCACTCCAGGCGAGCGTCGCGGCAACGATGAGAAGCACACCCTTCTCGTGCTCGCTGCCTGCGAGGCGCGTGGTCGGATTTTCAATGGTCACGCAGATGGTCTCAAAGAAGGAAGTCGAACGCCGCTCATTTCTGCGCCGGTAATTGACATAAGACAAACGAATAGTAGAGATAGCTCTTATCGATTTTTTCTATGGCTCTGTCATGCATGAACCAATCGAGAGCGATCTCTTGAGGACCTTCCTGGTCGTCGCCGAGACGTCGAATTTCTCTGCGGCTGCCCAACGCATCGGGCGGACGCAGTCGGCCGTCAGCACCCAGATTAAGAGGCTCGAGGCGGCGATCGGCGAGATCCTCTTCGAGCGTGGCGCCCGCGGTGTACTGCTCACCCGCCAGGGCATCCAACTGGTGCCTTATGCCCGCAGGGTGATCGACCTCCTCAACGAGGCCGCCGCGACGATCCGCAGCAAGCCGCTCGACGGGCCGGTGCGGATCGGAATTCCCGAGGAATATAGCCAGACGGTGCTGCCGGCAGCCCTTGCGGCTTTCGCCGTGCGCCATCCGGCGGTCGAGGTCACGGTGTCCTGCGACTACACGGTCCGCAACCTCGCCGCCCTGGAACGGGACGAACTCGATCTCGCCGTCGTTTTCGACTGGAGCGACCAGAACAAGGGCGAGGTCCTCTGCGTTGATCCCACAGTCTGGGTCACATCGATGGTCCACCGGCTGCATGACATCGATCCACTGCCCGTCGCGACCTATCGCAATTCCACCTGGTCACGCGATTTTGCGCTCCGCTCGCTGGAACAGATCGGCCGCAGCTACCGGATCGCCTTCATCGCCGATACCGGCTCGGGGCTGAAGAACGCGGTGACCGCAGGCCTTGCCGTCACCACGCTTTCCCGCAGCAGCATCCCGCCCGGCTGCCGGGAACTGACCGCCGAAGACGGTTTTCCGCCGGTCGATTCCTCGAAGGTCGTGCTTCGCCGCAGCACGTTCCGTTCCAGCGAGGCCGTCCGGGAACTCGCCGAAATGGTGCGCGAAGCCTTCCAGCCTATGGCGGCGCCGGCGATGGCGTGATGCGGCGGCGCAGGCGGCGACGGGTTTCGGACGGGCTCTCGGAAAAACTCGCCCGGTAGCTTCTTGCAAAGGCCGAGGCTGAATTGAAGCCGGTCGCCGCCGCGATGTCGGCGAAGGAGGCTGTTGTTTCGATCACCTTGCGGCGCGCCGCATTCAGCCGCAGCGCCAGATAATGCACATGCGGCGGCGCGCCGATACTCTGTTGGAAAAGATCCTGCAGATGCCGGGCGCTGACGCCCACCCTGCGGGCGAGCCGCGCCAAAATCAGCGGCTGCTCGATATGCTCCTCCATCAGTCGTACCGCCTGCGTCACGCGGGGATCATGCATGCGCAGTCCCGCCGAGGCCGCCGACAGCGGTTCATCGATATGAAAGGAGGGCTGCTCGTAACGGAACAGCCGGCTGACCTCGAGCGCCAGCGAATAACCCTGCCGCTGCCGGATCACCTCAAGCATCAGGTCGACGGTCGGCAGCGAACCCGATGTCGTCAACCGCTTGCCGTCGATGACGAAACGGTCTTTGACGGCCCTGACCTCAGGATAGGCCAGCGCAAAATCCTCGTAATCCTCCCAGTGGACGGTCGCCGGCAGCCCGTCGAGCAGACTTGCTTCCGCCAGCAGCCATGTGCCGGACTCGATGCCGGCAATGATCGTGCGGTGTCGGGCCGCCTGCGACAGCTGCATCTTCAGCGCCGGCGTCGCGCTGCGGCGCCAGTTGTAGCTGGCCAGCACGAAAAGCGGCGTCTCCTCGGTCGTCGCCTGGAAAGTGCCCTCAGCCGGGATGGCGATCGCGCTGGTGGTCGGGACCGGCGCTCCGTCCGGCGTCAAGAGCCGCCAGCGATAGAGTTCGCTGCCGGCGATGCGGTTGGCGCCGCGCAGCGGCTCGATGACCGACGCGATCAGGATCAGGTTCGTCTCCGGTAGGACGAGAAGGTCGATATCGAGCGGTTCCGTTGATCGCTGCAGCAAGGTCATCTCCTCTAGTTCCGATAATGTATCGATAGCTTCCGAGAATGCAAAGCATCTCCGCCGATCCTGCCGCGTAATGCCTGACAACACGGGGAGAACAAAAATCATGCCTCTTGCGATGAACCGCGATGTCTTCATCACCTGCGCCGTCACCGGCGCCGGCGATACGGTTTCCAAATCCAGCCATGTTCCCATTACTCCCAAGCAGATCGCGGACTCCGCGATCGACGCCGCCAAGGCTGGGGCGGCCGTTGTTCACTGCCATGTCCGCGATCCGGAAACGGGGGCCGCCAGCCGCCGCAACGATCTCTATAGGGAAGTCACCGACCGCATCCGCTCGGCCGATATCGATGTGGTCCTCAATCTAACCGCCGGCATGGGCGGTGATCTGGTGTTCGGCAATGTCGAAAGCCCCCTTCCCCTCAATCCGAGAGGCACTGACATGGCGGGCGCCAGCGAGCGCGTCAGCCATGTCGCCGAATGCCTGCCCGAGATCTGCACGCTCGACTGCGGCACGATGAACTTCAACCTCGGCGATTATGTCATGACCAATACGCCGGCCATGCTGCGGGCCATGGCGAGGAAGATGACGGATCTCGGCGTGCGACCGGAGATTGAGGCCTTCGACACCGGCCATCTCTGGTTCGCCAGGCAGCTTGCCGAGGAAGGCCTGATCGAAGACCCGGTGCTGATCCAGCTCTGCATGGGCATTCCATGGGGTGCGCCCGACGACCTCAACACGTTCATGGCGATGGTCAACAACCTGCCTCAGAGCTGGACCTTCTCGGCCTTTTCGATCGGCCGCAACGCCATGGCCTATCCGGCCGCGGCGGTGCTGGCCGGCGGCAATGTGCGCGTCGGCCTGGAGGATAACCTCTTCGTCGGCAAAGGCCAGCTCGCCACCAATGCGCAGCTCGTCGAAAAGGCCGTGCAGGTGGTCGAGGGCATGGGAGCGCGCATCATCGGACCGGAAGATGTGCGCAAGAAGCTGAAGCTGACGAAACGCTGAGGATATCATGACTAAGATCAGCAAGGCGGCCTGTATCGGCGGCGGCGTTATCGGTGGCGGATGGATCGCCCGTTTCCTGCTGGCCGGCATCGACGTCGATGTGTTCGACCCTCATCCGGAAGCAAGCCGCATCGTTGGCGAGGTGATCGCCAACGCCGAAAAAGCCTATGCCATGCTGACAGGCGCACCGCTGCCGCCGCGAGGCAGGCTGCGCTTCTGCCCGACGCTCGCTAAAGCCGTCACTGACGCCGACTGGATCCAGGAAAGCGTACCGGAAAGGCTCGACCTCAAGCGCCGCGTGCTGACCGAGATCGACGCCGCGGCCCGCCCGGAAGCGCTGATCGGCTCCTCTACGTCGGGGCTGCTGCCGACCGATCTGCAGCGCGACATGACGCATCCCGAACGCCTCTTCGTCGCCCACCCTTATAATCCCGTCTATCTGCTGCCGCTGGTCGAAATCGTCGGCGGGGCAAAGACCTCGCCGGCGACCATCCAGGCGGCGATGGAAAGACTGCCGCTGATCGGCATGAAGGGTGTCCACATTGCCAAGGAGATCGAAGCCTTCGTCGGCGACCGGCTGCTCGAAGCGCTCTGGCGCGAGGCCCTGTGGCTCATCCATGATGATATCTGCACCGTCGAGACGCTCGATGATGTCATCCGCTACTCCTTCGGCCTGCGCTGGGCGCAGATGGGCCTGTTCCAGACCTACCGCATCGCCGGCGGCGAGGCCGGGATGCGTCATTTCCTCGCCCAGTTCGGCCCCTGCCTTGCCTGGCCCTGGACCAAACTCACCGATGTCGTCGATCTCGACGACGCCCTGATCGAAAAGATCGGCAGACAGTCCGACGAGCAGGCGGACGGCCTGTCGATCCGTGCGCTCGAACGCATCCGCGACGAAAACCTCGTCGGCATCCTGCAGGCGCTGAAGGGCGGCGACGGCGGCAAGGGTTGGGGCGCCGGCAAGCTGCTGAAGGATTTCGAGCAATCGCTCTGGGCAGCGGGCGGCGGCGCGACGAAGTCGTTCGACCCGTCGAAGCCGCTGAGGCTCGTCGAGACGAAGGTCAGCCCGGCTTGGGTCGACTATAACGGCCATATGACCGAGCACCGCTACCTGCAGATTTTCGGCGATACATCAGATGCTTTGCTGCGCTTGATCGGCGTCGATCTCGCCTATGTCGAGGCGGGGCAGAGCTACTATACGGTGGAAAGCCACATCCGCCATCTCGGCGAGGCGAAGCTCGGCCAGGCGATCCACTCGACCTGCCGGATCCTGTCGGTCGACGAAAAGCGGCTGCATCTCTTCCATACCCTCTCCGACACGGCGACGGGCGAGCCCCTCGCAACCGCCGAGCACATGCTGCTGCATGTCGACAGCAAGGTCGGCAAGGCCGCGTCGGCGCCGGCCGCGGTGCTCGACAAGGTCAAGGCGATCGCCAGCGCCCAAGCGGCGTTGGCGCTGCCCGAAGGCGCCGGCCGCTACGTCGGCCAGAAACGGTAGGAGACAGGGCATGGATTTCGGTCTCAGCCAGGAACAGGAAATGATCGTCGAGACGGTTCGCGCCTTTGTCGAAACCGAGATCTATCCGCATGAGAACGAGGTCGAGCGGACCGGCATCGTCCCGCCGGAGCTTGGCCGCGAAATCCAGCGCAAATGCATCGATCTCGGCTTCTATGCCTGCAATTTCCCCGAGGAGATCGGCGGTGCCGGGCTCGACCATGTCACCTTCACGCTGGTCGAACGGGAGCTCGGGCGCGGTTCGCTCGGGCTGACGGTTTTCTTCGGTCGGCCCTCCGGCATCCTGATGGCCTGCGAGGGTGAGCAGCGCGAGCGTTACCTCCTGCCGGCGGTGCGCGGCGACAAGATCGACGCGCTCGCCATCACCGAACCGGATGCCGGTTCGGACATGCGCGGCATGAAATGCGCCGCCCGCCGCGATGGCGGAGACTTCGTGCTGAACGGCACGAAGCACTTCATCTCGCATGCCGATGTCGCCGATTTCGTCATCGTCTTTGCCGCGACGGGTGAGGAGGAAACGCCGAAGGGCATCAAGAAGAAGATCACCGCCTTCCTCGTCGATCGTGGCACGCCGGGCTTCGAGATCCGCAAGGGCTACGATTCCGTTTCGCATCGCGGTTACCATAACTCGACGCTCAGCTTCGAAGATTGCCGCATACCGGAAGCCCAGGTGCTGGGCGAGGTGCATCGCGGTTTCGATATCGCCAATCAATGGCTTTACGGCACGCGGTTGACGGTGGCCGCCACCTGCGTCGGCCGGGCGCGGCGCGTCTTCGAGATGGCCCTGCCCTACGCCGCCGAGCGCAAGCAGTTCGGCAAGCCGATCGGCGCCAATCAGGGCGTCTCGTTCAAGCTTGCCGACATGATCACCGAGATCGACGCGGCCGAGTGGTTGACGCTTTCAGCCGCCTGGCGGCTCGATGCCGGCCTTCCGGCAGACCGGCAGATCGCTTCTGCCAAGCTCTATGCCTCCGAAATGCTCGCCCGCGTGACGGATGAGGCGATCCAGATCTTCGGCGGCATGGGCCTGATGGACGACCTGCCGCTCGCCCGCTTCTGGCGCGATGCCCGCGTCGAGCGCATCTGGGACGGCACCTCCGAAATTCAGCGTCATATCATCAGCCGCGACCTGCTTCGGCCTTTGGGAGCTTGAGCCGATGACATCCAGCCCGCTCGACCGCCTGCTCAGACCGCAAACGATCGCCGTCTTCGGCGGCCGCGAGGCGCGCAGGGTGATCGAGCAGTGCGACCGCATGGGCTTTTCAGGCAAGATCTGGCCCGTCCATCCCAAACTCGACGAGGTGCTCGGGCGGCTGTGTTATCGCTCGGTCGCCGATCTGCCTTCCGCTCCGGACGCCGCCTTCGTCGGCGTCAACAGGACGCTCACCGTAGATATCGTGCGTAGCCTTTCTGCGGCCGGCGCCGGCGGCGCGGTCTGTTATGCATCAGGCTTCAGCGAGGCGACGGCGGAACTTGCCGATGGCGCCGACCTGCAGCAGGCGCTGCTTTCGGCGGCCGGCAACATGCCGATCCTTGGGCCCAACTGCTACGGACTGATCAACGGTCTCGACGGCGCGCTGCTCTGGCCCGACCAGCACGGCATGAAGCGCATCGAATGCGGCGTGGCGATCCTTACGCAGTCTTCCAATATCGCCATCAACCTGACCATGCAGACCCGTGGACTGCCGATCGCCTATATGGTCACGGCCGGCAACCAGGCGCAGACAACGCTTGCCGACGTCGCCTGCGCCTTGATCGAGGATCCGCGTGTCACGGCGGTCGGCCTTCATGTCGAAGGTTTCGGCGATCTCTCCGGCCTCGAACGCCTTGCTGCCATTGCCCGCCGGTCCAAGAAGCCGGTCGTCGTGCTGAAGGTCGGCCGATCCGAGCAGGCAAAACAGGCGGCAGTGTCGCACACCGCTTCGCTTGCCGGCAGTGATGCCGTGGCGGATGCCGTGCTTGCCCGCCTCGGCATCGGCCGTGTCCAGAGCCTGCCGGCGCTGCTCGAAACCCTGAAGCTGCTGCATGTCGCCGGCCCTCTGCCAAGCCGGTCGATCTCGTCGATGAGCTGCTCGGGCGGCGAGGCTTCGCTGATCGCGGATGCCGCCGTCGGCCGCAATATCGAATTCCCTGCGCTGCACCCGCAACAATTGCCGCGTCTGCGGCGGGTGCTGGGCGAGATGGTGACGCTCTCCAATCCGCTCGACTACCACACCTTCGTGTGGGGTGATTTCGCCAGCCAGACCGAAGCCTTCAGCGCCATGTTCAAAGGCGGCTATGCCCTCAATCTGGTCGTCCTCGACTTCCCGCGGCGCGACCGCTGCGATGCGTCCGAATGGGCAATGACGGCAGATGCGGTCATCACTGCTGCCTCTGCGACAGGTGCGCTGGCCGGCCTTCTCGCGACGCTTCCGGAGAATATGCCCGAACCTGTCGCCGATCGGCTGATGGCCAATGGCATCGTCGCCTTCTCAGGCATCGACGAAACCATGGCTGCAGCTGAGGTCGCAGCCGGCATTGGCCAAGCTTGGCAAGCCCCGCCTCCCCTGCCGCTGCTCGACGTGCCGTCCATGGATGGTGAGATCGAGACGCTGACCGAAGCTGATGCGAAGGCGGAGCTTGCTGCCTGTGGCCTCCCCGTTCCCCGGGGGCTGCAGGCTTTTTCTCCCCATGAGGCCGTCGAGCAGGCCGAACGGCTCGGTTTCCCCGTCGTGTTGAAGGGTGTCGGCATCGCACACAAGACCGAAGCCGGCGCCGTCGCGCTCAACCTCCGGGATAGCCAGGCGGTCTCGACCGCCGCGGCGGCAATGCCGCCGAATGCCGGTTACCTGGTCGAGAAGATGATTGATCCGCCGGTCGCCGAGCTCATCGTCGGCGCCATTCGCGATCCCGCCTTCGGTTTGTCGCTCACCTTGGGAGCGGGCGGAATCTTTGTCGAATTGCTCGAGGATTCCGTCATCCTGCCGCTTCCGACGACGAAAACCGAGATTCATGCGGCGATTTTGCGCCTCAAACTGGCAAAATTGATCTATGGCTATCGCGGACGGCCGAAAGGCGATCTCGACGCCGCGGTGGCCGCTATCGCAGCAGCGGCAGATTATGTCGTAAAGAACGTGGCACGCCTGGAGGAACTGGACATTAATCCATTGATGGTTCTTCCCGAAGGGCGCGGTGTTGCTGCAGTCGATGCCCTCATACGGCGTAGGAGGTAGCATAGGTTGAGCGAATGCATTCGCACACGACATGACGGCGGGGTGCTCGAAGTCGTCATCGACCGGCCGAAGGCGAACGCCATCGACCTTGCGACCAGCCGTGCCTTGGGATTGATCTTCCAGAATTTTCGCGACGATCCGGAATTGCGCGTCGCCATCGTGACGGGTGGGGGCGAAAAGTTCTTTTGCGCTGGATGGGACCTCAAGGCGGCAGCATCCGGTGATGCGGTCGACGGTGACTACGGTGTCGGTGGCTTCGGCGGGCTGCAGGAGCTGCGCGACCTCAACAAGCCGGTTATTGCAGCGGTCAACGGCATCTGTTGCGGCGGCGGATTGGAGCTCGCCCTTTCGGCCGACCTGATCGTCGCCGCCGAACATGCGAGTTTCGCCCTGCCGGAAATCCGCTCGGGCACGGTTGCCGATGCGGCGTCGATCAAGCTGCCGAAGCGCATCCCCTATCACATCGCCATGGACATGCTTTTGACGGGACGCTGGCTCGACGTTCACGAGGCGCATCGCTGGGGTTTCGTCAACGAGGTCCTGCCGGCCGGCCGGCTGATGGAGAGAGCTTGGGAGCTTGCTCGCCTGCTCGCAAGCGGGCCGCCGCTCGTCTATGCGGCCATCAAGGAAATCGTGCGCGAAGCGGAGGGTTCGACGTTCCAGACTGCCATGAACAAGATCACCAAGCGGCAGTTTGCGACCGTCGACAGGCTCTATTCGAGCGAAGACCAATTGGAAGGCGCACGGGCCTTCGCCGAGAAGCGAAGCCCTATCTGGAAAGGACAATAACGAGGCGGCAGCAACCGCAATGTTTCCCGCATGATGCGGGCACCGGAGGTGGAGAGGAAACCGCCTGCGATCCTGCCCGGAAGTTCTGTCAACGCACCACAAAGAAGGAACTGGGGAATGAACGACTATAGCAAATATCTCGCAGGCCGCGTCACCGCGGGCGGGCTCAGCCGCCGCGAATTCATGGGACGCGCCATGGCGGCGGGCATCACACTTGCCGTCGCCGACAAGCTCTTCACCGAAAGTGCCGAAGCCGCCGAACCGAAACGCGGCGGCCACCTGAAGCTCGGCCTCGAAGGAGGTGCAGCCACCGATTCCAAGGATCCGGCGAAGTTCCTGTCACAGGTCATGTTCTGCATCGGCCGCTGCTGGGGCGACATGCTGGTCGAGTCCGATCCGCTGACGGGTGCCGCCGTGCCCTCGCTTGCCGAATCCTGGGAGCCATCGAAAGACGCTGTCACCTGGACCTTCAAGATCCGCAAGGGCGTCAAGTTCCACGATGGCAAGGAACTGACGATTGACGACGTTGTTGCGACGCTGAAGCGCCACACCGATGCTAAGTCGGAATCCGGTGCGCTGGGTGTTCTCGGCTCGATCAAGGAGATCAAGGCTGACGGCGGCAATCTGGTGCTGACGCTCAGCGAAGGCAATGCCGACATGCCGTTGCTGTTGTCGGACTACCATCTGGTCATCCAGCCGAACGGCGGCGTCGATGATCCGCTGGCCTCGATCGGCACCGGCCCCTACAAGATGACGAGTTTCGAGCCCGGCGTCCGTGCCACCTTCGAAAGGAACAAGGACGACTGGCGCACCGACCGGGGCTATGTCGATTCGATCGAAATCATCGGCATGAACGATGCGACCGCCCGCATCGCAGCGCTGTCGTCCGGCCAGGTGCACTACATCAACCGCGTCGACCCGAAGACCGTCAACTTGCTGAAGCGCGCCCCGAACGTCGAGATCCTCTCGACTGCCGGCCGCGGCCATTACGTCTTCATCATGCATTGCGACAAGGCGCCGTTCGACAACAACGACCTGCGGCTGGCCCTCAAATACGCCATGGACCGCGAGACCATGGTGCAGAAGATCCTCGGCGGTTACGGCAAGGTCGGCAACGACTTCCCGATCAACAGCACCTATGCGCTGTTCCCGGAGGGCATCGAGCAGCGCGTCTACGATCCCGACAAGGCCGCCTTCCACTATAAGAAGTCGGGCCATAGCGGCTCGGTCCTTCTGCGCACCTCAGAAGTCGCCTTCCCCGGCGGTGTCGATGCAGCCGTCCTCTATCAGGAAAGCTGCAAGAAGGCCGGCATCGAGATCGAAGTCAAGCGCGAACCGGGCGACGGCTACTGGACCAACGTCTGGAACGTCCAGCCCTTCTCGACCTCCTATTGGGGTGGCCGGCCGACACAGGACCAGATGTATTCCACCGCCTATCTCTCGACGGCGGACTGGAACGACACCAAGTTCAAGCGTCCTGACTTCGACAAGCTGCTGTTGCAGGCCCGATCCGAACTTGATGAAGCCAAGCGCAAGGATTTGTATCGCGCCATGGCGATGATGGTGCGCGACGAGGGCGGTGTGATCCTGCCGATGTTCAACGACTTCGTGAACGCCTCCACCAAGCAGGTGAAGGGTTATGTCCACGATATCGGCAACGACATGTCGAACGGCTACGTCGCGACGCGCGTCTGGCTGGACGCCTGATGGCAAGGGGGCGCTTGCCCCTCCGATCTCCAACGAAGCCGGGACCGTGGGACGAAACCCCGCGGTCCTCCCGACGTTTTAGCGCGAGGTCCTCGCCATGACCAATCCTGCCCCAAGCATCTTGCCCGGCCTCGGGTTCCGGCAGCGTTTTCCGCTGCTTGCCCTTATCCTCGAGCGCTTCGTGCTCAGCCTGGTCCTGCTTTTTGCCGTCTCCATCCTGATCTTCGGTGGTCTGGAAGCCCTGCCCGGCGATTTTGCCACAACCTATCTCGGTCAGTCGGCGACACCGCAGGCCGTTGCCAATATTCGACAGGATCTCGGGCTGAACCGGCCGGTCACGACGCGCTATGTCGAGTGGCTCGGCAATGCCGTCCAGGGTGACTTCGGCACTTCCTGGGCCAGCAAGAATTCAGTGAGTGAACAGATCGGCAAACGTCTCGGCAATTCGCTCTTCCTGGCGGGTTTCGCAGCGGTGATATCAGTGCCGCTCGCCGTCGGCCTCGGCATGCTGTCGGTGCATTTCCGCAACCGCCTGCCGGATAAGATCATCAACATTATCTCGCTCGCGGCTATCTCACTGCCGGAGTTCTTCATCGGCTACTTGCTGATCCTGTTCTTCGCGGTGAAGCTCGGCATGGCGACCTTTCCAGCGACCGTCTACGACAGCATGGGTCTCGTCGAGCGATTGAAGGCGATCGCGCTGCCGACGGCGACGCTGGTGCTCGTCGTGCTTGCGCACATGATGCGCATGACGCGGGCGGCGATCCTCTCCGTCATGTCGTCGGCCTATATGGAAACCGCCGAACTGAAGGGCCTCAGCGCCTTCCGCGCGATCGTCAAGCATGCCGCCCCCAACGCGCTCGCGCCGATCATCAATGTCATCGCGCTGAACCTTGCCTATCTCGTGGTCGGGGTCGTCGTTGTCGAAGTGGTCTTCGTCTATCCCGGCATGGGGCAATATATGGTCGATGCGGTCACCGTGCGCGACATGCCTGTGGTACAGGCCTGCGGCCTGATTTTCGCGGCTGTCTACATTTTCCTCAATATGACGGCCGATATCCTCGCGATTATCGCCAATCCCCGGCTGAGGCATCCGCGATGAGATTGAGAGACATTCCCATCACCGCCTGGATCGGCATGGCCGGCATCGCCATCGCCTTCATCTTTGCGATCTTCGCCCCCTGGCTCGCTCCCTATGGCGAGACGCAGGTTGTCGGCGACGTCTGGCAGCTGCCGGATAATCAATACATCTTCGGCCTCGACAATCTCGGCCGCGACATCCTCTCGCGCCTGATCTATGGCGCGCGTACGACGCTGCTGGTCTCGTCCGCCGCCACCGTCATCTCCTTCTCGCTCGGCATCATCCTGAGCTTCACCGCTGCCGTCTCGCGCGGCATCATCGACACGGTCTTTTCGCGTTTCAACGATCTGATGATGTCGATCCCGACGCTGATCTTCGCGCTGGTGGTTCTTGCGGTCCTGCCGCAGAATATCGTCGTCCTGATCCTTGTCATGGCGATCCTCGATTCCACCCGCGTCTACCGTCTTGGCCGCGCCGTGGCGCTCGATGTCGCGGTGATGGAATTCGTCGAGGCGGCAACACTGCGCGGCGAAGGCAAGCTCTGGATCATCTTCCGCGAAATCCTGCCGAACACCCTGTCGCCGCTGCTGGCCGAATTCGGGCTGCGCTTCGCCTTCTCGATCCTGTTCCTCTCGACGCTTTCCTTCCTCGGCCTCGGCATTCAGCCGCCAGCGGCCGATTGGGGCGGCATGGTCAAGGACAACAAGGACGGCATCATCTTCGGTATATCGGCAGCACTGGTGCCGGGCACGGCGATTGCCGTGCTTGCCGTCTGCGTCAACCTCGTCGTCGACTGGCTCCTGAAACGCACATCCAGCCTCAAGGGAGGGCGCGGCGATGCCTGAGCTTCTTTCCGTTCGCAATCTGAAGATCGAAGCAACCAGCTATCCGCCGGGCGAACCGCCGAAGCGGGTGACGATCGTCGACGGCGTTTCTTTCGATTTGCAGAAGGGCAAGGTTCTCGGCCTGATCGGCGAATCGGGCGCCGGCAAGTCGACGATCGGCCTTTCGGCGCTTGCCTATGGCCGAGGCGGCGCCGAAATCACCGGCGGCGAGGTGCGGCTCGACGGCGCCGATATCCTGGTGCTTGGCAAGAACGGCATCCGGAAAATCCGCGGCGCCCGGGTCTGCTACGTCGCGCAATCGGCGGCGGCCGCCTTCAATCCGGCGCACAGACTCGGCGATCAGGTGATCGAAGCTTCGGTTAAACATGGTTTGATGAGCAAGGACGAGGCGCGCAAGCGTGCGCTTTATCTGTTCGGTGTTCTCGGCCTGCCCAATCCCGAAACCTTCGGTGAGCGCTTTCCCCACCAGGTCTCCGGCGGCCAGTTGCAGCGGGCGATGACGGCGATGGCGCTCTGCTCCAATCCCGAACTGATCGTCTTTGACGAGCCGACGACAGCGCTTGACGTCACCACGCAGATCGACGTGCTGGCGGCGATCAAGCATGCCATCGAGGAAACGCACACCGCCGCCCTCTATATCACCCATGATCTCGCCGTCGTCGCCCAGATTTCGGACGACATCATGGTCCTGCGTTATGGCAAGCAAGTCGAATACGGCAGCGTCCAGCAGATCATCGAGGCACCGCGGGAGGACTATACGCGCGCCCTCGTTAATGTCAGGCAGGCCTACCGCGAGGAAGCCGCCGACCAGTCTGCAGCACTTCTCAAAGTGGAGAATGTCAGCGCCGAATATTCCAACGGCTTCAAGGTGCTGCACGATGTCTCGCTGCACGTGCCGAAGGGGCAGACGCTCGCCGTCGTCGGCGAATCCGGTTCAGGCAAATCGACCCTGGCGCGCGTCATCACCGGCCTGTTGCCGCCGAGCAACGGACGCATTGTCTTTGATGGAAAGCCGCTGTTGCCTGGCCTCAAAAGCCGGCCGAATGACGACTTGAGGCGCATCCAGCTGATCTACCAGATGGCCGATACGGCGATGAACCCGCGGCAGACGGTCCGCGACATCATCGGCCGCCCGCTGACCTTCTATTATGGTCTGAGAGGTGCCGAGAAAACCGCGCGGGTAAAGGAACTGCTCGACCAGATCGAAATGGGCAACGGTTTCGTCGATCGTTATCCGGCCGAACTGTCCGGCGGCCAGAAGCAGCGCGTGGCGATCGCGAGAGCCCTTGCCGCCAAGCCCGAACTTATCCTCTGCGACGAGCCGACCTCGGCCCTCGATCCGCTGGTTGCCGAAGGCATTCTGAAACTGCTGCTGAAGCTGCAGGAAGAGGAACATCTCTCCTACGTGTTCATCACCCATGACATCGCTATCGTGCGCGCCATTGCCGACAGCGTCGCGGTGATGCATCGCGGCAAGCTCGTCCGCTTCGGTCCCAAATCCCAAGCGCTATCGCCGCCCTTCGACGACTACACCGACCTGTTGCTGAAATCCGTACCGGAGATGGAGATCGGCTGGCTGGAGCGGGTGCTAACGACGCGGAAGATGGCAAGCGCCGGGAATTGAAGGCTCGAAATCTTCCGGCACTCATCCGGATGGCTTCGTTGAAAATCGGTGTCTTCAATACTCTGCCGGCACCGCATACACTTCCGCGGATGGATCTGCGAGGAACGAGCGCACCGTCGGTGGCAGCTGGCGTGAAGACAGCGGCAGCGGTCCGCAACGCGACAGAAGCTCGCGCAGGTTGGGCTCGGCGCCGACATGCCGCCAGATCATCCGCGACGCATACGGGAGATTTTCCCGTCGCCACGAAACTCCCATTGTCGTCCCGCGCAGATAGACGCGCTGGTACTCATCGAATGGCAGGAGGATCGTCTGTGAAAGTATCGGATTCGGGCCGACGACTCGCTCCGTAATGAAGATCCGGTTTCGATAGAAGGCCGCAAGGCCGACATATTTCGAAAATTGCTGGATGCCGTTTCCAGCGTCCCGCAGACGCTCCATTGATTTGACATGCACAAGCCCACCCTTCTCCACAAAGCGGCTGCACGAACACACAACCATTCCCGGCCAGGACGGGGAGCGATGATAGGTCTGGAAATAGCCGATATGGCGCCGGAGCGCGGTCAGATCGCCTGGGAACGCCTTTAATAGTTCGGAACTTTGATTGAGGTCTAGAGTCGGTTTGCGAAGCCGCTCGCGAAAGAGGCTGGGAACGAGACCAAAGTCGGCTGCGTCGAGATCGAAATACTTGGCTATGCGAGCGAGATTATGGGCAGACGGCCTCGTCTGGCCGTTGATGTATCGATTGAATTGCTGCCGATTGATATCGATCGCGCGGCAAAGATGCGAAATGGAACGCTGCGTGGCACAGGCGATCTTGAGGTTCTCGACTAGGTGAGGCATCGGCGGTTCCGTCTTAATGATAGTAGCGTAAACTCGCTCAAAAATGCGTCAAGTCGCGAAATTGCGTGAAGCAGCCTGATCTCTACGTTCCCTTCTAAGAACGTTGAAAAGGGAACTGAAATGACACGTGAAAAGGATCAATCTTCGCCTTTGAGTATCGGCCGTCGTCACTTCGTTGGCGGTGCCGTCGCGCTGGGTGCTTTGCCAGTCCTCACCTCCCGACTCTTGATGCCGCGCGATGCCCGCGCGCAGGAAGCGAAGCGCGGGGGTCATCTGAAACTCGGTCTCAAGGGCGGCGCCACCAGTGATGCGCTCGACCCCGCGACCTATAGCGCCTCCGTGTTGTTCGTGATTGGCCGTCTCTGGGGCGACACACTTGTCGAATCCGACCCTAAGACCGGTACGCCCTTGCCGTCGCTGGCGACTTCCTGGACGCCATCGGCGGACGCATCCGTCTGGACTTTCAAAATTAGGAACGACGTGCAGTTTCACGACGGCAGCAAGATGACCGTCGCGGACATCGTCGCGACACTGAAGCGACACGCGGACAAGAATTCGCAGTCGGGCGCTCTGGGGCTCATGGCCTCGATCACCGGTATCGAAGAAAAAGCGGGCGACCTTGTCCTCACACTTTCGGAAGGCAATGCGGACCTGCCTTTGCTTTTGACCGACTATCACCTGATCATCCAACCGAAGGGCGGCCTCGACAAGCCTGCGGCGGCCATCGGTACAGGTCCTTACATTCTGAAAAGCTTCGAACCGGGCGTTCACGCAACCTTCGAGAAAAACCCGAAGGATTGGCGCTCCGACCGCGGCTTTGTCGACAGTGTCGAGATCCTCGTCATCAACGACAACACCGCCCGCGTTGCCGCACTTGCCTCCGGCCAAGTCCATTTCGTCAACAATGTCGACCCCAAGACAGTCCCGATGCTGCAGCGAGCACCGACCGTCGAAATCCTCCGGAATGCAGGCAAGGGCTTCTATTGTTTCCTGATGCATTGCGACACGGCTCCCTTCGACAACACCGATCTTCGGCTTGCGCTGAAATATGCCATTGATCGTCAGGCGATCCTCGACAAGGTTCTGGGCGGCTACGGAGTCATCGGCAACGACTATCCGGTCAATTCCAACTACGCTCTCGCCCCGACCGATATCGAGCAGCGCCCTTATGATCCAGACAAGGCCGCCTTCCACTTCAAGAAAGCGGGCCTCGACCGCTCCATTCAGCTGCTCACGTCAGACGCAGCCTTTCCTGGCGCTGTGGATGCGGCGATCCTGTTCCAGCAAAGCGCGCGCAAGGCCGGCATCACGATCGACGTCAAGCGCGAACCGGAAGACGGCTACTGGACCAATGTCTGGAACAAGCAGCCCTTCTGCGCCTCGTTCTGGGGCGGTCGTCCGACCCAGGATTCGCGCTATTCCACCTCTTACTTGTCGACCGCAGAATGGAACGACACGCGTTTCAAGCGCCCTGACTTCGACAAATTGGTTCTGCAAGCAAGGTCAGAACTCGATGAGGCCAAGCGCAAGGTGCTTTATCGGCAATTGGCCCTGATGGTGCGAGACGATGGCGGTCTGATCCTGCCCGTCTTCAACGATTACATCATGGCCTCTTCGAAAATGCTGAAGGGATATGTCGACGATATCGGCAACGATATGTCCAACGGCTACATCGGCAGCCGCGTGTGGCTTAATGCCTAAAGCTCTCCGGGATATATGACAATGTCAGACCGCAGCTTCACAACCATCGAAAATCAGTGGATCACCTTGAAGGATGGGACGCGGCTGGCGGCACGCATCTGGATGCCCGACGGCGCGGAGGAGGATCCCGTGCCGTCGGTCTTCGAGTTCCTCCCCTATCGCAAGCGCGACGGGACGAGCCTCAGGGACGAGTCGACCTATCCGGTCTTCGCCGCCGCCGGCATTGCCGGCGTGCGCGTCGATATCCGCGGATCGGGAGAATCCGACGGCGTCATCGATGGCGAATATACCGAACGGGAGCTTGCCGATGCCTGTGAGCTGATCGCCTGGATTGCCGCGCAGCCTTGGTCGAACGGCGCGGTCGGCATGATGGGCATCTCCTGGGGCGGCTTCAACAGCCTGCAGGTTGCAGCCCTGCGCCCGCCGGCGCTGAAGGCCGTCATCTCGATCGCCTCGACCGTCGACCGCTACAATGACGACATCCACTACAAGAACGGCTGCCATCTCTCCGCCCAGCTTTCGTGGGCGGCGACGATGCTCGGCTATCAGTCGCGCCCGCCCGATCCCGCACTGGCCGGCGAGCGCTGGAAGGCGCTGTGGCTGGAGCGCCTGGCGGGCGAACCCTTTTTCATGGAGGAGTGGCTGAGCCATCAGCGGCGCGACGATTTCTGGCGTCACGGCTCGATCGCAGAGGATTTTTCCAGCGTCGAGATTCCCGCGCTGGTCATTGCCGGCTGGGCCGACGGTTACCGCAATACGCCGCTGATGGCGGTCGAAGGCCTCGGCGATAAAGCCAAGGCGCTGATCGGTCCCTGGGTGCACAAATATCCGCACTTCGCCTGGCCGAAACCGCGCGCCGATTTCCATGGCGAAGCGATCGCCTGGTGGAACAAGTGGCTGCGTGGCGAGGACAACGGGATCGACGGACTGCCGCAGACCCGTGCCTATATTCTCGATGCCATCCGCCCTGCCCCACGCCGCGACAGCGATCCTGGTTTCTGGATCGCCAGGGATGTCTGGACGCCGCCGCGCATGCAGTGTTTTTACGTCGAGCAATTCGGCAGGCTGACGGAAGGCATGCCGATCCCGCACGCGCCCGAACATCCCGTTTATCTCCATTCTCCGCTCGATACCGGCACGGCATCCGGTGAATATTTCACGCTGAAGCCCGACGCCGAAATGGCGATCGATCAGCGCTCGGACGATGCCGGCTCGCTGGTCTTCGATACCATGCCGCTTTCCGGCGATTGCGACTATCTCGGCCAGCCCGTGCTGACGCTTGCGCTGCGCTCCCGGACGTCGGGCGGCAATCTCTGCGCCCGGCTGATCGATGTTCATCCCGATGGTACGGCAATGCGGGTCGCCTTCGGCGTCGTCAATCTCACCCACCGCGACGGCAATGCCGATCCGAAACCGCTGATCCCGGGCGAGACGGTGTCGATCCGTCTCGTGCTCGACGCCTGCGGCTATCGCTTCCGCAAGGGAAATCGCATCCGCCTTTCGCTTTCCACCGCCTATTGGCCGATGATCCTTCCTCCGCCTGAGGATGAGGGAATCGAAATCGACATGGCATCGCTCGGCTTGGGGTTGCCGGTGCTCGGCGACCATCGCCGCATCGAAATCAAGGAGCCGGCCAATCCCGATCCCCTGCCTCGATATATCGAGCATGCCGCGGCGGCGACGGAGCGCCAGGTCGTTCGCAACCTCTCGGGCAACCGGACGGACTATCGCATCCACGAGGATAACGGGCTCTACGAACATCCTGAGACGGGCCTGTCGACCCGGCAATTGCGCGAGGAAGTCTGGTCGATTTCACCCGATGATCCGCTGTCGATGACCGGTGTGTCGACCTGGACCTGCGATATGCGCCGCCCCGGCTGGTTCGTGCGCACCGTGGCAACCGCGCGGATTGCCTGCACCGCCACCGATTGGATCATCAGTGCCGTCGTCACCGCTTTCGAGGACGACGTGCAGATCTTCGAAAAGATCTTTGCGGAAAAGCGGATCCCACGCGATCTGATGTGATCGTCAGGACACCGCGAAATGCCGGACAGCCTCGCAGACGGCATGGAAGCCATCGCGGGCGCCATCGCTCATATGCCGGGCGCGCAGCCAAGCATGCACCATCTGGGGCTCCTCACGGAACCAGACCTCTCCGCCCGCTTCAGTGAGCCGGGCGGCATAGTGCCGGCCGTCGTCTCTCAAGGGGTCGAAATGCGCGACCGTGATGAAGGCCGGCGGCAGCCCGGCAAGCGAAGACGCCTGGAGTGGCTCGGCGATCTCATTTCCTTCAGGCGCCTGCAGAATCTCGCGATAATAGGCGACATCGGCCGTCGTCAGGCCGGGTGCGGCGGCCATTTCGAGATAGGAACCTGCGTCGGGATTGCCGCCGAGCGCGGGGTAGATTAGCACCTGGCCGACGATGCCGGAGAGTTCCTCGTCGCGCGCCCGCAAGGCAAGCCCTGCCGCAAGGTTGCCGCCGGCGCTGTCGCCGATCAGCACGACCTTATTGCCGGCGGCAAGCAGATGTTTGAGCACGGCGAAGCCGTCATCCGTCTGTGCCGGCCAGCGATATTCAGGGGCCAGCCGGTAATCGACGGAAACGAGTTCGGCACCGGCAAAATCAGCGATCTCGGCGCAGATGGCGTGATGGCTCTCAAGCGAACCGACGACGAAGCCGCCGCCATGGAGATAGAGCAGAACAGTCCGGGTGATGATTTTCCGCGGACGGTAGCGCCGGATCGGTATGCGCTGGACCATGCCGTCCGCAAAGATCAAATCCGGGGGCAGCGGGCGGTCGAAGCGGGCGCAAAGCGCATCGTACCAATACCGTTGCTGCTCGACCGACGCTTCGACGGCCTCAGTGGGATAGACGCTATCGCAAATCTGGAGAAACTGCAGAATGCCTTTTTCGGTGGGGACAGGGGATGGAGCGGACATGCAGGTCCTTTCGATTTGGGACTGCGGAGACGTCCCTGGCCGATTCTCACCCCATCATGCGCCTTTGCGGCGGAGGCAATCTGTCTGGCCGCGACCCATGGATGTCGCGATGCTTCCTTATTTTGATCCGGCATTTCAAGGCTTTGCCGCTTTTTCAAAAAATTCCGATATTTTTTTCGTCGTCGACCCAAGGAAAGGCACTGGAGAAACGTCTCAATCCGGAAATAGCATCTTGCTTTATAGCTTGGGGGTAGGTGCGCATTGGATGCGGAGCTCATAGAACGAGCGCAGGGCGGCGACCGGGAGGCCTTCGGGCAACTGGTCTCGCGCCATTATGATTTCGTCCACGCGACGGCATGGCGATGGTCGGGCAGTTCCGCCGACGCCGACGACATCGCCCAGGAGGTCTGCGTCAAGCTCGGCGCGGCCATCCGCGGCTTTCACGGCGCCAGCCGCTTCAGGACATGGCTCTATACGCTGACGCTCAATGCCGCCCGCGACCATAGACGCAAACTTGTACGGGAAGAGCAGGCATTCCGCGCTTACGCCGCCGAACCGCAGCCGGATGCACCGGGCGGGAACGACGACGAGCTGTCGAGCGAATTATGGGCGGCCGTGCGCGCTTTGCCGGAACGCCAATGCGACGCCGTGCTGCTCGTCTATGGCGAAGGCCTCAGCCATTCGGCTGCCGCCGATGTCATGGGCTGCTCGGAAACGACCGTGTCCTGGCAGGTCCACGAGGCGCGCAAGCGGCTGAAGGCCATGCTCGGCAAGGAAGAGGTATAATGGACAAGGAACTCGAGAAGCTCTCCCGCCTCACCCCGCCGGCAACCGATCCGGAGGCGCGTGCACGCGCCCTTGCCGCGGCAATGCAGGCCTTCGACAACGCAGAAAATAATGCCGCAGCAGCCCAAGGAATTACGAAAGGCTGGCGTCCAAGCTCCATCATCAACTGGATATGGAGCTCTGCTGTGAATAAGAAATTCCTCGCCGGTTCAGCCCTTGCAACGCTGCTCGTCATTCCCGCCGCCGGCTATCTCACCCTCGAGCTGGCCCGCAACCAACCGATCGTCAACCAGGAAAAGATCGCCGGCACCGTTTCCAAAAATGACATGCCGAAACCGGCCGAACCTCGGCTTTCCGAAGCGCCAGCCGAAGAGAATCGGCCGGCTCAATCGTCGGCGGCTGATAGCACTCAAGTCTTGCGGGACAAGGAACCTCAGGCCGCAAAGTCCGCTGCGGAGCTGCGCGCTGAATTCGATGCCGGCGAGATCGCCACTCTTAAGAACAAGTCGGAGGTTTCCGCCGCGGCACTTGGCATGGCAAAACGTGCTGCGCCGGCGGCTCCCGGCGTGGTTGCTCAGGGCCAGCTGTCGGCAGAACCAATGGCCGCGGCCCCCTCGCCTGTCCCGCCGGCGGAAGGGAATGTCCAGGTTCAGCTCGATCCCAGCCGCGAACGCTTTGCCAATGCCGCGGCAAATCCGATCAAGAGTGTCGCGACCGATCCGGTCTCGACCTTCTCGGCCGATGTCGACAGTGCCTCCTATTCCTTCGTCCGCCGGTCGTTGGCCGGCGGGGCGATGCCGGATCCGCAATCGGTTCGCGTCGAGGAGATGATCAATTATTTCCCCTATGACTGGCCGGGTCCCGAGAAGGCCGATCAACCTTTCAAGGCGACCGTGACGGTGATGCCGACACCGTGGAATCACGATACGGAACTGATGCACGTGGCGATCAAGGGCTATGACATTGCGCCGGCGACCGCGCCGCATGCCAATCTCGTCTTCCTCATCGACGTCTCGGGCTCGATGGACGAGCCGGACAAGCTGCCGCTGCTGAAGAGCGCCTTCCGTCTTCTGGTCAGCAAGCTGAAGGCCGACGATACCGTCTCGATCGTCACCTATGCCGGCAATGCCGGCACGGTGCTCGAGCCGACGCGGGTAGCGGAGAAATCGAAGATCTTCGTGGCAATCGACAGGCTGGAGGCTGGAGGCTCGACCGGCGGCGCCGAAGGCATCGAGGCGGCCTACGATCTTGCCAAACAGGCCTTCGTCAAGGACGGCGTCAACCGGGTGATGCTGGCGACGGACGGCGACTTCAATGTCGGCCCGTCGAGCGACGAGGATCTGAAGCGCATCATCGAGGAGAAACGCAAGGACGGCATCTTCCTGACCGTTCTCGGCTTCGGCCGCGGCAATCTCAACGATTCCCTGATGCAGACGCTGGCCCAGAACGGCAATGGCAGCGCCGCCTATATCGACACGCTCGCGGAGGCGCAAAAGACCTTGGTCGAAGAAGCCGGGTCGACGCTGTTTCCGATTGCGAAGGACGTCAAGTTCCAGGTCGAGTTCAACCCGGAACGGATCGCCGAATACCGGCTGATCGGCTACGAGACACGCGCCCTCAACCGCGAGGACTTCAACAACGACCGCGTCGATGCCGGCGATATCGGCTCCGGCCACAGCGTCACGGCGATCTATGAGATCACCCCCAAGGGAAGTCCCGCGGTCATGAATGACGACCTGAGGTATGGCGCAGCCGACAAGGTGCCGGCCGCGGCATCGGACGGCACGCATCACGGCGAGCTTGCCTTCGTCAAGATGCGCTATAAGCGGCCGGGGGAGGACAAGAGCGCGCTGATCACCACCCCTGTCGGTGACGGCAACGCGGTCGCCACCATCGACGCCGCGCCGCAGGACGTTCGCTTCTCCGTGGCCGTCGCCGCCTTCGGCCAGAAACTGAGCCGCACCAGCGCCCTCGACACCTATCCCTATCAGGCGATTGCCGATCTCGCTGCGGCATCGCGCGGGGCGGATCCCTTCGGCTACAGGTCGGACTTCCTCGGCCTCATCAGGTTGGCTGACGGCCTCAGCCAACGCTGAATTGAGGAATACCGCAGAGCAGAGACCGCCGGGGAAGCGGCCTCTGCTTCTGAGCGTTTGGAACGAGGAGTTCCCTGTTCACTGATAATCGATATGGTTAAATCAGCCCACAGTATGAAACGGAAACCCATTAATACAGGTCGCGAGCTGATTTATTGTTGGAAGATAGGGCGCTCTATCCCAGTCTTGAGCCGTTGGCCGTGAGATAGACCGCATAGAGCGACGTGGTTGCCGTAATGAAGAGGCGGTTCAATCTCTCGCCGCCGAAAGCGACGTTGGAGACAATCTCGGGAATATGGATCTTGCCGATCAGTGTGCCATCTGGATCATAGCAGTGCACACCGTCGCCGGCGCTCGTCCAGATCCTTCCCTTTCGATCGACGCGAAAACCATCGAAAAAGCCTGCGGTGCATTCGGCAAAAATGCCGAGATCGCTCAGCTTGCCGTCATCGGACACGGCGAGCTTTCTGATATGGCGCGGACCGCCGGACAGGTGCGATGCCCCGGTATCGGCGATATAAAGCAGCGTTTCGTCCGGGGAGAAAGCCAGCCCGTTCGGCTTGACGAAATCCGATGTCATCTGGTCGGTGGCGCCTGTTGCCGGGTCGTGCCGGTAGACGTGGCATCCGCCGATTTCCGCCTCGCCATAGTCGCCCTCATAATCGTGGAGGATGCCGTAGCTCGGGTCGGTGAACCAGATGGTCCCGTCGGATTTGACGGTGACATCGTTGGGAGAATTGAGCCGCTTGCCGGCAATGCGATCGGCCAGCACGCTGATCCCGCCGTCGAAATCGGTTCGCGTGACACGGCGCGCCAGATGCTCGCAGGTGATCAGCCGTCCCTGATTGTCGACCGTGTTGCCGTTCGAGTTGTTGCTGGGTGAGCGGAAGACCGATGTCTGCCCGCTGGTATCATCGTAGCGCATCATGCGATTGTTGGGGATATCCGAGAAGACCAGATAGCGCCCGGCGGCAAACCAGGCCGGTCCTTCCAGCCAGCGCCCGCCCGTCCAAAGCCGCTCGACGCGGGCATGGCCGACGAAACAGTTTTCAAAGCGCGGATCGAGAACCTCGAACCCAGTCCCCTCGATTTCTCCGAACATGATACTCCCTCATCTCAAATTGTTATCGATACCATAATGCTTTGTTTTTCGCTCTTCGTACAGATATCGGCGAACTGCGGAACGCGGCATTCCTGCAATAATATCGATTGTGCGATGATAGCGATAACTTTATCGTGTGTTGAGTTGCCCAACTCGGAAGCTGTTTTGAAAGCGGAGCCAGTGAAAAACGAGGATGAGCCAAAAGACAAGCGTCTCAAGGGAGGCGACGCCCAAAAACTGACGATGGCTGAAGTCGCCAAATATGTCGGCGTATCTGCCATGACCGTTTCGCGCGCTTTTCGGCAGGATGCGAGCGTTTCCGAAGAGACGCGCAAGCGCATCATGGAAGCCGTCGATGCGCTCGGCTACGTGCTCGACTTGTCGGCCGGCAGTCTTTCCTCTCGGCGCAGCGGCTTCATCGCGGCGCTGGTACCCTCGATCAACAATTCGAATTTTTCCGACACCGCCCGCGGCATCACCGATGCCTTGGAAGATACCGGCCTTCAGCTTCTTCTCGGCTATACCGACTATTCCGCCGAGAAAGAAGAAAAGCTGATCGAGGCAATGCTGCGCCGCCGCCCCGAAGGCATCATCCTGACAGGCGGTTCGCATACCGACCGGGCGCGGCGCATGCTTGATAAGGCCGGCATTCCGGTGGTTGAAACCTGGGAAATTCCGGAAGAGCCGATCAATCATGTCGTCGGCTTTTCCAACAGCGAGGCGATGTCCCTGTTGGTGCGAGCGCTTGCGAGCCAGGGTTATCGCAGGTTCGGCTATATCGGCGGTACGACAGCGCGCGATACGCGCGGCAGCCAGCGACGAAGCGGTTTTCTGAGGACCGTCGAGGAACTGGGTTTGGGACCGGGGCGGGCGATTTCCTTCGGCGTGCCGCCGATCAGCATGGAACAGGGCGGCCAGGCGATCGTCAGCCTGTTGGAGCGTTGGCCGGATACCGAAGTCGTTCTCTGCGTCTCCGACCTGTCCGCCTTCGGCGCGATCATGGAATGCAAACGCCGGGGAATGCGCGTGCCGGGGGATATCGCCATTGCCGGCTTCGGCGATTACGAGATCTCATCGATCTGTCATCCCAGCATCACCACCATCAATGTCGACTGTTACGGCATCGGCCGCCAGGCCGCCGCCCGCCTTCTCGATGCCTTGCAGGGCAGCGGCGAGACGACCGGCGACGAGATCACATTGACAGGCTACAGGGTCGTGCTGCGCGAAAGCACGGATCGCAGCGCCCAATAATGGGCGCCGATATCAGAAGGCGATCTGCACCTTCATCGACTTGCTACGGTCGCTGGCCAATTCGAAGGCGGCGACGGCCTCTTCGATGGCAAAAACACCTGTCAGCAGCGGTTTCAGATCGACGCGGCGCGTATTGATCAGTTCGACCGCAAGCGCAAATTCCTCGTGAAAGCGGAATGTCCCGCGCATCTCGATTTCCTTGGCGACGATCATGTTCTGCGGGATGGAGACATCGCCGCCGAGGCCCAGCTGTACGAGCACGGCGCGAGGCTTCAGCGCCTCCAGGCCGGCGCGCACCGCCCGCTCATTGCCCGACGCCTCGAACATGACGTCGAAATATCCCTTGTCGGCGCCGTAAGCGGCGAGGTCGGCGGCATGCGTGGCAACATTGATCGTTCGATCCGCGCCGCTGGTGCGGGCGATCGCCAGAACGCTGTCGGTCACATCGGTCGCGACGATTTCTCGAGCGCCGAGAACACGCGCCGCAACGATCGCCAGCATCCCGATCGGGCCGCAGCCGGTGACGAGCACCCGTTTGCCCAGCAGCGATCCGGCGCGGCTGGCCGCATGCAGCGTCACGGCAAAGGGTTCGGCGAAGGCGGCCTCGTGAATGGAAATGCCCTCCGCGACCTTGTGGCATTGCCAGCGCTCCGCCACCAGCCGCTGGCGAAAGCCGCCCTGAATGTGCGGCATCGGCATGGCGCTGCCGTAAAACCGCATGTTGAGGCAGTGGTTCTGCTGCCCCTTCAGGCAATATTGGCAATGATTGCACGGCCGGCTCGGAGAAACTGCAACGCGGTCTCCGACGGCAAGGTCGCTCACACCGGCACCCAGCGCCTTGACTGTGCCGGCGATCTCGTGGCCGAGGATCATCGGCTCGCGCAGGCGAACGGTGCCGAAGCCGCCATGATTGTAATAATGCAGGTCGGATCCGCAAATGCCGCCGGCTTCGATGGCGATTTCCACCTGCCCCTCGCCCGCAACCTCCGGCTCGCGCTCCTCGATCCTGAGATCCTTGGCGGCATGAATGACGATGGCTTTCATATCGAAACCCTCACACGACGGGAGTTGGAAGTGCTGCGCCGGCGAAATGCGCGGCGAGATTGTCTCTGACCAGCTGGCCCATGGCCTTGCGGGTTTCGACGGTACCGGAGCCGTGATGGGGCTGCAACACCACGTTCTGGAGTGTCAGGAACCGCGCATCGATCTTCGGTTCGTTCAAAAAGACGTCGAGGCCGGCGGCCTGGATGGTGCCGTCCTGTAGGGCTGCGATCAGCGCCTCTTCATCGACGGTGGTTCCGCGAGAAACATTGATCAACATGCCGTTCGGACCGAGCGCTTTCAGCACCTCGGCATTGATGATCTTCATGGTCGCCTGCCCGCCGGGGACGATGACGATCAGAAAATCGGCCCAATCGGCAAGTGCGACCAGGTCCGGCTGGTAGGCATAATCAACATCCGTGTGCTCATTGCGGGCGAAATAGGAGATGTCGCAGCCGAAAGCGGCAGCCCGCTTGGCGATCGCCTTGCCGATCCGCCCCATGCCGGCCAGTCCGACCTTCTTGCCGGCGACCCGCGTCACCAGCGGCATGGCGACATTGCCCCACTGGCCCGCGCGGACGAAAACATCGGCCTGCGGGATCTGCCGCGCCGTGGCAAGCAGCAGTCCGATGGCGATATCGGCGACATCTTCGGTCAGCACATCAGGCGTGTTGGTGACGCGAATGCCGTTGGCGCGGGCATAGGCGAGGTCGATGGCGTCGGTGCCGACGCCGTAACAGGAGACGATCTCCAGCTTCGGCAATTGCTTCATCAGCTCGGCGGAGGCGCCGAGTTCACCACGCGTCGCGATGGCGCGAATATCCTTGCCGACCCTTGCAATCAGTTCCTGCCGGTCTGCCGCTTCCCACAGGCGGTGAACGCGATACTTCGCCTCCAGATCGACCATATCCCATTCCGGATAAGCTCCGGTCATCAAGATCTCTACGTCAGGCATTCCGTCTCCGTCCCGCATTTTGGCAGTTGATTATGTTATCGATAACATATAATCCAGAGAAGCGATGTCAAGTGAGTTTCACCTGAAGTGGCGGTATAAGCCGTCATTCGCAGCGACACCGGAGGAGTTATTTGCATGAAGAACCTGTTTGATCTGACCGGGCAGCTTGCCTTGATCACCGGCTCGAGCCAGGGGATCGGTTATGCGCTGGCCGAGGGCCTGGCGCAGCACGGCGCCGAGGTCATCATCAACGGCCGCACGCCCGAAAGCGTCAAACGCGCAGTGGAAAGTCTCAAGGCTCAAGGCCTGTCTGCCCATGCCGCTATCTTCGACGTGACCAGCAAGGATGCCGCCAAAGCGGGCATCGATGCGATCGAGGCCGATATCGGCCCGCTCGACATCCTGATCAACAATGCCGGCATGCAGTTTCGCACGCCGCTGGAAGATTTCCCGGCGGACAAATGGGAGCTGCTGCTGACCACCAATATTTCGAGCGTGTTTTACGTCGGCCAGGCAGCCGCCAAAGCCATGATAGCCCGCGGTCAGGGCAAGATCATCAACATTGCTTCGGTTCAGAGCGAGCTGGCCCGCCCGGGCATCGCTCCCTATACGGCGACCAAGGGTGCGGTGCGCAACCTGACGCGCGGCATGTGCGCCGACTGGGCCAAGCACGGCCTGCAGATCAACGCGATTGCGCCCGGCTATTTCAAGACGCCGCTCAACCAGGCGCTCGTCGACAATCCTGAATTCTCGTCTTGGCTGGAGAAGCGGACGCCGGCCGGGCGCTGGGGCAATGTCGAAGAATTGGTCGGCGCCGCCGTTTTCCTGGCGGGCCGCGGGTCGTCCTTCATCAACGGCCACACGCTGTACGTCGACGGCGGCATCACGACCTGCCTCTGACAGAGACGCGACGATGGAACTCGAAAAAGAAACGCTGCCTCTGGCCGTTGTCGTCATGGGCGTGAGCGGTTGCGGCAAGTCCTCGGTTGGAGCGGGCATCGCGGCTCGAAACGGCATGCGTTTTGTGGAAGGCGACCAACTCCACCCGGCTCGCAATGTCGAGAAGATGGCGAAAGGCATACCGCTCACCGACGCCGACAGGCTGCCCTGGCTCGACCGGATCGGCGAGGAGATTAACACCGCGCAAAAGGCGTCGCAGGGATTGGTAATTTCCTGTTCGGCGCTGAAGAAAACCTATCGGGACAGGCTGCGTCAGGCGGCGGGCGGACGCTTGGCCTTTGTTTTTCTGGAGGGGACGCGCGATCTGTTGCTGTCGCGGATGCAGGCCCGTCAGGGCCACTTCATGCCGGCGTCGCTGCTTGACAGCCAGTTGCAGACGCTGGAGCCGCCGACCGGTGAAGCCGGGGTGGTGACGGTGGCGGTCGAGAATGCGTTGGAGGATATTATGGCGCTGGCTTGCAAAGGGCTGAGCGGCGTGGCGGTCAAGGGAGGAGATAATCATGCAGGATGACTATAGAGCAGACGTCGCCGTCATCGGCGCGGGTATCATGGGAACGGCGATCGTCACGCGACTGATCGAAACCGGGCACAAAGTATCGGTCTTCGATCTCGATGCCGAAAAGGTCGCGGCACTCACGGCCAAGGGTGCCCACGCGGCGAGTTCCGTGGAGAATGCGGTCTCGGCGTCGGAATTCTGCGTGCTCAGCCTCAATCACGCCAACATCGTGCGTGCCGTCGTCTTCGGCGAGAAGGGGGTAGCGGCGGCGGCAAGCGCCGACAAGCTGCTGATTGATATGTCCTCCATCGATCCCGCCGAGACGGTCGACATGGCGAAGCGGCTGCGTGCGGAAACGGGCATGGCATGGGTGGATTGCCCGTTGTCCGGCGGCGTGCCCGGCGCGCTTGGCGGAAAGCTGACGATCATGGCCGGCGGCAGCCCTGAGGATTTCGAACGGGCCCGCGTGGTGATGCGGCATCTTGCCGCCAATTATACGCTGATGGGCCAATCCGGCGCCGGGCAGACCACCAAGCTGATCAATCAGCTGTTTTGCGCCGTGCTGTTCCAAGCCGTCGCTGAAGCCGTCAAGCTCGCTGAAGCCGGCGGCGTCGATCCCTCAGCCATTCCGGCAGCCCTTGCCGGCGGCAGGGCGGACAGCCGGATATTGCAGGAATTCATGGCAAAATTCTCCGCCCGCGATTTCTCTCCGACGGGAAGAATCGACAACATGCTGAAGGACCTGGATTCGCTTCAGGCTTTCGCGCTGAAGACGAAGACGCCATTGCCGATGACCGGGGCGGTGGTCGAAATTCACCGACTGCTCTGTGCGGCCGGGCTTGGGCCGAAGGACTCGGCCGAGATGATGCGCCTTCTCGACGGGCTTCAGGCCGGCTGACGGCAATCTTCATTCGAAATTCGAGATTGTCATCTTTCCGCTTGACCATACATGAATGTTATCGATAACATACAGCCAATGACAACCGCAGCTTTGGGAGGAGCCACAGTGGAAGCCAAGAGACTGCTGGAGTTCCAATCGATCACCAAAAGCTTCGGCGGCACGCAGGCGTTGCGTGACGTCTCGATCGATCTGCGCGAGGGCGAAATCCTGGCGCTGCTGGGCGAAAACGGCGCCGGCAAATCGACGCTGATCAAGACGCTCGCCGGCATTTACAGGCCGGATAATGGCGACATCCTTTTCCGCGGCCAGAGCTACCATCATCGTCCGCCGAAGCCGAACGAGCGCCAACCGGTCGCCTTCATCCACCAGGATCTCGGTCTGATCGAGTGGATGACGGTCGGCGAGAATATGGGCCTGTCACAGGGTTTCTCGATGCGTCGCGGCGTGATCGATTGGAACAGGACACAGGCGCGCGCCAAGGAGGCCCTGAAACTGGTCGGCTGCGACTTCGATCCGACAACGCGGGTCTCGGCCCTGTCGCGCACCGAAAAATCGCTTGTCGCCATTGCCCGCGCGCTTGCCGTCGAGGCCGACGTTCTGGTGCTCGACGAGCCGACCGCGAGCCTTCCCGCCGACGAAGTCGACCGGCTGTTCAATGCGATCCGCCCCCTGAAGGAGCGGGGCGTCGGCATGATCTACGTTTCCCACAGGCTGGACGAGATTTTCCGCATTGCCGATCGCGTCGCCGTGCTGCGCGACGGATGCATGGTGGGACAGAAGCCGGTCAGCGAGACCACCCCCGACGAACTGGTGACGATGATCATCGGCCGCAGCAGTGACAGCCTCTTTTCCAAGGCCGAGATCAAGCCCGGCAAGGCGATCGTCGAGGTTCGCGATCTCGTCTGCACCGGCACGAGCCCGATATCCTTCGATATCCGCGAGGGTGAGCTGCTCGGGCTGGTTGGATTGCGCGGCGCCGGTCAGGAACGCATCGGCCGGGCATTGTTCGGCTGCGAACCCTTCAACGGCTCGGTTCTGCTGCGTGGCGAGGCGCCGGATCTTTCCAGCCCGCGGCAGGCGATGGCGTCGGGCATCGGTCTGATCGCCCGTGACCGGACGGAGGAATCCGTCGCGCTCTCGCTGTCCATTCGGGAAAATACCTATCTCAATCCGGGCGCCGTCGGACGCGGGATTTTCTCCTTCCTGTCGCCGCGTGGCGAAGCCGATCTTGCCCATGCGATCGGCCATTCCGTCGGACTCAGGCCGAACGATCCGGATCTGCCGGTGGAGGCGCTGTCGGGCGGCAACCAGCAGAAGGTGGTCGTCGGCCGCTGGCTGGCGACTGGCCGCAAGCTGCTGGTCGCGGAAGACCCGACCGCCGGCGTCGACATCGGCGCGCGCGCGGAAATCTACCGCCTGATCACCCAGGCGCTGGAAGCCGGTCTCGCGGTCGTCGTCGTCTCGACGGATTTCGAGGAAATCGCCCATATCTGCCACCGCGCGCTGGTTTTCTCGCGCGGAAAAATCGTCAGCGAACTGAGTGCAAGCGCTCTGACCACGGAGGCGGTCATCACGGCTGCCTCGGCATCGGAAGCCGCTTGAGCCATCGGGAGAACAGCCATGCAATCCATTGAATCCACCGCGCTGGAGCCGACCAAGAGCGAAATGGCCGGCCTGTCCACCGGCCAGAAGATCGGCCGCCTGATCCCGGTTTACGGGCTGGTGATCCTGACCGTCGGCCTGATCGTAATCTTCTCGATCCTTCTGCCGGATACGTTCCCGACCGTGCTGAACGTTCGCTCGATCGTCTCCGACAAGGCGATCATCGCGCTTCTGTCGCTGGCCGCAATGATCCCGATGGCATCGGGCCGCATCGATCTGACTGTCGGCTACGGCATCGTGCTCTGGCACATTCTCGCCATCAGCCTGCAGACGGCCTACGGCCTGCCCTGGCCGGTCGCCGTCCTCATCGTACTCGCGCTCGGCGTCCTCACCGGTTTCATCAACGGCCTGCTGGTCGAGGTCGCCAAGATCGACAGCTTCATCGCCACGCTCGGTACCGGCACGGTTCTTTACGCGCTTGCCCTTTGGCACACCGGCGGGCGGCAGGTGGTCGGTGTACTGCCTGAAGGTTTTTATGCGCTGAACGGCACCATGCTGTTCGGCCTGCCGATCACCGGCTTTTATGTGCTCTTGATCGCCATCTGCATGTGGGTCGTGCTTGAATACCTGCCGATCGGCCGGTACCTTTACGCGATCGGCGCCAATCCCAAGGCTGCGGCCCTCAATGGCATTCCGGTCCGCAAGTTCGTGATCGGCGCATTCGTGACCTCCGGCCTGCTGGCTGCTCTGACCGGGGTCCTTCTCGCCTCGAAGCTTCGCATCGGCCAGGCAAGCGTCGGTCTTGAATATCTGCTGCCGGCGCTGGTCGGCGCATTTCTCGGATCGACGACGATCAAGCCAGGCCGGGTGAACGTCTGGGGCACTTTGATCGGCGTCATCATCCTGGCAGTCGGGATATCAGGAATTCAGCAATTCGGCGGCTCGTTCTTCGTCGAACCGCTGTTCAACGGCGTGACCCTGCTGATTGCCATCGGCATTGCAGGTTATGCCCAGCGCAAGCGCGGAGCTGTGAGGAGGATCACACCCGCATCCAAATGAGGATGCCGGCTCACCGGCATTCCACAACAAACAAAATGGAGGAGTGAACATGAAGCGCAGGACTTTATTGCAGGCAACGGTCGCAACCGTCGCCGTTATGCTCAGCATGCCGGCAATGGCCGATTCCATGGCCGACGCCAAGGCCGTGGTCGACAAGTATGCTTCCAAGGTGAGCGCATGGGATGGCCCGACGAGCGGCCCCAAGGCTGCTAGCGGAAAGAACATCGTCATTCTTGCTGGCGATATGAAGAACGGCGGCATTCTCGGCGTGGTCAACGGCGTTCAGGAAGCGGCAGGCGCCCTGGGCTGGACGGTCAAGGCGCTTGACGGCGCCGGCTCGATCGGCGGACGGACGGCTGCCTTCGGCCAGGCCATGGCGCTGAAGCCCGACGGCATCATCATCAACGGCTTCGACGCGGTCGAGCAGAAGCCGGCGATGGAAGCGGCAAAGGCGGCCGGCATTCCGATGGTTTCCTGGCATGCCGCCTCGGCCGTCGGTCCGGTTCCCGAAGTCGGCGTTTTCGCCAACGTCACCACCGATGCGATGGAAGTCTCGAAGTCGGCGGCGGATTGGGCCTTCGTCGACGCCGGCGGCAAACCGGGCGTCATCATCTTCACCGACTCGACCTATGCAATTGCAATTGCCAAGGCCGACCGCATGAAGAAAGAGATCGAGGATCTCGGCGGTACCGTGCTGGAATATGTGGACACGCCGATCGCCGAAACCTCCCAGCGCATGCCGCAGCTGACCACGTCGCTGCTGCAGAAGTACGGCGCCAAGTGGACGCATTCTCTGGCGATCAACGACCTCTACTACGACTTCATGGGACCGTCGCTTGCCTCAGCCGGCATCGCCGGCGACGGGAAGCCGGTAAACGTTGCAGCCGGCGACGGTTCGGAGAGCGCCTATCAGCGTATCCGCGCCAAGCAGTTCCAGGCCGTCACGGTCGCCGAACCGCTCAACCTCCAGGGCTGGCAGCTCGTCGATGAGCTGAACCGCGCTTTCGCCGGCGCCCCGTGGTCGGGCTATGTGTCGCCGCTGCATGTGGTGACCAGCGCGAACGTCGAGTTCGACGGCGGACCGAAGAATAGCTTCGATCCCGATAACGGCTATCGCGATCAGTATAAGAAAATCTGGGGCAAATAAGCCTCCAATCAGGGCGTATCGATCGATACGCCCTCACTTTCCCCCATCATATCGATCCGGCTCCGGCGAGTTTTGGAAAAGAGAACCTATGATCATCCGTTATGCTTTGTTTGAAGGCGAAATCCATCCCGGCAGAGAAGAGGAATTCCGCGCTTTTGTCAGGGAGCGGCTCGTTCCTCTATGGACGAAATTTCCAGGCGCCGAGGAAGTTCGGGTCTTGGACGGGATGGAGCGCGATGAAGGCGCCCCGGTCTATGCCATGGCCTTGGCGATCCGTTATCCCGATATGGATGCGGTGAGCGCAGCGCTAAGTTCCGATGTGCGCTTCGAGAGCCGTGAAGTTACCGGCGAACTCCTGCAACTCTTCACCGGCAAGGTGCATCATCACGTATTCCAGGCCAACGAATACCCGCCGGCCGCTGCCTGACGTCAGCGATTGACATCTGCCGGCTTCAAGACACAGTCGAAGACTGGAGTGACCACAAGGCGCCTGCGGCATATGTCTCAGGCGCCTTTTTTCGTCTGGGCATCGGCAATCCTCGGGGGCGCCCAATCGGGCCAGCGACCCGAGCTTTGGCACAATTTTTTATCAGCGACGTGATTATTGAATTAAATAGTCTATAGATTTAGTGGATAATGTTCCATCTTACCGTGCATCGTTCCTGCAATCAGCAATCCGAAACGGGAAGATCGACGATGACATTGGCAAAAGCATTCAAAATCGCGTTGTTCAGTCTGCTTGGCTTCGGCGCCATTCACAATCCGGCCGCAGCCCAGGCCGACGCGCCCCTCCTTGCTAAAGTGCCGCCGGGCACCGCGCTGACGATCGGCGACCCGGTCACGCAGAAGGCTCTCGAAGTGTCTGGCCTCGACAAGGAGCTCACTTTCGAAGTGAAATGGGCCAATATCAGCGGCGGACCGCAGACATCGGAAGCCTTCCGCGCCCATGCGCTCGACGTCGGCTCGGTGGCCGAGATCCCCTCGATCTTCGCCAACTGGAACAACCTGCCGGTCCGCAACATCGCCTATCGCGAACGCCGCGACCCGATCGCCAATCCGATCTACCGCTTCGGCATCGCGCCTGGCGCCGACGTCAAGACGCTCTCTGATTTCCGCGGCAAGCGCATCGCGTTTAGCCCCGGTCAGGCCCAGGGCACTCTCGTCCTGCGCGCGCTTCACACCGCCGGCCTGAAGAGCAGCGACGTCACTCTCGTGGAATTGCCAAGCACCGGCGATGTCTATCCGAAGGCCTTGGCGGGCAAACAGGTCGACATCGCGCCGCTCGGCAGCGTCTATATCAGGCGCTACATCACGCAATACGGGCCGGATGGCGCGACTCTCCTCGAACATGGGCTGCGCGATGATCCCGGCCATCTTTATGCTCCGCAATGGGTTCTGGATGATCCCGCCAAGGCGGCTGCCCTCGCTGAATATGTCGGCCTGTGGGCGCGCGCCACCGAATGGGTGAACCGCAACCCGGACCTCTGGATCAAGGAATATTACGTCGGTCAGCAGGGCCTCAGCCAGGACGACGGGGAATATCTCGTCAAGATGACCGGGGAGCAGATCGTTCCCTCCGATTGGAGCGAGGTGAAGAAGCGTCATCAGGAAACGATCAACCTGCTAGCGGACGAGCTCGGTTACAAGCCGTTCGACGTGGAGCAGATTTTCGACAATCGCTTCGAAAAGCTGGGTGCGGCGGCTTTGGCCAAGGGCCTTTAACGTTCCCCATTCCATTCAGGAGGAGATTTCAAGCATGGCAACCATTTGGGATGCAGATGAAGCGAACCTGTCCCTGAGGTCAGGCGGCAGAATTGCGCCGGCGGGTTTACGCGCGGCAAGGCCGGTTGGTCTTCCCGGCTCTGCCGGCGCGCGCGCCCGGCGCAGGCTGGGTCCCGGCCCGGCGATACCTTTCGGGCTGCAGATCGGACCGGCATTGCTTGTCTTGGCCTGGGTCGCCGGCTCGGCGCTCGGATGGATCGACCCGCGTATCCTGTCGGCACCGTGGACGGTCGTCGAGGCTTTCGCGCGGCTTTTGGAACAGGGCCGCCTGCAGGACAATTTCGTGACGTCAGCGACGCG
This sequence comes from Rhizobium sp. 268, assembly GCF_036571585.1. Taxonomy (NCBI): domain Bacteria; kingdom Pseudomonadati; phylum Pseudomonadota; class Alphaproteobacteria; order Hyphomicrobiales; family Rhizobiaceae; genus Rhizobium; species Rhizobium sp. 268. The sequence goes on along the minus strand of NZ_JAPPSO010000010.1, from coordinate 149,629 downwards.
CGCTCTGCTCGGCCTCGGCATCGGTTTGCTGATCGGAACGATCCTGGCCGTCATCGCCGGTCTTTCCCGGATCGGCGAGGCGCTGATCGACGGACCGGTTCAGATCAAGCGGGCGATACCCACGCTCGCCTTGATCCCCTTGCTCATCCTGTGGTTCGGCATCGGCGAGAGCATGAAGGTTACGACGATCGTGCTTGCCGTCATCGTGCCGATCTACATCCACACCCACAATGCGCTGCGCAGCATCGATAGTCGCTATGTCGAACTGGCCGAGACGCTGCGCATGAGCCAGAAGGACTTCATCCTCCAAGTGGTGCTGCCGGGCGCTTTGCCCGGTTTCCTGCTGGGGCTGCGCTTTGCCGTCACCCTCTGCTGGGTTTCCCTTGTCGTCGTCGAGCAGATCAACGCCACCAGCGGGCTCGGCTACATGATCGATCTCGCCCGCAATTACGGGCAGACCGATGTCATCCTCGTCGGCCTGGTGGTCTATGTGCTCCTGGGTCTCGTCTCGGACGGCCTCGTCCGCCTCATCGAACGGAGGGCTCTCTCATGGCGCCGCACCCTGGCAAACTGAAGCCGGCGGCCACGGCCGTCCATGTGCGAAACCTCGTCCGCCGGTTTGCAGCGAAGACGATCCTCGACGGTGTCGATCTCGATATCGAAGAAGGCGAATTCGTTGCCCTGCTCGGCCGCAGCGGCTCCGGCAAGAGCACATTCCTCAGGGCCCTTGCCGGTCTCGATCACGGTGTGGAGGGAAGCGGCACGCTTGAGACGCCGGAAAGGCTTTCCGTGGTCTTCCAGGATGCCCGCCTGCTGCCCTGGCGCAGCGCCATCCAGAACGTCACGCTCGGCCTGCCCCGCGCCACCGGCCAGGAAGGCGGCAGGAAGGCTTTGGCGGAAGTGGGACTCGCGGGGCGGGAAACGGCATGGCCGAACCAGCTTTCCGGCGGCGAGCAGCAGAGGGTCGCGCTTGCCCGTTCCCTGGTGCGCGAGCCGGCCTTGCTTCTCGCCGACGAACCCTTCGGCGCGCTCGACGCGCTGACCCGGCTGAAGATGCACGATCTGCTGCGGGAATTATGTGCAAGGCACCGTCCCGCCGTGCTGCTCGTCACCCATGACGTCGACGAGGCAATCTCGCTGGCCGACCGGATTCTGGTTCTCGACGAAGGCCGGCTCATCGAGGATCTCAGGATCGATCTGCCGGCGCCGCGCGATCACAGCGATCCGCGTTTTGCAAAGTTCCGAAGCCATCTTCTCGGCCGGCTCGGGGTCAGCGTCCCCGGCCGCAGAGCAGCCTGATATAGCGGAGAAGCAAGCCAATGAGCACATCGAAACGGCAAATGCGGCTCGGCGCCTTTATCATGGCGACCGGCCATCATATCGCCGCCTGGCGCCATCCGGATGCGCAGGCCGATGCCGGCCTCAATATCGATCACTACCGGGACCTGGCGCAGACCGCCGAACGCGGGAAGTTCGATCTCGTCTTCGTCGCCGACAGCCCGGCGGGATGGGAGCGGGCCGCGGATCCGGAAGCGTTTCGCCGCATTGCCCAGGGCGCTCATTTCGAGCCGCTGACACTCTGGGCCGCCCTCTCCCAGGCGACCAGTCATATCGGCTTCGTCGCCACGGCATCGACGACCTACGAGGACCCCTACCTTCTCGCCCGCAGATTCGCGTCGCTGGATTATATCTCCAAGGGCCGTGCCGCATGGAACGTCGTCACGACGGGCGCCGACGTGTCGAAGAACTTTTCGATCGCAGGCCATCCCGCCCATGCCGATCGTTATGAGCGGGCCGAGGAATTCGTCGACCTGGTGAAGGGATTGTGGGATTCCTACGAGGACGATGCCTTTATCCGCGACAAGCAAAGCGGGGTCTATCTCGATCCCGACAAGGTGCATCTCGTCAATCACAAGGGCAAGTTCTTCTCGGTGGCGGGTCCGCTCAATGTCGGCCGTCCGGTGCAGGGCTATCCCGTCATCGTGCAGGCTGGCGCATCGGAACCCGGACGCGAGCTTGCCGCACGCACCGCCGAGATGATCTTTACCGCCAACCAAACGATCGAGGATGCCCAGGAATTCTATTCCGACGTCAAGGGGCGGCTTGCCCGTTACGGGCGGCGGCCGGACGACCTCCTGATCAGTCCCGGCATATTCCCTGTTCTCGGCGGTACGGAGGCGGAAGCTCAAGCGAATTATGAGTATATCCAATCGCTGGTGCATCCCGCTATCGCCTGGAATATCCTTGCCCGCCACTATAGGGGCGTCGATCTTTCCGGCTATTCGCTTGATGATCCCGCCCCTCCCCTGCCTGACAATACCGAACTCAACAAAAGCCGCCTCAAGCTGGTTTCCGACCTGGTCTCGCGCAATCATCTGACGCTGCGCCAATTCTATCTGGCGGTCGCCACCGCGCGCGGCCATCGCACTGTCGTCGGAACGCCCGAGCAGATTGCCGATGCGATGCAGATCTGGTTCGAGAATGGTGCCGCCGACGCCTTCAACATCATGCCGCCGATCCTGCCCACGGCTCTCACCGATTTCGTCGATCAGGTCGTGCCGATCCTGCGCAAACGCGGCCTGTTCCGGCATGAATATGAAGGCACGACGCTGCGGGAGAACCTCGGTCTCGGGCGCCCGCCGAACGGTTTTGCGCTTCGGGGGCAGGACGTGCAGGCAGCCGTATGATCTTCCCGGTCCTTCCTTGGCCTCCTTCTTCCAATCCCGAATAAACCGGCATCGCATGAGCAAGCATTCCGAATTTCTCTGGTATATTCCCAACGACGTCAGACCAAGTCATCGCGGAGATTCCGCCGTCGACAACCACAACAGCCTCGACACGCTGACCAGCCACGCGAAGGCGCTGGAAGAGCATGGCTGGAAGGGCGCGCTCATCGGCACCGGCTGGGGCCGTCCCGACACGTTCACCGTCGCGGCCTCGCTCGCCGCGCGCACCACCAGCTTCGAGCCGCTGATTGCGATCCGGCCGGGTTATTGGCGGCCGGCGAACTTCGCTTCCGCGGCGGCAACGCTCGACCATCTGACTGGCGGCCGGGTGCGGATCAACATCGTCTCGGGCAAGGACAATCTGGCCGCCTATGGCGACAGCGAGGGCGACCAGGCGCATCGCTATGCCAGGACCAAGGAATTCATGCGGCTGGTCCGCAGGCTGTGGACCGAAGAAAACGTCACCTCGGCAGGCGACCATTTCCGGGTCGCCGAATCCACCGTGGTGCCGCGCATCGAGGTTCGCGGCAACCGCCGGCATCCGAAATTCTATTTTGGCGGCGCCTCGGAAGCGGCCGAACGGGTGGCGGCCACCGAGGCTGATGTCCAGCTTTTCTGGGGCGAGCCGCTCGAGGGCGTCCGGGATCGGATCGGACGGCTCAAGGGGCTGAGCCGGGCTCTCGACCGCGACCTCCCGCCGCTGGAATTCGGGCTACGGATAACGACGCTGGTCCGTGATACGACGGATGAGGCCTGGGCCGACGCCGAAGCGAAGGTCGCCGAGATGGCAAGAAGCAAGGGCGCCGGCTGGCACGATCACCAGCGCGTGCTCGCCGTCGGCCAGCAGCGGCTGCTTGCTCTCCATGAACGCAGCGACGTCCTCGACGACAATCTCTATACCGCGCCGGGCAGGTTCGGCGGCGGCGGTGCCGGCACCACCTGGCTGGTCGGTTCACCGGCAGACGTCGCCCGCTCGCTGCGCAAATACCAGGATCTCGGGATCACGCATTTCGTGCTGTCCGACACGCCCTATCTCTCCGAGATCAAGCGGCAAGGCGATCAGCTCTTGCCGCTACTGCGCGACTGAAGCAGGAGGCGACAGCTCGCCATCGACACGTATCGTTTGCGGCCGGTATTCTTGGCGGCGCAGAAATTGGCGTCGGCCACCTGCAGCGCCGCCTCCAAGTATTGGCCAAGGACCGACAGTTAGGCCGATCGAACAGGTGACTTCGAGCCATGGGGTCACCTCCGACCATTCGTGGTTGTGCAGCAAATACGACGAAATATACAAAAATCGCAGCATAATGACGCCCTGTAGGCTTCGTTTACACTCTCTAAAATATCTCCTCTTATTTTTAAGCATATCGGAGCGACGTTCTGAGGATCGTCACCTACGCCATGATGGCCGGCCAGGTATCCCGAAATCCCGCATGAAATCGACGTTGGTACCCTGACGCGCGCCCGCTTTGGAGGCGACGCGTGTAGTGGTGGCCGGCGGAGGCGTTCGGGGACAGATCCTGGTCACAGACACCTTTAAACCTCGCCGACACGATGGAGCGCGCGAATGAACAGCATTAAGAGTTTCGGGATCGCGATGCGTCTCGCCCTTGGTTTCAGCTTTCTGATCGTGCTGATGGCCGGCCTCAGCATCTACTCGGCGGTGCAGGTCGCGGAGATCAACAACAATCTCGGAACGATCAACGACGTCAACAGCGTCAAGCAGCGCTTTGCCATCAACTATCGCGGCAGCGTGCACGATCGGGCGATCGCCATTCGCGATGTGACCCTGGTGACGTCCGCCGATGAACGCAAGGCGGCCGAGGCATTGATCGAAAAGCTCGCGGCCTCCTACGCCGAAAACGAAAAACGCATGGCGGAGATGGTTGCATCGCCGGCGGGTGCGACGGATCAGGAAAAGACCATTCTGAGCGAGATCGCCGACATCCAGGCGAAAACCAATCCCCTGGTCGCCCAGATCATTGCGCTGCAGGAAAAGGGTGATGGCGAGGCTGCCCGCAAGATCCTGCTCGAACAGGCAAGACCGGCCTTCGTTGCCTGGCTCGGCGCCATCAACAAATTCATCGACTACCAGGAAGCATTTAACAAATCGATCGGCGGTGAGGTCCGCAGCACGGCGAGCGGCTTCAAGCCGATGGTCCTGACGGCGCTCGGCATCGCAGCTCTTCTTTCGATCGTTGCGGCTGCGATTACCGCGCGTACGATCGTTGGCCCGCTGGCAAAACTGCAGCTTTCGCTGAAGGCGATGGCGGAAGGCAATCTCGATGGCGATCGCCGCCTCGAAGCGCGCGGCGATGAGATCGGCACGCTTGCGCGCGCCGTCGCCGGCCTGCGCGATGCCATTTCGGCAAAGGCTGAGCGGGAAGCCGACACGGAAGCCAAGCGGGCGGTCGCGGAACGGCATCGACTCGAACAGGATGCCGATGAACGCCGCACCCTTGCCGAGCAGACGGACCAAGCGGTCGGCCAGCTTGGTACTGCATTGCAGGCGCTGGCCGATGGCGATCTCACGCAGCAGATCGGCACGCCGTTCATTCCGTCCCTCGAAAAGCTCAGAGCCGACTTCAATGCCGCCGTCGAAAAGCTGCGCGCCGCCATGCAGAAGGTTTCCCAGAACGCCAGCGCCATCGCAGCCGGCGCGCAAGAGATCCGCTCCGCTTCGGACGATCTCGCCAAACGGACCGAACAGCAGGCCGCCTCCGTCGAAGAAACCGCCGCTGCCCTTGAAGAGATCACCACCACCGTCGCCGACTCGAGCAACAAGGCTCAGGAAGCAGGCCAGTTGGTTCGCAAGACCAAGGACAATGCGGAACGCTCGGGCAGCGTCGTGCGGGATGCGGTCGACGCCATGGGCAAGATCGAATCCTCCGCCACCGAAATCGGCAGCATCATTGGCGTCATCGACGAGATCGCCTTCCAGACCAACCTCTTGGCGCTGAATGCCGGCGTCGAAGCCGCCCGCGCCGGTGAAGCCGGCAAGGGCTTTGCCGTCGTTGCCCAGGAAGTGCGTGAATTGGCGCAGCGTTCCGCCAAGGCGGCAAAGGAAATCAAGGAACTGATCAACGCTTCGAACGGCCACGTGAAAAACGGCGTCGCCCTGGTTGGCGAGACCGGAAAGGCCCTGCAGGAGATTGCGGCGCAGGTGCAGCAGGTCGACGGCAATGTCGGCGCGATCGTCGGCGCTTCGCAAGAGCAGGCGACAGGACTGAAAGAGATCAATACCGCCGTCAACAGGATGGACCAGGGCACGCAGCAGAACGCCGCCATGGTGGAAGAAGCGACAGCCGCCTCTCATAACCTCGCCAAGGAAGCCGATGCATTGTTCCAGTTGCTCAGCCAGTTCAACATTGGCGGAGTAGCAGCACCGAAGCGCGTATCGCAGCCGGCGGCCCCGGCACAGCATGCTCAACCCGTGGCCTCGCCGGCACGCCAGATGATCGCCAAGGTGGGCAGGTCGTTCCAGGGGAATGCGACCCAGGGCAATGCGGCATTGGTTGGCGATTGGGAGGAGTTTTGATCGCCCAACCTCTCCTCAGCTTCTGCTGAAAAATAAAAGGACGAAGGGCAGCGTTTGCTGCCCTTCGTATTTTTGTCTTACGCCCGAGCCGGAACCTTGGCCGGAAGCAGGGCATTGATCACCACCGCGACGGCGATGTTTGCCGCCAGCGCCAGCAGCCCGGTATAGACGGTGAAGGGTTCACCGCCGAGGCTGATCATATGCAGGGGCTTCCAGCCGGCATCCCAGACGAGGAAGGTACCGCCGCAGAAGCCGACGAACCAGCCGGCCAGCAGGGCGGGTGCACGGAACCAGTTGGTGTAGAGGCCGAAAACCAGGGCCGGAAGCGTCTGCAGGATCCAGATGCCGCCGAGCAGTTGCAGGTCGAGTGCGAACTGCGTCGGCAGGAAGATGATGACAAGCAGTGCCCCGACCTTCACCACCAGCGACGTCACCTTCGCGACCTTGGCCTCGCCCGCGTCGCTGACCTTGGGGTCGACATAGGCCTTCCAGAAATTGCGGGTGAAGAGGTTGGCCGCACCAATGCTCATTACCGCCGCCGGCACCAGTGCGCCGATGGCGATCGCCGCGAAGGCGAAGCCGGAGAACCAGCCTGAAAACAGCGTCTTGAACAGGGTCGGAACGACATCATTGGCGCTGTCGAGCTTCAGGTTGGCGGCATGGCCCATATAGCCGAGCAGTGCCAGCAGGCCGAGCAGCAGCGTATAGGCGGGCAGCATGATCGCGTTCTTGCGGATAGTCTTGCCGCTGTTGGATGCAAAGATGCCCGTCAGCGTATGCGGATACATGAAGGCTGCGAGCGCCGAACCGAGAGCGAGCGTGGCATAGGCGACATACTGGTTACCGCCGAGCAGCAGGTTGCCGGAGCCCTTGGCCTGGAAGGCCGCATCGGCAGAGGCGAAGACATTGGCGTAGCCGCCGAGCTTCGACGGGATCAGTGCGACGGCTGCGATAACCACGATATAGATCATGATGTCCTTGACGAAGGCGATCAGCGCCGGTGCGCGCAGGCCCGCCGAATAGGTATAGAGCGCCAGCACGATGAAGGCGATCGCCAGCGGCAGTTCGCCATGCAGCCCGAGCGCCTTCAGGACCGCCGTCATGCCGACGAGCTGGAGGGCGATGTAAGGCATGGTGGCGATGACGCCGGTTGCAGCGACGGCGAGTTCGAGGCCGCGCGATCCGTATTGGCCGTGGACGACGTCGGCGGCCGTCACATAGCCGAAATCCTTGGCGCGTTTCCACAGAACCGGCATGACCATGAAGACGAAGGGATAGACGACAATGGTATAGGGCAGCGCGAAGAAACCGTAGGCGCCGACCGTATAGACTAGTGCCGGGACAGCGATCACAGTGTAGGCGGTGTAGAAATCGCCGCCGACGAGGAACCAGGTGATCCAGGTGCCGAAGTTGCGGCCGCCGAGACCCCATTCATCGATGTGGGCGAGCGTCTCGGGCTTGCGCCAGCGGCTGGCGACGAAGCCCATGACCGTGACGAGGACGAAAAAGAAGATGAAGACGGCAAGCGCCGTGCCATTGATGTCAGTCGTCATGGCGCACGCTCCGATAAGCGATCCAGGTCAGCGTCGCTGTGATCGGCACCCAGAGAAGCTGATACCAGTAGAAAAAGGGAAAGCCGAAAAGCGACGGCTCGCGGAGATTGTAAAATGATGGCCAGAGCAGACCTATGTAAGGGATGATCAGCAGCCAGAGTGCTGCCTTGCTACGTGGTTTTTCCATGTCGGAATACCTTTCAGGCGCCGCGCGGCGGCGGTCGCCATGTTCCAGTTGTCGGCGTGGAAGGCAGGTCTTTCAGCCAGCGGCGGCAGCAGGCCCGTTTCGGGTCGCTCGAGCTTTTCCGGCGGATCGGAAGCTGATGTAACGCATGTGAATTCCTCCCAACGGCTTGGCACTTGGCCAGCCGTGACTGGAGTCCTAGGGCGTTGGTTTTATCCCCACAAGATGGGCGCAGAGGCGAAATACCGGGGCCTACCCAGAAGTGGGTAGGCGCGGATTTCCTTCGCTTTTCGAGGCGATGCCACGGTCGAGCGCATAGCGGATGAGGCCTGCCGTGGTGGCGATGCCGAGCTTTTTCTTGAGGTTCTTGCGGTGGGTTTCCGCCGTGGCGGCGCTTATCCCGAGCGCTTCGGCGATCTCGCGGTTGCTCCTGCCGGCAACGATCAGCCCGAGCGTGTCGCGCTCGCGCGGCGTCAGGGGATCGCTCCCTTCTTCTACGCGCTCACCCATCAGCGCGTCGAAGACGCCGGAGGAGAAATAAGTACCGCCGCCAGCCACTGTCTCGATGGCCGCGACGATCTCGTCGGTCGACACGTCTTTCAGCACATAACCGGCGGCGCCATGCAGGACCGACGAGGAAATATACTCGCGGCTGTCATGCATGGAAAGCATCACGACGCGGGTTTGCGGAAGCTCGTTCCGGAACAATTCGATCGCATCGATGCCGCTGAGCTTCGGCATGTTGATGTCCATCAGCACCACCTGCGGCTGGACCTGCCGGGCGATATCAAGCCCGGTTTGGGCCAGTCCGGCAGTGCCCGCTACTTCGATATGGTCGAAGGTTTCGAGCACTGCTTTCAGCCCGTCCAGCACCAGCGGATGGTTGTCGATCAGGAGCACCTTGATTTTCGGGCGTTCGTTCATGCGGCTTCCGCCTGCTTGCCGGCGGGCAGATTGGCCGATCTCGGCATCATCGCCGTCAAAGTCGTGCCGGCCTCGCCGCTCTCGATCAGTAGCAGGCCCCGGAAGTGTGCCATCCGCTCCTGCATGTTGCGCAGGCCCAGACCCGAGCTGCCGGAAGCGCCATCCCTGGCGCCAGCGAACCCGGTGCCGTTGTCGGAGATGGTCATGCGGGCGCGGCCGCCGTCGCTCCAGAGTTTGACCGTAAGCCGGGAGGCGCCCGCGTGTCGCTCGACATTGTTGAAGGCCTCCTGGGCGACGCGGTAAAGCGCGGTGTTGGCTTCCGCCTTCAGCATGCCGGTAAAGCCCAAGGCGTCTATCTCCGTCTCGATCCCCGTCCGTTCGGCAAAGTGATGACAGAGCGCCTCCAGCGCCGCCGTCAGGCCGAGATCGTCGAGCACGCGCGGGCGCAGATCATGCGAGAGCAGCCGTATTTCCTTTATGGCGCCGTTCAGCGCCTCGACGCCGCGCTCGATGGTCAGCGCGGCCTCGTCGACATTGGTCCTGACCTTGCGGCCGGCGAGATCCATTGCATAACGCACGCCGAGAAGGGTCTGGGAGATGCCGTCATGCAGCTCGCGCGCCAGCCGTGTGCGCTCTTCTTCCTGGGTGTCGATGACCCGCTGCGTCAGTTCCTTCAGCCGGCTGTCGGCCATGCGGCGCTCATGGAAGGTCAGCAGCATGCAGGTGGTGAACACGACCAGCACCGAAGGCACGGCGATCAGCGCGACGATGACGAAGGTCCGTCTGATGTTGGCGCGCGTCACTGCATTGGCGGCGGCACTCTGGGCAAAGACGTCATCCAGATAGACGCCGGTGCCGACGACCCAGTTCCATTTGTCGAGGCTGACGACGAAGGAGAGCTTGTCGGCGATCTGCCCGGTCGACGGTTTCTGCCATTTGTACTGATGAAGGCCGCCGCCTGCCTTGGCCGTGGCGATCAGTTCGGCGATGACCTTGTCGCCATCCGGGTCGGTAAGGTCGAGCCAATTGTGGCCATGCCGGAAACTCTGGCGCGGATGGACGATATTGTTGCCGGCGTAGTCGTAAACGAAGAAATACCCGTCCTTGCCGTAGTCGAGCGAGGTCAGAATTTCAGCCACCTGCTGCTTGGCGGCTTCGTCGTCGGCCCCGGCTTTGTCATAGATTGTCTGGATGGCGGAGAGGGCAAGATTGGTCAGGTTGAGGATCTCGGCTTCCTTGGTCTTCAGCATGTTCTGCTCGAACGTGTCGATGCTGTTCTTGGCGAGGTTTGCCGATTGCCAGGTGATGAAGGTGGTGATCGCAAGGATCGAAATGACGAGCGGGACGATCGCCAATGCGATGATCTGGTGTCGTAACGTCAAGGCTCGTTCCTCCCGAGAATTTGCGCCCGGAATTATGCCCTTTGCCGATTGCGAGTCCAGGGGCTTATCCGGCGCTATTCCAGGGGCACGAACAGGCCGAGCTTGACGTCGCGCAGCACGACATTGGTGTGCATGCGGCGGATCTGTGGATTGTCAGCCATGATCAGGGCGGCGATATCGTCATAGTGCTCGACGTCGCGGGCGGTGACGATGGCGATCAGATCGACGGCGCCGGTGACGTAATAGACCTGCTGGATATGATCCTGCTTCTCCGCCCAGACGCGGAACTTCGCCAGCGCGTCGTAATTGTCCCGCTCGATTTCCATGCCGACGATGAACACCATCGATGTTCCCGTCGCTTTCCGATCGACGACGGCGACCTCCGCCTTGATGATCCCCTCCTCGCGCAGCCGCTTCAACCGCCGTTGCACGGCCGAGACAGACAGGCCGACCCGTTCGGCGATCGTTTCGGCCTTCAGTTGGCAGTCGCGCTGAACGATATCGAGAATGTCACGGTCAAAACGATCCAGCTGTTCCATTGTCCAGTCCAATTCCAGTTATGGCATTTCATAGATTTCGCCGCATTCGATGCGTGAGGAAGATTATTTTGCGCATAATATGCAAAAGAGGTGATAATTGCGCGAAAAAACCGCGTTGTTTTATCATTATCCTTCGCAAACTCAGTTCAGCCGGACCCCTGCATGTCGGATCAACCCTTTCCTGCTCTTCGCGTCGAAGATCTCCATAAAAGCTTCGGCTCGCAACAGGTTCTCAAGGGTATCTCGACGGAGGCCTACAAGTCCGATGTGATTTCGATCATCGGCTCGTCGGGCTCCGGCAAGAGCACTTTTCTCAGGTGCATCAATTTCCTGGAAACACCGGATCGCGGGCGCATTGCGGTGAACGGCGAGGAAGTCGTGCTGAAAGCCGGTCGCGGCGGGCGGCTGCAGCCGCAGAGCTGGCGGCAGATCGAGCGGTTGCGGACGGGGCTCGGCATGGTCTTTCAAAGTTTCAATCTCTGGGCCCATCGCACCGTGCTGGAAAACGTCATCGAGGCGCCGGTGAATGTCATGGGCATATCCAAGCGCGAGGCGATCGAAAAGGCGGAAGCCCTGCTCCACAAGGTTGGGCTTTTTGATAAGCGCGACACGTATCCCGCCTTCCTCTCCGGAGGCCAGCAGCAGCGCGCGGCGATTGCCAGGGCGCTCTGCGTCGATCCCGCCGTCATGCTGTTCGACGAGCCGACATCGGCGCTCGATCCGGAACTGGTCGGCGAGGTCCTGAAAGTCATCCGCGATCTCGCGGAAGAAGGCCGGACCATGCTGATCGTCACCCATGAAATGCGCTTCGCCCGGGATGTTTCGAGCCGTGTCCTCTTCCTGCATCAGGGACGGATCGAGGAGGAAGGGCCGCCGGAACAGGTCTTCGGAGCGCCGGTCAGCGCCCGCTGCCGGGAATTCACTCGTCTCAGCGCCCATTGATCCACACCAGCCGTCATCGACACCCACGAACCAGGAGAATCCTGCGAATGAAACTGCTCCCCATGCTTTTTGCCGGCGCCGCACTTGCGCTTTCCGCGGTCACCGCGCAGGCCGAAGTCCGCTTCGGCGTCATGAACGAATCCTATCCGCCCTTCTTTGCCAAGGACGCCTCGGGTGAGTGGCACGGATGGGAAATCGACTTCATGAACGCCGTCTGCACGGAGATGAAGGAGAAATGCTCGATCGTCGACATTTCCTGGGATGGTCTCATTCCGGCTCTCCAGAGCAAGAAGTTCGACGTGATCTGGTCGTCGATGTCGAACACGGCGGAACGCTCGAAGGTGATCGATTTCACCGACAAATATTACAACACGCCGAGCACCCTGATCGGTCCCAAGGACCAGAAGCCGGGCGCCACGGCCGAAGACGTGAAGGGCAAGACCATCGGCATCCAGGTGTCGACGATTCAGTCTGAATATTACAAGAAGTATTTTGCCAATGCTGCCGAGGAGAAAACCTACCAGACGCTCGACGAGGCTTTCCAGGATCTGGCCTCCGGCCGCATCGACTACGTCTTCGGCGATTCCCTGGCACTCGACGCCTTCCTGAAGAGCGACGGCGGCAAGGATTGCTGCGCCAAGATGGGAGATGTCGCCGACGACAAGGAAATTCTCGGCGCCGGCGTTTCGGGCGGTCTGCGGAAAGAAGACACCGAGCTGAAAGCCAAGCTGAATGCGGCGATCGCTGCAGTTCGCGCCAACGGCCAGTACGACGCGATCACCAAGAAATACTTCGACTTCGACATCTACGGCGCGAAGTAAGCGATCCAAGAGATGGCGACCGCTCAACAAGGCATTCTGGATCTGCTGTCTCCCTATCCTCCGGGATGGGGCGGCGTTCTTTTGACAGGTGCTGTCTCCACGGTCGCCATCTCGGCTTGCGCCTTCGCCATTGGCCTGCTGCTCGGCACCGGCGGCGCGCTCGGAAAGCTTTCCGGCAATCGAGCACTGCGCCTGGTGCTCGATCTCTACACCACGCTCATCCGCGCCGTTCCCGAACTGATCCTCATCGTCGGCCTCTATTATGCCGGCACCGACGGCCTCAACTGGCTGCTGGCGGCACTCGACCTGCCGCCGGTCAATGTGAACGGCTTCGTCGCCGCCGTCGCGGTGCTCGGCTTCGTGCAGGGCGCCTATATGACCGAAGTGCTGCGCGGCGCGATCCTCGCCATTCCCACCGGTCAGATCGAGGCGGCCAAGGCCTTTGGCATGGGGCCGATGCTGCGGTTCCGCCGCGTGTTGCTGCCGGCGCTTTTGCCGAACGCGCTGCCAGGGCTGGCCAATCTCTGGATGTCGGTCACCAAGGACAGTGCGCTCGTCGCGGTCGTCGGCTACCAGGAACTGGCGCTCGCCACCCGGCTTGCCGGGGCAAGCACCAAACACTATTTCGTGTTTTTCCTCGCTTCGGCCTTTCTCTACCTCGCCATCACCCTTGTTTCCAACGTCGCCTTCAAGCTGATTGAAGGGCGGGTGCGGCGCGGACAGCCGCGTCTCGCCTGAGGAAGCCGCGCCCATGAGTTTCACCTGGATTTCCTCCTATTGGCCGCTGCTTCTGACCGGCGCCTGGCAGACCGTGGCGCTGCTGGTCATCTCAGTCGTGTTCGGTTTCATCATCGCCATCGGACTCGCCTTCGCGCAGGTCAGCGGCGGCAGGCTGACGCGGCTGCTGGCCCGCGGTTACTGCACCTTCTTCCGCGGCACACCGCTGCTGATCCAGCTCTGGCTGCTCTACTATGGGGTCGGCTCGCTGCTGCCGATGATCCCCGGTATCCGCCAGAGCCTATTCTGGCCGATCCTGCGCGAGGGCTTCTTCTTTGCCGCCGTCAGCTTCACGCTGAATTATGCGGCCTATGAGGCGGAGGTTTTGCGCGGCGCGCTGCTTGCCGTTCCCAAGGGCGAACTTGAAGCCGGGCGGGCCTTTGGCCTGTCACCCTGGAAGCTGACCCGCCGCATCTGGCTGCCGCGCGCCATCCGCATCGCCCTGCCGACCATTGCCGGAGAGATCGTCATGCAGCTGAAGGCGACGCCGCTCGCCTTCACGGTGACGGTGATGGATCTCTATGCCGTGGCCAACAAGGTCCGTCAGGATACGCTGCTGGTCTATGAGCCGCTGCTCGTCGTCACTCTCTTCTATCTCGCCCTGACCGCAGTGATTGCCCGCGTCTTTCGAGGTCTCGAAGCGCAAGTGCCGGTTCGTCGTTAGCCGATCGGAAGAGCCCGCTATGAAACCCCGCCGCCTGTCGGAGCGAACAACACTCACTCACTATTTTGTAAATGAAAAGCACGCCCGCCGGTGACGGTGCGGCGGCCCGAATGGAGACCCTTCATGAGCAGGACACGAATCCTCGATGGCGGCATGAGCCGCGAGCTGCTGCGGCTCGGCGCCGAATTGAAACAGCCGGAATGGTCGGCCCTGGCGCTGATCAATTCGCCGGATATCGTCCGCGAGGTGCATAAGGAATTCATCGCCGCCGGCTCTGAGGTAATTACGACCAACAGCTATGCGCTGGTGCCCTTCCATATCGGCGAGGACCGGTTCCAGAAGGAGGGTGCGGCGCTGATCCGTCTTGCCGGCCGCCTGGCGCGCGAGGCGGCCGATTCCACCACCGATCGCAAGGTGCTGGTCGCAGGTTCGCTGCCGCCGATCTTCGGCTCCTACGAGCCGCAGAATTTTCAGCCTGAGCGGGTGCAGGGTTATCTCGAGGTGCTGGTCGAAAACCTCGCCCCCTTCGTCGACATATGGCTCGGCGAGACGCTGAGCCTGATCGCCGAGGGCGAGGCCGTCCGTCAGGCGGTGGCGGGATCGGGTAAATCGTTCTGGATTTCCTTCACGCTGGCCGATGACGAAGCGGATATCGAAAGCAGCGAGCCGAAGCTTCGCTCCGGCGAAAGCGTCGAGGATGCGGCGTCCTGGGCGGCGTCATCGGGCGCCGAAGCCTTCCTGTTTAACTGCAGCAAGCCCGAGGTCATGCGAGAAGCGGTCGAGACGGCCGCCGAGACGTTCCGCAAGATGGACGCCCAGATCGAAATTGGCGTTTATGCCAACGCCTTCGAAGGGGAACAGGGCGCCTCGGCCGCCAATGAAGGCCTGCACGATACCCGCGACGATCTGAACGACGATGCCTATTCGCGTTTTGCCTGCTCCTGGGCCGAAGCCGGTGCGACGATCATTGGCGGCTGCTGCGGAATCGGCGCCGCTCATATCCATCGTCTCGGCAAGACGCTTTCACGATAAGCCGCAGCGCGGCTTCGTTCACTCCACTTTCGGCGCCGTCTTTTGAAGCTCGAGCAGAAGTTCGATCAGCTTCGGCGCCATCACCCTGATTTCCGAAAGGTGGACGGCGCTCAGCCTCGTCAGAAGCTCGTCGGCCTTCTCGGTCAGGAGGAGTGTCTGACGGCGCCTGTCGACCGGATCGGCATGTCGTTCGACCAGCCCGGCATCCGACAGCCGCCCGACGAGCTCGGTCGCCGTATGCGGCGCGATGATCAGCCGCTCGGCGAGCATGCCGATGGTCATGGTTTCGCAGCTGCGTTGTCCCTTGATCGCCAGCAGCGCCTGATGCTGCTGCACGGGCAGCCCTTCCGATTGTGCGGCCGACGCACTGAAGTCCATGAACTGGCGAAGCGCGAATCTGAGGTCGGCGAGCGCCTCGTAATCCTCCTGTCTCAGCGGCGGCGGGATTTTCTTCACACTCATTCTCCTTTGCCGCTTGGTTCGCAGGAGGCGATCCATGCGCGCGCTATTGCCGATCTCGAATAGATGGGCAGCCGCCGGCCGGTCAAGTGAAGCATCTTCCGAGAGATTTTCGCCTTCTTGCTTTCGTCCATTGATTTATATCGTATCACGATATAATGACGCCACTCAAGCAGACCCATTTTCGCGTAGCAGAGGCTTCCATGGCGCAGCATCAACCGAGCAACCGCCCGCATGATTTTACCGGCGGTCTTTCCCGACGCGAGGCCGGCGATTTCACTACCGACCGGCGGGTTCTCCTGCTGGTCGGGATGTCCATCATCGTCGGCACGGCGGGCGCCTTTGCGGCCTGGTGTCTCGTCAGCCTGATCGCGCTGGTGACCAATGTCATCTGGTTCGGAGAGATCGGCACTCAGCCTAACTCTCTGGCTTCAGTGCCGCGCTCGCTATGGGTGGTGCTGGTGCCGCCGCTCGGCGGACTGGTCATCGGCCTGATGGCCCGCTTCGGGTCGGAAAAAATCCGCGGCCACGGCATTCCGGAGGCAATCGAAGCCATCCTGATCGGCGGCAGCCGGATGTCGCCGAAGGTCGCGGTCCTGAAGCCGCTGTCCTCGGCAATCTCGATCGGAACCGGCGGCCCGTTCGGCGCCGAAGGACCGATCATCATGACGGGCGGGGCGATCGGATCGCTCTTTGCCCAGTTCTTCCACATGAGCGCGGCCGAGCGGAAGACGCTGCTCGTCGCCGGTGCCGCCGCGGGCATGACGGCGATCTTCGGCTCGCCGATCGCCGCGGTCATGCTGGCGGTCGAACTCCTATTGTTCGAATGGAAGCCGCGCAGCTTCATTCCCGTCGCCGTTGCCGCCTGCGTGTCGATCTGCTGGCGTCCGCTACTCTTCGGCACCGGACCGCTGTTCCTAACCCATTTCCAGGTTGATTTGCCCTGGTGGGGGATTTTTGCCTGTGCGGCGATGGGCATCATATCGGGGCTGCAATCGGGATTGCTGACGACGCTGCTCTACCGGATCGAGGACCTGTTCGAGGCGCTGCCGATCCATTGGATGTGGTGGCCGATGCTCGGCGGTCTCGTCATCGGCCTCGGCGGCCTGATCGAGCCGCGGGCGATGGGTGTCGGCTACGACATTATCGATGGCCTGCTCAACAATCGGCTGCTCGCGCCGGCGGTTCTGTCGATCCTCTTGGTGAAGACGATCATCTGGCTATTTGCCCTGTCGTCGGGCACCTCGGGTGGCGTGCTCGCGCCGCTTCTCATCTTCGGCGGCACGCTCGGATGGCTGGTCGGCCTCGTCTTGCCTGGCTACGATCCCGGCTTCTGGGCGCTGCTCGGCATGGCGGCGATGATGGGCGGAACCATGCGCGCGCCGCTGACCGGCACCTTCTTTGCGATGGAGATTACCGGCGACGTCAGCACGCTCGTTCCCCTGCTCGCCGCAACAGTGGTGGCCTATGCGGTCACGGTGCTGCTGTTGCGCCGCTCGATCCTCACCGAGAAGATCGCGCGCCGTGGGCAGCACATCACCCGCGAATATGGCGTTGATCCCTTCGAACTCTCCCGGGCAAGGGAGATCATGATCGCCGATGTCGACACGCTTCCCGTTACGATGACAATCGGCGAGGCCTGCGATTTCTTCGCCTCTCAGCAGAAAACCCATCGGATCTACCCGGTGGTGGACGCGGAAGGCAGATTGGCCGGCATCGTCTCGCGCGCCGATGTCCTGCTCTGGCAGGGGAAGGCGGATCTGGTCCTACAGACGCTTTCCGAAAACGTCACGGACGATTCCGTCCCCGTCGGGCATCCGGATGATACCGTTGCCTTCATCGCCGACCTGATGCTGTCGACCGGCGATGGGCGTATTCCGATCGTCGATCCGGCGTCCGGCAAACTCTGCGGCCTGATCGCCCGCAAGGATCTGTTACGGCTGCGCAGCTCCTACCGGTCGGCGGAACTGGATCGGCGGCCTTATCTGACTGCCGGAGCGAAGAGCAAGTCTTGATAGCCGCCTCCGGTTTCTTCAGCGCAATGCGGGGCCGAGACGCGCAACCCTAGGGATTTCGAGGGCTTTGGGATCGAACTGATCGATCCCTGGATCGTATATTCTTGGCGAAGGCTGCAGCGGCAGCCTTCAATGCAGCCCGAACAGGTTCAGCAGCTGCTCGCGATGCCGGACGAATTCCGGTGCGCTGCGGTCGCGCGGGCGCGGCAGATCGATGTCGATCAGGCGCGGTTCGGCCCCCTTTTCCCGCGGCAGGATCAGGATCCGGTCGGCGAGATAGATCGCCTCCTCGAGATCGTGGGTGACGAGAATGGTCGTCACATCCTCATCGCGCCAGATCCGGGCGAGTTCCTGCTGCATGCCGATCTTGGTCATCGCATCGAGCGCGCCGAGCGGTTCGTCGAGCAGCAGGATTTCCGGCTGGACGGCAAGCGCTCGGGCGATGCCGACGCGCTGTGCCATGCCGCCGGAGAGTTGCCGGGGATAGGCCGCCTCGAACTGCTGCAGACCGACGAGCTTGACGTAGTGACGCGCCCGCGCCCTCGCCTGCTCGCGGGGGAGGCCTCTCGTTTCCAGCCCGAAGGCGACGTTGCCGAGGACATCGAGCCAGGGAAGAAGGCGCGGCTCCTGGAAGATGACGGCGCGTTCCGCGCCGACGCCGCGGATCGCCTTGCCGTCGACAAGCACCTCACCAGTGTCGGCCTCTTCGAGGCCGGCGAGAACCCGGAGCAGGGTCGTCTTGCCCGAACCGCTGGCGCCGACGATTGCAAGGCTTTCGCCGGAGCGGATGTGGAGATTGATATCTTTCAGAACCTGCAGATGGCTGCCGTTCAGCTTGTAGGATTTGGAGAGGTGACGGATTGTCACCTCTCCGCGGCGAATGTCCTGGGCGAGGCTCATCACTCTTCCTCAGTTGCTTACCGGCTTGGCATCGGCCGCGTAGATGATGTCCTTGGCCGCCAGCTGGCCCTGCTTCAGCTTGCCTTCGCGGACCAGCACGTCGATCCAGAACTGGATGTCGCGCTCGACCGGCAGGCCACCGGCGCGCACGCCGTAACCGCGGAAATACTGTGCGATGTCAGGGTTCTCGCCACGTTCGCTGAGTGCCTTTGCCAGGATCTTCTTGGTTTCCTCGGGATGTTCACGGGCATAGTCGAGGGCGCGGGCCGACTGCTCGACGAAGATCTTCGAGGCTTCGGGATGCTGCTGAATGAAATCGCGGCGCAGGACCACGAAACCACCGGCAATGTCGCCGAGCACGTCGGTATCGTCGAAGACCGCACGCAGGCCGCCGTTCTTCAGCGCAGCACCCTCGAAGGTCGTCTGCCAGTAGCCGAAGGCGGCGATATCGACCTGCTTGGAGCGCAGCACCTGCTCGAGCTGCGGCCCAGGAACGACGACCTGATTGGCGGAGTCGCTTGGCAGGCCGACGGAATGCAGGGCTTCGCGGATGGTGTAATCGAGATGGGCGCCGAGCGTATTGACGGCGATGCTCTTGCCGGCAATGTCCTTGATGCTTTTGATCGGGCTGTCTTCCAGCACGTAGAAGGTCGACTGCACCTCGTCATTGATGCCGTTCGATGGGTAGGCGGCGACGAAATCATTGCCACCGATGATCGAATTCAAGACGGCTGAGGAGGCGGCGCTGCCGATCTCCACATCCCCGGATGCAAGAGCGATGAGAGAGGCCGGGCCACCCTGGGCATAGCCGACATTCTCAAACGTGATGCCGGTATCTTTGAAGTAGCCGAGTGCGTCGGCGAGTTCATGGGCGGCAAGGCCGCCTTGGCTCGCGAGATAGCGCAGCTTGACCGTATCGGTGGCGGCGGCCGGCGTGGCGAGACCGAGAGCGATCGCGGCCGGCAGGAGAAGGTTGCGGGGATGGAAAGTCATGACGTGTCCTTTCGGAGGAGGAAAATCGGTGGAAGCGGTCAGGCGTTCGGCTGAGACCAGCGGCAGAGGCGGCGCTGCAGCAGAACGAGCAAGGCATTGGCGGCAAGGCCGAGAAAGGCGAGCAGCAGGATCGCCGCAAACATCAGCGGGATCTGGAAATTGTACTGAGCGTTCATGACCTGGAAGCCGATGCCCTTGTTGGCGCCGATCATCTCGGCGGCGATCAGCAGCAGAAGTGCCGTCGTCGCCGAGAGGCGCAGGCCGACGAAGATTGCGGGGACGGAGGCCGGCAGGATGACGCGGCGGAAAACGGTCAGCGATCCGGCGCCGTAAGTTCGCGCCATCTCGATGAGCTTCTGGTCCACCTCCTTGACGCCGCTGATCGTGGCGAGCAGCACAGGAAACAGCGTCGCCCAGAAGATCACGAAGATCTTCGATGTTTCGCCGAGGCCGAGCAGCAGGATGAAGACCGGATAGAGCGCCAGCGCCGAGGTCTGGCGGAAGAGCTGCAGGATCGGATCGAGCGCCTGCTCGACCGCGCGAAACTGGCCCATGAACAGGCCGAGCGGAATGCCGACCACGACGGCAAAGGCAAAGGCTGTTCCCGATCGCTGCAGGCTGATGGCGATGTCATCAAGCAGCGCGCCATTGGCAAGGTTGGTCCAGAGGGCCGACAGGATCACGTTCAGGGGCGGGAAAATGGTCGGATTGATCCAGCCCCTGGTGCTCGAAACCTGCCAGAGTGCGAGGAAGGCGATCAGCAGGCCGTAGCGCGGCAGAAGCGATGCGAGCGCATGGCGCACATGCGACGCGAAAGTGGGCCTATTGCTTTCGCTGCTCTTCAAGCGGCCGAAGCTTCTTGGGAGGACCTGATTGATTTCATAAGCCATGGATCGCTCCTCACTCTGCTGCCTGGAGAGCTGCGCGCCCCGCAGCCCATCGGTTGGTCGGGAAAGGCAGGCCGAGGTTTTCCCGCAGCGTCTTGCCTTCATAGGCGGTGCGGAACAGGCCGCGGCGCTGCAGTTCCGGGATGACCAGATCGACGAAGTCATCGAGCGCGGTGGGAAGCCAGGGCGGCAGAATGTTGAAGCCGTCGGCGGCTTCGTTCTCGAACCATTGCTGCAGCGTGTCGGCGATCTGCTCGGCGGTGCCGACGATGGTGTAGTGGCCGCGGGCCGATGCGATCCACTGATAGAGCTGGCGGATGGTGAAGTTGTTTTCGTCGGCGATCTGGCGGATGAGGGCCTGGCGGCTCTTCATGCCTTCGGTCGGCGGCGCCGGCGGCAGCGGCCCGTCGAGATCATAGCCGTGCAGGTCGAGCGTGCCGCCGGTCAGGCCGTTGAGGAGGCCGATCCCATCCTCTTCGACGATGAGCGAGGTTAGGCGATCATACTTCTCCCGCGCCTCGGCTTCGGTCCTGCCGACGAAAGCGGAGACGCCGGGCATGACCAGGATGTGATCGGGATTGCGGCCGAGGCCGCGGGCGCGTGCCTTGATATCCCGGTAGAATTCCTGGGCGGTTTCGATGTGCTGATGGGCGGTGAAGATGACCTCGGCCGTTGCCGCGGCAAGCCCGCGCCCGTCGTCCGACTGCCCGGCCTGGACGATAACAGGATGTCCCTGGGGCGAGCGCGAGACGTTGAGCGGACCGCGCACGCTGAAATGCTCGCCGCGATGGTCGGTATCGTGCAGCTTCGCCGGATCGAAGAACACGCCGCTCTCCTTGTCGCGGATGAAGGCGTCGTCCTCGAAGCTCTCCCAGAGTTTGCGGACGACGTCGACATGTTCGGCAGCACGGCGATAGCGCTCGGCATGCGGAAGCTGGGTGTCGCGATTGAAATTCTGCGCCGTGAGGTCGCCCGTCGTGGTGACGACATTCCAGCCGGCGCGGCCCTCCGAAATCAGATCGAGCGAAGCGAATTTGCGGGCGGTCGTATAAGGTTCCTCATAGGTGGTCGAGGAGGTGGCGATAAAGCCGAGATGGGTGGTCAGAGGCGCGAGTGCGGAAAACAAGGTGACGGGCTCGAAGCCGGCGACACGGGCATTGCCGCCTTCGCGTGCGCCACCAAAACCGACGGCCAGCCCATCGGCCAGGAAGTAGGCATCGAAGAGGCCGCGCTCAGCCGTCAGGGCGAGTTGCTTGTGAAACTCGAAACTGGTGGCGCCGTCAGCCGGCTGGTCGGGATGGCGCCACGAGGCGACGTGCTGACCGCCACCGGGGAGAAATGCTCCAAGCCTGATTTTCCGTGTCATTTCGCGTCCTCTCCGTTTGCCGTTGATCGCCCGGTCTTATTCAAGGCCAAGGCATAGATCGGCTGTCAGGACGCTAAATTACGTTTTCCATAAATTTTATAGAGAAACTACATTTCATAATTTCGGAGGAAGCGTGAATAGTTTTGCGGGATCGGCTTGAATCTGGAAATCGACGATCGCGGCGGCCAACAAGAGATATCTCTTGCGGCGGTCTTTTATCTTTCCAGGTCGACGAGCGGCGTCCTGCCGTAGCGTGACATGATTTGGCGTCAGCCTCGTTTTGGCCGGGCCGGGGCATGCTCCAGGCCGGCGGCAGCCTTCTTCAGGCAGTCGAGATAGCGGTCCCGGTTGGCGATGCCGTCGTCGCGCGGGGTGACGAGACAGAGCGTTGCGGCGGCATGGCCTTCCTCGCCGCGCACCGGCACGGCAAAACAATGGGTAAAGCTGTCGACGATGCTGTTGAAGGTGAAGAGGCCTTCGCGCTCGGCCTGGCGCACCTCGGCGATGAAGGTCTGGGGCTCGAGCCATTCGCCGCCCGGTAGGCGGAAATCCTGCGGCGGAATGAAATTCAGAATGTCCTGATCCGAAAGATGCGCAACCAGCAGCCGTCCCGACGCCGTCCACGGGATCGGCACCGACTGGCCGACATCGGTCGAAATGCGGAACGGCCGCGCGCCTTCGCGCATGCGCACCACCGTATACCGGTTGCCATCCAGCATGCAGAACTGCGCCGTCTCCCGTGTCTCGTCGGCAAGCCGTTCCAGCGTCGCCTCGCATTCGCGGGTGAAATCGAAATGATTTTCATAGGCGGCGCCGAGGAAATAGAGTTTGCGGCCGAGATAGACCCGTCCCTCGCCGCCGGTGAATTCGAGAATGCCGTTGCTCAGCAGCAGGTTGACGAGCTCGTAGACCGAAGAGCGCGGCGCGCCGATCTGCGCTGCGATTTCGTTCGGCTTCAGCGCCTGCCGTTTCTGGCGCAGGAAATCGAGGATTTCGAAGGCGCGGTCGAGCCCGCGGGCGCGTTTGCCGGCTGCTTCGTCCTGAACTGCATCCATTGCTGTCGATCCCAATTTCTGTTCGGCCAAGCTTTTCAAATCCTCCGCCGCATCTGTCAACCGACCTCCGTGATTTCACAGCAGACGAAAATTTTTTTCACCCCTCTTGCGAGGTAGAAAAATCGGCATAAGATCGCCTCGTCCGGTATAAAGATCATATGTACAATATATTGGACATTGATGGCAGGCCGTCAAGGCTGCCGCACAAAAAAGGGGATCGACATGAAGAATTTTGAAAACAGCATTTCCGCTTCACTGCGCCGCCGCCTTCTCGCCGGTGCTGCCGCTGCCGCGGCCCTCCTCGTCTTTTCCACGGGCACGGCCTCGGCCGCCGCCAATTGCATCAAGGGCGATAGGAAAGCGCCCTATACGATCGGCTGGGCGAACATCTATTCGGTGCCGACCTGGATGAAGCAGACCGAAGGCACCATCACGGCCGAGGTGGAGGAACTGAAGAAGGCGGGTCTCGTCAAGGACCTGATGATCACCGACGCGCAGGGCAACGCCCAGACGCAGATCCAGCATATCCAGTCGATGATCGACGCCAATGTCGACGCCATCGTCGTCATCGCCGGCTCCTCCAACGCGCTCGACCGCGTCATTTCGGATGCCTGCGAGAAGGGCATCGCCGTCGTCAATTTCGACAGCCTTGTGAACACCGACAAGGTGACGGCGAAGATCAACACCGATTCCAACGAATGGGGTGCGACCGCTGCCAAGTGGATGGTCAGCCAGCTCGGCGGCAAGGGCAAGATCATCATCATGAACGGCCCGGCCGGCATTTCGGTCAGCGATGATCGCCGCAAGGGCGCCCAGCCGGTGCTCGACGCCAATCCGGGTCTGCAGGTGATTACCGAGACCAATACCGAATATAACGTTGCGCCCGCACAGGAAGCGATGACCAGCCTGCTCTTCGCCAATCCCGAGATCGACGGCGTGCTGTCGCTCGGCGGCGCGCTGTCGGCCGGTTCCGTCCTCGCCTTCGAGCGCCAGGGCCGCGACCAGGTGCCGACGACGGGCGAAAACGCCCGGCAGTTTCTGGAGCTGTGGAAGGAGAAGGGCCTGAAGGGCTGGGCGACCATGCAGCCGAACTGGCTCGGTGCGCTTTCCGTCTATACCGCCGTGCAGGCGCTGCAAGGCAAGGACGTGCCCGCTTTCGTCAAGGTGCCGCTTCCCGTCATCGACGACAGCACCATCGGCAGCTACCTCGCCCAGGCCGACAAGTTTCCGGCCGACGGCTATATCTACTCGGATTACGACCAGGCGCTCTTCGACAAGCTGCTGGCCAAGTAATCCCGAGCTGAGGACACCGTCATGACGGAAGAACGGCCCCTGCTGGAAGCCCGGCAGGTGTTCAAGGGATTTTTCGGCAATCCCGTTTTGAAGGGCGTCGACGTCGCCCTTCTGCCGGGCAGGGTTCACGCCCTGCTCGGTGAAAACGGCGCCGGCAAGTCGACGCTGATCAATCTCCTGTCCGGCGCCCTTCAGCCGGACAGCGGCTCCATCCTCATCGACGGCAAGCCTGTCGGGCGTTTCAGCCCGGCGGCGGCGCGCGCGGCCGGCATCGCCGTGGTTCAGCAGGAGCTGAGCCTGACGGCCAGCCTGTCGATTGCCGAAAACATCGGAACCGGCGCCTTTCCGCGCCGGTTCGGCCTGATCGACTATCGAGCGCTGCATCGCGGCGTACGAGAGGTCTGCGACATGGTCGGGCTCACCGAACCGCTCGACATGCCGGTCGCCGATCTGGCCCTTGGCCGCCGTCAGGTGGTCGAGATCGCCAAGGCGCTGTTCCGCAAGCCGCGCGTGCTCATTCTGGACGAGCCGACCTCATCGCTCTCCGCCCATGAAGCCGGCATCCTTGCCCGTCTCATCGAAACGCTCAAGGGTCGCGGCACCGCCCTTCTCTATATTTCCCACCGGCTCAACGAGGTGCAGGCGCTCTGCTCGCATGTCACGGTGCTGAAGGACGGCGGCGTCACGGCCGACCAGTCGCTCTCCGGCATCGACGGCGAGGGGCTGGTCCGCCTGATGGTCGGCCGCGAGACCGGTGACCTGTTCCCGCCGCGTGTCGCCGCCAAGCCCGGCGCGACGCGCATCAGCGTCGAGGATTTTTCCGCCGGCATGGTGCGCCATATCGGCTTCTCCGCCCGCGCTGGCGAGATCGTCGGTATCGGCGGGCTGGTGGGACAAGGCCAGGAAGACCTGCTGCTCGGCCTCTATGGCGCGATTCCCGCATCCGTCGCCCGGGCGGAGGTGTCAGGCAGATCCGACGTGCCCGCAAATGTTGGTGCGGCGAATGCAGCCGGCATCGTCTATGTGCCGGCCGACCGCAAACATGAGGGATTGGTGCTACCCCACTCCATCGCCGCCAATCTCATCCTGCCCTCGCTCGGACGGCTCGCCCGCAAGGGGCTGCGCGACCTGACGGCGGAAAGCGGCCTGGTCGCCGATCTTGCCCGGCGCCTGACGATCAAGGGCGATACGGCCCGCCTGGTGCAGGCGCTTTCCGGCGGCAACCAGCAGAAAGTGGCGCTCGCCAAATGGCTGCCGCTCGATCCTTCCATTCTGCTCCTCAACGATCCGACCCGCGGTGTCGACATCGAGACCAAGCGGGAAATCTACCTGATGCTGCGCGCCTTCGCCGCCGAGGGGCGGCTCGTCATTCTCGTCAGTTCCGATACGCCGGAGCTCGTCCATCTCTGTGACCGCGTCGTGGTTCTGCGCGAGGGGCGCGTTGCCGCGACGCTCTCGGGCGATGCGATCAGCGAAGGCGCGATCGTCGGTGCGGCCATGGGTATTGCGGCTGCGACGCAGGGAGAGGCGGCATGAGCACGATTGCGTCCTCCCGGCTCTACGGTTCGATCCAGCTCCGCCGCAACCGCGGCCTCGCCGGCCTCTATCTCGTCGTTGCCGGCTTTCTCATCCTCTATGCGGTGCTCTTTCCCGGCATCCTGTCCGTCGGCGGTTTCTCCAAATTCACGCAGAACTGGTTTCCGCTGGCGCTCGTCACCATGGCGCAGGCGCTGCTGATGCTGAACGGCGGCATCACCCTGGCGATCGGCCCACTCGTCAGCCTCGGAGCGGTGATCGCGGCGACGACGATGCAAGGGGTGCTCGGCGTGCCGGGCGGCATTCTGGCTGTCGCGCTCGCCGGCCTTTCGATCGGCGCCGTCATCGGCGCCATCGTGACGCATCTGAGGCTGCCGGCAATCATCGTCACGCTGGCCGGTTCCTTCATCATCGGCGGCGTCGCGCTGATCCTGCTGCCGCGGCCGGGCGGGTTCATTCCCGATTGGCTGTCGACGGCGCTTGCCGGCCACACGCCCATCGCCTTCCTGCTGCTGGTCGTCATCCTCACGCTCTGGAAAGCCTTTCTGGCAACGCCGCTCGGCCTCGGCATCTATGCGGCCGGCGACAACCCGGTCGGCGCATTCCGCTCCGGTGTCCCGGTCGAACGGGTGAAGGTCGCTGCCTTCGCGCTCTCCGGCCTGCTTGCGGCGC
The DNA here is from genome assembly GCF_036571585.1 of Rhizobium sp. 268. Lineage (NCBI taxonomy): Bacteria > Pseudomonadati > Pseudomonadota > Alphaproteobacteria > Hyphomicrobiales > Rhizobiaceae > Rhizobium > Rhizobium sp. 268. The sequence goes on along the minus strand of NZ_JAPPSO010000010.1, from coordinate 123,374 downwards.
TGACCGGCCTCTTCGTCGCGGCGCAGACCGGCTCGGGCGATCCCGTGATCGGCACACCCTTCACGCTGAATTCGATCGCCGCGGCCGTGCTCGGCGGTGTCGGCTTCCTTGGCGGCAAGGGCACGATGCGCGGCGCGATCTGCGGCAGCCTGCTGCTCTCGGTGATGATCAACGTGATGTTCTTCCTCGGCTTTCCGCCGGTCGCGCAATATGTCGCGCAAGGATTGATCATCGTCGGCGCGGTCGCCGTGCCGGAACTTGTTAAGGGTTGGAGGGCAAGGCGATGAACATCATCCGGTCCGCATTTCGCAATCCGCCGCTGCTTACCTTCCTTCTGGTCGCGCTCGTCTGGATCGTCGCAAGCGTCACCTTGCGCGGTTTCGGCGCCTACGGCCATCTGCGCTACCTCCTCGAACTCGCCGCGGTGATCGGCATCGTCGCGGCCGGCCAGACGCTCGTCATCCTGATGGGCGGCATCGATCTTTCGGTCGGCGCTGTTATCACAGTCACGGCGATCCTATTGCCGCTGATCTCGCCGGCCTGGGATCCGACCGGCCTTGCCGGCATCGCGGTGGGCCTTGCCATCGCCACCGGCATCGGCCTGATGAACGGTGCGGGCGCTGCCTATCTGCGCGTGCCGCCAATCATCATGACGCTTGCCATGGCGACTTTCCTGCAGGGCCTGCTGGTCATCGTCGCCGGCGGCAGCGCCGTCACCGTCAGCAATCCGGCCGTCATCCTGCTCGGGCAGGCGCGGCCGCTCGGCATCCCCTCGGGCATCTTGCTGTGGCTCGCCGTATCGATCGTCGTCCTGCTGCTCGTCCACCGCATGCCGATCGGCGCCCGGTTCCTGGCGCTCGGGGCAAACCCGCTCGCCGCCCGGCTTTCCGGCGTCAGCATCACCCGTAACACGCTGATCGTCCATACCCTGTCCGGCTTCTTCGCCGGGCTTGCGGGCATTCTCGTGCTGGGCATGAACCGGCAGGGTTATGTCGGCATCGGCGACCCCTATCTGCTGACCTCGATCGCCGCCGTCGTGCTCGGCGGCACCTCCATCCTCGGCGGCCGCGGCACCTATGCCGGCACTATCCCGGGGGCGATCCTGCTTGTCACCACGACGGCGCTGATCACCGTCGTCAATGCCTCGCCCGGCTGGCGCTCGATCATGTTCGGCACGCTGATCCTCGCCCTGCTGCTCGTTTCCGGCCGCGAGGCGCGCCGATGACGAAGTGCTATGACGGGCCGGTGATCGACCCGCACCACCATCTCTGGGACCTCAGCCTGCAGCGCCACCCCTGGCTTGAGAAGGCGCGGGCTTCCGGCGAGGAAATGGTGGTGGGAAACCTCGGACCGATCCTGCGTGATTACGGCATCGACGATTATCGCGCCGATGCTGCGCGACAGAACGTCATTGCGACGGTGCATGTGGAGGCCGGCTGGTCGGTTGCCTACCCGCTGGAAGAGAGCCGCTGGCTTGAGGGTCTCGACCGCAGTTCCGGCGTGGCCCGCCGTTATGTCGCCCGCGTTCCCCTCGACGGTCCGGATGCCGCGCGCCTGCTCGAGGCGGAAGCGGAAAACCCCAACGTCGTCGGCATCCGCGATATTCTGAGTTGGCATCCCGATGTGGCGAAGCGTTTTGCATCGCGTCCGGATCGCATGGCCGATCCCGCCTGGCGCGCGGGGCTTGCCCATGCCACGCGGCTCGGGCTGGTCTGCGACCTGATGCTCTATCCCTGGCAGATGGCTGAGGCGCTCGATCTGGTGCAGGCTTTTCCCGACACGCTTTTCGTGCTCAACCACGGCGGCAGCCCTGCCGACCGGACGAAGGACGGCATGGCGCTCTGGTATCGCGGCCTGCGGGCGCTCGGCGGCGCGCCCAACGTGCGCGTGAAGATTTCCGACCTTGTCGCCTATGACCATGCGTGGACGCTCGACAGCCTGCGACCGGTGATCGAACATTGCCTCGATTGTTTCGGTCCGGCGCGGTCGATGTTTGCCAGCGACTTCCCGGTCGCGGGTCTGCATGCTTCTTTCGACGAGGTCTATCAGACTTTTCGCACGGTTGCCGCTGAGCTCTCTCTCGACGAGCAGCGCGCCTTGTTCTTTGCCACAGCCAACGATAGCTATCGCCTAGGCTTGGACGATCCGGCCGGGATCGGCAGAGGCCGCCATGTCTGATCTTCATGCTGCGATGGACGATATGGTGCTCGATGAGCGGGTGCGAGGCTTTCCGCCGGGCCATCCGCAGTTGCCGCTTGCGGCAGTGGGAGCGCAGGGATGGAAACCTTATGACGGTAGGATGGCGCTGCCGCTGATCTCGCTCGACCGGCAGGCCTTCGCCAGTAATGTCGACTTGATGATGGCCTATGTGAAGAGCTATGGCGCCGAAATCGCGCCGCACGCCAAGACGCCGATGTCGACGGCGCTGGCAGCGGCGCTTCTGGCCGCGGGCGCCTGGGGCACGACCGTCGCCGATATCCGCCAGGCCGCCGTCATGCTCAAGGCGGGACAGCGACGGCTGATCCTTGCCAACGAGATCGGCGGGATCGCCGCCGCCCGCCGGCTTGCGGCCCTGCTCGGCCATTATCCCGATGCGAAATTGCATGTTTTCGTGGATTCGACGCCGCTCGTCGCGGCACTCCGGTCCGCATGGCAGGAGCGCGCGGATCTGCCGCCTCTCGGCCTGCTGGTGGAGTTCGGCGCCGGCCGCGCCGGTCTGCGCAGCACCGACGCCGCGGCGGCAGTTCTCGACGCGATCCTGGCGGTGGAGACGCCGGCCTTCCGGCTGACCGGTATCGCCGCCTATGAGGGTGCGGCCGCGACCGCCAATGCGGAAGAGACGATGCTTCGTATCGACGCGCTGATGGCGATGATACCCGATTTCCTGCCGAAGATACGGGCCCGCATCGGCAAGGAACGGCCGCTGCTTCTGACATCAGGCGGCTCGGTGTTTTTCGATGTCGTGGTGGCGCGGCTTTCAGCGGCCGTCGCGGCCGATCCCGCCTGCCGGCTCGTGCTGCGCAGCGGCGCGATCTTCTTTCACGATCACGGCATCTACGAACGCGGCCTTGCCGGCCTCGATGCACGCGGCGGTCTGCGCATTGGCGACAAGACGGTTTCCGCGGCGGCGGGTTTCCGTCCGGCGCTCAGGGTCTGGGCCGAAGTCCTCTCGCGGCCGGAGCCACAGCTTGCGATTTCAGGCATGGGCATGCGCGACGTGGCGATGGACCAGGGCCTGCCGCGGCCTTTGGCGCTCTATCGCAATGGCGCATATCTCTGCAATTTCGAAAGCGCCGAGGTTTTCCGCCTCAACGATCAGCATGCCTTCCTGACTCTTGCCGAGGATAGCGACGTCTCGGTCGGCGACGTCGTCGAGTTCGGCATTTCGCATCCCTGCACCTGCCTCGACCGGCATGCAATCCTCTATGGCCTCGATCCGGATCATTCGGTGACGGCCGCCTATCTCACAAGCTTCGGCTGAATTCTCCCTGCAAAAACCAAGAAAAGGAAAAGCTGCATGATCCAGCGTTATCAGAAGGGCCCGCGTATGAGCCAGGCCGTCAGCTACGGAGGTCTCGTCTATATTGCCGGCCAGGTCGCGGAAAATCGCAAGGCCGGCATCGAGGAGCAGACCCGCGATGTGCTCGGCAAGATCGACGCCCTTTTGAAGGAAGCCGGCACCGATCGCTCGCATCTCCTCGCGGTCAACGTCTTCCTGCCGGCGATTACCGATTTCGAGGCGATGAACGGCGTTTATGACAGCTGGATCGACATCGAAAACCCGCCGGCGCGTGCCTGCACCGAAGCGCGCTTGGCCGACCCGGACCTGCGCGTCGAAATGACCGCGGTCGCGGCGCTGTAACTGCGCGGCAACCGCCCCGCACTGGAGGGACCATGCATAGCGGCCTCGTCAATCCGATCGACTTTTCGCGTGAGGGCCGGCAGGCCGGCCATCTCGCCATTCCCTATTCGATCGACCGTTCGCCCTATTATCAGATCCGCGTTCCGATCCTTTGCCTGAGAAATGGCGAGGGGCCGTCTTTGCTACTGATGGCCGGCAATCACGGCGACGAATATGAGGGCGAACTGCAGCTCGGCCGGCTGATGCGCCTGCTTGACGTCACCGCAATCCGCGGCGCCGTCACCATCCTGCCGATGGCGAACCTGCCGGCGGTGATGGCGGCCAAACGTTGCTCGCCCTTCGACGGCGGCAACCTCAACCGGGCTTTTCCCGGCGATCCCGCGGGGGCGCCAACGGCGCGCCTGGCGCATTTCCTCGAACACGAACTCTTCCCGCGCCATGACGTCATGTTCGACCTGCATTCGGGCGGCACGTCGATGGCGCACCTGCCCTGCACGCTGATCGAGCGGCAGGCCGACGCCATCCGCTTCGAGCGGTCGGTCGCGCTGATGCGGGCGATGGGCGCGTCGCATGCCTTCATCGCCGACAATGGCCCGGCGGCGCCGACATCGATGGGGGCTGCGGCCAGGGCCGGTATCGTCGGTCTTTCCGGCGAGTTCGGCGGCGGCGGAACGGTGACGCCTGCGACGATGGCCTTCACGGCGGCAGCGATCGACCGACTGCTTGTAACCCTCGGCATTGTCGGGCGTCCGGTTCTCTCCCGCACGCCGCTTGCCGAACCGGGGCCGCTGCAACTCCTCTCGCTATCCCGGCACAGCCAGGGAATCTACGCCGATCGCAGAGGCTGGTTCGAGCCGGCCGCTGCCCTTGGCGCCACGGTTTCGGCCGGCGATCTGGCCGGATGGTATCATGACTTGGAATGCCTGGAGCAGTCGGAGGAAGAGCTGCGCTTTGCCGAGGACGGTATGGTCATTTCCCACCGTCTGCATTGCGACAGCCAGGCCGGTGACTGCCTGATCCAGGTCGCCGAACCGATTTCCGCTTAGAGAAGCCCGTCGACCGCCGCCTTGACCCAATCGAGACGTTTGGCCGGGATCAGGCCGTAATTGTAGAAGTTGACGCCATTAGCGCCAGCGTCGACGGCAGCTTTGGCGCGAGCCGCCAGCACCGCGGCTTCACCGACCTCGGGATAGAAGACGCGCAGGCCGACACCGAGGAATTTCTCCGATCCAAGTGCTGCCCGGCCGGCGCGGATGACATCACCGACGGCATCCGGCGTCATGTCGTAGCAGCAGAGGATCGCCCCGTCGCAGAGCTTGCCGACAGCTGAGAGATCGACGCCGCCGAGCCAGCCGTCCTTCAGGTCGATCAGCACGATCCGGCTCGCCGGATCGGCCGCCGCCTTGATCTCGCCGATCAGGCTGGTCACCGGTTCGCTGCGCCAGGCGAGATAGGCGTGTAAGTCCGGATGGTCGCGGAAGGCATCGATGCCGGCCGCCGGAAAATCCGGGAACTGGCATTCCGGGATATCACGTTCGCAGAGTTCGGCGATGAAACGCGCAACAGTTCGGCGCGCACCTTCGGCCGGCACGCCGGCCTTTGCGGCGCGCGCCGCGCAATGATCGCAGAAGCAGAGCGACAGCAGAAAATCGTCTTCGGCGTTGAGGCCGACGCCGTCTTTCTCGTGATGGTATTCATGCGCGAAGCCCATGAAGTTCGGGCTTTCGAGCTCCACCATATCCGGCTGGTAATTCACGGTGATGTCGCGGACAAGGGTGACGGCATAGGCGCGCGCCGCCGGGCTGGAAGGGCAGAGATTGTAATAGTTGGGATTGCCGAAGGCGTTGCGCGTCACGTGATCAGGATGCAGCATGCCGAGACGGCTGTTGTGGAGGCAGACCGTCCAGCAGGAGACCTTGAGACCGGTCGCGTCGCGTCCCCTGGCCAGCGCCTCCAGCATGTCGCCGCGCTCGGTGACATTCCCCGCCATCAGCGGCCGGATCAGCTTGTCCTGCCACAGGCTCTCGTCCGGCCGGAAGTAGACCGTCCCGTCCTCGGGAAAATAGGCCTTCTGCCGCGGGCTGCGCGGCTGGAGAAAGCGGCCGGCATGATAGGAGGTCGCCATGCTGATCGTGTTGAGGCCTGCCCGGTTGCGAAGCTCTCCGGCAATCGCATCGAGCCCCTGGTCTTGGATATCCCAGGGGTAAGTCCACATGGAAAGGTGCATGGCGCGCTCCGGTTCAACTCTGTCCGCTTTATAGAACATGTGTCCATAATAGTGTCCAGGCTCGTTTGAACGCGGAGGGCGGCGCGAAAGCCGCCCACCCTGCCCTGTCAGCGGCTGATCGTTGCCTGCAGCGCCTCGATGGAGGATTGGATGCCGGCCTCGGTCGACATGGTGAAGTCTTCCATCTCGAGGCTGACCCAGCCGTCGTAGCCGACCATCCTGACCACCGAGAAGAATTCCTTCCACCACTGCAGGTCATGGCCGGCGCCGACGGCGACGTAATTCCAGGTGCGGTTGGCGACGTCGGTCACGTCCTTCAGCTCCAGAAAACCATTGATGTCGGCAAGGCCCCGCTCGATACGCGTGTCCTTGCCGTGGCAATGATGGATTGCGCTTCCGAGCGCGCGTGCCGCGGCAATCGGATCGGCGCCCTTCCAGAACAGATGGCTCGGATCGAGGTTCATGCCGACCGCCGGACCGACCTCGTTGCGCAGACGGAACAGGGTTTCCGGGTTCCAGACGAGCATCGCCGAGAAGTTTTCCAGCGCGTATCGCTCGACCCCGACTTCCCGCGCGAGCTTGACCAGATCATGCCAGAGCGGGAAGGCGCGATCTTCCCACTGGTAGCGGTCGCGTTCCGGCATCTCGTCCGGCCAGCTTTTGGTATAGACGAGCCAGTTCGGCACGCTGTCTCCGCGGGCGGCTTCCGGCAGGCCGGACATGGTGACGATCGTCTTGATGCCGATTTCGCCGGCAAGACGGATCGTCTGTTCCATTTCCTTGCGGTGGCGCTTGCCCATCTCGCCGGGATCGAGCGGGTTAGCCGAGCAGTTCAGTGCCGCGATTTCAAGGCCGCGGGCCTCGATTTCCTGAAGCTTGATTTTCAAAAGCCCCTTGTCTTCAAGCAGTTCGTCGGCGCGGAAATGTGGGGCACGCGACCAGCCGCCGCCAGTCATTTCGATGCCCTCGACGCCGAGTTCAACACATTTGTCGAGCATGTCGGTAAATGACAGGTTGCCCATAACGTCGGTGCAAATGGAGAGTTTCATCGTCTCGATCTTTCCTATGGAAATTGAGGGCGCGCCTTTGTGAGAGGGTGGAGGAGATCCCGGCGCGCCCTTGGAGGGAGCTATTTGAAGTCAATCCAGGCCGCGCCCGCATCAGCCGAGCGGACGCAGTTTTCCAGCCAGCGCACGCCTTCGGTGCCGGCTTCGATGCCGGGATAATGGTGGCTCCTGAGGAAGGCTTCGTCGCCGCGGCGTTTGGCATCGATCGCCTGGGCGATCCAGAGGTAGATGTTCGCCCAGCTGTCGCCGAGGCCTTCGGTGTGCAGCGCGCCCATGCGGTCAGCCGCCAGGCTTTCCTCTTCGAGATAGGGCATGCCGTGATGCAGAGTGCGGTTCGGCTCGCCCTGCACTTCATAGATCAGTTGGTCGGGATGGGCGTCCGACCATTCGATCGAGGCCTTGGAGCCGACGAAACGGTAGCGTTGCGAGCCCATGTTGCCGGCATTGACCGAGGATACCCAGAGACGGCCGCGGGCGCCGTTGTCGTAATGCATGAGAACGGTCGCATGGTCTTCGAGCGGCGCGCGGGTCGGAATGAAGGCCTTGCGGTCGCAGAGCAGCTTTTCGATCTTCAGATGCGGCAGCACCACTTCGGAGAGGTAATAGAGGTGGGTGCCGATATCGCCGAGAACGAAGGTCGGGCCGGCGGTTTTCGGATTGGTGCGCCATTTCACCGCCTCGCCGGCGCCGACATCGTCGCCCGCATTGAAGCCGTGGGTATATTGCATGTCGACGATGCGGATCTCGCCGAGCATGCCCTTCTTGACCATCGCCGCCATCTGATGCACCAGCGGATGGCCGGTGAAGCCATAGGTGACGCCGACGATCAGGCCCTTCTCTTCGGCGAGCTTGGCGATCTCGTCGCATTCGGCGACGGTGAAGAATAGCGGCTTTTCGCAGATCACGTGCAGCCCGGCTTCCAGGCACGCCTTGGTGATCTCGTAATGGGTGAAGTTCGGCGTGGCGATCGAGACGACCTCGACGCCGTCCTCGCGCCCGGCCTCCCCGGCGATCAACTCCTTATGGTCGCCGTAGCAGCGGTCGGCGGCGACGCCGATCTTCGTGCCGAAGTCGCGTCCGCGCGCCGCGTCGAGGTCGAAGGCGCCGCAGACGAGCCGGTAGGTGCCGTCCCGCTGGGCGCCGGTTCTATGCTTGTAGCCCACCTGCCCGGTGCGGCCGCCGCCGACCATGCCCCAACGCAAGGGGCGCTCGATGGATCTTTCTCCGTTGATCATCTGATCATTGCTCCTGAAATGGCCCGCCGCGTCATTCCGCCGCCATGGCGGTCGGCAGTGCGTAAAGCTTGGGTTTCGGTATCATGTTGACCGGTTCGAGGCCGCCGCTGGACACGGCCCTGAGAGCGGCATCGGCGACCAGCGTCGCCGCATATCCATCCCAGGTGGAAGGTCCGCCGGCCGTTCCTTTAGAGGCGGCGGCGATCCATTCACGGAATTCCTGGTCGTAGGCTTCGATGAAGCGCTCGCGCCAATCCTCGGGGATCGCCTGGCGAATGCCGTTCAAATCCGAGATCACGGTCGCCGGGCGGTTTGGAAGGGCAGCGACACCCGCCTCGCAGCTGATTTCGCCGCGGATGTCATAGCCATAGGCGACATTTACCGAAATCTCGACATCGACAAGCGCTCCCGAGGCCATGTGCAGGAGCACGAACACCGGATCGCGCAACTCGCCGCCGCGCGAGGACCGGCGTGGCACACGCACCTCCACGCCGGTGATTTCGTCGGAGAGGAGCCAGCGGGAAATGTCCGCGTCATGGACCAGCGTGTCGTTCAGCGGCATCTCCGAGGTGTAGAGCCCTTCGGGAACAGAAGCGTTGCGATGCACGGAGTGGAAGAGCAGCGGCGCGCCGAGTCTGCCGCCATCGATGACAGCCTTCAGGCGGCGATAATCGGCATCGAAACGACGCATGAAACCCACCTGCACCAGCCGCCGGCCGAACGCCACTTCCGCCTCCAAGACGCGGAGTGCGGCCGCCTCCGAGGTCACCAGCGGCTTTTCACAAAAGACCGGCTTGCCGGCGGCAATCGAGGCAAGCAGCTGCTCCTCATGCGCCGGCCCCCAGGAGCAGATGATCACGGCCTGCACCTTTTCCGAAGAAATCAGCGCCGAAGGGGTGGCGAAGACCTCCGCTCCCGCCTGGGCGGCAGCGGCGGCGCGGGCCTGGTCGATATCGGTGACACCGACGATTTCGACGCCGGAAACGACGTTCGTCAGCCGGCGGATATGATCCCGACCGATCATGCCCGTGCCGATGACGCCAACCTGGAGGGTCATTTTTCCCCCCAGTGCTTATCGATGTAACGCTGCATTTCCGCGCGCATGAAGGTGCCGCTCTGGTCCGCTTTGTCCTCCCATGCGAAGACGCAGGCGGTCATGATGCCGTCGAAGCCGATCTCGGCGAGCGTGCCGAAGAACGCGTCCCAGGGAACCTCGCCCTGACCGATATTGAGGTGCTGGTGCACCCGGGCGTTGGTGCCGGGCGGATTGAGGATATATCTGAGGCCCGACGAAGCCTTGTGGTTGAAGGTGTCGCCGACATGGACATGCGCCAGCACGTCCTTCGCCTCGCGCAGCATCGCCTTGGTATCGTCGCCGAAATAGAAGGTGTGCGGGGCGCAATAGAGGAACTTGACGCTCTTCGAATTGACCGTGCGGATGATGTCGAGCGCCGGCTGCAGCGTCTCGCACCAGTCTTCCGGATGGGGTTCGACATTGATCTGGATGCCCTCGCGCTCGAAGATCGGCACCAGTTCTTCCATCGAGCGCCACCAGGCATCTTCGCAGGCCTCGATCATCGAGCCTGTGTGGCAGCAGTAGCACGATCCCTTGTCCGGGTGCGGGCCGCGGCCGAACTCGGAATTCATGGTGTCGACTTCCAACTCGACCGCGATTTCGATGGCGCGTTTCCAGTGCTTGACGGCGGCCTGGCGTTCGGTCTCGTCATTGGAAGCCCAGCGATACATCGGCAGCAGCGAGGCAATGCCGACGTCCGCCTCTTTCAGGGCCCTCTTGAAACTTCTGATCCGCTCGGGAAAGACACGTGGCGCCTTGAACCATTCGAGGAAATCGCCGCGTGGGGATAGTTCGATCCAGTCGTAGCCGAGTTCCTTGACCTTTCTGGGCAATTCCTCAAGTGAGAGATGCCGATGCATGAACGGGTCGATTGCGATCTTCATTTTGACCTCCGGATTCCAGACATGATTTTCCTTCCCCGGCGGCGGTCTATTCTGCCGCTGCCGGACGCTGTGTGTTTTGCGCTGTGTCGTTTGAGTGCCGTCAGCGGTTACTCAGCCGGCGGCGAATGGCTCTCATGACTTGCAATGTAAGTATCGATTTGGGCTTCGAGATCCGCCATGGTTTCCCCGCCGGCCATCAGGTCGGTAATCTCCTCGCGCGTCTTCTCGCCCCGACGGAAATCGGCGGCGATCGCGCCGCGGATGAGAACGGCGAAGTGATCGCCCACCGCCATCGCATGCATGACCTGGTGGGTGATGAAGATCACCGCCAGACCCCGCCGCTTGGCTTCGTTGACGATCCGCAGCACATGCGCTGCCTGCTTCACGCCGAGAGCGGCCGTCGGTTCGTCAAGGATCAGCACGCGCGCGCCGAAATGCACGGCCCGGGCAATGGCGAGCGACTGGCGTTCGCCGCCTGAAAGCCCGCCGACAAGGCGGTCGCCATCATCAATCCGGGTGATGCCGAAATCCTGCACGGCTTTGACGGCAATCTCATTGGCCTTCCTGCGGTCATAGACCTTGAAAGGACCCCAGCCCTTGGTCGGCTCGACGCCGACGAAGAAGGAGCGGCCGATCGACATCAGTGGAAATGTGCCGCCGAATTGATGCACTGCCGAGATGCCTTTTTCCTGCGCATCGCGCGGCCCGCTGAATTCGACCGGATTGCCGTCCATCAGGATGGCGCCGCGCGACGGTCTGTGGACACCCGCAAGCGTCTTGATCAGCGTCGATTTGCCGGCGCCGTTATCACCGAGCAGGCAGAGCACCTCGCCCGCACGGACCTTGAGCGAGATGTCGTGCAGCACGTCGATCGGGCCGAAGCTCTTGTCGACATTCTGGAGTTCAAGGATCGGAATATTGTCGGACATGGTTGACACTCACTTCTTTTTCTTCGGCACGAAGCTTAACGCCATCTGCCGGAACGTGTTGTTCATCAGAACGGCGGCCATCAGCATCACGCCGATAATCAGATTGGACCAATTGCGGTCGATGTCGGTGAAGTAGATGCCTTGGCTGACGACGGCGAAGGTCAACGCGCCGAGGAAGATTCCGGCGACCGAACCGAAGCCGCCCGTGAGCAGCACGCCGCCCACCACGATCGAGACGATCGTATTGAAGATGTAGTTCATGCCGCCCGAGACCTGCGCGGAATTGAACAGGATGGCGCCGCACATTCCGACGAAAGATGCGGCCGTGCTCGATAGAACGAAAAGGACGATCTTCAGCCGGTCGGTCGGGATGCCGGCATTGCGGGCGCTGACCTCGTCGCCGCCCATGGCGACGATCCAGTTGCCATAGCGGGTCGCGTGCAGCACGAAACCAAAGACCACCGTCAGTGCCAGCCACCACAGGATGATCACCTGGAATTTGCCGTGGATGAGGTCGCCGAACACCGTCTTGGCCCAGGCGGGGGCGTTGAGCGGAACCGAAGCGGCCCCGGTCAGGATGACGGATCCGGCCAGCACGAGCCCCTGCACCGCCACCAGCGTGCCGAGGGTGATGATCAGCGAGGGCACGCTGGTGCGCACCGCCAGGAGACCGTTGACCAGCCCGACGAGGACGCCGATGGCGAGCACGCCGAGCATGCCGATGACGATTGGCAACTCGTAATAGCCCGAGAGAATGGCGATCGTCATCGAGCCCGCCGGGATCATTGCACCGATCGAGATATCGAGCTCGCCTGATATCATCAGAAGGCCGACAGGCAGGGCGACGATACCGAGATTGGCGGCGAAATTGACCCAGCTTGCCGCGCCGAAGAGCGTACCGAGGCTGACGCCGCCAAAGGCGACATAGAAGACGATCACCGCGACGAAGCTCAACACGGCGCCGAATTCCGGGCGGCGTACGAAGTGTCCAATGGAAAAGCCGTTCATCTCTTCGCCCTCACTTCTTCTTTTTCGCGGCGTAGGACATCGCCATCAGCCGGAACTTGTCGTTCATCATCACGGCGAGCAGCAGAAGCGCCCCGATGATGACGCTGCCGAGATTCGGATCTATGCCGGTGAAATAAATGCCCTGATTGACGATCGCGAAGGTGAGCGTGCCAAAGACGATGCCCACCACCGATCCGGCGCCGCCGGTCAGAAGCACGCCGCCGATGACCACGCACATGATTGAATTGAAAATGAAGGATTGCCCGCCGAGCACCTGCGCGCTTTGATAGACTAGCACCTGGCTGACGCCGACGAAGGCGGCGGAAAAGCCCGACAGCATATAGAGGGCGATGGTCAGTTTGTCGGTCGGAATACCGGCGTTGCGGGCCGAGACCTTGTCGCCGCCGAGAGCAAAGATCCAGTTGCCCACAGGCGAGATGTGCAGCAGGCAGAAGAACGCCACCGCAAACAGGATCCACCAAAAGATCGTCACCTGGAACATGCCGCCGATGAAATCGCCGAGGATCGCTTTGACGGTCGGGCTTGGCACCAGCGATACGCCGGTACTGCCGGCGATCAGCACGGTGAAGCCGAGCGTCAGGCCCATGACGGCGAACATCGAGCCGATGGTGACGATCAAGGACGGGACTCGGGTGCGGTTGACGAGATAACCGTTGAAAAACCCGACGAGGAGCCCGACGCTGAGGCCGGCGGAAATCCCGACGATTTCGGGCAAGCCGTAATGGCCTGATATGATTGCCACCGTCAGTGATGATGCCGGGATCACCGCGCCGATCGAGAGGTCCATTTCGCCTGCGATCATCAGGAGCCCGATCGGCAGCGCAACGATGCCGATCTCGGCGGCAACGTTGAGCCAGCTCGCATAGCCCGCAGCGGACAGGAAGACCTTGCCGCCCAGCAGGGCGAAGAAGGCGAACACCGCAATCAAGCCCAGCAACGACCCGGCTTCAGGGCGCCGGGAAAGCTGACCGATGGTCGCTTTGGCATGGCCGCCCGAAGCAGCCGACGGGGCGAGGACATCGTTTCTCGCGTTCATTTGACACCACCAATAAAGCCGCATGACCGGTAAGGGTCGGCGCTTCTGAAAGAATGGAAGCTGCCCGCGTGAGGGGCAGGCAGCTTCACCACGTTCGGCCGATCCCTTACCGGGCGCCAGCCTTCACGCCTGCCAAGGTGGCGTCGACGTTGGACGCGTCGATGACGCCGGGGCCGGTCAGGATCTCCCGGGTCGGGACGGTGAGTCCGTAATTGACGTTGCCGTTCAGGATCGAAACCGCCAGATAGCCCTGCAGGTAACCCTGCTGGTCGATGGCACAAAGCTGGCTGCCGCTCTTGATGTTATTCAGAACGGTTTCATCCATGTTCATGCCGCAGACCTTCACCTGTCCGGCTTTGCCGGCCTGCGTCACGCCGTTGACCGCCGAATTGGTATCGACATTGCCGATCGCGAAGACCGCCTTGATCTCCGGATGCTGCAACAGATGCGCCTTCAGCGCCTGTGCCACGGCAGTTGCCGAACCGAATGACGTGGCGGGCAGCGGCAACGACGAACCGGTGCCGCCCCCTTCGGTCACGCCGTCGGTCATACCTTTGCAGAAAGCTTCGATGTTTGCCGCACCTGGAAGCGTGTTGAGGCAGACGGCGTTCTTCAGGTCATGCTTGGCGAAGTAGCTGCCCGCAGCCTTGCCGGAGAGATAGTCGTTAGAGCCGACATAGTTCATTGCACCGAGGCGATCGGCGGCTTCGATGCCGCCGGCATTATAGATGATCAGCGGAATTTTCTTGTCGACGACCGCTTTGAAGGCGGGGTCCATTGCCTCCGGCACCCAGTCCGGGCCGACGATCGCATCGGCGCCCTGGTCGATGGCCTGACGGATCAGCTCGGCCGCATCGACGCCGAGATTGTCGTAGTTCTGCGGCCCGAGCCAGACGACCTTGCCGCCCTGGGCTTCCGCGACCTTGCCGGCATCCTCGGCGCCACGCTTGACGATCGACCAGAACGGATCGTCCGGCTTGCCGCCCACAACGAAGATGTTGGCGGCCATAACGGCCGTGGCAGTGCAGGTCACGATGGCGGCGGCCGACACGGTTGCCGCGAAGCGGCGAAATTTAGTCATCTCAATCTTCCTCCCATGGCCCGCCTCCCTGGCTTGCCGTGAAGAGAAACATATCACCGCTTGAAATTCGCGAAATGTGAAATCATACTAAACATGCATAAAGTATCACAGAGTATCAGTCATAATGATACGAACGCTCTGACGATGGAGGGAATGATCATGCGGCGGCCGACCATCTCGGATCTTGCCAAGGAGGCCGATGTCTCCATTGCGACCGTCAATCGGATCCTGGCCGGCACCGCCTCCGTCAAAGGCACGACCGTGCAGCGCGTCCAGGCGGCCGCGGAGCGGATCGGCTTCTACGGCGCCGGGGCAATCGAGGATAGGCTGCGCAAATCGGTGCCAAAATACCGGCTTGGCTTTCTGCTGCAGCAATCCAGCCGTGAGCTTTACCAGCTGTTCGGCAAGAAGATCGTCGAGGCATGCCGCGCCAGGCGCGATGAGGTCATCGACCCGGTGGTCGATTTTGTCGATCTCCTGACGCCGGAGAATATTGCCGGCCGGCTCAAGGCGCTCGGCGCAAATTGTGACGCCGTCGCCGTGGTCGCCGCCGATCACCCGGTGATCGCCCAGGCCATCCGCGAGCTGCACGAGAAAGGCAAGCCGGTCATTGCCTATATTACCGACCAATCCGCCCGCGAACGGGCCGCTTATGTCGGCGCCGACAATTGGAAAATGGGGCGGACGGCGGCATGGCTGATCTCGAACATGACCCACGGACCGGGGCGGATCGCCGTCTTCATCGGCAACCATCGTTACCAATGTCAGGACGTCTCCGATGCCAGCTTCCGCTCCTATGTGCGCGAACATGCGCCGCATCTGACCATCGAGGAAAGCCGCCCCACGCATGAGGAGCCGAACGAGGCCTACCGGATGGTCAAGGAACTTTTGGCGGCGACGGATGACCTCACCGGCATCCTGATTGTCGGCGGCGGCATCTCCGGGGTCTTGCGGGCGCTGAGGGAAGTGCCGCAGAGGCGGCGCCGAAGCATCCGCCTCGTCTGCCGGGACATCGGCCCGGAGACGCGAAAAGGCCTGTCAGAGGGGATGATTACCGCGGCTCTCTGTCATCCGCTGGAACGGACGTCCACGGCGCTGGTCGAAACGATGATCGAAACGATCACGCAGGGTGCCTCGGGCGGCACGATTCAGCGGACCATTACCTTCGAAATCGTGACGCCGGAGAATATCTGAGATGACAGCCGCGGCGTTCGCCGCGACTGGAAAGCCGGCCCGGGCTTATCAAGGGCCGATCCGCGTGTCGGCTCAAATGTCGACGACAAGGCCCTTGGCTTTCAGCACCGCTTCCAGATTGCTGACCTCGATGACCGATTTTCCCGCCTTGTAGGCTGCGATGTAACCGGCTTCGGCATCTTCGCGCGCCTGCGACAGCCTCGCTGCTTCCTGCGCTTCCTGTCTGCGCACGACCACCAGGCCGTCGGCATCGCCGACGATGATGTCGCCGGGATTGATGGTTTCGCCGCCGACGATGATCGGGTCGTTCACCGCCGCAATGGTTTCCTTCACCGTGCCCTTGATGCAGACGCTGAGCGAGAAGACGGGGAAACCAAGTTCTCTGAGCTGCAGCGTGTCGCGTACGCCGGTGTCGGTGACGAGACCGCCGATGCCTTTGGCAAGGCAGGCATTGGCGAGTACATCGCCGAAGGATCCCGCTTCCTCGTACTCGCCCGCCGAGACAACGATGATATCGCCGGGCTTCGCGTAGTTGATGGCGAGCTGCAGCATGATGTTGTCGCGCGGCGCGCATTTGACCGTAAAGGCCGGACCGCACAGTTTCATGCGGTAGTCGACGGGCTTGAGGCGCGAGGAAAGCGCGCCGCGGCGTCCCTGGGCCTCGTGGATCGTCGCCGGCGAAAATTTCGAAACGGCCTCGATGTCAGCTTTGCTGGGCCGTTCAGCGATGTCTTTTATATGAATCATGGGTGCCTCACATCGTTGGTAGACGGCGGGCAAATCCCGCCGTCTTATCTCGGTTGAATGTCTTCGGGAGGTTCCGAGACCGGTCGGTCTACGGGATCGGGTCGAATTTCAGCTGCGCGAGCGGCACGACTTTGTCGGTGCGGGTCATCTTGTACTCGGTGTTCGGGCCGAGCCACTTGTCCCAGATTTTGTTGATTTCACCGGACTCGTCGAGCTTGTGCAGGATTTCGTTGATCTTGGCCGTCAGCTTCGGCTGATCCTTGGCCATGCCGATGCCGATCGGTTGATAGAGCATCGGCTCCTCGATCATCCGCATTTGCTTGCCCTTGCTCTTCGATTCATTGACGAACTTGGTCGTCGTCATGGTGTTGGCGACCATGCCGCGGGCCTTGCCCTGCTGGACGGCGAGATAGGCAGAGGCGGTATCCTGGAAGGTGAGCGGGTCGGATTTGTTCAGCTTGATCGACATCTCAGATGTCGAGCCCTTGGTCGAAGCCAGGCGCTGGCCGGCGTAATCGGCCTTCGTCTTGCCGGCATCGTCGGCCGGCACGATCAGCATCTCCTTGGCGAGATAATAGGGATCGCTGAACTGGATCTGCTCGGCGCGGCTCAGCGTATAGGCAAGGTTGGCAACGGTGATGTCGACGCGGCCGAGCTTGACCTCCGGCACGCGGGCTTCGACCGAAACCGGCTTGATCTCGGCCTTGACGCCCAATTCCTTGGCGATGGCGCCGCAGAGATCGACGTCGAAGCCGGCCATTTCGCGGGTCTTCGGATCCGGCGAAGCGAAGGGAGGAACGTCGGCGAACGTCGCGCAGCGCAGGGTCTTGGCCGACATGATGGTGTCGAGCTGATCGGCTTTCGCGGGCAAGGCGGCTGCCATGCCGGCGAATGCGACGGTGAGGCTTAGGTATTTCCACTTCATTGCTGTTCTCCTTTGTTTTTAATGGTTAGGTATCAATGCCTGAGATCAGCGAGGAACCGCTGAGCCCGGGGATGGGTCGGATTGCTGAAGAAGTCCTCGGGGCTCGCCGTTTCGATGATCTGGCCGGCATCGATGAACCAGATCCGGTCGGCGACATCGCGGGCGAAACCCATTTCGTGGGTGACGCAGAGCATGGTCATGCCTTCAGACGCCAGGCTCTTCATGACCGCGAGCACTTCGCCGACCATTTCGGGATCGAGCGCGCTGGTCGGTTCGTCGAACAGCATCACCGGCGGTTCCATGGCCAGAGCCCGGGCGATCGCCACCCGCTGCTGCTGGCCGCCCGACAGTTGACCGGGATAAGCGCGGGCCTTGTCGGCGAGGCCGACCCGGTCGAGAAGCTTGAGCGCCTTTTCGTGCGCGACATCGGCCGTTACGCCCTTCACCCGGATCGGCGACATCGAGACGTTTTCGGCGACGGAGAGATGCGGAAACAGGTTGAAATTCTGAAAGACGAAGCCAATCCGGCTGCGCATCGCGTTGAGTGCCTTTGCCCGCATGGAGGCGTGAATGTTCTGCCCGTCGAGCGTGATCGATCCGCTGTTGATCTCCTCGAGGCGATTGATCGTGCGGATCAGCGTGGATTTCCCCGAACCGGACGGTCCGCAGATGACCACGACTTCGCCGCGCGCCACCTCAGCGTCGATGTCCTTCAAAACCGGATAGTCGCCATAGCTCTTGCAGACCTGCGAAAGCCGGATCATCTGCGATTCCTGCGTTGAAACGGACATGGTCATAGCTGCTCCGATACGATTTTCGACGGCGTGACCACGGCGGCGGAGACGTTGAGAAGTCCCGCACGCCGCCGCGTGATGCGCCGCTCGAGGCGATTTGCGAAGTAGGTCAGCGTCCAGCAGATGGCGAAGTAGACGATCGCCAGGATGAGGAAGACCTGGAAGGGCTGCGTCAGCAGCTGATTGTTGACCTGGCTTGCGGCAAAGGTCAGGTCCGGCACGTTGATCACGTAACCGAGCGTCGTATCCTTGATCGTCGAGACGAAGGTGGAGAGGATGCTCGGGATCATGTTGTAGAGCGCCTGCGGCAGGATGATGTAGCGTATCGCGCCGATATAGCTGTGGCCAAGCGCCCGTGCCGCATCCATCTGGCCAGGCCCGAGCGCGACGATGCCGGCACGGACGACTTCGCTCAAAAACGCGCTCTGATAGACCACGAGCGTCGTCAGCATGGTGACGAAGCTCGGTACGTCGGCGCCGGTCAGCAGCGGCACCAGGAAATAGCTCCACAGGATGAGCATCAAGAGAGGCACGCCCCTGGTGAAATAGACAAGGGCGGTAACCGGCCAGCGCAGCAGCGGCGATTTGGAGAGCCTCGCTGTTGCAAACAGGATACTGATCGGAAAGGCGAGAGCGATGCTGAGCGCCGACAGGATCAGCGTATTGGCGAGCCCGCCGAGCGGTCCGTTCGGATATTGGCCGATCAGGAGCAGCAGCCAGTAGTCGCGGACGATGGCGATCATGTCGTGGATCATGCGCGCGCACTCCTGGCAGGATCGGCGCGCATCGACAGATAGGCGCCGATGCTCATGATCACGAGCGAGAAGAAGAGATAGAGAACCGTGCCGATCAGGTAGATCTCGAAGGTGCGGAAGCTGAGGTTCTCGATTTCCTTGACCGCATGGGTCAGTTCCGACGCGCCGATGACGACGGCGAGGCTGCTGTTCTTGAACAGGGAAACACTGTGATTGATGAGCGGCGGCAGCGCGTTACGCACGCCCTGCGGCATGATGACGAACCGCATCGCCGAGACATAACCGTGGCCGAGAGCGCGGGCTGCCTCCATCTGGCCGGGACCGACCGAGCGCACGCCCGAACGAAGATCTTCGCTGAAATAGGCTGCCTGGCAGAGCCCGAGCCCGATCACTGCGAATATCGCCTCGGCATTGTGGCTTGCAAGCCATGTCGCCACCCCGTTCGGCATCAGGGTGAATATCCCGAAATACCACAGCATCAGCTGAACAAGGGTGGGCACGTTGCGATGGTAGGATACGTAAGCGGCGACTAACGGATCGCCGAAGCGAAAGGGCGACAGGCGCACAGCCAGCAGCAGCAGTGCGAGCGCCATCGCCAGCGTCCAGGACCCGGCATAGATGATGAAGGTCATCTCGATGCCATGCAGCAGCATGGCGGCATATTCGGGATTCCCCAGGATTGCCGAAAGGTCGAAGCCGCTCACGAGCCTGGCTCCCCGGATGGATCCGTCTTCGGGTGCGGCCTTGCGGTCTGCAGGCCGCCCATGACCTGCAGCGTCGGTGTGATCTCCATATGTCCGATGTTGACGGCAACGGGAGCCGCGATGGCGAAGGCGATCGCGTCGGCGATATCGGTCGCTTCAGGCAATTCGAAACCGTCGATGAACTTTTCCCGGATGCTCGGATCATTGCCATGAACGTGATTGAAAATATCCGTGGCGACCCGGCCGGGGCAGATTTCGGTGACCCGCACCCGCTTGCCGAAAGCGTCGATGCGCAGCTGGTTGGACAGCATGCTCACGCCGGCCTTGGTGGCGTGATAGGAGGAGTTGCCTCCGAAATTATAGGCGCCGGCAATCGACGAAATGTTGATGACATGGCCGCGGTCGCGCGCCACCATGCCCGGCACCACCAGGCGGCAGATGTGCAGAACCGCGCGGAGATTGACGTCGACGAGGAGGTCGATATCGCTCTCGTCGGCTTCCAGGAACTTCTTCGGCCGGTCGACGCCGGCATTGTTGACGAGAATGTCGAACTCCACCCGGCCGGCGAGCTCGGCGATTGCCGGACGGTCGGTCACATCGATGGCATGGGCAATACAGCCCGTACGCTCGGCCAGCTGCTGCAGCGCTTCAGTGCTGCGGGCAACGGCATGGACCTCGATATTCTCCCGGCGAAGCCGCTCAACCACGGCTGCGCCGATCCCGGAGGATGCGCCGGTCACCAGTGCGGTCTTGTAGTCGGAGAATGGCATTGTCGTTCCCTTGTGGTTGATTGAGACAGTAGCGAAGCTTTAACCCCTTGCCTAAGACCGATTATCTCTGGAGCAATAAGCAACGGTTATGGAGCCGGCGCGGTCTGCCGAAGAAGAGAAAGCGGCGATGCCGGTATTCTCTCGCGGCCCCGCTTCAGGCTGCGCCGCGTTGCAAAAGCAAGGCGCCTCTGCAAACATGCCATCCGCAGATCAGAATGGTACCCCGATCCCCATGGACATCAGACGCCTCAAATCCTTCATCGTGATCGTCGACAGCGGCAGCATCACACGAGCGGCGGATCTTTTGCATATCGCCCAGCCGGCTCTGAGCCAGCAGCTCGCGGCGCTGGAAGAGCATTTCGGCCACAAGCTGCTGATCCGCAGCCAGCAGGGCGTCAGCATGACCGATGCCGGACACGCGGTATATCGCCATGCCCAGATCATCCTTCGGCAAATGGAGCAGGCGCAGGCCGATGCATCGGCGGCGGGCAATTCGCTTGCCGGGCGCGTGTCGGTCGGCCTGGTGCCGTTCAGCAGTGCGGCGACGCTCTCCGTCGATCTGCTGGCGGAAACCCGGAAACGGCATCCCGGTATTCTGCTGCACCTGACCGAAAGCGTCGGCCAGACCTATAGCCAGATGATCATGAACGGCCGGCTGGAGATGGCGCTTCTGCATGGAACCGGACCGATCAAAGGCGTGCGCTTCGAACCGATCCTCAGCGAAGAGTTTTTTCTGGTCGCCCATCGCGACTTTGCCATCGAAGCGGATACGAAACCCGTTGCGGTCAACGCTCTCGACGGCATACCGTTGCTCCTGCCGCCGGCCTATAACTTCGTCCGCCGCGCGGTCGACACTGCCTTCACCCGCACACGCACCAATTTGAAGGTCGTGGCGGAGGTCGAGATCGTGCGCACGCTCGCCCGCGCGGTCGGCAGCGGTCTCGGCGCGACGATCATGCCGAAGGCGATTGCCGATCGCATCGTCTCGGAATCGAGCGAGCCGCTGATCTGCCGGCTGGTCTCGCCGCGGATCGAGGAAACGCTGTCGCTTTGCGTTTCCGATCAGAATCCCCTGTCGGAGCCGGCGCTTGCCGTCAGCGACATTCTTCTCGAGCTGACGGCGCGGCTGAAAGCCTGAGGTGGCTGCCGGCTAGCGCATATCCTTGCAGAACTGGGCGATCCGCGCGCAGCCCTCGCCCAGTTTTTCCAGACTTGTCGCGTAGGAAATACGGAAGAAGGGGCTCATTCCGTAAGCCGCGCCTTGCACGGTCGCGACATAATGCTCCTCCACCAGACCGATGACGAAATCGACGTCGCTCTCGATCTTGCGCCCGCCCTTGCTGGTCTTGCCGATCAGCTCCGAAATGTTGGGATAGATATAAAAGGCGCCCTCGGGCCGGTGGCAGCGCAGCCCTTCCACTTCGGATAATTTGTCGAGAACGAAGTCGCGTCGCGTCTTGTAGATAGCGGCGCGCTCCTTCAGCAGGTCTTGGGGCCCGTCCAGCGCCGCGGTTGCCGCCGCCTGGGTCAGCGTCGCAATGCCGCCGCCATTCTGGCCGTTGACGTTGCTAATCGCCGAGATCAGCTCTTTCGATCCGGCGCAGAATCCGAGGCGCCAGCCGGTCATCGCGTAAGCCTTGGAGACGCCGTTCATCGTCAGGACGCGATTGTACAGTCTCGGCTCGACCTCCGCGATCGTGCAGAACTGGAAGTCGTCATAGACTAGATGTTCGTAAATATCGTCGGTCATGATCCAGACGTTTGGATGGCGCAGCATGACCTCGGCGATGGCGGCCATCTCAGCCCGAGAGCAGGCGGCTCCGGTCGGATTGTTCGGGAAATTCAGGAAGAGCCATTTGGTGCGCGGCGTGATCGCAGCCTCCAGATCTTCCGCGCGCAGCTTGAAGCCGGTCTGCTCATGGCAGGGGACCGGAACCGGTACGCCGCCGGCGAATTTGACGATGTCGGCATAGCTGACCCAGGAGGGCGTGGGGATGACGACCTCGTCGCCCGGATTGCAGGTCGCCAGCATGGCGTTGAAGATCACCTGCTTGCCGCCGCCCGAGACGACGATCTGGGTGGCGTCGTAGTCGAGATTGTTGTCGCGCTTGAACTTCCGGATGATGGCGGATTTGAGCGCCGGCGTGCCGTCCATCGGCGGATATTTCGTATCGCCGGCGAGCGCTGCCGCGTGGGCCGCCTCGATCGCATGTGCTGGGGTGGGGAAATCCGGCTCGCCGGAGGAGAGGCTGACGACTTTGATCCCCTTGGCAGCCAATTCCCGGGCGCGCTGGGTCATGGCGGCGGATGCTGAAATGGAGACGTTTTTCAGGCGGTCGGCGATAATGGACATCGACATGATCCTTCGATGAGGAATTGAAAACGAGAGACCGCCCGCAGGCGATCGGGATTGCGTTATTCGGCGAGTTCGGCGGCAGGTGCGAGGGTCGCGCCCGTGGCTTCGATCTCGGCGCGCACGATGCCAGCAAGCTCAAGGGCGCCCGGCGTGTCGCTGTGGACGAGGATGGAGCGCGCCGGCATGGCGATCACACCGCCGTCGCTGGTCTCGACGCTGCCGTCGAGGAGGAATTTTCGCACACGGGCGCGCACGGCGGCTTCGTCCTTGATGACGGCGCCCGGCAGCCCGCGCGCAACAAGCCTGCCGCCGCCGTCATAGGCCCGGTCCGCAAGGAAAAGCACCAGCGTTTTCAGGCGCGCGCGTTTGGCCGCCTGCTCGATTTCGCTGCCTGACGTGACGAAGACGACGAGATTGGCGTCGACAGTTGCGATCGCATCCATCATCAGGTCGGCGAGAACAGGATCGCGGTTGACCATATTGCCCATGGCCGCATGAAAGCTGAGATGGGAGACGGTGACGCGCTCGGCTCTGGCGATCGCCATCAGCGCGCCGAGCTGGTAGAGCATCTGCTGGCGAAGCTCGTCTGCCTGAAAGGGTATTTCACGCCGGCCGAAGCCCGGCCGGTCGGGCAGGCCGGGATGGGCGCCGATGCCGACGCCATTCTGCTTTGCCAGCCGCACCATCCGCCCCATCGTATCGGGGTCGCCGCCGTGGAAACCGCAGGCGATATTGGCCGAAGAGACGATCTTCATCATCGCTTCGTCGTCGCACAGCCGGTAGGGACCAAATCCTTCGCCCATGTCGGAATTCAGATCGATCTTCATCAGTTCCTCCTTTCGCCTCGCTTAAGCCATCGCCTTCAGGGCACGCTTGACCATCCCGGATGTCAGCCTGACATCCTCGACATAACGGGCGACGGCCTGTTCGACCGCACGCGCTTCCGCATGCGTCGAGCGGACGAATTTCAGGCGGGCGCCGATGCGGGCCTGACCGAGCCGCCAGAGGTCGCATTCGATCACGCCGGCGATCTTCGGATAGCCGCCGGCGGTATTCGCATCGCTCATCTGCACGATCGGTTCGCCGCCGGGTGGAACCTGGATGACGCCGGGCACGACGCCGTGAGAGCGCATTTCGATGGAGGCAGTCGGCGTGATCGGCTCGCCGGACAGGCGGTAGCCCGTGCGGTCGCTGCGCGAGGAAATCCGCCAGGTCTGGCCCCAAAAGGCTTCGCCGTCTCCGGCGAAAAGACCATGCTCGCCGGCAGGCAGAGCGCGGATCGGCAGCGCGCCGTCGACGGGAGCTGGGAAGACGTCGCGCAGTGCCACGCCCGGCTCGACGACGGCGAGGCCAGTGGCCGGCAGCATGGCGATCTCCGCATCCTCGCCGACCGCGATCCGATCATCCTTCGCCAGCGGCCTGCCGGCATTGCCGCCAAAGCCGCCCCGCAGCGACGTGCTGCGCGACCCCATGACAACTGGAATATCCAGCCCGCCGCCGAACGAAATATAGGCGCGCGCCAGCCGCGGGGGCTGCTTCAGTTCGAGAACCTGTCCGGGCTCTGCCATATAGGCGCACCAGGGAATGAGCTCCGATCCGTCGAGGTGAGGATGACCGTCGGCGCCGGTCACGGCAAAGACGGCGCGCCGCTCGAAACGCAGGCTGAACGGGAAGGTCTGCACCTCGATCACCGCCGCATTTTCGTCATTGCCGACGAGACTATTGCCGATCCTGACCGCAAGCGGATCCATCGCGCCGCTCGCCGACACGCCGATGTCGCGGTAGCCGGGGCGTCCGAGATCCTGCACCGTGTTGAACGGGCCGCTTTCCAAGATCTCGATCATAGCTCGATCCTTGCCGGCAGGAACCGCACCGTATCTCCAGGCGCCATCATGGCGGGGTTCTGGGCGGTCGGGTCGAACATCTCGAGTGTCGCAAAGCCGATGGAGTTCCAGCCATTGGGGCCGGTCAGCATGGCGACACCGGTTTGCATTCCGCCGATCGTCACGCAGCCCTTCGGCATCTTCAGCGACGGCACGGTCTTTCGCGGCATGTAGATGCGCGGATCGAGGCCATGCAGATAGCCGAAACCCGGCGCGCTGCCCAAGGCGAAGACCCGATAGGTCGCTTCATGATGGATGCGAACGACCTCGCGGTCGCTTAAGCCCGAGAAATCGCAAAGGGCCGCAAGATCGCTCGCATGTTCGCCGCCGTACTGGACGGGAATCTCGATGGTCTTGCCGTTGAGATCGATGCTCTGCGCATGCTCCCATGCCTCCAGCAGCCGGGCGACCACCGCATCTGGATCCTCGGGCGTCTCCTTGAAGATAACCAGCAGGTTGGTCATTCCGGGAATATTTTCGGCAAGGTCCGCCCAGCTTCTCACCGTCTGAGACAGGGCCCAGATCCGCCGCTGCGCGATCAGATCGAAATCGCCCGGCGCCTCGAGCAGGAAGGATCTGGCCCCGATCGAGGAAACCCGCGCCCGGCTCTGGGTAGCCGGAACGATTTCACGTTGCGAGGCATGTCTGTTCGTCGTGGCGATCATGATGGCAGCTCGATTTCGAACAGAGGGTCACCGAAGCCGACCAGGGCGTCAGGCTCGGCGAGCAGCCTAGTCAAGACACCGGAACGGCCGGCGCGAAGGGGAAGCAGCACATGCCCTACCCTGACGAAGCCGAGGACATCTGCATCGGATACGAAGCGCGGCAGAGTTTGGGGCGTGACAGCGGCGGCCGGATGTTCGGCGCAGAAATGCCCCGCCAGCGGCGCCTTCACAACGACAGGTGCAGAGTTCGAAGCGCGGGGTGTGGCTGCCGGCACGCTGATGCGGGCGTCGCCCTCCTCCGAAACGACGATGCGAAGTTGCCCGTCCGGCCGGGAGATTTCGAGACCCTTCACGCCGGCGGCCGTCAGCGCCTCGGTGAGGAATGCGATGGTTGCGGGATCGCTGAAGTCGATGGCGCTCATGCCGCCCTCCTCCGCAGCTTCAGCCAGTGCTCGAGATAGTGGATATCGGTCTCACCGCGTGCGAATGCGTGGTCCTCGAACAGGGCGCGCAGGAAGGGGATATTGGTGGCAATGCCCTCGATCTCGGTTCCGGCAAGCGCCTCGCACATTCTGGCCATCGCTTTCGCCCGCGTCGGCGCGTGGACGATCAGCTTGGCGATCAGCGAGTCATAATAGGGCGAGACCCTGTAGCCGGCATGAATATGCGTATCGACCCGGATGCCCTGCCCCTGCGGCAAAGTCAGATGAGTGACGACACCGGCCGACGGCAGGAAAGTGTCGGGATCCTCGGCGTTGATGCGGCATTCGAAAGAATGGCCTTCGCAGGTGACCTCGCTCTGGGCGAGATCCAGAACCTCGCCCTGGGCCGCTTTTATCTGCGCCTGGACGATATCGATGCCGCTCGTCAGTTCGGTGACGGGATGTTCGACCTGAAGCCGTGTGTTCATCTCGATGAAGTAGAAAGCACCGTCCTCATAAAGGAATTCGAAGGTGCCGACGCCGCGGTAGCCGATCTGGCAGCACGCCTGGACGCAGGCCATGCCGACCGGCTGGATGATCTCAGGCGCGATCCCGGGCGCCGGCGCCTCTTCCACCACTTTCTGATGGCGCCGCTGCATCGAGCAATCCCGATGTCCAAGCCAAACGGCATTGCCATGATCGTCGCAAAGAACCTGGATCTCGATATGGCGCGGATGCTCCAGGAATTTCTCCATGTAGAGGGCGGGCGAGCCGAAGGCCTTGCGCGCCTCTTCCCGGGTCAGTGCAATTGCCTCATGCAACTGATCGGCTTTCGGGACGACGCGCATGCCGCGGCCGCCGCCGCCGCCGGACGCCTTGACGATGACGGGATAACCGATCTCCAGCGCAATGCGCTCGATTGTGGCCGGGTCGTCAGGCAGCGCGCTGTCGGGACCGGGAACGCAGGGTACGCCAGCCGCCATCATCGCCCGCTTCGCCGCGATCTTGTCGCCCATGGTCGCGATCGACGAAGCGGTCGGACCGATGAAAGTCAGCTCGGCCTTTTCGACGGCGTCGGCGAATGCGGCATTTTCCGACAGAAAACCGTAACCGGGATGAATGGCGCCGGCGCCGGTCAGGCGTGCGGCGAGAAGGATGGCATCCTGATTGAGATAGCTCCTGCCCGCACCCGACGGGCCGATGCAGAGAAAATGGTCTGCGGTCGTGACGTAGGGCGCTTGCCGGTCCGCTTCGGAGCAGATGGCGACCGTCTTCAGGCCGAGTTCGCGGCAGGCGCGCTGAACCCGGGCGGCGATCTCGCCGCGATTGGCGATGAGGACGGTATCGAAGCGGCGTTCTGAAGCAGCGGATTGTTCCGAGGTTTTCGGCATCAGACGATCTCCGCCAGCAGGTCGCCGGTCTCGACCTCGCCATTGTCGATATCGGTCACGTGCGTGATGCGCCCGGATCGCGGTGCGGCGATCGTATTGAAGACTTTCATCGCCTCGATGATGAAAAGGGTCTGCCCCTCCTCCACCGCGTCGCCGATCGCGACAAATGGCGGCTCGCCGGGCGCCGGCGCCCGGTGCAGAACGCCAAAGACGGGCGCCTTCACCGCATGGGAGGTTTTCACGACGCTCAAAGGCGCATCGGAGACGAGGTTTATCGTCGATTCCGGCTTTTGCGAGGGCTCGGCAACGCCTGCCTCTGCCGGCGACGTGCGAAAGATCCGAACCGTCACGTCCTTTTCCGTCACGGTCAGCTCGGTAATATTCGATCGTCCGACAAAGTCGATCAGCGTCTTGATCTTCGAGAGGTCCATATGCGTGCTCGGAATTTCAAATTCCACCGCGCAGACCTGAAGTCTCACGTCGCCCGGTGTCGTGATTTTCGTAGCACGACGTATGGGCTGATGGGGTCAGACGAAGTTTTGATGGAGCGCAAACGGCGCTTATGGGGAGATGTCGCCGAATGCCCTTGATGGCAGCCGGCGCCGGCGAGGCGAACCGAATCCAGGAAAAAGCAAGCGGCTCGCGTGTCGATCGGTGCGGCCGGCCGGACGCGCGCCCGGCGACTGCGCTCAGGGTCGGTGGATCCCTTAACCCGCCCTCTACAAAGCGACCTGGGCGTCAGACAAGTTTGAAAGTTTTCCTTGCCGCTTCAAACTTCCCATTCCTATCTTCGAGTTTGATAGCAATCCAGAACTCTGTTGTTTCATCGAATGGGCCGGCGTCAAGCTCCGGTTTAACAACCAACGATAAAACTTTATCCGTGCTCGTGGCCGAATCGTCAGTGTCTATTTTAATTTTGTATTTTTCTTTCTCGTCGCTTCCATTTGGATTTGAAACGTCGTCACTTCCGTTTGATTGAGTGGATATATATATGTATATTTTACTGTTGAAGCCGGATCCTATAATTTTAAACGGTGTTCGAACAAGTAACGGAGCAACTACAATCTCCGGCTCAAGCCGATCAATTTCCACTCTGGGGTTTACGGTACCCATATTATCCTCCTCATTGGTTTCTTTTGTTCGGATTAGTCGTTATCGCTCGATCTGCGAGGGATGAACCCGCCTGATCTTGACATCACGCCACCAGAACGGGACAGGGCGCCGCCCGAGCGGGACATTGCGCCGCTGGTCATTCCTCTAGGATCGGTTGAAACCTCGGCCGACAGCAGGATTTGCTCAAGGGTCCCTGTTTCGGCATCAAGCCTCATTGAGACATCGCCTTTGTCATAAATCCACACCCTCATGTCCTTAGCGAGTGCCCCGAATTGGGAACCAAGGCCGGTTCGTGCACTCGAACCAGGGGATCGATACAATCTGTCATACTCGATATCACCGGCCACGTTCCTCGGGGGTGGATCGTCTGGATCGGCCCCAGGGCCGTGGACAACGAAGATGGCTGGCCGACCAAGTTCAATGAATGCTCCCTCGAAGGAGAAAGCAAAGATACGCGCCAGAACCGCGTCGGCTGCACCGAGCTGGTCTCTCAGGAAATTATTTCTTCCTGCAATCGGTACGCTTAGGTTCTGATAAATCGGTCCACCTCTGAGAATCAGATCACTCAGTGGGCGCCCGAACAGATGTATCGCTGATAGGCCTAGTAAGGTTTCATTGTCTGCCACTTCTCCCTCCATCTACCGGATTATTGACTGCTCATTGATCTCGACAGCAAAACTTTCTCGCGAAAGGTCATCTTCGGGAGCTCCAGATAATCTATCGGCAGCAACGTCCGAGCAGAGTTGATGTGACTGTGATGCTCGCCGCCTTTGAGGTGCGGGCCAGCGTGCATTTCACCAATCGCCCGTCGCCTGAAGTTCCTACTGATGATCCGTGCGAACTGACCGCCACTTTCGTCCCGATCAATCGCAAGCATCGTTCTCGCGACGTCGCCGTAATCGAGGAAGTCGGGAGCGAGAGCCCACAAGGTTTCCGCCAGATATGTCCCGACGATATCGCGGGCGTCGAGCAATGCTTCGACAAACCCATCCGAATTCCACGCGAAAGCACGGTCGAAAGCATACTGCACGGGCGCCTCGGCGGCTGGATCGAACTCGGCAACATCTGCCAGATCTTCAACCGCATGGGAGATCAGGCCGCGCGCCACTAGGCTCTCATGAAAAATGTCGACGAGGATGTCGAATATCGCACCGGTCAGCGGCTGCGAAAGCTCGTGCTCGTCCTTCCACCCACGACGCGCAAACTCGGCCATCGTTCGTTTGTTGTTTGCCGACCGTATCTGGCGATGCGGCGAAAATTCCGAAAAGCGTGACAGGCGGTTTGCCCGGTAGAGGTTCCCGCGCGTCTCCGCGAGAACATTGTCGATTACCGACGGAAAATGCATGGCCGCGATCAGCGACACGCAGTCGGAGAAGGCCTCCTGAAAACCAAGATATTCGGGATACTCAGCTTCGGGGTGCGGCACGCCCAAAACGCTGAAGATGATCGCGTGCCCCACCTCATGCGCGACGACGTCGAAATCCAGGCTGAAGGGAAGGACGCGCCCGTCGCTCTCGAACTGGCTGCCGACTTCGAGGAAACCATAGCCATATTGTGCATTGTCCCAGCGCCGCAGGATCGAGATCTCCAGACGGTCATAATGAACACGAAAATGCCAGGTGAGCCGTTGGCCGAGATAGCGCTCCCACACATCCAGTGTGAACCGCACGCATCCAAAAACATGCGCGGCTTCGAAGCCAGCCATCGAAGGTCGGAGATAGTCGAAATTGCCGCACGCGTCGGGGGTGGCGGGCTCAAGGATTTTCCCGGTCCAGGGCGGCAGATACATGTATGGCGTACCGAGCGGCCCGCGGTTCACGCCGTAAGGACCGGTCTTGCCGACCGGCTCCACAACGAACATGCGATCGTCGGCCGGGCCGGCTGTCACGCTACCCAACGGAGACGAAACTTCGACGATCTCGGGACGAGACCGAGGATCTTCAAATGGAGGCTGTACAAAAAGTCTGAACCGGGTGCCCATCCGCTCCCCCCTCAAAAGACTTTTATGCTGCCAGTTTAAGTTGACGATCGGCGCTCGCAAGCATTTTAGCAAGTAGTAAAATAGAATTAGAGCCAGCCTGCAAAAATGTACCGGGGCGTTATTCTGACAGTTCAACCAACCCTAAATAGCGGGGGTGACTGCGAATCGGATCGAGGTCGGAATCGTTCTTGAACCACAGCCGCATCTCGATGCCGACCTGAGGCATCCAGACCTCGAGCAAGTCTATCGCTCGCTCGATTTCGCCAAGCAGTGCATAAGTGCAAGCAGCATTGTACTGAATATTGATATCGTCTGGATCCGTCGCCAGCGAACGGGCCAACCACTCCAGAGCCTGATCGCGGACACCGAGAAAGGCCAGCGCCGTCGCTCCCAGGCAGGCAACATTGGCATTCTCCGGATGTAGCCGCAGTTCTTCCTCCGCCTTTTTCAAGGCGATCCGCGCATAGCTGCTGGCCTTGTCTATTTGCCCGAGCGAACGAAGGACGTTCACAAGCATGATCGGCGCACCATAATCGGCAGGCTTGATTTCCATCGCACGCTGGAAGTGCGTAGCTGCGAGTTCGAATTGACCTTCGGTGACGCAGAATTCGGCATAGTACCGATTTGCCTCGTGGCAATTGGCGTCGAGCGACAAAGCCTGCTCGAATGCAGAAACTGCCTCGGTGCGATTGCCGGCCACCGCCAAAGCAAATCCCTTCGCCGCATGGGCCTCCGCCAGATTGGGATCGATAACGAGCGCCATCGTCGTATTCGCCAGAATGTCCTCTACCGGAATCCCGGTGCCGAACTGGGATCGCAAACGCGCATCGCAAACCGCGATTCCCGCATAGGCGCGGGCATAATTCGGATCCAATTCGATGGCTCGGGCGAAGCTCTGCCTGGCCATCAGATGGTTCGAGCGCGAGGCAATATGGTAGTATTCCCGCCCTCTGAGGAAATGCGTATAGGCTTCGACACTCTCTGTCGGCGCTTGCTCGATTGCCTCCTTTTCCTCCGGGAGCAGCTTGACCCTTAGTTGCTCGACAATTGCCTTCGTGATCTCGTCCTGAACCTCGAAGATATCGGTGA
This sequence comes from Rhizobium sp. 268, assembly GCF_036571585.1. Classification (NCBI taxonomy): domain Bacteria; kingdom Pseudomonadati; phylum Pseudomonadota; class Alphaproteobacteria; order Hyphomicrobiales; family Rhizobiaceae; genus Rhizobium; species Rhizobium sp. 268. Next base: position 92,160 of record NZ_JAPPSO010000010.1, on the reverse strand, counting down.
GGTCGCGGTCGTAACGTGCGGCCCAGACGTGACCGTCGCTAGCTGCGTCGATCAATTCGGCATTGATCCTCAGATGGTTGCCGGCTTTGCGGACACTGCCCTCTACGACGTAAGCAACGCCAAGCTCCCTCGCGATGCGCTGCAGGTTCTCGCTGCGGCCTTTCCATGTGAAGACGGTGTTGCGGCTCAGGACAAAGAGGCCTGAAACATTCGATAGATCAGTGATGATGTCCTCGGTGATGCCGTCGCTGAAAAACTCCTGGGCGGGATCGTCGCTGATGTTGGCAAATGGCAGGATTGCTACGGATGGCTTGTTGACGGGTGCCTGCGTGTGGCCGTTTGTGGCAAGCGGCATGCCTTCACCGGAGGCGACATTGCCCCAATCGGCAAAATAGACGTGCACCGGACGGGAGATGTTCTTGACGGTCTTTTCACCCTGGTCTGCGAAATCGAGGCCGAGCTTGTTTGCGACTTCGTGGCGCACTGCCGCCGAACAGGCGATACCACCAGGCGCCGCAAGGGCTTGCAGCCGGACTGCCACATTAATGCCGTCCCCATGAAAATCGTCCTCGTCGAAGACGATGTCACCCAGATTCAAGCCTATTCGGAACGCAAAGTGCCTGTCCGCAGGAATTCCGATGTTGCGCTCCAGCATGCCGCGCTGGATTTCGACCGCACAACGTGCAGCACTCAGCACGCTGCCGAACTCGACAAGGAAACCGTCCCCCATTATCTTGATGATATGCCCGCCATGGGTTTCGACGGCAGGATCGAAGAGCTCCCGGCGATGTAGACGAAGGGCGTTGAGCGTCTCCTCTTCGTTTGCCTCCAGAAGACGGCTGTAGCCCACCACATCGGCAGCCAAGATAGCCGCCAGCCGACGTTCAAGAAGCTCTGCACACATGCCCGTCTCCCCAACGTGCTGGTGGCAATACTATGCAATTCTAGAAGCTAGCCGGTAATGTTGCCGGACGATTGTATTACTGACAACTAAAATCTCCCTCCCGGCCGAAAGAACTCCCAAAGTTGCAAGCTCACGGCAAGATCGGCATGCCACGGGCCCTGCTTAGTCAGAGATATGGCTGATATTGTCGACGAATGAATTCAACGACGACACAATGCTTGTTCTGACGGCCGGCAATGTTATATGTAGGTAAATACCTACATGAGGCATGCCATGACCGTTACCACGCTTTCCAGCCGCGAGCTCAATCACGATGTCAGCAGTGCGAAGAAAGCTGCAAAAAAGGGGCCCGTCATTATAACGGACCGCGGCAAGCCGTCCCATGTGCTTCTGACATATGAAGAATTTCAACGTCTTTCCGGCAGCCGCCAAAGCCTGGTCGATGGGCTTTCCATGCCGGGCTTATCGGAAATCGACTTCATGCCAACGCGGGTCGAGATCAAAACCCGCGGAGTTGACCTGTCTTGAGCTATCTGCTGGATACGAATGTCATCTCGGAGCTGCGCAAGGTTGGTGATGGCAAGGCTGATCCTCAAGTCGTGGCGTGGATCGAAACCGCGAACGCTTCAGACTTTTATCTCTCTGCAATCTCCATTCTCGAATTGGAACGAGGCGTGCTTGCGATCCAGCGACGAGATGCGCGCCAAGGCTCACGCCTGCGCACATGGCTGGACGACCATGTGCGCCCGGAATTCGTTGGCCGGATCCTGCCGATCGACGATGCCATTGCAACGCGTTGCGCGCATCTGCATATTCCCGACCGGCGCAACGAGGCCGATGCGTTGATTGCTGCGACCGCACTCGTTCACAATCTTACCGTGGTGACGCGAAACGTGAGAGATTTCGACGGCACCGGTGTCGTCATTGTCGATCCTTGGCAAGGTTGAGCAGCAGAGCTGCTTGCATGGATCAGATCGCGGCGTCAGAGATACACAGCCGGTGTTGCCGCGTCAGCTCTTCGGAGGGGCGATGCTTTCCCGCAGGATAAGCTTGCTGCGGATGATGGTGCGCACCGAGACCGGGTTTTGCTTTTGGCCAATGGCGTCGAGCAGGAGTTCCACCGCGGCGCGGCCCATCTCTTCCACCGGCTGCTCGATCGTCGAGAGCGGCGGCGCGGAGAATTCGCAGACCGGGGAGCCGTCGAAGGAGACGACGGATAGATCGTCGGGAATGCTCAAACCTGCGCGCTTGATGCAGCTGACGAATGAAATGGCCATGTCGTCGCTGGTGGCGATGACCGCCGTCGGTTTTTCAGCCAACTCCGCGAAATCGTCTGCCGCCTGCACGCCGATATCGAAACCGTGCTGATAATCGAGGCGACCACCCGAGCGATGCACGGACTCCTTCGGTAAGCCGGCTGCCTCAAGCGCCTCGAGCACCCCGCCATAGCGCTCGACGTCGTGATAATTGCCTTCAGGTCCTGCAAGATAGAAAAACCGCCGATGGCCCAGCCGGATCAGTTCGGCCGTGACATCGCGCACAGCTTCGCGGTCATTGGTCACGACGCTCTGCAGGCCCGCATCGCTCATGTCGAGCAGCATCGACACGATCGGCAGGCCGGAATTTGCCAGCGAGCGCCCGTCGACCTCGGGAAGCTTCGACGACAGAATGATGGCGCCGCGGACGCTGCCGCCGAAGGCGAGATCGAGAATGTGCCGCTCGGAAATCTCATCACGATCGAGGTTGGCGATCATCAGATTGTAGCCACCTTGGATCAGCGATTTGTTGATGCTCTGCAGGACCTGCGGAATGATCTGTGAGACGCCGTAATAAAGCGATCCGGGCAGAATGATCATGATGATGTTGGATTTGCCGACCCTGAGGCCGCGCGCCATCGCATTCGGCGTATAGCCGAGTTGCTTGGCCGCGGCGTTGATCTTGGCGCGGGTCTTTTCGTTAACCCGCCCCGGCTTGGCGAGCGCACGGCTGACCGTCGATATCGCAACGCCGGCGAGCCGCGCGACATCGGCCATCAATGCGCCCGATTGATCCTCGCTGACCACATCCTTGTTTTTATTCACGTTTATTTCTTTCTCTCGGATGCTTCGATTTGCAACTTTAAGACAGGCTATGGTCGATAGCAAACGTTTGCCAAAAATCGCTTGCCAAAAAGATCAGCTTGGCTATCATCCTCAAATGGCAAACGATTGCCATTTCTTAATGCGTTGAAAACCCATCACTTATTGGATGCGGGACTGCTGTTCCGCACGCCGATGAGTCGTGCCTCGAGAATGGACAAATTATGGCGACTGGCGACAGGCTGCACTTCGGCGTCGATCTCGTGACGTTCTTTCATCCCGGCTTCTGGGGCGTCGATAGCGATGATGCGATCGTCGCCTATGCGCGCGCCGAACCGCGCCCCTTCTGGAACAAGATCCTCGACAGCGTCCAGGCCTCCGGCGTCACCGGGGTCGAACTCACTTTTTCTCCCTTCAACTGGCAGGATGCGATCAAGACCTATGGTTCGGTCGACGCTTTCGCGGCCGAGCTGGAAAAACGCGGCTTGACGCTCTGCAGCGGCTTCTTCGCGGAATTGGAGGCGGCGGGTGATTTTGCCGACCCCGCGGCTCAGCGCGCGCTGATCGACAAGGCGGAACGCTATGCCGACTTCCTGAAAGCCTGCGGCAGCGACATCATGGTGATCGGCGCGCCCTTACGCCAGACGCTCGGTGCCCAACCTGTACAGTTTCATGATTTCGACCGCGCCAAGTTGATTGCCGATTTTCTGAACCGGCTCGGAGCTATCCTCTACGCCAGGGGCGTGCGGCTGGCGCTGCATACCGAGGCGCATTCGATCTTTGCCGCCGCGCGTGACGTCGACCTGATGATGCTTCTGACCGACTCGGCCTATGTGCATATGTGCCCGGACACGGCCCATATCATCGTTGCCGGTGCCGATCTCGTTCAACTCGTCGATCGCCATCACGAGCGGATGATCATCGCCCATTGGAAGGATGCGATCGGCCCCATGCCCGCCGACACGCCGATCGACAAGCATATCCACGATCGCCACCGTCCCTATTTCTGCGACTTCGGCCTCGGTCGGGTCGACTGGCCGGCCTGGATCCGACTGCTGCGCGACCGGGCCTATGAAGGTTGGGCGATCCTCGAACTCGATGCCGCGCCGGATCCGGTCCGCGACATCGCCAATGGGCTAACGCTCGTCCGGCAGGCGCTCCTGCCGATCTATCGCTGACAAGACAATCCTGAAGACAACGAACGCCCCGCAAAGAGGGCATTTTCAAGAGGTGGAACAATGAAGACCATGATGAAGCTTTTTCTTGCCGGTGTGGTATTCGCCGATCTCTTCGCTTCGGCGCATGCTGAGGACAAGCCAACAATCGAGATCATGTCGTCCTGGACGTCGGGCGGCGAAGCGGCAGCCCTCAACGTCATCAAGACCGAATTCGAAAAGCGCGGCGGCGTCTGGAAGGATTCCTCGATCGCCGGCTTCGGCGCCGCCGATGCGGCGTTCCAGAACCGTATTGTCGCCGGTGACGCACCCGGCGCCAAGCAGGGTGTCATCGGTCTCGCCGCTGCGGATTTCGTCGGCCAGGGACTGTTCAACCCGATCGACGATGTCGCCGCTGCCGGCAAATGGACCGATGTCCTGCCGAAATCGATCCATGATCTCATCTCTTACGACGGCAAGGTCTATCTCGCGCCGACCGGCGCCCACGGCGAGAGCTGGGTCTTTTATTCAAAGGAAGCCTTCGGCAAGGCCGGCATCGCCGAGGAGCCCAAAACCTGGGACGAGTTCTTCGACGACTTCGACAAGCTGAAGGCTGCCGGCATCGTTCCCGTTGCCTGGGGCGGCCAGCCCTGGCAGCAGACCAAGGTCTTCAACATGATCCTGCTCTCGCAGGTCGGGATCGACGGCTTCCTGAAGATCTATGTCGACAAGGACAAAAGCCAGGCCTCCATTGACGGCGTCAAGAAGACCCTCGAAATTCTCGGCAAGCTGCGCGGCTATGTCGATGCCGGGGCTGCCGGCCGCAACTGGAACGACGCAACAGCCATGCTGATCACCGCCAAGGCCGGCGTCCAGTTCATGGGCGACTGGGCAAAGGGCGAATTCACCGTTGCCGGCAAGGAACCGGGCAAAGATTACGGCTGCATGATCGTGCCGGAGTCCAAGGGCATGGTGTATATCGCCGATTCCCTCTGGTTCCCGAAGACCGGCAATGCCGCGACCGACAAGGCGCAGAAACTTCTCGCCGAAGTCGTCATGGATCCCGCCGTCCAGGTCCAGTTCGCTTTGAAGAAGGGCTCGGTTCCAATGCGCACCGATGTCGACAAGTCGAAGCTTGATGTCTGCGCCCAGAAGGGTGTCGAGCTCATGGCTTCCGGCGCGATCGTCCCGGATCAGGCAATCGTGCTGACACCTCAGCAGGTCGGCGCGCTCGACGATTTCGTCGACGAATACTGGAGCGGTGGCTCGAACGATGCGGCCTCTGCGGCTGAGAATTTCTTCGCCGTCTTCGAGTAGAATAGTGCTGGCGGCGTCGGCCTGATCCCGGCGCCGCGGCCGCCACCCCTGCCTCGCGCGGTGTGCCCCGCTTTCCGTCAACGAGCTGGCCGATGTCCATCAAACGCAAACTCAATCTCTCCGCCACGATCGCCCTGCTGCCGACTTGGTTCGCCGCGGTCGCGGTCTTCATTGGCACCATGGCCTGGTCGATCCGCCTGTCCTTCACCAACTCGACGCTTTTTCCATCCTCGACCTATGTCGGATTTGCCCAGTATTCGAAGCTGTTCTCTTCCGCCAAGTGGCTAGCATCGCTGCAAAACGTGTTGATCTTCGGCGTGCTCTACGTCGCAGGCTGCCTGTTGCTCGGCTTTCTGCTGGCCGCGGCGCTGGATCGAAAGATCCGCTTCGAAAGCGCCTTCAGAACCATATTTCTATATCCCTATGCCATGTCCTTCGTGGTGACCGGGCTGATCTGGCAATGGATGCTCAATCCGACGCTCGGCATCCAGGCGAGCGTGCGGTCGCTCGGTTGGGAAAGCTTCGTCCTCGACTGGGTGGTCAATCGCGACATGGCGATCTATGCGCTCGTGCTTGCCGGCGTATGGCAGGGTGCGGGGCTGGTGATGGTCATCGCGCTTGCCGGCATGCGCAGCATCGAGGCCGAGCAATGGAAGGCGGCGCGCATCGACGGCATTCCCGTCTGGCGCATCTACACCTCGATCATCCTGCCGCAGCTCGGGCCGGCGCTGGCCGCTGCCGGCATGCTGCTCGCCATGGGCGTAATCAAGACCTACGACATCGTCGTCGCAATGACGAATGGCGGTCCCGGCAATGCGACGGAAGTGCCGGCAAAATTCATTATGGACAATCTGTTCGGGCGCCAGAATCTCGGCCTCGCCACAGCCGGCGCAACAGTACTTGTCCTCGGCGTCATCATCGCCGTCGCTCCGTTCCGCTACGCGATACATATGCGCGCCAGAGCAAAGGGAGCCGCGTGATGGCCGGTCCCCATCCGAACGGCCCGAAACCGGCGCGCCTGACGGCCGGGCGCATCGGCCTCTATGCCTTCCTGGTCGTTGCCGCACTTTTCTTCCTTCTGCCGCTCTATACGATGGTCGTCACCTCGCTGAAATCGATGGACGAAATCCGGCTCGGTCAGATCTTTGCCCTGCCGGCGACGCTCGATTTCTCCGCCTGGGCGACCGCCTGGTCGGGCGCCTGCATGGGAACCGTCTGCGTCGGCATTCGAAGCGGCTTCTGGAATTCGGTGGCGATCACCATTCCCGCAGTCGCACTCTCGGTCTTTATCGGCGCCGTCAACGGCTATGCGCTGTCGCTCTGGCGGCCGCGCGGGGCAAACCTGCTCTTCGGTCTGCTGATGGCCGGCGGTCTCATCCCCTATCAGATCTTCCTCTACCCGATGGTCCGGGTGATGGCGAATATCGATCTCTACAATTCGCTCGCCGGCATCATTCTCGTGCATGTCATCTTCGGTCTGCCGCTGGTGACGCTGCTTTTCCGCAATTATTTCGTCAGCGTGCCGGAGGAACTCTGCAAGGCGGCGCGCGTGGATGGCGCCGGCTTCTGGCGCATCTTTTTCGAGATCATGCTGCCGATCGCCGTGCCGATGGTGGTTGTTGTCTCCATGCTGCAGTTCACCGGCATCTGGAACGACTTCCTGCTCGGTCTGGTTTTTGCCGGGCGTGACAACCTGCCGATGACGGTGCAGCTCAACAATATCGTCAATACCACGATGGGCGAGCGGACCTACAACGTGAACATGGCGGCGACGATCCTCACCGCCATCGTTCCGCTCGCCATCTATTTCCTATCCGGCCGCTGGTTCGTGCGCGGCATCGCCGCTGGCGCAGTCAAGGGGTAACGTTTCCATGCAATCTGCCGTTTCCGTCAAGGACCTGAAGATCGCCTATGGCGACCATACGGTCATCGAGAAGCTATCGATCGATATCGCCCCGCAGGAATTCCTGGTGCTGCTAGGCCCTTCCGGCTGCGGCAAGTCAACGCTTCTGAGCGCAATTGCCGGCCTCCAGGACATTACATCAGGCGAGGTGTGGATCTCAGGCAAGAACGTCAGCTGGGAAGAACCGAAGGACCGCGGCATCGGCATGGTCTTTCAGTCCTATGCGCTTTACCCGCGCATGTCGGTCCGCAAGAACCTCTCCTTCGGCCTTCGTGTCGCCGGTCTGCCGAAAGCCGAGATCGAAGCCCGTGTCGCCCGAACGGCCGCCCTCCTCCATCTCCAAGCGCTGCTCGACAGGCGCCCAGCGGAGCTGTCCGGCGGCCAGCGCCAGCGTGTCGCCATCGGCCGGGCGCTGGTGCGGGAAGTCGATGTCTTCCTCTTCGACGAACCGCTGTCGAACCTCGACGCCAAGCTGCGCAACGAATTGCGCGTCGAGATCAAGAAGCTGCATCAGCGCCTCGGCAACACCATGATCTACGTGACCCATGACCAGGTGGAGGCGCTGACGCTTGCCGACCGCATCGCCATCATGCGCGACGGTCTGATCCAACAGCTCGCTTCGCCGGCCGAGATCTATCGCCGTCCGGCCAATCTCTTCGTCGCCGGCTTCATCGGCGCGCCGGCGATGAATTTCGTCGAAGGCCGGATCGAGCGCAGCGGCGCCTCGCCGCTCTTCCGGAGCAAAGGGCTCGCCGTCGAGCTCTCCGGCTATGCCTTTAGCGCGGGGGCGGCGGAAGGACCGGCAACACTCGGCTTTCGCCCCGAACACCTCGTGCTCGACGGGGCGACAAGCCGCCTGCCCACCATTCCCGGCCGCGTTTCCGTCGTCGAGCCGATGGGGTCGGATGCGGTCGTCTGGTTCGACTGGGCCGATCAAAGCCTCTCGCTGAGACTCATCGGCGACGTGGATCTGCAGCCGGGCGACGCCGTGGCTCCCGGGCTCGATATCGCCAAGGCGTCGCTCTTCGGCGCCGATGGATCGCGGCTCTGATGCGCCGCGCCTTTGTTTTCTCGCAATTGCCGGCGCGCTGCGCGCCGATTTGAGCAATTGCTCCAGGACAGGATTTGGAAAGACATGTCTGAGATCGTCTATGATGCGCTGGTGATCGGCTCCGGCGCGGCGGGTTCTTTCGCGGTCAAGGAACTGACGGCGCAAGGACTATCCGTGCTCCTTCTGGAGGCAGGTCCTGCCGTCGGGCCTCAAGATTTCGACCCTGCACGCAAGAAGGCGCCCGCCAGCAGCATCAATATCTGGGAGCGCGCCCGCGCCACGATCAAGGGCCAACCGATCCAGGCGCGGGCGGCTTTTTTTACCGAGCGCTTCAGCCATTTCTTCGTCAACGACCGCAAGAATCCCTATACGACGCCGAAGGGCGAGCCTTTCCTGTGGATCCGCGGCCGCCAGGGCGGCGGGCGTCTTCACAGTTTCGGCCGCGTGCTGCTGCGCTGGACCGACGACGATTTCAAGATCCGGTCGCGCTCTGGAAAGGGTGTGGACTGGCCGGTCTCCTATGACGAGCTCACGCCTTTTTACGACGAGGTGGAAACCTATCTCGGGCTTTACGGCAACAAGGATGATGTGCCGAGCCTGCCGGATGGCATCTATGCCAAACCGGCAGGCCTGACGCCCGCCGAGCAGATCTTCAAGCAGGCGGTCGAAAGCCGCTGGCCGGAGAGGCACGTCGTCTCCTGGCGCTACATTGCGCCGGACGCCGAACGCATGCCGCGACCGCTCAGGGACGCCAAGGCCACCGGCCGGCTGACCGTCCGCTACGACGCCGTCGTTCGCCGCATCACCACCGACGAGAAAACCGGCCGCGCCACCGGCGCGGAATTCATCGATCGCAATACGGGTCATGTTTCGACTGCCCGTGCCGCAACGGTGGTTCTTTCCGCATCGCCGATCGAGAGCGTGCGGCTGCTGCTCAATTCGGTTTCGGCAAGACATCCTGACGGGCTCGGAAACAGCTCGGGCGTCCTCGGCCGCTATTTCATGGACCAGCTTCCCTGCCTCGCCTTCGGCACCTTTTCGAAGGCGAAGGGCTGGGCGCAGGATGAATCCGCTCCGGCCGACCCGTTCTACAATCCATCGGGCGGGATCTTCATCCCCCGCTTCGGCGAGGGTGATGCCGCCCGCGGCGATTTCGACTACCAGGGCAGCGTCGGCCGGGCGCCGGTTTCGGGAGATGCCGATGCGCGTCTCGCCTTCTTCGGCTTCGGCCGAATGCTGCCCCATGCCGACAATCGCATCACCCTCGATGGCAGGCGCAAGGACGCCTGGAACATTCCCGTGCCGCATATCCGCTGCGTCATGCAGGCGGAGGAGCAGGCGCTGCTTCGCCTGCAGGAGGAGACGCTGATCGCCATGGTGAGCGAGGTCGGCGGAGAACTCGAATTCATCGGCTCGCCAACCGGCCTCAAGGAAATGGGCAAGGGCGCTTTCCCCGACGCCGATGCTTTCAGCCGCTTCATGTTTCGCACATGGTTTCGCAAGACCATGTGCATGGGTGCGGCAATCCACGAAACCGGCGGTGCCCGCATGGGCGAAAGCCCGGACGTGTCGGTGCTCAACCCTTTCAACCAGGTCTGGGATGCCCCGAACCTCATCGTCACCGACGCCAGCGCCTTTCCCGGCAGTGGCATCGCCGGCACGACGCTCACCGTCATGGCCCTGACGATCCGCGCCTGCCGAAACCTGGCCGACCGGTACCGGGCGGAGCAGCATTAAGGCGCGCTTGGAACGAGAGGCGGGGGTAACCGTTTCAGCTCGATCAGTGGTCGTCATATCACCTTCGCACTGACATGCTCCTGTCAACAAAAGCAGGAAGGGAAAAACCATGTCGCAATCACATCAGGACCAGCTCAGCCGGATAAAGGCCGAAATCGCCGACAGCTTCGATGAGGAGCTGGAAATGCAGATGGAGGAGGACCGGCTGGACGATCTGGTCGCCGAGGGAATGTCGGAACCGGCCGAGCAGACGCTCGAGCGAAAGATCTATTTCCGCGAACTCTTCCGGCTGCAGCACGAACTGGTGCGGCTGCAGGATTGGGTGCAGCACAAGAAGCTGAAGGTCGTCGTGCTTTTCGAGGGCCGGGATTCGGCCGGCAAGGGCGGCGCGATCAAGCGCGTCACCCAGAGGCTCAATCCGCGCGTCTGCCGCACCGTCGCGCTGCCCGCCCCGACCGAGCGGGAGCGCCATCAATGGTATTTCCAGCGTTACGTCCCGCATCTCCCAACCGCTGGCGAGATCGTGCTCTTCGACCGCAGCTGGTACAATCGCGCCGGCGTCGAGCGCGTCATGGGGTTCTGCACCCCGGAAGAACTCGAGGAGTTCTTCCGCTCGGTGCCTGAATTCGAACGGATGCTGGTCCGCTCCGGCATCGTGCTGATCAAATACTGGTTTTCGATCACCGATGAGGAGCAGGAATTCCGCTTCAAGATGCGCATCCACGATCCGCTGAAGCAGTGGAAACTTTCACCGATGGATATGGAAAGCCGTGTCCACTGGGAGGAATATACCAAGGCCAAGGAAGAAATGCTGGCGCGCACCCACAGCAAGGATGCACCCTGGTGGGTGGTGCAGGCGGTGGACAAAAAACGGGCGCGATTGAACTGCATCGCCCATCTGCTCGAACAGATCCCTTACGAGGATGTTCCGAAACCGGATATCGAGCTGCCGGATCGTATCCGCCACGCCGACTATAACAGGGCGCCGGTTCCGCCTGAAATGCACGTGCCGGAGCGATATTGAGGCATAACTCTACCGGCCTTCACGGTCGCAGATGACGAGCGGACTCCAGCTTCGCCGAAGTTTCGGCTATCGCTATCCCACGTGTGAGCGTGGTGCAGCGATAGTGCGCGGCCTTAGAAGATCAGGCGGCGATGTTTCCGATTTGGTTGAGTTCGTCGATAGTCTCATCCGGCAGAACGAGCGCGGCAGCGGCGAGGTTCTCCCTCAGATGGCCAACGGACGAGGTGCCGGGAATCAGCAGGATGTGCGGCGCGCGGCGTAGCAGCCAGGCGAGTGCCACTTGCATGGGCGTGGCATCAAGGCGTGCGGCGACATCGGACAGGGTGGACGACTGCAGCGGGGTGAAGCCGCCGAGCGGGAAGAAGGGCACATAAGCGGTGCCATCGCGGGCGAGTTCGTCGATCAGGCGATCGTCGGCCCGATGCGCAAGATTGTACTGGTTCTGCACGCAGACAATCTCGGTGATCCCGCGCCCTTCGGCGATCTGCTTCGATGTGGCGTTGCTTAAGCCCACGTGACGGACCAAGCCCTGCCGCTGGAGATCGGCAAGCACCGTCAGGGGTGCTTCTATCGAGCCTTCCGCGGGGCCATGAACGTCGAACATGATTCTGAGGTTGACGACGTCAAGCACCTCAAGCCCTAAATTACGAAGATTGTCGTGGACCGCCGCCGTCAGTTCTTCCGGCGAAAAGGCAGGGTTCCATGATCCATCCGTGCCGCGTCGTGCGCCGAGCTTGGTGACGATGACAAGGTCGTCACGATAAGGATGGAGCGCTTCACGGATGATCTGGTTGGTGACGTGCGGACCATAAAAATCGCTGGTGTCGATGTGGTCTACGCCGCTCTCAACCGCCTCGCGCAACACGGCCAAGGCCGCGCCATGATCCCTGGGCGGGCCAAAGACGCCTGGCCCGGCAAGCTGCATGGCTCCGTAGCCGAGCCGCTTCACGTTGCGGTCGCCGAGTTTGAAGGTTCCGGATTGATCGATGATGGACATGACCTCACTCCTTTCAAGAGATGACGCCAAGATAGGCGTTGTCGGCGCGCCTGATAATTCGCTACAATCCGCACAGGCTGTGCGGAGTGGCGAACAGTGAAAGTCGATTTGGGCGATCTCAATGCCTTCGTTGCGGTGGCGCGGGCCGGTGGTTTTCGCGAGGGCGCGCGTGTAAGCGGCGGCAGTGCTTCCTTCCTCAGCGAGGCGGTGCGTCGGCTGGAGGCCGAGCTCGGCGTCAGGCTCTTCAACCGCACGACACGCAGCGTCGTTCCGACCGAAGCGGGTAGAGGCTTGCTGGAGCGGCTCGGCCCTGCGCTGACCGAGGTGGAGTCTGCGCTCGACGTGGTCAACGGATTTCGCGACCGGCCGGCCGGCTCGCTGCGGCTCAATGTACCGGTCAGCGCGGCGCGGCTGGTGCTGCCCGCCATCGTTCCGCCGTTCCTCGAAGCCTATCCCGACATTCGCCTTGAGGTGATCACCGAGGAGAGTTTCGTCGATGTGCTCGCTGCCGGGTGCGATGCCGGCATCCGCTACGACGAACGGCTGGAGCAGGATATGATCGCCGTGCCGATCGGGCCGCGTGTCCAGCGCTTCGCCACCGCAGCTTCGCCTGTCTATCTCGACCGCCATGGCCGGCCGCAGCATCCGAGCGAACTGCTCGGCCATGCCTGCCTGCTGGGCCGTTTTGCCAGCGGCGCGCTGACGACGCCATGGGAGTTCGAGCGAGACGGTGAGGTGGTGCGGGTCGAACCGTCAGGACCGTTGATCGTCAGGGTCGGCGGGGCGACCGATCTGACCGTCGACGCAGCGATCTCGGGCACCGGAATCATTTGCGTATTCGAGGACTGGCTGCGCCCACACCTCGACACCGGCGCCCTCGAGCCCATCCTGGAACCCTGGTGGCAGCGCTTTTCCGGGCCGTTTCTCTATTACCCCGGACGGCGACTGGTGCCGGCGCCGCTCAGGGCATTTATCGATTTCGTCAAGGCCTCGAACAGGCAGGCTTGAACAGCGCTGGATCCGTCAAAGCTGGACCTCGGCATTGTCGCCCATATCGGGCTTGCTGTTCGAGACCGCTGCGGCGGCCATCTTGATATAGCTGATGATCGTGCCTGGACTGTCCCAGTATTCGGCCGAAGACGGGATCATCTTGAGGATGCGGATGGAAGGATCGTCGGGATTGTCCCACCACGCCTTGGCCGGCGTCGCCCATAATTCCCTGATCTTTTCGCGGTCGTTCTGCACCTCGGCCGTGCCCGACAGAGAAACGTATTTCTGCCCCTTGGTATCGGCAAAGGCGAGGCACACATTTGGCCAGCGGGCGATCTCATCGTCCTTGTGGCTGGCCACATCGGTCAGAAAATAGACCGCGTTCTCGAGCTGCGCGCTATAGGCGGACATCGGGCGGGCACGCAGATCGTCACCGCTGCGGGTCGTCAGCATGCAAAACCCTATTCTGTCGATCAGTTCCCATACCCGCGTCGCATCGTTATGCTCGGCCATCGTCATCTCCATTTGGCAAGAGGAGACGAAGTAACCATTTGCCGTGGCCAATGTTCCGCAAACTCGACCACTGCCACCGTCCCTGCGCTTGTTTCTCAGTGCACGCTTGGGGTTTCCATGACCAATGCGAAGTCTTCAGCGACCAGTTCGCTGACGGCGATGAGAATTTCCTCGCGGGAAAAGCCTGAGATCAGTGCGCGTTGGATGAGATCCTGCAGATCCGGCTCCACGACATCGCGGCAATCCTCGAGGCGTTCTTCTGAAACGGTGAGGCTATTCAATTCGTCCATTGTCTGTCCTTTCCAGGGAATGCAACCGTCGAAGCTCGGCAAGCCGGTCGTACGCTCTTTGGCTGGAATTGCTCTAACGGGCGGCCGTCCGCCTCGGCTTGGCGATCAGGCCTTCGCGCTGCAGCTGCTTGCGTGCCGCCTTACGCTGCCGGCTGATCGCCTGCGCCTTTTCCCTGACGCGCCGTTCGGAAGGTTTCTCATAGGCGCGCCGTTCCTTCATTTCGCGGAACAGGCCTTCGCGCTGCATTTTCTTTTTCAAGACCCTGAGGGCCTGATCGACATTGTTGTCTCTGACAACTACCTGCATTTCGAATTCTCCGATGTAAGGGACGCTTAACCGAGCTGCTCGGCGATGAGCGCCTGCAATTCACGGCGGGTGAGAAGGCATGGAAATGGCCTCCAAGTCTTGGCAGCGCGGCGAACGGTCTCGTCACCCTCACGCGAGTTCACCGCCGCAATCGCGGTGGCTGTATTGGTATTGATCAAAAAGAAATCCTTTACCGGCCATTGCCGGCTTCATCGATTGTTTTGGATTTGACCACCGCGCTGCCTCAAGGGCGTGCGCCGATTCAGCCGATGTACAAGCGTCCCGTTCCTAAGCCCGCGACGGCTTCGAGTTCCACTTTGGCCCTAAAATAGTTGGCGTGGCGTGCAATTGCAACAGCTGAGCCGGATCGTTCGGTTTCAGGGCCTGGAATCACCCTTAGATATATTCGTTGCCGATGTTCAAGTTAGCCGGGTATAGATTCGCTCGAATTTTCTTCAATTTGGCGTGAAAACGAAATTATTCGCCCAGAAATTAAGCAACGCCTGTATCGGTGATGACATTAACCTTTCATTAAATAACCTATTGACTTGCAGTATTAATAGGTTGTTAAAGGGGCCGCTTGCTGAGGTCAAAACTGACCCGCCATAATAATTTAAGGAGAGAGCGATGGCTTCGCCGATACACGCAACCGATGATAGTGCAACATTTCTAGAAACTGACGTAATTTCCGGGAATCTGCTTTCCAACGATTCATCCGATAACGGCCACCTGTTCCTGCGCGCCTTCGACGGCGAGACCGTTGGCGCCAAGAGCGGCAACAGCCAGATCACCGAGATCCATGGCGACTACGGCACGTTCTTCGTCAAGCCGGACGGTAGCTACACCTATGTCCTGAGCGATGCTGCCAAGATCGGCTTCGCCAACGGCGAATCGTACCAGGAAAAGGTTTCCTACAAGATCTCCGACGGCAGCGGTCATACCGACGTCGGCCTGTTCACCTTGAACATTCAGGGCGTAACCCAGGTCAAGCCGATCGCGGTTGATGATGTCTACAACTTCACCGAAGGCCATGCCATTGGTGGCAACGTTCTGGATAACGACATTGCCGGCGACAACGGCAAGATGTTCCTCCGCCAGTTCCTGACCACCAAGGTAGACGGCACTGCCGACGCTGTAACCGACGTTGCCGGGACCTACGGCACGTTCCATGTCAAGTCGGACGGCACGTTCACCTACGACCTGAACACGGATCTGAATGACGGTCAGACCTACACGGAAGTTCTCCGTTACTACAAGATCTCCGACGGCGAAGGCCACACGGACACTGCCAAGGTGACGCTCAACATCACCGGCACCGACGCTCATATCGCCTGATCAGTTGCGATAGTCTTGTGACATGACGCCCGCCGTGCAATCGGCGGGCGTTTTCGTATACTTGGCCTATTCGGCTGGGCCTAACTCTTTTTAGCTAGTTCTTATAAATGCCGTGGAAGCGTAGTCTCGAAGTTCGGAGGACACGCCCTTGACCGAACACATCGAACCCAAGCAAATTGAGACCGATGATCTGACGAAAGTCTGGTCGGTAACCGAGTTCTGCGCTCGCCATCGGATAGACGCCGAGGAACAGGCGCTGTTGCTCAAACTTTTCGGGCCATTCGCGACAGCCTGCGAACTGCTTCACAATGCCAAGCGCGCACCACGGTTCAGATGAGCCTTGTCTATTCCCTTTCATCTTCTGGCACAGCTAACTCGTCGGCGAACGAGGCTGTCAGACATTGCGTGACGGGGTAACGCCCGCGACTCCGCATGCTGAAAAGGCACGGCGCCATCCCACGCGGATGGGCAGCGCCTGCCGACAAGCGCGAATGACAAGGCGTCTTCACGATCGGCCGTGAGCCTTTCCGTATCTTCACGTCCCCGAAGATTCCTGAATTGCTCCTCACCCTCTGCACAAAATCTGCAATCCGGCGCGGGATGTTTCCGCCATGAGCACGAACGACATCCAGCCGGGCGACCCATCCCCAGCTTTGCCGGAACGCCTGCGCAATGACGGGTGGTGGCTTGCACAGGAGCCTCAAGACTCGCCTGCCGCGGCGAGGTTGGGAAGCAGGCTCATCGTGATCGAAACGCAGCATCCGCAAGAGGAACAGCAATGGATACAGCCAATACTTTGACAGAACCGATGCCAACCAGACGCGGCAGCGGCCGAACTGTCGCGCTGCTTGCGCTGGTGGGATTTGCGGATTTTCTGATTTTTGGCCGGGAACTCGGGATAAACCTTTTCCTTTTCGCGCTCGCCGTCTTCGCGGGCATTCTGCTTTCGGCCAGGAGGAGACCTCGGCTTTCGATGGCGGCGTTCCTGCTCAGCTTTTCGATTCTGGCGTCGGCGCCCCTAGTGGAATCGCCTTCGCTGACTGGTGTTGCCCTTTGCCTCGGCGCGCTAATGTCGGTTGCGCTCATCAGCGCCAGGCTCCTCCCCCGCCGCCTGCCCGCCCTGCCCCTCGTATTCTTCCGTTTCGCCCTCGTCATTCCCCTGCGGCTTGCCGAAGATATCAGGAAGTCTCTTGCGACACCGGGAAAACGTTTCTCTTTCACCATGGTCCGACAGGGCGTCGGCCTCTGGATCATGCCGCTCATCCTCGCGGCGGTCTTCGTATCCCTCTTTGCAACTGCGAACCCGCTTATTGAAATCGCGCTACGCAGTATTGATTTTGCCGTTCTGCTGCAGTTTTTCGATCTTTGGCGGATCGGCTTCTGGATGATAACAGCCGTTGTCGTCTGGGCGATGTTGCGGCCGCGCCTGGAGCGTCGCGCCAAGAGGCCGCCGGCCGGCCGGCCGTTCATGATCGTGCCCACCAGGAATGCGCCGTTCGGTCATGCTTCGCTGCTGCGGTCGCTCATCCTGTTCAACGCGATCTTTGCCGTGCAGACGCTTCTCGATCTCGTCTATCTCTGGGGCGGCGCAGATCTGCCCGAGCACATGAGCCATGCCGAATATGCCCATCGCGGCGCCTATCCGCTGATTGCCACAGCACTTCTTGCCGCAGCTTTCGTCCTCGTCGCCATGCGGCGCGGCGGGCCCGGTGATCATAGCGCGCTGATCCGCGGCCTCGTTCAAGCCTGGATCGGCCAGAATGTCCTGCTCTGCCTGTCTTCGATGCTGCGGCTTGGACTTTATGTCGAGGTCTATTCGCTGACAGAACTGCGTGTCGCCGCCGGTCTCTGGATGGGTATCGTCGCCATCGGCCTTGTCTTAATCCTGCTGCGCATTCTGCTCAACCGATCCAATGAGTGGCTGGTCGCTGCGAATCTTGCCTCCCTGCTTTTGGTTCTCTACATCAGTTCCTTCGTCGATTTTTCGGCATTCATCGCCCGTTTCAATGTCGCCCACAGCCAGGAGATCAGCCAGGAAGGTCTGCCGCTCGACCTCTCTTATCTCTCCTCGCTCGGTCCCTCCGTCATTCCGGCGCTCGATCTCTATCTCCAGAAGCTGCCGAGCCACCTGATCGACCAAAGAAGCAAAGCGGTGACCGCTCGCTTTTACCTCGTCAGGCATTTTGAGATGCAGCCGCGCGACTGGCGGAGCTGGACCTTTCGGTCTGCACGGCTGGAGACCTATCTTCTATCTCCTGCAGCCATTGCAAGAGAGAACGAGAACGATGACAACAAGCAGGACAAACCAACACAGGACCGCTGATGGCGCCCCGCATTCTTGTCGTCGATGACGAACCTCACATCCGCGATGTGATCTGTTTCGCTCTTGAGCGTGCCGGTCTGATATCGACGGCCGTTCGCAACGGCACCGAGGCGATGGCGGCCTTCCGCCGCGGCAGCATCGATCTGATCATTCTCGATATCGGCATGCCGGATATGGATGGTCTTGAGGTCTGCCGCCAGATCCGCAAGACATCGGGATTGCCGATCCTGTTTCTTTCCGCGCGCGACGAGGAGATCGACAGAGTGCTGGGTTTGGAAATCGGCGGTGACGACTACGTCACCAAGCCGTTCAGCCCGCGCGAACTCGTTGCCAGGGTCAAGGCGATCTTGAAGCGCAGCGGCAACGAAGCGGAGCCTGAGAGGCGCCGCGCCATCTTTGTCGCCGGCGAGCTCAGCCTGGATCGCCTAGGCAGGACGGTCATGTTCGGGGACAGCGCCATTTCGATGACGGTGCTCGAATTCGCCATCCTGGACGCATTGTTGTCACGCCCCGACATGGTCTTTAGCCGCGAACGACTGATGGAGGCGGCCTATGGCGCCGGAACCTACGTCGCCGACCGCACGATCGACAGCCATATCCGCAACATCAGGGCCAAGTTCCTGGCGGCGGGCGGCCAGGGGATCATCGCGACGGTTCACGGCATCGGCTTCAAACTCGGCAGTGAAAGCGGGAGGAAGGCCTGATGCCGGCACCGAAAGTCAGGACGAAATGGCGCCCGACGCTGGCGCTGATCGTCTATGTCGTACTTCTCGCCGTCATGGCGTTGCCGATCCTAATCGTCATCTGGTTTCGCGCGGTCGAGGCGAGTTCGAACCGGATGGCGCCGGCGGAAATCGTCGCTCTCGCGGTTGTCGCCATGCTGACGCTCGCTATTGCCTATGTGCTGACGCGCACCATCACCGGCCCGATCGACGCCTTGATCGCCCGCACGGAAGAGATTGCCCGCGGCGGCAAGGGAGCAATCCGGCCGCTCGAAAGCTACGGAACGCGCGAGATCGCAGTGTTGTCGCAAAGCTTCCTCGATCTCGCCGGAAAACTGGTCGATCGCACCGAATATGTCGGCTCATTCGCGGCACATGTCTCCCACGAACTGAAATCGCCGCTGACGGCCATTCGCGGTGCAGCGGAGCTTTTGCGCGACGACGATGCCGAAAGGCCGATGACGAAAGCGCAGCGTTTACACTTTCTCGATAATATCGTCGCCGATGCAGCCCGGCTCGATGCGCTGTTGCAGCGGCTGAGAGAACTTGCGCAAGCGGAAACCCCGGTAGCCGAGGGCGAAAGCAACATCTCGGATATCCTGCCCGCACTGCGCGGGCAATTCCCCGCCCTTTATATTTCCGGGAAAGGCGATACGGAGACATCGGTTGCTCTTCCCCGGGAAGCAGCCGGTATCGTCTTTGCCAATCTCGCCGAGAATGCCCTTCAGCAAGGCGCCACGCTGTTGGAACTGAGCGTGTCGGCGGATGCCCGGGCAACCGTTATCTTAGTCCGTGACGACGGCGGCGGTGTTTCCGAGGCAAATCGCCAACGTATCTTTCAGCCGTTCTTTTCAACCCGCCGCGAACAAGGCGGCACCGGCATGGGTCTCGGCATCGTTCGCGCCATGCTGAGCGCCCATGGCGGTACGATCCGCCTGCTGCAGACGGCCGGCGCAGGCGCCGAGTTCGAAATCACCATACCCGTGTAATTCCCTTATGATTGGGAAGAGGTTCACTTGTGCCTGAAGATTGTTCCCACGTTGACCTTCTGGACCTGATGCCGACCGCAGGCTCGTAAGTAGGCGGATCAGTTGTGCGGTTTTATTGCCGTCAACGCCGCCTGCGCGATGATATCTGCAATGCGTTCGGACAGCGCCGGGTCGGAAACGGCGCGCGCAAGGGTGACACCGCCGCTCAGCGTGGCGAGAAGCAGGATCGCCTGATCTTCCCGGCTTGTTTCGGATCCGCCCTCCATCTTGTGCTCCGGCAGGCCGGCGGCAACTTCTTCGACGAGGCGTTTGATCTCCGCCGTATAGGCGCTTCGCGTTTCATCATCCGCGCGCATCACGTCGGGCGAAAGGCTCGGCAGAGCACAGCTCTCGCCCAAATCGCATGTTCTTTTATAACCGAGATAGTAGCTGACGAATGTCGGCAGCCAGTCTTTCGGCTGATTGGTCTTCAGCGCGGCGATTCCCTGCCGCAGATCTTGGAGCCCCTCCAGCACGGCCGTGCGAAAGGCTTCGGCCTTCGATTTGAAATGTCCGTAGAAGGCGCCGTTCGTCACGCCGGCGGCCTTCGTCAGCGCGTCGATTCCGGCGCCGCCATAACCGTCCTTGCGGAAGACCTGGCCCGCGGCTGTGATGACGCGGGCCCGGGTTTCCAGTTTGTGTTCGGCGCTGTAACGCATGAAAACCTCATTTAGAGAGCAATCTCTCTTTATTGCTTGCTAAGAGAGTGACCGGTGTGTATGTATAAAGAGTGATCGGTATATCAGAAACGGTCACGATTCAAAGAGGGAGATATCGGATGCCTATCACACTCACCGTGCCGGAGGGCCTGCTCTCGCCGGAGGCTCAGGCGCAAGCCTTTGCCGGATTGACGGACGCTTTGCTTGATGTCGCCGGTTTGACCGGCAACGCCTTCATGACCGCCAATGTCATCGGCACCATCAACGTGCTGCCGCGCGAGCACGTGCTGGCGGCGGGAAAGCCGATCGCCGCAGCATTCGTCGAACTTAAATTGCCGGAGGTCGCGCTGGCGAGCGCTGAAGCGAAGCAGGCCTTTATCGAAAAAGCGGCCGATGTCGTCGAGCAGGCCGCCGAAGGCCGGCTCAAGCGAGAGCATATATGGTCGAACATCGTCTATGCTCCCGAGGGAGCGTGGGGAATTGCCGGCGACAGCTATAGCAATGCCGACTTCGTCGGCGCCATCCAGCAAGCGGCCGCCGCGTCGTAACGTTGGCGGCGGATGTGCGAAACCTCAAACCTGACACAGCAATGCGCCGCCATCCGGCGGCGCGACGGAGCCAACCCATGCAGCTTGCCAACTATCTGTTCTTTTCCACCGGCTGCGAGGAGGCGCTCGCCTTTTATGCCGAATGCGGGCTTGGCCGGGTCACGCAATTGAAACGTCAGGGCGCAAATGGAATGCCCGTTGCCAGCGAAGCCATGAGGGGCAAGCTGATGCATGCGCGTTTCGAAGGACCCGGCATTCTGTTCTTCGCCTCCGACAATCACGATGCCGAGCCGATGCGAGGCTCCGCCCATATGCTGATCATGGATGACCGCGACAGGACCGAGGAGCTCTTCGCCCAGTTGGCCGAAGGCGGCAGGATAACGACGCCGCTGGCGGTCCAGCCATGGGGGAGCTATTACGGCAAGCTCACCGATCGTTTTGGCGTCCAGTGGATGCTCGATTGTCTCGTTTGAGCATATGCAGCGGCGGGCGCCCTCCCGCCTCGTGTCCGCTCATCACCGCGTGGTATAGCCGCCATCGATGACAAGCACTTCGCCGGTCACATAGCTTGCCGCCGCCGAGCAGAGAAACAGGGCAGCGCCCGCAACCTCCTCCGGCTGCCCGACTCGTCCCATCGGGGTCATGTTGCGCCAGGTCGGGAACCAGTCGGGGTTGTCGATCCCGCCGCGCGACAGATCGGTCTCGATATAGCCAGGCGCGATGGCGTTGACGCGGATATTCTCGGCGGCGACTTCGCTCGCCAGGCTCTTGGTCATCATATGAACCGCCGCCTTGGAGGCGTTGTAGGCGACCTGGTTCTGAGGAATGTTGGAGACGATGCCCGAAATCGAGCCGATATTGAGGATGGCGCCGCCGCCCTGGCGGCGCATGGGAGCGAGTGCCGCGCGGCAGGCGCGGAAGACAGCGTCGACATTGACGGTCATGATCTCGCGCCAAATGGCATCGGCGAATTCGCCGCTGTCGCCATGAATGGCGATGCCGGCATTATTGACGAGGATGTCGAGCCGGCCCGCCCGTGACAGCGTCTCCGTGACGAGCGCGTCGGCAGCATCGTCTTTCATCAGGTCGGCGACGATGAAATCGCAATCGACACCGGCCTTGGCGAGCCGATCTACCGCCGCCGCATTGCGGGCCCTTCCCGTGATGACAACTTTGGCGCCGGCCTCGCCGAGGGCCTCGGCGATCGCAAGCCCGATGCCGCGCGTGCCGCCGGTTACCAGCGCCACCTGCCCGTCCAGGCGAAATCTATCGAAGATCATGGTGGTCCCTTTCTGGTTTTGGGAAAGCGACGAGCGTTCATCAGATGTCGGTACTCTGCGGCAGGATGACGAGATCGCGGATTGTGACGTTGCGCGGGCGCGTCAGCATGAAGAGCACCGCTTCGGCCACTTCCTTCGGCTCCATCAAGCCGCCGGCGGCAAGTGCCTCATCCAGCTTCTCCTGCGGCCAATCGCTCAAAAGAGCGGTGACCACGGGGCCTGGCGCGACCGCCCCGACGCGCAGGCCATGCTTCGCCACCTGCCGCCGCAGCGTATGGACGAAGGCCTGCACCGCATGTTTGGAGGCTGTGTAGATCGGCTCCCATACCACGGGAACCAGACCGGCGACGGAGCTCGTTAGGATGATATCCCCGGTCTTGCGCTCGACCATATGCGGCAAGACGGCATGCACCGAACGGAATGCGGCGTTGATGTTCAGATTGAGCATCCGGTCCCAGGCGTCGGGATCGCCGCCAAGCACCTCGCCGCCGATATAGGAGCCGGCATTGGCGTGGAAAATATCCAGTTGGCCCGCCTTCGTCAGGATCTCAGGCATCATCCGCGCCACACCTTCCGGGTCGGTGAGATCGATGACCAGCGGAACTGCATTGGCGCCAAGCGCAGAGCAGATTTCCTTTAAGGCCTCCTCATTGCGATCGACCAGCACGACCCGAGCGCCGGCGACAAGCAAGGCCTTGGCGCATTCCAGGCCGATGCCCGATGCCGCTCCGGTGACGGCCGCGACTTTTCCAGACAGATCCTGTCCCATTTTCTTCCTCTGTTTTCTCAAGTGGTTAAGCGCGGCCGTGCGAAATTCGCGATCGGCGGGCTAGCGAGTCGACGATGACGGCGACGGCGAGGACGGCGCCGGTGATCATGTATCGAAGCGATGACGACAGATCGAGGAGCGTCAGCCCGCTGGCGATCGACTGGATGACGATGATGCCGAGAAGCGCCGAATAGGCGCTGCCCCGTCCGCCGAACAGGCTGGTGCCGCCGATGACCGCTGCGGCAATGGCGTTGAGATTGACGTCGCCGGTGCCGGCCTGCTGGCTTGCGGTCGCCAGCCGCGCCGCCGAAAGCACGCCGCCGGTCGCCGCAAGCAGGGCGCAGGTGACGAAGGCGCTCGCATAAATGCGCGACACATTGATGCCCGAGCGGCGGGCGGCCTCTCTGTTGCCGCCGACGGCTTGCATGGAGCGTCCCCATTTGGTGCGCGTCAGCGCATAGTTCATGGCGGCGACGAGCCCAACGAAGAGGTCGAACATCCAGGGAATGCCGCGCGACTGGTTGAGGTAGAAAGCAACCGCTTCCAGGGCGACGGTGATGACGACGGCGCGCAGCAACAATCCGCCGGTCGATTTCGCCGACAGGCCGGCTGCCCGGCGGCGCGCCGACGTGCGGTAGCTCGCAAAAAAGAAGGCGATGCCGGCAAGCGCCACCAGCAGATAGGCGACAGGGTCCGGCATGACCATGATCTGCCCGAAATTCACCAGCCAGGAGCCATAGGGGAGATTGATCGAGCCGGTCGCTCCCAGAATATAGAGCTGCAGGCCGAGAACCGCGAGCAGGCCCGATAGGGTGGAGACGAAGCTCGGCATGCCGAAACGGTTGAACAGGAAGGCGTAGAGCGAGCCGATCAGGGCGCCGACGATCATCGCGGCGAGGACCGCGAGCACCACCGGCCAGCCCTGATTGACCCAGAAGACGCCGACCAGCGCCGAGGCGAAGCCGCTGACCGAGCCGACCGAAAGATCGATCTCGCCCACCATCAGGATGCAGACGATGCCGAGCGAGATGACGCCGACCGTCGAGCAGTCGAACAGCATGTTGACGAGATTGGCGCTGGAGAGAAACACCGGATTGAGCGCCTGGAATACCGTCCAGATGATCGCCAGGCCGACAATGACCGGCAGCGAGCCGAGGTCGCCGGAGCGGATGCGATCCCAAAAGGCGCGGATCGAGCCGGCAAGACTATCGTCATGGCGCACTCTTTCGTCGCGCCGGTCGAGAAGTGCGGGTGCCGCCGGTTCATTCTGCAAGGTCTTCATCATGCCCTGCCCTCCTCGTTCTCTCGGCTTTGCGCCTTGCGGCGCGTGGCGCGGCGGGAGACGGAATTGTTGGATGCGCCGGTGATCGCGCTGACGAGCTCTTCATTGGAGGCATCCGGCATGAAGGTGCCGTTGTTGCGTCCGAGCCGAAGGACAACGATGCGGTCGGCGACCGCGCGCACATCCTCCATATTGTGGCTGATCATGATGACGGCGAGGCCGCGTTCACGCACGCGCTCGATCAGGTCCAGCACTTCGGCGGTCTGGGCGACACCAAGTGCTGCCGTGGGTTCGTCGAGCATGATCAGTTTCGGCTCGAGCAGCAGCGACCGCGCAATTGCCACCGTCTGGCGCTGTCCGCCGGAGAGCGAGGCGACGGGCTCGCGCACGCTGGGGATTCGGGCCGAAAGCTCGTTCAGAAGCTTCCAGGCGCGGATCTCCATGGCAACCTCGTCGAGCTGGAAGGGATTGAGCTCCTTGCCGAGAAAGATATTGGCGACGACGTCGAGATTTTCGCACAGCGCCAAATCCTGGAAGACGGTGGCAATACCGAGGTCGAGGGCAGCACTCGGGCTCGACAGATTTGCCTGTTTTCCCTCGAACAGGATCGTGCCCGAGCTCGGCTGATGCACGCCGGCCAGGATCTTGACCAGTGTCGATTTGCCGGCGCCATTGTCGCCGACGAGCGCCACGACCTCGCCGGCATGCACGTCGAGTTCGATATCGGTGAGCGCCGACACGGCCCCGAAGTGTTTCGATATTCCGCGCAGGCTGAGAACAGGCTGGCGGGAGCCGTCAGGAATATG
Organism: Rhizobium sp. 268; assembly: GCF_036571585.1. Taxonomy (NCBI): domain Bacteria; kingdom Pseudomonadati; phylum Pseudomonadota; class Alphaproteobacteria; order Hyphomicrobiales; family Rhizobiaceae; genus Rhizobium; species Rhizobium sp. 268. Next base: position 67,143 of record NZ_JAPPSO010000010.1, on the reverse strand, counting down.
AGAGGTTTCAGACATCGCCTGGCCTTTCCGAAGTGAAAACCGGAAGCGCGGCCGGCGTCCGGCCGCGCTTCCCCTTTGGTGCGATTACTTGGTGATGCCGAGCTTCTTGCAGCCGTCGGCATAGCGGCCGGTGCAGAGTTCCTCGGCGGTGTTGATCTTCTTGTCGATGATCTCGGCCTTGAGGTTTTCGGCGGTGACGACGGCAGGGACGAAGAGCTGCGCCGGCGTGTCGTAAAGCGTCATTTCGGCCTTGATCGTTTCTCCTGCCAAAAGCTTGACGGCGACGTCTGCCGCAGCCGCGGCGACGATTTCACTCGGCTTGGAGATCGTGTTGTACTGATCCCCCGATATGATCAGCTGCAGCGCGGCGATAGTCGCGTCATTGCCGGTCACCGGCGGCACGGGATCGACGCCGGCTGCCTTGAAGGCGGCGATGGCGCCGCCGCCGGTGCCGTCATTGGCGGCGACGACGCCGACGATCTGCTTGCCGAAGCGGGTGATCTGGCCGGCCGCCCATTGCTGCGCGTTCGCCGGCTGCCAGTTCGGCGTGTCGAATTCGGCAAGCGTCTTGTAGCCGCCGCTGGCAAGACCCTCGTGAATGCCGTCCTTGATCAGCCCGGCGGCCGCATCGGTGGGTGAACCATTTATCTGCAGGATGCCGCCGCCATCGGTCGGCACATTCTTCGCCTTCAGATGCTGGACGAGCGATTCCGCGATTGCCTTGCCGATCGCCTTGTTGTCGAAGGAGACGTAGAAATCGGCCTTGCCCTTCGGGATCGGGCGGTCATAGGCGATGACCTTGACGCCCTGGCTTTGGGCGAGCTGAACGAGAGAGGCGGCCGCTGCCGAATCCACCGGGTCGAGCACGATGACCTTGGCGCCCTGCGTGATGGCCGAGTTGAACTGCTGCTGCTGCTTGGCGATATCGGCATCGGCATTCTGATAGAGAACCTTGCAGGATGCGCAGAGCTTTTTCATTTCCGCGACGAATCCCGGATGGTCATGCTCTTCGTATCGGGTCGAGCCCTGGTCGGGCATGAGGAATGCGACCGTTGCATCCGCAACGGCGTTTTGCGCAAAGGCGGACGTCCCGCCAAGCAGGGAAAGGGCAAGTGCCGCGGCGCCTGCCGCTTTTGTCGAGTATTTCATCATTTCCGTCTCCTCCCATTGGAAAAATTGTGTAGCTTCGTCGTTGCAGTGTCTGTAGCTGCCGTTCGGTTGAACGACCCACCACGCTTGTCCCGGCGGTTTGCTGTTTTCTGAGGACAAGCGTCTCCTCTCGCGAACCGCGCGTTGCGCGCTCGCGTTCAAATCAGCGTCGGTTTTGGTTCCTCCTCCTCGTCCTCCCTATCGCCGTCTTCGGCGGATCGTTGCTTTCTACTCCCTGGAACCGTGCCTGTGCGGCTTCCTCAAGCCGCCTTCGCCACGTTGATATTGTCACCCAGCAACCGCCGGAAACGGGAAGGCGTCATGCCCTTTTCCGCGAGAAATTGACGGTTGAAGTTGGACAGGTTGTTGAAGCCGACCTCGAAGCAGATATCGGTGATCGACGCGTGGTCGTCGCTCATCAGGATCTGACAGGCGAGATTGATGCGCAGGCGTTTCACATATTGCACGAGCGACATGCCGGTATGCCGGCGGAAGGCGCGTGAAAAGGCGCCTGTGGACTGTTCGGCAATGCCGGCGAGATCGGCTTCGTCGAAGGATTTCGTCAGGTTCTCCCGGATATAGGCGAGTGCCTTGTTGATGCCGGCCGACATGTAGCCGGACGGATCGGGCAGATAGCTTGGGCTGGCGAGAAGCTGGGCATCCTGCGCCCGGCTGAGCAGGCCGACGATCATCATGAAGAGCTCGATGCGGCGCACGCCCTGCGCCTGCTGCACCTCGTTCATCAGCGGCGCCACCTGTCGGCTGGTGTCAGTGCCGAAGAGCACGCCGCGGCGCGACGCTTCGAGCACCGGCTCGAAGGGGCCAAGCTCGGCCAGCACCTTCATCGTGTCGCTGATAAAATTCTCGCTAAACTGGATGAGCTGGCATCGAAGCGGAATGCTCGACCCCTTCGGGACGTCGCTGATCCAGTTGTGGGGAAGATTGGGGCCGGCAAGCACAAGATTGCCCGGTTCGAACTCGCCGATGAAGTCACCGACGAAATAGCGTCCGGTTGTCGCCACCACGAGATGCAGTTCGTATTCCGGATGAAAATGCCAGCGAACCGTATGGTAGGGATAGCCATGCGCCTTCGTTGCGAAGGATTCGCCCGGCCTGATCTGAACGACTTCCAAGTCAGGTTCCATTGTTTCCTCCTCCGAGGACGGGTTCCAAGCCCGCACGCCAAATTCCCTTTTGGCTTTATTGTTGAAGGCGAGTGTAGTGGGCTCGTTTCAAGCCCGCCACCACGATTCCCGGTCAAAACTGATACTTTTTTGATGATTGATGCTGCGCAGTCGATGCAAAAGACAACCGCAACCCGCATTGGGTATCGTTCAAGTCGGATCAGGCAGCCAAAGCGGCAATAACGTTTCTGACCAATGCCGCCGAAGACAGCCGGCTCGTTGCGCAGCTCGGGGCACCGATCGCCCCGACACGCACCGACACGCCACCGCGCGCATTGGCGATCGCAAACATCGATTCGTCGGTCAGATCATCGCCGATGGTGATCGGGCAGCGGTCCTTGAATGGGTCGGACTGAAAAAACCGTTCCAGCGCATCGCCCTTGCTTGAGCGCGCCGGCCGCAGCTCGAAGACCATCTTGCCGAGTTGCAGCGCCCAGTTCGGCCCGGCGACCTTGGCATAGTGATGCATGCGCTCTTCGAGCACTTTTTCATATTCGGGCGCGAGCCGATAATGGGCGGCAACGGCCGCGCCCTTGTCCTCGATCAGCACACCTGGATAGTGTTCGGCTTCCTCGGTCAGGGCGTGCTTCAGCGCCTGAAATTCGGGACTGGCCTCGAGCGTGTGCATCCCGGCGGCACTTCTGATTTCCGCGCCGTGAAGGCCTGCCGTCGGAAATGCAAAGGGTTTGAACAGCGCGTCCGCATAGGCAAGCGATCGTCCGGTGACCAGCGCCAAGGCGCCGCCGAGCTTGTTCGACAGGCGGTGAAGCTGTGCGGGAAGAGCCTCCGGTACTTCGATCGCATCCGGCGTGGGCGCGAGATTGAGCAGCGTTCCGTCGATGTCGAGAAACATCGCCCAGCGTTCCGGTTCTTCCAAGACCAGTGAAAGCATTTCCTGGGTAGCGGCGTCGTCCTGCACGGCATTCTCCAAACTCTGCAATGATTGAAGCTAGGTCACGGGTCGACGAGGACAAGGTGAGGTTTCGGACGCCGGAACATCCGGGGCTAGTCCGCGTTGTATCTCACCGCCCGTTCGAGCCCTCGCCACGCAGAAGGTATTTTGATGGCCAAAAGCAGTTCCGAGCCCCGTGATGAGGTCAATGCCCCGTTGGCACATGGCGCGTTAACCCTGCCATTGGTGACGATCGACGATTACAACAACGAACTGCGTGACAAGGATGGTTTCGTTGGCGACAACGCCAACAAGAAGACTTTTCAAATGAAGCTCGACGACTGGAGAAAACGTGTCCGCAAAGTCGGGGACGACCCGATCGGCAAGACTGCGACGGCGAAGCTTTCCAAGAAAAAGATCGATGCCTTTCTGAAGGGCGACGATATGGAGGCAGCGGCATTGGTCATGGGGGCGGTGGAGGACTTCGCTCAGGATTTTGCCGATGTGATTGGGAAGTTCCTGAAGGATAAGCGCTGGGTGAAGACCGAACGGATCGTCGTCGGCGGTGGCTTCCGGCAGAGCCATTTTGGCGAGCTGACGATCGCCAGGACCATGGTCATCCTCAAGGCGGCCGGTATCGACGTCGAGGTCGTACCGATCGTTCATCACCCTGACGAGGCCGGACTGATCGGCGCGGTCCACCTGATGCCGCGCTGGATGTTCAAAGGTCACGAGGCGATCCTGGCCGTCGATATCGGCGGCACCAATGTTCGCGCCGGCGTCGTTAAATTCGGAAAGGATGACGTGCCGAACTTCGCGGATGCGAGCGTCTGGGAATCAGCGATCTGGCGTCACGCCGACGACGAGCCAAGTCGCACCGCAACCATCGAGAGGCTGGCCGCGATGTTGGAGGATCTGATCGGCAAAGCCGAGAAGGCCAATCTCAAGCCCGCGCCGATCATCGGGATCGCCTGCCCCGGCATCATCAAAGCCGATGGTTCCATCGAACGCGGCGGGCAGAACCTGCCGGGGGGAAACTGGGAGAGCGACAGCTTCAACCTTCCCGCCGCGCTGATGAAGGCCATTCCTGAAATCGGCGACGACAGCACATTCGTGATGATGCACAACGACGCCGTCGTGCAGGGATTGTCGCAAATCCCTTTTATGACTGACGTGTCGCGATGGGCCGTGCTGACAATCGGTACGGGCCTGGGCAATGCGCATTTTACCAATCGCGAGACAACGAAGGCGCGATAAGTCTCAGCGTCTACCTCCACGCTACGCCGCCAATCATAGGCTCGGTCGGCGTTGTCGCGCGTTATGGTAAATAACAGGTAAACAACGAGGATTTCCGCAGACGGAAGCAAATCCACCCATACGTTCCGTCAGGAAGGTTTGGCTTTTCGAATATGGAAATCAAATCGGGTTGGGCTGGCAGCAGATCTGCACATCGCAACGGTGCGAACGCTGTCGAGGATACCCGCCGAGATGTGATTCGCCTAGCCTGTCCCGTGGGATCTGCATGTTATCGTGACCGGCACGGCGTCGCCTCGCGCTCAACGCCGACATGTCAGGCTGACATATGATCCGAGACCTTCAGCGTGCTTCGGATGCCGCATGCGGGGCGGCGGCAGAAGGATGGAGCCCCCTCCCCCTTTCTCCTTCACGTCGGAAAAGATGGTGATAACGCCGGCGGGTTGTTCTCGGCGGGTTCAAATTGCGCTTATCTCTGCAGCGTTAAACAAGCCATGCGCAGACGAAAGATGGATTATGAACTTCAAGGGAATAAGCGCTCCGCTCAACGCCGGTCGTCTCGAACAAATGCTCGGCCTTGCCCCGTCACGCCGCGATCCTGAAACCCAGGATGCAAACGACAAGTCTTCCGGCAATGGACCCGTGCGCGGGCCGGAAACCGAAAACCTGTACCATGCGTCCGCCTATAAATGAGAGACTGATTGCTAATCCGCCTGCGCTCAGTGACAGAAATCCGTCTTCGGTGAGTCGGCGCCGATGCCGACTCGCATCGAGTATGTCGCGATATTTTGAAGGCTGGCTTCCGCGGATGTGGAGACGGCCGCTGTTGTCAGCTGACAACAGCGCTAAGATTCCGGAATTGCACATGATTTTTCTGTCGAATCCGGTTTGTTATCCATTCGCTAACCAAGAAATCGCTTGACGTCATTGCCAGACTCACGATCATTTGCGCAAAATTACCCGATTTATCAGGATTTGCGTGAATGCCGACCAAGGCCGCGATTGTTGAGAAAGCCAGGAGAGCGAGTCAAGTCTCGATCGACGAGACGATTGCCCAGGATTCGACGATGCTCAGCAGCCAGCTCCAAGTGCTGTTCGAGCGGTTGTTTTCGCCCGACGCCCGCAAATCGCTGCGGCGCTTCAGCAGTACCGAGGCCGCCAAGCTGCTCGGCGTCACCGACAGCTATGTTCGCCACCTCGCCGCCCAGTTGGAAACCATCAATCCCGAAAAGACGGCATCCGGCCGCCGGGTGTTCTCGCTTGAGGAAATCCATGCGATGCGCCAGCATCTCGGGCGCACCAAACCTTCCTACCTGCCGATGCGCCGGCCGGGTGATCATCTGCAGGTGATCGCTGTCACCAATTTCAAGGGCGGCTCCGGCAAGACGACGACATCCATCCATCTGGCGCAGTTCCTGGCGCTGCGCGGCTATCGCGTGCTTGCCGTCGATCTCGACCCGCAGGCGTCGATGTCGGCAATGCTCGGCTATCAGCCGGAATTCGACGTCGGTGAAAACGAGACGCTCTATGGCGCCATCAAATATGACGAGACACGCCGTGACGTCGCCGACATTGTCCGCCAGACCTATTTCCCCGGTCTCGATCTCATTCCCGGCAATCTCGAACTGCACGAGTTCGAACACGATACTCCAAAGGCCCTGGCCGACACCAAACGCGACGACAAGGACATGTTCTTCATGCGGGTCGGCAATGCGCTGCATTCGCTGGAAGAGAGCTACGACGTCGTCATCATCGATTGCCCGCCTACCCTCGGCTTCCTGACGCTGTCTGCTCTCTGCGCCGCCACGGCCGTGCTTATTACCGTTCATCCGCAGATGCTCGACGTCGCGTCGATGAACCAGTTCCTGACGATGACCTCCGACCTTCTGTCCGTGGTCAAGGAGGCCGGCGGCAATCTCGATTACGACTGGATGCGCTATCTCGTCACCCGCTATGAGGCCAATGATGGCCCACAGGCGCAGATTGTCGCCTTCCTGCGCAGCCTGTTCGGTGAGCGTGTGCTGACCTCGATGATGGTCAAGTCGACGGCGGTTTCGGATGCGGGCCTGTCCAAGCAGACGATTTACGAGGCGGGACGCGAGACGATGCATCGCCAGACCTACGACCGCGGCGTCGAATCCGTCGACAACGTCAATGCCGAGGTCGAGCAACTCATTCGCAGTGCATGGAGCAGGACATGAGCCCAAAAGGTCGCGATATCCTGAAAAGCATGGTCGGCGCCGTGGAGCCGGCACGGCCGGATGCGCAGAGCGCGCCGCTGCCGCATCGGCCCTCGGGCGCGGTCAAGGCGATGAACCTGTCGCTCGGACGATTGGGTGAGGAAGCGGCGGCCGCCAAGGCGCTGCGCGAATCGCTCGCCTCCGGCGACAAGGTGCTGGAGATCGATCCGGCTGCCGTGGAAATGTCCTTTATCCGCGACCGCATCCCGGTCGACCAGGATCCCGAGTTCGAGCGGCTGAAGCAGTCGATCCAGGAAAGCGGGCAGCAGGTTCCGATCCTGGTGCGGCCGGACCCTGTCAAGGCCGGGCATTACCAGGCCGCCTACGGCCACAGGCGTCTGCGTGCGGCGGCGGAAATCGGGGTTCCGATCAAAGCTGTGGTGCGCAAGCTGACGGATGAAGAACTGATCCTCGCACAGGGTCAGGAAAACGGCCCGCGGGTCGACTTGAGCTTCATCGAACGGGCGCTGTTTGCCCGACGCATGGATGAACATGGCTTCAACCGCGACATGATTGCCCAGGCGCTGGCGACGGATAAGCCGGAAACGTCAAGGCTGCTGCAGGTGGCGCAGACGATCGACCCCGAGATCATTCTGGCCATCGGTCCGGCGCCCAAGGTCGGGCGGCCGCGCTGGTTGGCCTTTGCCGAGAAATTCAGGGAGGCCGGCGGGCAGAAGAAGGCGCAGGCCGCAATCGGCGCCGCAGCTTTCCAAACCCTGGAGAGCAATAGCCGCTTCGACGCCATCTGGAAGGCGCTTGAAGAAAAGAGCGCGCCGCAGCGGGACGAGCAGACGCTTCGGACCCAAGGCGGCACGCAGCTTGCTTCGGTGACCCGCTCCGGGAAGACCTTTCGCATCTCCGTCAAATCGGCGGCGTTTTCAGAATTCCTGGCTCAGCGGTTGGTTGGCCTCGCCGCTGAGTTCGAAGAGGAAAATGAGGGAAAATGAGGCAGTTAGACCGATTGTCAGCTGACAATTCGGATAGGAGATAACGCGCAAAAGAAAAAAGCCCCCGAACGTCACCGTCACGGAAGCTTTCCTCGTAGTCTTGAACACCTCCGAGAATCGCACTTCCGAGAATCGCTGTCAAGAGTTTTTGGCGCCGTTTTGGCGAGCGGATTTCTTTTGCCTCGTTGAGGTGGAAGAGATGGAAACCGGAAGTATAACGACGCCCTTCGGGCGGCGGTCGATGACGCTTGGCATGCTCGCAAGCCAGGTCATGGCAGGTGAGATCAAGCCTGACCAGTCGGTCGATAAATGGAAACTGTTTCGTGCGCTGTGCGAAGCAAAGCCGCTGCTCTGCATCAGCGATCGGGCGCTTGCCGTGCTCAATGCGCTATTGAGCTTTTATCCCAAGAACGAGCTGGCGCAGGAAAACGGCTTGATCGTCTTCCCGTCGAACATCCAGCTTTCGCTGAGGACGCATGGCATGGCCGAACAGACCGTCCGGCGGCATCTTGCGGCACTCGTCGAGGCAGGGCTTCTGCTGCGCAAGGACAGCCCCAACGGCAAGCGGTATGTCCGCAGGGACAGGGCAGGGGAAGTCAATGAGGCCTTCGGCTTCTCGCTGGCGCCGCTGCTTGCCCGCGCCGAAGAGATCGAGCGGCTGGCGGCTGAAGTAATGGCCGAACGGCTGCATGTCCAGCGGCTGCGCGAACGCATCACGCTTTGCCGCCGCGATATCGCCAAGCTGATCGAGGCCGCCGTCGAAGAAGACGTTCAAGGGGATTGGCAGCGCCTCTACCTGGAATTTCGGGATCTAGTCGAGGGGCTGCCCCGGTCGCCGACGACCGCACAGCTTGAACTTTTGCTGGATGAGTTGACCGCGCTTCGGGCAGAGATCCTTAAGCAGCTGGAAATTCGAATGAAATCTGCAAAACAGCGCGGCAATGGCGGTTATATCGAGCGTCACATACAGAATTCAAACTCCGAATCTACCTCTGAACTTGAACCAAGCTTCGAAACGAAGCAGGGCGCAACGCCGGAGCAAGACAATGGGCGAGGGGCCGTGACGCTGGAAGAGGGGAGGGGCGAAATTGCCCATCCGAGCAGGCAGAAAGTGAGGCAAGGTCGACGGCTCGGAGCGCGCGATGATGCCGGCGGGCTGAAATCCTTCCCGCTCGGCCTGGTTCTGCAGGCCTGCCCTGAAATCCTTGCCTACGGGGCGAATGGCGAAATTCGCAACTGGCGAGACCTGATGGCCGCAGCCGTGACCGTTCGATCGATGCTCGGCGTCAGTCCGTCAGCCTACGAGGAGGCGGCAAATGCAATGGGGCCGGAAAATGCCGCGACGGTGATGGCATGCATCCTGGAGCGCGGCGGCCATATCAATTCGGCCGGTGGTTATCTCCGCAACCTGACGCGGCGAAGCGAAAAGGGAGAGTTCGCGATTGGCCCGATGCTCATGGCACTCCTGCGGGCAAACGCGCCGGCCGGCCGAAAAGCTGGATAAGGAGCGAGGGTTGGGAGACGCTGAATGTCGATATGTCGAATGTCAGCGGATCAATCTTCGCTCCAGGAAAGCCTGCATGTCGCGGCGTCCATCGACGACGCAGTAGACGATGACGTCAGTGCCGATGATGCGATAGATCATGCGCCAGGGCTTGTGATGCAGCTCCCGATATTCGGTAATGCCGATACTCGTGAGCTCTTTCGGAATATTGCCACGGGCAGGGAACTCTGCGAGATCGGCACATGCGCTTTCGATTTCCGCCAGAATACGCTCGGCTGTCTCGGCGCCGTCGCGACGGACGATGAAACGATAGAGATCCTCGATGTCGCGTTCCGCATCCTCGGCGAAAAGAACACGATACGACATCAGGATTGGCTGTCGACCAGACGTTTGCGGATACGTGCGAAGGATTCGGCAACAGGGCGTAGTTTGCCCTCCTCGACTTGCCGGTTGGTCAGCGCCAGCACTTTCAGGAGCGCTAGGGTCTCCTGTGTCTCTTCATATTGGCCGACATCCTGCAGAATGGCTTTCGCCTCGCCGTGTAGAGTGATGACGACCGGCTGCGGATTGTCCTTCAGCGTTCGGATGATCTCCGGCGCATGCGCCTTGAGATAACTGATGGGCTTCACCTGTTCTGACAACTTCATGCGGTTGCTCCCTTTCGACCAGAATATAGATCATCAAATGGTCGATTGAAAGAAGCCCTTTGAACACCGGGCTGCAACCCGAGCCTCCGACTTCCCTTTCAGGCACCGCCGCTTTTTTTCACGCAACCTCTGCGAAAGAGAATGCCATTTCTTATAACGAAGTTTGTCTACTGATTTTATAGATTAAACTTTGCAACCAGCGAGCGGATCGTGATCTCATGGCCTATCTCCTCAGCCTTCTCGACAAAAGCCCGATTGAACAGGGTTTCACCGCCGCGGATGCGTTGCGGGCAACGGTCAAGATTGCCGCCCGCGCAGAGGAACTCGGTTATCACCGCTTCTGGGTGGCCGAGCATCACAACATGTCCAATCTGGCGAGTTCCGCGCCGGAGGCGCTGATCGCCTATCTTCTTGCCAGGACCTCGAAGATCCGCATCGGCTCCGGCGGCGTCATGTTGCAGCATTACAGCGCCTATAAGGTTGCCGAGACGTTCAATCTTCTGGCATCGCTTGCACCCGGCCGTGTCGATCTCGGTGTCGGCAAGGCGCCGGGCGGATTTCCGCTGTCGACGCGCGCGCTACAGCTCGCCGTCGATCCGTCCAGGAAGCCGGATTTTGCAAGCCAGCTTTCCGATCTCAACACCTATCTCGCCGCCGATCCGAATCATGACGGTGCGCAGGCGACCCCTTTCCCCCCGACGGCGCCCGATCGTTTCTTGCTCGGGGCCAGCGTCGAAAGCGCCGAACTGGCGGCCGAGAAGGGCTGGGAACTGGTCTTTGCCGGGCACCTGAACGGCGATCCTGACAATCTGCGCAGAACCTTCGAGACCTATGAGCGGGCATCCGGCGGCAAGCGGCCGATCCTGGCGCTCGCAGCCTTTGCCGCCGAAAGCGAGGACTACGCCCGCGAGAGGATCGGCCATCTGCGCATCGTCAAGGTATTCCTGCCGAACGGCCAGACCGTCAATGTCGGCAGCGAGGAGCAGGCGGCCGAATTTGCCCGGCAGGCTGGCGTCACCGATTACCGCATCGAGGAGAAGGTGCCGAGCGTGCTGCACGGCACGGCAAAGCAGATCCGCAAGGAATTGGACGAGCTTCACCGCCGCTACGGCGTCAAGGAATTCGTGCTCGACACGCCGGCGCTTTCGGTCGCCGAGCGCCTGGCCTCCATCGAGCTGCTCGCCGAAGAGCGGCTTTCCCTCGTCGCCTGACCGTTTTTGAAGGAGATCGATCCCATGGCTCAGAAACACGTCACGTTCGGCATCATGCTGCAGGGTCCCGGCGGTCACATGAATGCCTGGAAGCATCCAAGCGGACCAGCCGATGCCAGCGTCAATTTCGACTTCTTCGTCAAGACGGCGCGCAAGGCGGAGGCGGCCGGCATCGCCTTCGCCTTCGTCGCCGACGGGCTCTATATCAACGAGCAGTCGATCCCGCATTTCCTCAATCGGTTCGAGCCGATCGCCATTCTCTCGGCGCTTGCGGCCTCGACTTCGAAAATCGGCCTCGTCGGCACAGTCTCGACCTCCTATAGCGATCCCTTCACCATCGCGCGCCAGTTCGCGTCGATCGATCTCATCAGCGGCGGCCGGGCAGGGTGGAACGCGGTGACCTCGCCGCTCGAGGGTTCGGGGCGCAATTACAGCCGAGAACATCCCGAACATGAACTGCGCTACGAGATCGCCGAGGACTATATCGATGCGATCAAGGGCCTGTGGGATTCCTGGGATGACGACGCCTTCGTCCGCAATCGCGAAACCGGCGTCTATGCCGATAAGACCAGGATGCACCGCCTCAACCACAAGGGCCGCTTTTTCCGCATAGAAGGACCACTCAACATCGGCCGCTCGAAGCAGGGGCAACCGGTGGTCTTCCAGGCCGGCGCTTCGGACTCCGGCGTCAGGCTTGCCGGCAAGCATGCAGACGCCGTCTTTACCAATAGCGGCCCGTTCGAAGAGGCTCGAGGTTTCTATCGGCAGCTGAAGGACAGCGTCATCGCCCATGGGCGCCCGGCAGCCGAAGTCGGCATCTATCCCGGCATCGGCCCGATCGTCGGGAAGACGACCGAGGAAGCGGAAGCCAAATATCAGGCGATCCGCAATCTCGTCACGATCGAAGAGGCGCTCCTCTATCTCGGCCGCTTCTTCGATCACCATGATTTCAGCGTCTACCCGCTCGATGAGGCTTTCCCTGAACTCGGCGATATCGGCAGGAATAATTTCCGTGCCACCACCGACCGGATCAAAAGAACGGCGCGGGAAAAAGGCCTGACGCTCCGCCAGGTCGCGCTCGATTCCGCGACGCCCCGCACGGCCTTCATCGGGACGGCGGAACATATCGCCAACGAGATCATCCGCTGGGTGGACCATGGCGCTGCCGATGGCTTTATCCTCGGCTTCCCCATTATCGCCGAAGGCTTCGCCGACTTCGCCGAACATGTCCTGCCGATCCTCACGGCGCGCGGTTATTTCGATCCGGTCCTGAGGGGCGAGACGCTGCGCGATCATCTAGGCCTGCCCTTCCGGGAAAGCCGCTATGCGGCCGGCGCCGATCAGCTCGATCAGGGAAGGGCTGTCGGCGCCTGAGGCGCCGGCGAACCGCCATGGACACTATCGCTCGGAACCCGCGCAGCAACGATCCGGTCGAGAAGGGCATCGCCGCCTATCTCGACGAGATCATCGCGCTTCGCCACGATCTGCATCAATATCCGGAGCTTGCCTTCCAGGAACTCAGGACCAGCAAGCTCGTGGCCTCCCGCCTTTCCTCCTGGGGCTATGAGGTGGCGACGGGCATTGCCGGCACCGGCATCGTCGCCACCCTCAGGCGCGGCGAAGGCAAGAAGCGCATCGGCATTCGCGCCGACATGGATGCGCTGCCGATCGAGGAGGCGACCGGTCTTGCCTATGCCAGCAGCAATCCCGGCGTCATGCATGCCTGCGGCCATGACGGACATACGTCGATCCTGCTCGCCGCCGCGCGTTATCTCGCCGAAAGCGGCAATTTCAGCGGCACGCTGCGGCTGATCTTCCAGCCCGCTGAGGAAATCGGCGCCGGTGCCCGCGAGATGATCTCGGAAGGCCTGTTCGAACGCTTTCCCGTCGATGCGGTCTTCGGCCTGCACAACTGGCCGGGTGTGCCGGCGGGCCAGTTCGGTTTCGTCGCCGGCCCGGCTATGGCCTCGGTCGATCAGGCGGTGGTCAAAATCGTCGGCAAGGGCGGGCATGGCGCGGAGCCGCACCGTGCCGTCGATCCGGTGCTTGCTTCCGCCTCCTTCATCTCCGCGCTGCAAAGCGTCGTCTCGCGCAATGTCGATCCGCAAGATATGGCGGTTGCCACCGTCGGCTCGATCCATGCCGGCTCCGCCTCCAATGTCATCCCCGAGAGCGTGGAGATGAAGCTCACCATGCGGGCCTTCAGCGAGACGGTTCGCCAGCTGCTGCAGGAGCGCATTCCAGCCCTTGCCCGCGCCCAGGCCGAAAGCTTCGGCGCGGTGGCGGAGGTGAACTACCGGCTCGGTTTTCCGGCGCTGGTCAACCACGCCAATGAAACGGCCTTTGCCCGCGACGTCGCCGACGACGCACTCGGCCCCGCGGCGATCGAGAAGGATTTCCGGCCGAGGACAGCGAGCGAGGATTTTGCCTTCATGCTGCAGGCAAATCCCGGCAGCTATCTCTTCGTCGGGAATGGCGACAGCGCTCCTCTCCACAGCGCCCACTATAATTTCAACGACGCGATCATCGCGCCCGCCGCCCGTTACTGGGTGCGGCTCGCCGAAACCTTCCTCACTGATGACAAGGGGTGATGAACGATATGAGCGATACGTTTCTCTATACCAGCCCTCTCGACCCGCGCGCCAAGCCGCTGATCGATGAATTGATCCACGAATATGACAGCCGCTACGGCAACTATTTCAATGCCGAAGGGGCTGCGGCCGAGCTAAACCGCTATCCTCCTGAAGCCTTTGCGCCGCCTCACGGCAATTTTCTCCTGTTGGTCCGTGATGGCGAGACCATCGGCGGCGGCGCCTTCAAGAATTATGACGAAGGCACGGCCGAGTTCAAACGCATCTGGACGCGCTCCGATCTGCGTCGTCAGGGCCTTGCCCGCAAGGTGCTGGTGGAACTGGAGGCCCAGGCCGCCCGCCAGGGCTATGGCCGCATCTACCTGACGACTGGCTTTCGCCAGCCCGAAGCCGTCGGCCTCTATCTGAACTACGGCTACACCGCTCTCTTCGACACCTCTGCCGATCCAGAGATCTACAAGAGCCTGCCCTTCGAGAAGGACATCACCCATCTCGCTGAGCCTGCGCATGAAGATGCCGAACCGCGCCTGCGCGTGGCCGGCGCAAATTACTGAAAGCGGCAAAGACCGACAATCATAAAAGGGAAGCACAATGGCACTGACGACGGATTTCGCGGGCATCGACCCCGGCAGCAGGACGGCAGGATCGAAGGATTATTCCCGTTACCGCATCGTGCCGGCGCGTCATCCGGGCCGCCTGGCAGGCACGATCTTTGCCGCCGTCGTCATCATCGCCGTGCTCTATTCCATTTTCACCAATCCGCGCTGGGGTTGGGGCGTCTTCGCCGAATGGTTCTTTGCCGAACCAGTCCTCGTCGGTCTCGGCAGGACGCTGCTTTTGACCGTACTTGCCGCCATATCCGGCTCCATCCTCGGAACGGCCCTGGCGCTTGCCCGCGTTTCCAAGTCGCCGCTGCTCTCCGGCCTTTCCTGGGGCTATATCTGGCTGCTGCGCTCGATCCCGGTCATCGTGTTGCTGCTGATCCTGAACAATCTCGGCTACCTCTATGAGACGATCAAGATCGGCATTCCCTTCACCGATACCGTCTTCCTCGACTATCCCACCGTGCAGCTGCTGACGCCCTTTGCCGCTGCCTTTCTCGGCCTGACGCTCAACCAATCGGCCTTCTTCGCTGAGATCGTGCGCGGCGGTATTCTCTCGGTGGATCACGGACAGCTGGAGGCCGCCGCCGCACTCGGCCTGCCGCACCGTCGCCAGGCCTTCCGCATCGTGCTGCCGCAGGCCATGCGCTCGATTCTGCCGACAGGCTTCAACGAACTCATCGGACTGGCGAAGAGCACCTCCATGGTCTACGTGCTGGCGCTGCCGGAGCTCTTCTATACGGTCCAGGTGATCTACCGCCGCAATCTCGAAGTTATTCCGCTGCTGATGGTCGCGACCGTCTGGTATCTGATCATCATGACGGTGCTGTCGATCGCTCAGCGCTATATTGAACGCTACTTCTCCAAAGGCGCCGTGCGCAATCCGACGCCGTTGCCCTTCCAGGCACTTTTCGAGCGTTTCCGCCGTCCGCTGCCTGTCCTCGAGGCGGCCACCGACAGCGTGCGCAAGATCGGTTTACATGATGCGGCGACGCTGCGGGCCGCAGGCGCCGCGGTGCGCATTTACGGCATTTCCAAAAGCTTCGGCTCGCTGAAAGTGCTCGATGATGTCGAGCTCAGTCTGCCTGCAGGCAGCGTGACCGCCATCCTCGGTCCGTCCGGCTCGGGCAAGTCGACGCTTCTGCGCTCCATCAACCACCTGGAGCGTGTCGATGAGGGTTTCATCTCGGTGGACGGCGATTTCGTCGGCTATAGCAGGAAGGGCGAGACGCTCTACGAGCTCAAGGAGAAGGATATCCTCAAACGCCGCGCCGATATCGGCATGGTCTTCCAGAGCTTCAATCTCTTCCCGCATCTGACCGTGCTCGAAAACCTCATCGAGGCACCGATCCAGGTTCGCGGCGTCAGCCGTGAGGACGCCGTGCAACTGGCGCAGGAGCTGCTGGCACGCATCGGCCTCAGCGACAAGATCAACGCCTATCCGCGCCAGCTTTCCGGCGGCCAGCAGCAGCGTGTGGCGATTGCCCGTGCACTGGCGCTCCGCCCGAAGGTACTGCTTTTCGACGAGCCGACCTCGGCGCTTGACCCGGAGCTCGTCGGCGAAGTGCTCGACGTCATCAAGGAGCTTGCCCGCACCGGCACGACGCTTGTCATCGTCACCCATGAGGTCGGTTTTGCCCGCGAAGTCGCCGACACGGTCGTCTTCATGGAAAGCGGCCGCATCCTGGAGGCTGGCCCGCCGGCCCGCATCTTCGCACAAGCGGAACATCCCCGTACGCGGGAATTCCTCGCCAAGGTTCTCTAGCGCCTGATAGCGCTGGCGAAATGCCGGGCCGACGGGCTGCTCCGGCCGAATAACAATAACCACAACCTAAAGATGAAATGGAGAAGGGGCATGACATTTACAGATAGGGCAAGGCTTCTGATAGCGGGAGCCGTCACCATTGGCGCGATCGGTTTCGGTTCCGCTCAGGCGCAGCAGAAGTTCGATCTCAGCCCCGAGCAGGCGAACCGGCTGCGGGTGGAAAAGAACGAGAAGCGCATTGCCGAAGTCAAGGACTTCAAGTTCGTCGAAAACGGCGTCTTCACCGTCGGCATCAGCTCGAGCGGCAATCTTCCGCTGCATGATTATGCCTCCGATTCCAAGACGGTCATCGGTTACGACGTCGATCTGGCCCAGGCGATTGCCGACAGCCTGGGTCTGAAGCTCGAGCTCGTTTCCGTCGCCTGGGCCGATTGGCCCCTGGGGCTGACCTCAGGAAAGTTCGACGCGGTGATCTCCAACGTGACGGTCACGGAAGAGCGCAAGGAGAAATTCGATTTCTCGACCTATCGCAAGGACGAGCTTGGCTTCTACGTCAAGTCCGACAGCTCGATCACCTCGATCAAGCAACCGAAAGATATTGCCGGTCTGAAGGTCATCACCGATGCCGGCACCAACCAGGAGAAGATCCTGCTGGAATGGGATCGTGAGAATGTCGCCGCCGGCCTGAAGCCGATCGAGGTGCAATATTATGACGACGATGCGGTCAAGGATCTTGCCGTCCAGTCGGGCAGAGCAGACACCGTCTTCAGCGTGAACGCGACGCAGGCCTATTCGGCGGGGATCAACGGCAAGACCAAGCTCGTCGGCACCGTCAGCGGCGGTTGGCCGATCACCGCAGAAATTGCCGTCACCACGCGCAAGGGCAGCGGCCTGGCCGCGCCCTTGACCGATGTCGTTAACGACCTGATCGCCAGCGGTGCTTACCGGAAGATCCTCGATACGTGGAACCTCGGTCCTGAGGCGATCGACAAGGCCCAGACCAACCCACCGGGCCTGCCGAAGAGCGGCTCCTGATCGATCCCTATTGGGCCGGCGGCAATGCTGCCGGCCTTTCCTGCCTGACAATTTGGAGATTGAAGACGATGATTGCCTTTCCGGCATTCCGGACCCTAATGATCGCCGCCATGGCGTCGGCCCTTTCCTTCGGCGCAACCCGTGCAGCCGAGGATTTCGACCTTAGCCCGGAACAACCGGGCCGGCTTCACGCCGCCAAGAACGATGCGGCGATTGCCGCAATCCCCAAGGATTTCAAGTTCGTCACGTCAGGCAAGTTCACCATCGCCGTCAGCCCGGGCGGTCCGCCGCTTGCCACCTATGCCACCGACGCCAAGACCGTGGTCGGGGCAGATCCCGATTATGCCTATGCCATCGCCGAGAGCCTCGGCCTGACGCTGGAGATCGTGCCCGTCGCCTGGATCGACTGGCCGCTTGGCCTCGTCTCGGGCAAGTATGATGCCGTCATTTCGAACGTCGGCGTCACCGAGCAGCGCAAGGAAAAGTTCGATTTCTCCACCTACCGCCAGGGCTTGCATGGCTTCTTCGTGAAATCCGACAGTCCTGTCACCTCGATCAAGGAGCCCAAGGATGCGGCCGGCCTCAGGATCATTGTCGGGGCCGGCACCAACCAGGAGCGCATCCTGGTGAAGTGGAGCGAGGAAGATGTTGCCGCGGGCCTGAAGCCGATCGAGCTGCAATATTACGACGACGAGGCGGCAAGCCTTCTCGCGCTGCGTTCCGGCCGGGCCGATGTCATCGTCCAGCCGCATGCACAGCTCGTCTTCATCGCAGCGCGCGACAAGAACATCAAGCGCGTCGGCACGCTGAGTGCCGGCTGGCCGGATCGCTCGGATGTCGCGATCACCACCCGCAAGGGAAGCGGACTGGCCGATGCGCTGACTGCCGCCACCAACGGCCTGATCAAGGATGGCACCTACGCAAAAATCCTCGACCACTGGCATCTTTCCGAGGAAGCCTTGCCGGCATCCGAGACCAACCCGCCCGGCCTGCCGAAATACTGATCATCGGATGGCACGAGTGGGCAACATATCCATCAGCCATATCGGCTTCCTCACCCCCGGCAATTATCCCGACGGCGATCCGTTGTCGGGATTGGAGCAGACGCTCCAACAACTGCAATTTGGCGAGGAGCTGGGTTTCGACAGCGCCTGGGTCCGCCAGCGTCATCTTGAGCCGGGGATCTCTTCGGCGAGCGCCTTCCTGGCGGCGGCCACACAGCGCACCAGCCGGATCGAACTCGGAACGGCGGTCATTCCGATCGGCTATGAGAGCCCCTATCGGCTGGCCGAAGACCTGGCCACGGTCGATATTCTCGCGCGCGGGCGCCTGAACATCGGCGTCAGCGCCGGCCGGCCGCTGCATGCCGAATTGATTGCCCGCTCGTCTTCGACGGCGATTGGACCGGCCACGATGTCTCCCATGATCGCGTGCTGCGCTTTGCCGACAATTTGCGCGGCACCTATCTGGGCGACGAGCAGACGTTCATCAAGACGCCCTTCGGCCCGCAGCGGCCGCGCCTGCAGCCCTATGCCAAGGGTGCCTGATCGACCGCATCTGGTATGGCGGCGGCTCGCAGCGCTCGGCCGGATGGGCCGGCCGCAATGGCTTCAATCTGTTGACCGGCAATGTGATAAGGGGGGAGGGGACGGATGATTTCTTCGTTGCCCAATCCAGGTTGGTTGAAACCCACCGTGCCGCCGGACCTCAGCGCCGTATTGCGCTCGGCCGCGTTATCGTGCCTTTCGACAGCGCCGACAAGGCAACGCGCCGCCGTTACCGCGATTATGCCGAGAGCCGCCATGGGCGCACACTTTCGCCGCAAGGCGAGCGGCGCACCTTATTCGCGCGCGATGTCGTCGGCACCGCGGACGAGATCTTGGCGCAGCTTTTTGCCGATCCGATCCCGCCTGAGGTCGGCGAGCTGAGGCTGGAGCTTCCTTACGAGTTCGAGCACGAGGAATACCGCCAGATCCTCTACGACTTCGTGACATCAATCGCACCCGAGCTCGGATGGAAAGCCCAGCCCCAAATTCGGGCCGCTTCCTGAAAAGGCGGACGCCGAGTCGACGCCAGAAGCGTCATCCCACGAGGAACATTTATCAGTGACCAAAACGGTAGAATACTTCTTTTCGATCGGATCGCCCTGGTCCTACATCGGCTTCGACGCCCTCATCGAATTGGCGGCCAAGAACGACGTCGTCATCACGCCCTATCTGACGACGGTGGTCGAGGAAAATGGCGGTATCTTCTCGCGCAACCGTCCGGAGATCCGGCGCGCCTATTGGACGCGGGACCTAAAACGCTGGGCGCGCGTGCGCGGGAAGGAATTGCGGCTCGAACACCGCCCGGAGCTGAGCGATCCGACGCCGGCCTCCCTTTTCGTGATCGCCGCCTATCTCGATGGACAGGATTGGATCGGCGTCAGCAAGGCCTTGCAGCATGCCTTCTGGAGCGAGGCGAGGGATATCGGCAAACCCGATGTGCGCGAGGCGATCGTCACATCGGCAGGTTTCGATGGCGCAGCCCTTCTCAGGCGGCAAGCCGACGAGGACGTCCAGAACAAGTGGTCGGCGGACCGCGTGCATGCGCGCGACAGCGGCGTTTTCGGTTTTCCCACCTATGTCCATGACGGCGAGATCTATTGGGGACAGGACAATCTGCCCTTCCTCGAGCGACATCTTCGCGGCGACAGACCGTAGGAAGATCACCAAGACGAATGTTTTTTCCGCCGAGCGTCAAAGGAGAGACGCTCATTCCTTTAATCCAGTAATTTTATAGACAATATTTGAGGCGATATAGAGAGGAAAAACCATGTCAGGTTTCAAACTCGTCGGCATCGCCGGCAGCTTCAACCGTCCATCGAAGACACTGGCGCTCGTTCGGCATGTCGCCGACCGCGCCAGCTTCCGATACGGCTTTACCAGCAAGACCTATGATCTGCATGATCTCGGCCCGTCACTGGGCCACGCCTTGTGGCGCAAGGACCTCGATGAGCAGGCCGGGCGCGTCGTCGACGAGATCGTTAGGGCCGATGCCTTGATCATCGGCTCGCCGACTTACAAGGGCTCTTATCCCGGTCTGTTCAAACATTTGATCGATCTGATCGACCCGCAGGAACTTCGGGGCAAGCCGATCATCATTACCGCGACGGGCGGCGGCGACCGGCACGCGTTGATGGTCGAGCATCAGCTTCGGCCGCTATTCGGTTTTTTCATGGCCCATACGCTGCCGACGGCGGTTTATGCCTCTGACCGCGATTTCGCAAATTACGCGGTTTCATCGGAGGCGCTCTCGAACCGCATCAGCGAAGTGATCGGCGAGTTGGCAGCCTTCTTTCCTGAAGCAAGCCCGGCAATAGCGGCGGCGGAATAGGGATCGTCGCGATGGCCCGGTCTCAGGAGGCAGCAATGGACGATGCGGAGCGGCCGGGATCAGACGAGCAATTATGGAGCGTCTTTGAATTCGTCCGACGATATCGCCTCGCCAAGCGGCAAGAGAACCGCCTGTTGATGCTCTACGGACCGACTGCATCGTTTCGCGATCTTCTTGCCAATGCGCAACGTCATTCGCTGATTTCCAAACCGCCGAAGATATCGGTCCCGACAGGAGGTTTGTATGAAGCTTGATTTCTTTTTCCGGCTGAAACGAGTGATCGGCTACTTCCTCCAGCGCAAGGCGCGGAAGCCTGTAATCGGATTGTTTGCTCGTGACGAAGAGCGAGACCGGTCGGCCCGCGAATATGAACTCCATTATTGGGGTGCGATGCCCGGACTTTGGTATTGAGGAGTGCGGTGTGATGGCAATCGTCGTCGAGACCGGCCTCCGCCGGCGCGGCCTGAGAAGACCGGCAGGCAGCGTCATGCCGCAATTCAGGCATGCGGCGGGAATCTGCACGATCGTCGGTTCCTTCACGTTCCTCTTCGCCCTGGCGGTCGGGCTGATCCAATGAGTGCCGTCCTTATTCTTCCCGGACTTTTCGGCTCAGGAGAGGGGCATTGGCAACAGCACTGGCTGCAGGATCAGCCAGGCAGCCTTTGCGTCGCCCAGGACGACTGGGCTCATCCTGACCTCGACTCGTGGCTGGCGCGCCTGGAAGGCGTGCTCGAAGAGGCCGGTGAGGCCTATCTGGTTGCCCATAGTCTCGGATGCCTGCTCGCCGCCCGGCTGGCCGGGCGAAGTGTTGCCCGTCGGGTGAAGGGAGCGTTGCTCGTTGCTCCCTGCGATCTGCCGGCCACGGACATTCTGCACCCCGGGCATATCTCTTTCGGCGGCATGCCGACGGCGCCTCTGCCATTTCCGAGCATCGTTATCGGCAGCATGAACGACGCCTATATGGCGGTCGATCGACTGACCCTGTTTGGTCGCCTGTGGAAGGCCGAGACCAGGAATATCGGCCTTGCCGGCCACATCAATATCGCCAGCGGTTTTGGCCGCTGGCGAAGCGGCTACCAGCTGCTGGATGCCTTGAAGATGCGCGCCGGCGATCGAAGGCGCAACGTTTTCGCGCGGCCGGCTTTCGCGCTGTGAATGGAAACGGAATGTCCGATATCATCGACGATCTTCTGCGCCTCAGCGAAGATCCGAATGTTGACCCGAGGTGCCGGCGCCGGCAAACCATGGAGCGATTGGTAGAGACGCTGCTTGCCATGGCTGATGCCGAAATTGGGCCTGAAGAGGTGCAACATCGTTATTCGATCATCCATTTGACGACAATCATCCGCGACATGACGGGCAGGATCGCAGAGGCCGACGATACGACAATTTGCGGCGATCGTCAGGGAGGCCGCGATGCTGATCCGCAGCTTGCAGCGGCGCCGAGCCGACGCGGCCAGATTTACGGTGCATTGAAACGTGACCGGTATTATCGCGCATAAGCAGCCCGGTATGCGACGAAGCGAGGTTCGGATGCTCGGCGCAACCAGGATGGCTCTCACGGACGAGCTCGTGTCGCTCAGCCTTCGCCCCGAGCTCGATCCCGGCCCCGAGCCGCACCGGACACCGCTGACCGAGATGGAGACGGAGATGTTTGCCAGGCGGCTGCTCCAGGAATCCGATGGCGCGCCGCTCTGGGTTTTCGCCTGTGGATCATTGATATGGAAGCCGGACTTCGATGCCGTCGAGTGGCAGCGCGGCGCAGCAAGGGGTTGGCATCGGTCCTTCTGCCTTAAGATGACCCGCTGGCGGGGAAGCCGGGCGCAGCCCGGCCTCATGATGGCGCTTGATCGCGGCGGACGCCGCAACGGCATCCTCTACAGGCTTGCCGATGGGGATCGTCTTGGCCAGATTCGGCGGTTGATCCGCCGTGAGGTCGGCACGATCGAAGATGCCGCGACGGTTCGCTGGATTCGGGTTGAAACCGCACATGGCTTCGTGCGCGCCCTGGTCTTTTGGGCCGGCCCGAAGGGGGAGCGCGTTTCCCGCAAATTGCCGCTGGAGACGGTGGCGGCCGTGCTTGCCAGGGCCTGCGGACATATGGGCTCCTGCGCCGAATATCTTTATCTGACGGTCAAGCATCTGGAAGAACGCGGCATCCGCGATCGCAATTTGTGGCGGCTTCAGGAACTCGTCGCCGCCGAACTCCTGTCGATACACCGCTTCCAGCGGGGTAACACAAAGCCTTTAAGTGCTGCACGTCTTTTCAGACCCGCGGCGCTTTGAGGTTTTGAATTGGCTGCATTCCCTCAGAGCTTGCCTTTCCACGGCACAAGGTAGGTCTCCAGGAAACGGATGGCGGCCGAGAAGGTGAAGGCGCAGACCGCGATGATGCCGATGCCGACGAAGACGACGTCGGTTGCCAGGAACTGCGATGCCGACATGATCATGAAGCCAATCCCCCGCGTCGAGGCGATCAATTCGGCGGCGACCAGCGTGCCCCAGCCGACGCCGAGGGCAATGCGGATGCCGGTGAGGATTTCCGGCAGGGCGGAGGGCAGGACGATATCGATGAATAGCTGCAGCCGGCTCGCACCCAGCGAACGGGCGGCATTGACGCGCTCGATCGGCAGCGAACGGACGCCTGCCTGGGCCGAGAGGCAGATCGGCGCGAACATTGCCAGCACCAGGAGCGTGATCTTCGACGTTTCGCCGATGCCGAGCCAGATGATCATCAGCGGCAGGTAGGAGAGGGGCGGAAGCGGCCAGTAGAACTCGATCGGCGCATCGAGCACCCCTTTGGCCCAGCGGTTC
Organism: Rhizobium sp. 268; assembly: GCF_036571585.1. Classification (NCBI taxonomy): domain Bacteria; kingdom Pseudomonadati; phylum Pseudomonadota; class Alphaproteobacteria; order Hyphomicrobiales; family Rhizobiaceae; genus Rhizobium; species Rhizobium sp. 268. The sequence goes on along the minus strand of NZ_JAPPSO010000010.1, from coordinate 43,933 downwards.
AGGCCCATGAGCAATCCGAGCGGAATGCCGACGGAGATGGCGATCAGCGCTGCGACGACGATGCGGAACAGACTCGCGAGGATATGCTCGGAAAGCGATGCGCCGGCATAACCGTCACGATAGACGAGGCCGATCTGCGTCAGCACCTCGTCCGGCCGCGGCAGGAACAGGTGTGGCACGAGACCGAGCGCGGAAACGAGCCACCACAGCAGCAGAATCGCCAAGGCGGTAGCGACGCTGATCGCCATCGTGGATTTCTCGCCGGCGCCGAAACTTGCCATCTTCACCAGTTTGACCTGGCGGTCCTCTCTCCGCGCCGCGACCGGCGATCTCTGGACGATATCGCTCATGCGACGCTCCTCAAATCTTCGCTGCTGTGGAGAATGGCGCGTATCTCCTCGCGCAGCTCGGCAAATTGCGGCGAGGCCTTGATCGATCGTGCGTCGCCGGTTTCGGCGAAGCGGCTGATGAAATCGAGATCGAAGCGGGCGACAACGCGCCCCGGCCGAGGCGACATGACCAGAACCTGCGTGCCGAGAAACAGCGCCTCTTCGATCGAATGGGTGATGAAGAAAATCTTCTTCGCCGTCTTGTTCCAGACGGAAACCAGCAGTTCCTGCATCTGCTCGCGTGTCAGGCTGTCGAGCGCTCCGAACGGCTCGTCCATGAGCAGGATGTCCGGATTGGCCGCAAGGGCCCGGGCGATGCCGACCCGCTGGCGCATGCCGCCCGACAGTTCGTAGGGAAAGGCATTGGCGAATTCGTCGAGGCCGACGAGCCGGAGCAGTTCGAACGCGCGCGCCCGTCGCTCCTTGCGGTTGACGCCGGCAAATTTCAGTCCGAGCGCGATATTGTCGGCCACCGATTTCCAGGGCAGCAGCGAATCTTTCTGAAAGACGACGCCGCGATCGGCGCCCGGCCGTTCGACTGCGCGGCCATCAAGCGTGATCCGGCCATCCGACAGCGGAAGGAAACCGGCAATCGCGTTGAGAAGGGTTGATTTGCCGCATCCCGAGGCGCCGAGCGCGACGACGAAACCCCGTTCGGGGATATCGAAGGAGACGCGATCGAGCGCGTGGACGGTCCGCCCGTCCCGAGCTGCAAAGAAAACGCTGGCGTGATCGACTTTAAGCATGGTCCGCTCGCTAGTTCGATGCCGGCGCCACAACAGCCGCGCCGGCATCGGGGAGGATCAGTTGCTGACGCTGGTAAGCGCGTCTGCGGTGACGAAGGCGCCGTAATTTGCCAGCACGTCGGACACCTTGCCCTGCTCTTTCAGGAACGATGCGGTGTCCTTGAGGATCTTGCCGGCGCCGGCCTTTTCGCCGCCGCCGAGCCAGGCGTCCGATGCCTGAACCTCTGGGGTGAGCAGCGTCAGGTTCTTCAGGGCCGAGGCCTGTTGCTCGGCCGTTCCGCCGAGAAGCTTTGCGAGCGACTTGGCGTTGTCGCTGTCGGGACCCCAGACTGCTTTGTCGGAGGCAAAGGAGGCGTAGTATTTGTTGATGACCGAAGCGAAGCCCTTCAGGAATTCCGGGTTCTCGGTCGCAAACGTCGAGGTGGCGACCCAGGCGGAGAATGTCGGTGCACCCTTGTCGGCCACGTCCTTGGAAGTCACGAGAACCTTTCCGTTCTTCTTGAGTTCGGTGAGCGCCGGATCCCAGACGAAGCCACCGTCGATATCGCCGCGGTTATAGCTCGCCACGATCTCCGGCTGCGGGACTGCGAAGACCTGGACGTCCTTCTCGGTCAGGCCAAGCGATTTGATCAGCGCCAGGAGCTGATAATGGTCAGTCGAGACAGGCGCGGCGGCGAGCTTCTTGCCCCTCAGATCGTTCAGGCTTTCGATGCCCGAGCCGTTGCGGACGACGAGGGCCTCGTCGATGCCGGAGATGGAGGCGAGGTAGAAGGCCTTGACCTCGAGCCCGCGCGACACCGCAGCTGCAAACGGGCTGGAGCCGACATAGCCGACCTGAACGTCGCCCGAGGCAATGGCGGCAAAAATTTCGGCGCCGGAATTGAACCTGCGGAAATCGATGTCGTAGCCCGTGTCCTTGGCGAATTCGCCGTTGGCGATCGCCACGGAAGACGGCAGGGCATCGGTCTGATAACCGACGACGACCTTCTTGTCCGCCGCCTCGGCGACGATCGCCGTTGCGAGAGTGCCGACGCTGACCGCGATTGCGGCAACCAAATTTCTGAAATTCATCCTGAGCCCCTTTTGTTTCCAGGGCCACCCGGCCCCTTGATCTCACCTTCAAAGGGTAATCGTCGAGAAGGGGCTGGCGGGAGGAATAACAAACTATATTTATAGACTATAGAGATAATTGTTTTCGTGATTCTGCCGCTCATGCGGTCCGCAGGACCGGCGAGCGACGTCAGGGCTTAAATGACGAGATGTCTCGACAGCGTTTGAAGCTTCAGGGAGAATGCATTGATATACGATGTGATCGTCGTCGGTTCCGGTTTTTCAGCGATCGCTGTGACCTGCAATCTCATCCAGCAGCTTCCCGCTTCGGCGCAGGTTGCCGTCGTCGGCGACGATCCCGGTTTCGGGCGCGGGACGGCATACCGGACGGAGCTCTATCTCCATCGCCTCAACGTTCCTGCCGGCCGCATGAGCCTGCTGCCCCACCACCCCGACGACTTTGTCGACTGGCTGAAAAGCAACGGGCGTCCGCTGCAGGCAGGCGATTTCGCCTCGCGCAGCGATTACGGGCTTTATGTCAGGGATACGCTTGCCCGGCTGCTTCGCAAGCGGGAGCGCCGTTGCCGGGTCGATTTTATCAAGGCCAAGGCGGCGGGCTGCGTGGAACGCTATACGAGCACGCTCGCGTTCCATCTCGGCAATGGCGACGAGATTGCCGGGAAAAACGTGGTGCTTTGTCTTGGCGTCGGAAACGCCAACCTTCCGGTCGATCCGACCGGCGTCCCGCCATTTTTGCGATCCCACATCGTCGAGAACCCGTGGCGGCTCTCCTGGCTGAGGCGAGTCGCGCCGCCCGATACGGTTTGTGTTCTCGGCTCCGGCCTGACGATGATCGATCAGGTTCTGGCACTTCGCGCCCATGGCCACAGAGGCAGGATCGAGGTGCTTTCGCGGCGCGGCCTGGCACCGCTCGGCCATGCAAGGACGCCGCCCGCGCCTCTGCCGATCGACGTTCACGCGCTTCCCGCTACGATCAGTGGCCTGTTGAAGATCTTGCGGGGCAAAAGCAGGGAGGTCGCCGACTGGCGAAGCGTGATGGACGGCCTGAGGCCGGTGACGCAGGCTCTCTGGCAACGGCTTTCGAACGAGGAGCGGGCCCGCTTCCTGCGCCACGCGCTTCCCTGGTGGAACATCCATCGCCACCGGGTCGCGCCCGACGTATTCGCCGGCTTCGAGAAACTGGTCTCGGACGGTTCCGTTCGCTTCCACGCCGGCTTTTTGAAATCGCTCGAGGCCAGGGAAGGCAGGCTCGTTGCCGACTATAGGATCAGGGCCAAGCGTGAGATCGCCGAAATCAAGGCGGACTGGCTGGTCAACTGCACGGGGATGGAGCGCGCCGGGATCAGCCATTCGCCGCTTCTGAAGGAAATGAGCCGGTTTCAGCTGATCGTGCCTGATCGGCTTGGCCTTGGCATTCAGGTGGATGCGGCTTCCGAGGTGACGGCTCCATCTCGAATTTCGCCGGCCCGGCTGTTTGCCGTCGGCGCCTTGACGGCGGGGCAATTCTGGGAGATCACCGCCGTCCCCGACATTCGGCTGCAGGCGAAGGCCGTGGCCGAGGAGATCGTCAGGGCAAGGCCAAATTCCGGCGCATAGGCTGACAAACTCGGGATCGGCGCAGTGCTGTTGAATTGCTGGCCGCCGACAGCTACAGTATTTGGTAGGCCATAATACGATTCCCTGAATTCGGCTGCCGCAGAAGTTGAGCCTGCGAAGTCAATCCAAACACTGAGGTACAGCATGAGCGGTGCTCTGAAGGACGCAGCAATCAGGGTGGAGCGTCCTGCGAAGACATTGCGGGAATTGGCGCTCGACAAAGTTCGCGAGGCCATCGTTAACGGATATTTTCGTCCCGGAGACCGCCTTGTCGAGCGCGACCTCTGCGCCCAGCTCGGCGTCAGCCGGACGGTGGTGCGCGAGGTTCTGAGACATCTGGAATCGGAAGGGCTCGTCGCCAATCTGCCGAACAAGGGACCGATCGTCGCCCTGCTGGATATCGAGGAAGCCAAACAGATCTATGAGATCCGCGGTGCGCTCGAAGGCATGGCGGCACGGCTATGCGCGGAGCGCGGCAGCCCCGAGATCGTCGCCGCTCTCGAGGAATCCCTGACCGCCATCCGCAACAGCTATCGCGACCAAGATATGGCGGCTGTGCTTGCCCATACCTCGTCCTTCTACCAAACGCTTTTCACCAGAGTCGACAGGCATGTCGCCTGGGGCGTTGTCAACCTCCTCACCGTGCGCATCAACCATCTGCGCTCGATGACGATCAAGACGGAAGGGCGCGGCACTGAGGGGCCGCTCCAGATGTCGAAGATTATCGACGCCATCCGCCGTGGCGACGGCGAGGGGGCCCAGCGGGCCGCGATGGATCATGTCGCGGCCGCCAGCGCAATTGCCGAGGCGGTGCTGTCTGCTCAGAAGCCTGCCGAATAGGTTGACACGTCAACCACCGCTGTCTTTCAGGAGGCTGCCAGTAGGGGGCCTCGCATCGACATTGTCGATGCCTGTCGCCTGCATCCGTAATCCGTTCCTGGCCGGCGTTGCGTCGATCCGGAACGATTCTATCGTTTCCATGCGTTGGGAGCCTGAACAATTGCATTGTTTACTCCTCCCAGCGCTTCATCATTCGCGCCGGTAACGTGGCTACGCCTAGCTTAAGGTGTAATAAAAATCGCAATTCAAGAATATCACGCGCTTTTGCTTCCGAAGAAGGCAGCCATGAACCCCAAACCGACGAGAATAATGCCGCTCACATAGCGTTCGATAGTAAGATAGTTGGCGTTGCGCTTCAGCCAGTTTCCGAAGCCTCCCGCCACCATTGCGTAGCTACCGTCGGTCATAATTCCAAGAATGGTGTAAATCATCCCAAGTATGAGGGTCTGAGCTGCAACCGATCCACGGGACGGGTCGATGAATTGAGGCAAGAAGGCCAGAAAGAACAGAACCGTCTTAGGATTGAGAAGGTTGATTGCAAATCCGTCGCGAAACAAATGACCGTAGGGATATGGTTTAATGGGCACGGTCTCATCGAAAGAAACAGCTCGGGAAAGAATCTTCTTGATCCCTATTCCAATCAGGTATGCCGCACCGGCATATTTCACCACTTCCAACGCTATTGGCGATGAGGCGACCATGGCTGAAAGCCCAAACGCTGCAGCAACTATATGTACCCCCGTCGCAACGTGAATTCCGAGAATTGAAACAACACCAGCAACACGTCCCTGCTCAACAGAACGAGCAAAGATATATAAAACTGCCGGCCCGGGAATCAGCAGCAAGGTCAATGCCGCAGCGATGAACATAGCGAGCGTACCGGTGGCGGGCATTTTTATTCCTCCTGCTTGTTCCCCCGGACTGTTGCTGAGGGCGAACGGTTGTGTACCATCTGCGTTTTGTCGGACTATCGCAGCAGGATTTCACACAGGAGGTTCCGTTAGTCTTGAACGCTATAAACTTCGCGCGAAAAATGCGGGTGTCACGCCTGTGGTTTGTTTAAACAATCGGGTCAGGTGACTCTGGTCGGCGAAGCCGACGAGTGCTGCCACCTCGGCGGGCGGTGTACCGGCCCTAAGCAAGTTCCGAGCATGACTAATCCGCAACTGTGTCTGATAGGCATGCGGAGGCATCCCCATGCATGACCGAAACGACCTAACGAGATAGACTGGATTCAATCCCACGACATCGGCGAGACAAGCCAAAGATACACGCTCGTTGTAATGCGCATGCAGAAAATCACGAATCACTTTGATATGTTTCGGTTCTCTGTTGTCGACGCGCCAGGAGGCTCGCTCATTGCGTTGAGACACCAGCATCTCAACGCAAAGCGCCAGGATCGTGTCACATCCAAGAAAGCCATCATCAACCTCAAGCCGCCTGTGAGCTGCACTCAACGCACCAAAAAGACTAGAATCTTGCAAGGAAATATGGGCGGGACATGAAGCTTTCTTCCCCAAAGCTATCATGTAATCGTCCATGAATTTTCTGGGCAAAAATAGGCACCTATAACTTAGGGGCTGCTCGTTTCCAGGAAGGCAAGAATGAACAACGCCAGGATGGATCAAATTGATGCTTCCCGGCTTCAATGCCACCTCTGCTCGACCATACGAGAATATCATCGTCCCGCTTTCATGCAGGTGAACAGCGTACGTGTCGTGAAAATGCTTTGGAAAGCGATGATAACTTTGCGAGACTTTAGACAATTCAACACCAGATATAGCATTGCTTTGCCATAATTTAATTTCAGCTCTTTTCATACTAAGTACCAAAGCCCGAACTCCGTGATTTGCAACCTTTTCATATCATTTTTTATGGTGGTTGATGGTCTCGCTACCTACGAGACCCAGAGAGGCGACAAGTAACTGACACCTGAGTAAGTCTCAGCGCGGTATCACGATGGCAAACAGCCATCCTCCGGTGATCCGACGCCGTCGCGCGCCGACCTCGACATACGAAGCTGTTCATCCAGGCGGCCAAGCCGCTCGACATCAAGGACGGTCATGTCAGCCTGAAAGGGATTGAAGCTGATCTGAAAAGCAGGGGCAAGCTTCAATTGGCGCTCGTATATCAATTTGTACATTGACCGAGTACCGAACCCGTTGCTGCATATCCAAACCCAGAGCGGTTCCGTCTCTGGAGCAGCACCTGTCAGCTACCGTATATCCGTGTCCCTTGGATGTTCAGGGCAATGAGGAGAATTCAAACTCCAAGCTTGACACCCAACTTTGCTCGATGTGATGGTATGCCATAATCACTAATATCTAAGGCGGTCATATGGGCCGGGAAAATATTGGCGTTGTACGTGTCGCGTCACTAAGGGAGCGTCGCGCCGTCCGGCTCTAGAGCTGAAGGAACAAGCGTTTCCGGGCGACGAAGCGCCACACGCCAAGCCAATCTTCGGACTTTATTTTGTCTCGGCCAAAACCAAGTTGACACTCATATATTATGGTATACCATAATACCAAACAGAGAGACGAGATATTCCATGGCCATTCAAATTCGCAAGACGGGACTGCAGATTGAAACGACGCTGATCGAAGGCGGCAAGGCCGCGGCGGTGCCACTGAAGATGTTTACCGCTTTCGCGGTCGTGAAGAACCCATGGGCGGACCAGGGCTTCGTCGAAGACCTCAAGCCCGAAATCCACGCCGGTGCGCCGGTTCTCGGCGAATTGCTGACCAAGATGATCATCGATGCGGTCGGGTCCGGCGATGCCGTCGAAGCCTATGGCAAGGCCGCCGTGGTCGGCCTGGACGGTGAGATCGAACATGCCTCCGCGCTCATCCACACGCTTCGCTTCGGCAATTTTTATCGTCACGCCGTCGGCGCCAAGTCCTATCTCGCCTTCTGCAATACGCGCGGTCCCGCCAATGCGCCGATCATGATCCCGCTGATGGACAAGAACGACGAAGGTCGTCGCTCGCATTACCTGACCATCCAGACCTCGATCCCCGATGCGCCGGCCGCCAACGAGATTGTCGTGGCTCTCGGCGCGTCGGTGGGGGGGCGTCCTCATCACCGCATCGGCGACCGCTACCAGGATCTGAAAGATCTTGGGCAGGACGTCGCCAATCCCGCGGGCGTTTGAAAGGGGCTCCGAGATGCTGACAGCCGGATCGATCTCAGGCGCCGCTGCAGCAAAGAGCGTCGCCGGTGACTTGCCCCGAAGGAAGACGGCAAGCGGAACGGCCTATCACGAGGCCGGCAGCGGTAAGCCGCTGGTTCTCATTCATGGCGTCGGCATGCGGCTCGAAGCCTGGGCGCCGCAGATCACCTTTCTGTCGGCCGGCCATCGTGTCATCGCCGTCGACATGCCGGGACATGGCGAGAGCGCAAAATTGCCGGCGGGCAGCCGCCTCAATGAGTTTGTCGCCTGGTTCGGGCGTTTTCTCGACGAGATGGCAATCGATACGGTGAATGTTGCCGGCCACTCCATGGGTGCGTTGGTATCCGGAGGAGCAGCGGCGACGTTCGGCGAACGGATCAGCCGTGTCGCGTACCTTAACGGCGTTTACAGGCGCGATCCCCAAGCAAAAGCTGCCGTGCTCGCACGGGCCGCGGCCATTCCGGTGACGGGCGTGGACAAGGAAGGTCCCTTGGCTCGCTGGTTCGGCGATGACGCTGACAGCGTTGTTGCGCGGGAATTGACGCGGAAATGGCTCAACCTCGTCGATCCGGAGGGTTATGCTGTCGCTTACGCCGCCTTCGCCGGCGGCGACGAGACCTATGCCGATCGCTGGAAAGACGTGGCTGGGCCGGCCCTGTTCCTAACGGGGTCCGATGATCCGAATTCGACACCTCTGATGGCGCAGCAGATGGCGGCGCTTGCGCCGAAGGGCTGGGCCCGCATCGTCGAAGGCCATCGTCATATGGTGAACCTGACCGCGCCTGATATCGTCAATTCGCTGCTCGCCGAGTGGCTGTCGTTCGGGGAGGATGAACGATGACAATCCAGACTGTCGACCCAAGGGCATTGCGAGATGCATTCGGCGCTTTTCCCACAGGCGTGACTGTCGTCACCGCCTGCGACGGAGATGGAAATCCGATCGGCTTCACCGCGAACTCCTTCACATCGGTCTCGCTCAATCCGCCATTGCTCCTCGTCTGCCTTGCCAAGACGTCGCGCAATTTCGCCACCATGACCGGTACGCCGCATTTCGCGATCAACGTGCTGTCGGAAACGCAGAAGGACGTGTCGAACACGTTTGCGCGGCCGGTCGAAGACAGATTTGCTGCGGTCGAATGGGCCAAGGGATCGGCCGGCTGCCCGATATTCTCGAATGTGGCCGCCTGGTTCGAATGCGCCATGGAACAGGTCGTCGAGGCTGGCGACCATGTCATCCTGATGGGCCGCATCGAATCCTTCGACAATAGCGGCCGCAATGGTCTCGGTTATGCGCGCGGCGGCTATTTCACGCCGACGCTCGCAAGCAAGGCGGTTTCCGCGGCAAGCGAAGGCAATATCGAACTCGCAGCCGTCGTCGAGCGCCGCGGAGAAGTTCTTCTGCTCGGCGACGATGTGCTCTGCCTGCCGAGCGTCGACGCTCATGACGGCAACCCGACCGAGGCGCTGCAGGAATATCTGGAGACGCTCACCGGGCTGAAGGTCAGCATCGGCTTTCTTTATTCGGTCTACGAGGGCAAGAGCGATGGGAAGCAGCATATCGTCTATCACGCCGTTGCCGGAGACGGTGAGCCGGCCGGCGGCAGGTTCGTAAAACCTGACGCCCTGGCTGCGGCAAAATTCAAGACCAGCTCGACCGCCGATATCGTCAACCGCTTCGCGATGGAAAGCTCGATCGGCAATTTCGGCGTCTATTTCGGCGACGAGACCGGCGGCACCATTCATCCTATTCCAGCCAAGGGCGCAAAAGCATGAAGTTCTCCCTCTTCGTCCATATGGAACGGCTCGACGCCAACCAGAGCCATAAGAGCCTCTATGAGGAATTCGTCGCGCTCTGTGAGATCGCCGACAAAGGCGGCATGCATGCGATCTGGACGGGCGAACACCATGGCATGGATTTCACCATTGCCCCCAACCCCTTCGTGACCATTGCCGATCTCGCGCGGCGCACATCGCGGGCAAGGCTCGGGACGGGGACGGTGATCGCCCCCTTCTGGCATCCGATCAAGCTTGCCGGCGAGGCAGCCATGACCGACATCATCTGCGACGGCAGGCTCGATATCGGCATTGCGCGCGGCGCCTATTCCTTCGAATACGAACGGTTGCTGCCGGGTCTCGACGCCTGGGGTGCCGGCCAGCGCATGCGCGAGCTCATCCCGGCGGTCAAGGGCATATGGGCCGGCGACTACGCCCATGACGGGGAGTTCTTCAAGTTCCCCGCGACCACGTCGGCGCCGAAGCCGCTGCAGCAGCCGAACCCGCCGATCTGGGTCGCTGCGCGCGATCCGAACTCGCATGAATTTGCCGTCGCGAACGGCTGCAACGTCCAGGTCACGCCGCTCTGGCAGGGCGATGACGAGGTCCAGTCGCTGATGGACCGTTTCAACGATGCCTGCGCCAAGAATCCCGATGTCGAGCGGTCGAAGATCATGCTTTTGCGCCACACCTATGTCGGCTCGTCGGAAGAAGACGTCGCCCAAGCCGCCCATGAACTCAGCGTCTACTACAACTATTTCTTCGCCTGGTTCAAGAATGAGAAGCCGGTGACCCAGGGCCTGATCGAACGGATTCCGGACGAGCAGATCCGCGCCAACGCCATGCTGTCGGACGAGGTCATGCGCACCAACAACGTCGTTGGCGACGCCGAGACCGTCATCCGCAGGCTCAAGGCCTATGAAGCGCTCGGCTATGACGAATATTCCTTCTGGATCGACACCGGCATGAGTTTCGAGCGCAAGAAGGCGTCGCTCGAGCGCTTCATCGCCGAGGTCATGCCGGCATTTCAGGAGTAGCACCATGCGGCGTTTCCAGCATTACATCGACGGCGAATTCTCGGATGGCGAAGCGAGCTATCCGAGCATCGATCCGGCCACCGGTGCGGTCTGGGCTGAAATGCCCGAAGCGCGAGAGGGCGATGTCGATCGGGCCGTGAACGCTGCCGAGAGGGCGCTTTATGATGGCCCCTGGGCGAAGATGACGGCCACGCAGCGCGGCAAGCTGCTCTACAAGCTCGCCGACCTCGTCGCTGCCAACGCGCAGGTCCTCGCGGAACTGGAAACACGCGACACCGGTAAGATCATCCGCGAAACATCCGCGCAGATCGCCTATGTCGCTGAATATTATCGCTATTATGCCGGCATATCAGACAAGATCGAAGGCTCCTATCTGCCGATCGACAAACCCGACATGGATGTCTGGCTTCGCCGCGAGCCGATCGGCGTCGTTGCGATGGTCGTGCCGTGGAACAGCCAGCTCTTCCTGTCGGCGGTCAAGATCGGCCCGGCGCTCGCCGCCGGCTGCACCATGGTGGTCAAGGCCTCGGAAGACGGGCCGGCGCCACTGCTTGAATTTGCCCGTCTCGTGCACGAAGCTGGCTTACCCGCCGGCGTCGTCAACATCATCACCGGTTTCGGCCCCTCCTGCGGTGCGGCTCTTGGCCGTCACCCGAAGGTCGCCCATGTCGCCTTCACCGGCGGCCCGGAAACCGCCCGGCACGTCGTTCGCAACTCGGCCGAAAACCTCGCCTCCACCTCGCTCGAACTCGGCGGCAAGTCGCCCTTCATCGTCTTTGCCGACGCCGACCTCGACAGTGCCGCCAACGCCCAGGTCGCCGGCATTTTCGCAGCGACAGGGCAGAGCTGCGTTGCCGGATCGAGGCTGATCGTCGAACGCTGCGTCAAGGACAAATTCGTCGCCCTGCTGCGGGAGAAGGCCGAGGCGATCCGGATCGGCGCGCCGCTCGACATGACGACCGAGGTCGGCCCCCTTGCTACCCGGCGCCAGCAGGACAATATCGGTGCACTCGTTACCAGGTCGGTCGAAAGCGGCGCCCGTCTCGTTACCGGCGGACGCAAAATCGATGGTGAAGGCTTTTACTTCCCGCCGACGATCCTCGATTGCGACAATGTCGCTTCGCCGTCGCTGATCGAGGAGTTCTTCGGGCCGGTCCTTTCCGTCGTCTCGTTCGAGACCGAGGCAGAGGCGCTGAGGCTTGCCAACGACACCCGCTATGGCCTGGCCTCCGGCATCTTCACGCAGAACCTGACCCGGGCGCACCGGCTGATGAAGGGCATCCGTGCCGGCATCGTCTGGGTCAACACCTACCGCGCGGTATCGCCGATCGCGCCCTTTGGCGGTTTCGGCCTGTCGGGCCACGGCAGGGAGGGCGGCATGGCCGCGGCGCTCGATTATACCCGCACCAAAACGATCTGGCTCCGGACCTCGGACGATCCGATCCCCGATCCCTTCGTGATGAGGTGACGCGATGTTTTACGAAATCCGCACCTATCGGCTGAAGAACGGAACGATCCCGCAATATCTCAAGGTCGTCGAGGAAGAGGGCATCGAGATCCAGAAAAGCCATCTCGGCACGCTGGTCGGCTACTTCTTCTCGGAGATCGGCACGATCAACGAGATCGTCCACATCTGGGCCTTTACGAGCCTGGATGACAGGGAGGCGAGACGCCAGCGGCTTATGGCCGATCCCCGGTGGCAGGCCTTCCTGCCCAAGATTCGCGACCTCATCGAGGTGGCGGAAAACAAGATTATGAAGCCAGCAAGCTTCTCTCCCGGGAGCGAGGCGCACTGACGGCATAAGGCATAACCCGCAGGACAAATCAGAACAAGGATAAGGGAACATGAAAACGACATTTGCTTTCGCGGCGGTTGCCGCATTCGTCGCCGTCTCCGCGCCGGTGCACGCCGACAACATGGTCTTCTCGAGCTGGGGCGGAACGACCCAGGATGCGCAGAAGGCGGCATGGGCAAGCCCGTTCACCGAAAAGACCGGCATCACCGTCGTGCAGGACGGCCCAACCGACTACGGCAAGCTGAAGGCGATGGTCGAGGCCGGCGAAGTCACCTGGGACGTCGTCGACGTCGAAGGCGATTATGCCGCCCAGGCCGGCAAGAACGGCCAGCTCGAGAAGCTCGACTTCTCCGTCATCGACAAATCCAAGCTCGATCCGCGCTTCGTCACGGACTATTCGGTCGGCAGCTTCTATTATTCCTTCGTCATCGGCTGCAATGCCGATGCCGTCAAGGCCTGCCCGAAGACATGGGCCGACCTGTTCGACACCGCGAAGTTTCCGGGCAAGCGCACCTTCTACAAGTGGTCGGCTCCCGGCGTGATCGAAGCGGCGCTGCTTGCCGACGGCGTGCCTGCCGACAAGCTCTATCCGCTCGATCTCGACCGCGCTTTCAAGAAGCTCGACACGATCAAATCGGACATCATCTGGTGGTCGGGCGGCGCCCAGTCGCAGCAACTGCTCGCATCCGCCGAAGCAGCCTTCGGCAGCGTCTGGAACGGCCGCATGACGGCGCTTGCCGCGACCGGCATCAAGGTTGAAACCTCCTGGGAACAGAACATCACTGCTGCCGATGCGCTCGTCGTGCCGAAGGGCTCGCCGAATGTCGAAGCTGCGATGAAGTTCATTGCACTGGCGACCTCGGCCGAACCGCAGGCCGCCCTGGCAAAGGCCACCGGTTATGCGCCGATCAATGTCGACTCGGCCAAGCTGATGGACCCGGAAACGGCCAAGACCTTGCCGGATCAGCAGACCGCAAGCCAGGTCAATGCCGATATGACCTACTGGGCTGATAATCGCGATGCCATCGGCGAGAAATGGTACGCTTGGCAGGCGAAATAAGCTGAAGCTTGAGATCAACGGGCACGGCGAAGGTCGCCGTGCCCCCGCAGCGCCAGTGCCAATCGGTTGCACCTATGCGCCTCGCGGAAATTGACGGGTGGGAAGGACTGTCATGTCGACGTTTAGCGATGCATCCGGCGTAATTGCGCCCTTGCCGAAGATACGCAGGCCGACAGGTTTCAGCGGGGTCGTTCCGGCTTTCGCCTTCGTCGGTATCTTTTTCGTCGTGCCGGTGGCGATACTGCTGTTGCGAAGCGTGCTGGAACCCGTGCCGGGTCTGGGAAACTATGCGCAACTGATCGGGTCATCGACCTATCTGAAGATTTTCGCCAACACCTTCATCGTCTCGGGTCTCGTCACGGTGATTTCGCTCGCGATCGGTTTTCCCGTCGCCTGGGCGCTGGCAATCATGCCCGGCCGGCTGACCTCGGTGATCTTTGCGATCCTGCTGCTGTCGATGTGGACCAACCTCTTGGCCCGCACCTATGCCTGGATGGTGCTCCTGCAACGCACCGGGCTGATCAACAAGATGCTGATGGGAATGGGCCTGATCGACCAGCCGCTGGCGCTCGTCAACAATCTGACCGGTGTCACAATCGGCATGACTTATATCATGCTGCCTTTCATCATCCTGCCGCTCTATGGCGTGATCAAGAAGATCGATCCGTCGACCCTGCAGGCGGCCGCCCTTTGTGGCGCCAACCGCTGGCAGTGCCTGACGCGGGTTCTGCTGCCGCTGGCGATGCCCGGCATGGCGGCGGGCGCCCTGATGGTCTTCGTCATGTCACTTGGTTATTTCGTCACGCCCTCGCTTCTCGGCGGCACTGCCAACATGATGCTCGCGGAGCTGATCGCGCAGTTCGTGCAGTCGCTGGTCAACTGGGGAATGGGGGGCGCTGCGGCGCTGGTCCTTCTGGTGGTGACGCTCTCGCTTTATGCCGTGCAGTTGCGCTTCTTCGGCAATCAAAACCCGGGAGGACGTTGACATGCTGCTCAATTTCGACCGTCTCGGCTGGTGGAAATACGTCCTTCTCGGCATAACGCTTCTGACCGCAGCCTTCCTGCTGCTGCCGATTGTGTTCATCGCGGCGCTGTCCTTCGGCTCCTCGCAGTGGCTGATCTTTCCGCCGCCGGGCTGGACGTTTCAGTGGTACAGCGAACTCTTTGCCGACCCGCGCTGGCTGGAATCGGCTTTGACGAGCCTCAAGATCGCGGTCATCGTGACGATCTTGTCGGTGCTGCTCGGGCTTGTGACATCCTTCGGGCTGGTGCGTGGTTCGTTCATGTTCCGGGATGCGCTGAAAGCGCTGTTCCTGACGCCGATGATCCTTCCGGTCGTGGTTCTGGCGGTCGCCCTCTACGCCTTCTTTCTCAGGATCGGCCTTGGCGGCACGCTGACGGGCTTCGTCATTTCGCATCTCGTGCTGGCACTGCCCTTCTCGATCCTGTCCATCTCGAGTGCCCTGGAAGGCTTCGACAAGTCGATCGAGGACGCGGCCGTGCTCTGCGGCGCCTCGCCTTTGGAAGCGAAGATCAGGGTCACCCTTCCGGCAATCAGCCACGGGTTGTTTTCGGCGGCCGTCTTCTCGTTTCTGACATCCTGGGACGAGGTGGTGGTGGCGATCTTCATGTCCAGCCCGACCCTGCAGACGCTGCCCGTGAAGGTATGGGCGACGCTCAGGCAAGACCTGACGCCGGTTGTCGCCGCCGCATCGACCCTTCTCATCCTTTTGACGATCATCTTGATGGCGCTGGTTGCCGTCGTGCGTAAGGTACTGAAACAATGAACGAACCATTCCTTCAGATCCGCGGAATACGCAAGGAATACGGCCCTGTGGTCGCCGTACATGATGTTACCCTCGACGTTCGGCGCGGGGAGTTCCTGACCTTTCTCGGGCCATCGGGATCGGGCAAGAGCACGACGCTGTACATCCTGGCGGGATTTGACAATCCGACGAAAGGTGACATTACGCTGGAGGGCAAGACCCTGCTCGCCACGCCGTCGCACAAGCGCAACATCGGCATGGTGTTCCAGCGCTACACGCTGTTCCCGCATCTGACGGTGGGTGAAAACATCGCCTTTCCGCTGAAGGTCCGGCGCAAGTCCAAGGCCGAGATCGACAGCAAGGTGAAGGAGATGCTGCGCCTCGTCCGTCTCGAAGGCTTCGAGGATCGCAAGCCCGCGCAAATGTCCGGCGGCCAGCAGCAGCGCGTCGCGCTTGCCAGAGCCCTTGCCTATGATCCGCCGGTGCTTCTGATGGACGAGCCGCTGTCTGCGCTCGACAAGAAGCTGCGCGAGGAAATCCAGCATGAGATCCGTCGCATCCACCAGCAGACCGAAGTGACGATCCTTTATGTCACACACGACCAGGAAGAGGCACTGCGGCTCTCCGACCGCATCGCTGTCTTTTCCAAGGGGGTCATCGACCAGATCGGCACCGGCCCCGAACTCTACGCCAATCCGAAGACCCGCTTCGTTGCCGAATTCATCGGCGACAGCGACTTCATTTCCTGTGACCTGCTGTCGTCATCCGACGGACAGGCCACCATTTCGCTAGGCCGCGGAACCGTCTTCAACAGCATTCCGGTGCATGGAAAAGGCGCTGCCGGCACAAAAGCAGCCTTGATGCTGAGGCCGGAGCGCATTCGGCTGTCGCGCGCTCATGCGGGAGTGGGTCTCGCCGCGACTGTCAGCGACATCACTTTCCTCGGCAACAATATCCACGTTTCCACCGAAATGGCCAACGGCGAGGCGCTGGCGGTGCGTCTGCCGTTCGGTCATGAGGCGATCACCGGGCTCAGCCGCGGCGATACGGTGAATCTGGATTTCGATCCGGGTGCGGCCCACGTGTTCTGTTGAAAGTCGTCCTATGAAGCTCAGTGATCTCTCGCTGTTCCGTCAGGCATGCCCCGTCGCCGGCCGCTGGATCGAAGCGGAAGGCCGCCAGGCGACGACGGTGCGCAATCCGGCGACCGGCGAACCGCTCGGCGCGGTCCCCGACCTCGGAGCCGCGGAAACGGAGGATGCCATCGCCGCCGCTGTCGTCGCCCAGAAGCTTTGGGCGAAGAAGACCGCTAGCGAGCGCGCCGCCATACTCAAGACATGGCACCGCCTGATGATCGAAAACCGCGACGATCTGGCGATGATCCTGACGCTGGAGCAGGGAAAACCGCTCACTGAGGCTAAGGGAGAGATCACCTATGGCGCGAGCTTCATCGAATGGTTCGCCGAGGAGGCAAGACGCATCAACGGCGAGACCATACCGGGACATCAACCGGATAAGCGCATCCTCGTGCTGCGTCAGCCGGCAGGCGTGGTGGCGGCGATCACGCCCTGGAACTTTCCAAATGCGATGATCACCCGCAAGGTGGGCCCGGCCCTTGCCGCCGGCTGCGCCGTCGTTCTCAAGCCGGCGCCGCAGACGCCGTTCTCGGCAATCGCCATCGCCATTCTTGCAGAGCGCGCCGGCCTGCCGGCAGGCCTGCTCAACATCGTGACCGGTGATGCTGCCGCAATTGGCGGGACGCTGACGGCAAGCCGTGACATCCGGGTCCTGACCTTCACCGGTTCCACCCGGACGGGCGAGCTGCTTTACCGGCAATGCGCGCCGACGATCAAAAAGCTCGGCCTCGAGCTTGGCGGCAATGCACCCTTCATCGTCTTCGACGATGCTGATCTCGACGCGGCCGTCGAAGGCGCAATCATCGCCAAGTTCCGCAATAATGGCCAGACCTGCGTCTGCGCCAACCGGCTCTATGTCCAGGACGGCGTCTATGAGGCCTTTGCCGCCAAGCTGGCGACGGCCGTTTCGGCACTGAAGGTTGGCAATGGCCTGGAGCGCGATGTCGTGCTCGGCCCGCTCATCGACGAAAACGCCGTTGCCAAGATCGAAGCCCATATCGGCGATGCCGTCTCTAGGGGCGCCCGGATTGTTTCAGGCGGCAAGCGCCATGCGCTTGGCGGCCATTTCTTCGAACCGACCGTTCTCCGCGATGTCGCGGCCGGCATGCAGGTCGCCCGCGAGGAAACCTTCGGACCTCTTGCGCCGCTCTTTCGTTTCCGCGACGAAGAGGACGTCATTGAACAAGCAAATGACACCGAATTCGGGCTTGCCTCTTATTTCTATGCACGCGATCTGTCGCGGGTCTTCCGTGTCGCTGAAGCGCTCGAATATGGGATGGTCGGCGTCAATACCGGTCTGGTCTCAACCGCCGAGGCGCCGTTCGGCGGTGTCAAAATGTCGGGTCTCGGTCGCGAAGGCTCCAGGCACGGGTTGGACGAGTATACCGAACTCAAGTATGTATGCTTGGGCGGCATTGCCTGACTTGGTCGACATTTGCGCATGCCGCAAAAGAAAGACCAGCATGCAATTCGCCAGTATAGCGATGTATCTCACACCCCAGCCGCTTGCAGATGCGACGGCCAAGCTCTGGTCGTTCCTCCGGCATTATCTCTCGCAGGCCGGCCTGACGGACCTGCCCGAAACGCTCGATCGGACGCTGCCCTATGACGAGGCCTGGCTGAGATCGGATCTTCTCCTTTCGCAGACCTGCGGCTATCCCTTTGCCAGCCGCCTGCGCGGCAAAGTTCGCCTGGTTGCGACGCCGGTTTATGATCATCCCGGCTGCGACGGTCCGCTGATGCGCAGCTTCATCATCGTCCGCACGGGTTCTTCCCTTCGCACGCTGGAGGATCTGCGCGGCACCACGGCTGCAATCAACAGCCCCGACAGCAATTCCGGCAGCAATCTCTTTCACGCGGCCGTCGCTCCGCGTGCCCGCGAAGGCCGTTTCTTCGGGCGGATCATCGAAACCGGCAGCCATAGCAACAGCATCGCTGCCGTCGTCGAGGGCAGGGCGGATAGCGCGGCCATCGATTGCATCACCTATGGCAATATTCGCCGCTTCAATCCCGGCCATGTCGACGGGGTCCGCATCATCGCCGAAACACCGAAAGGCCCAGGACTGCCGTTCGTAACTTCAGGCGATGCTTCGGACGAGAGGGTCTTTCTCCTGCGCCGTGCGCTGACCGCCGCTGTCAAGGAGCCAGCGCTGGCGGCGACGCGGGCCACGCTCGGCCTCGTTGATTTCGCGGTGCTTTCCGAAGCCGACTACGAGCCGCTTCTCTCATTGGCCGGCGACGCATTGCCGCAATTAACCGCTTGAAGAGGCGGCGGACTTCACTGCGCCGCAGGTGCTTCCAATGCGGCAAGACGATGGGCGATGCGATCGGCATTGGCCATGATCGTCATGGTGATGTATTTCGAGGATAGATCGGGAAGAATGGAGCCGTCGACGACGTGAAGACCCGGGTGAAGATTCAATTCGCCGTCCGAGGAGCTGCCGAACGGGCCGGCTTCGCCCATAGGTAGAGTGCCGGCGAAATGGGCGTCAATACCAGGCTCCGCCAGCGATGCGCCCGGGAGCTGAATAAGCCCCAGCCGTTTCCATTCCCGGCGAAGCGCTTTTTTCAAAGCCTCGGCGCGGATTTCGAAACCGTCCGTGAAACCGCCGCGGACGGTCAGCCCTTTTTTCGCCGTTGCATCCCGATGAATGTAGCTCCGGCTTTGATCGCCGGGATAGTAGATCGTCGCGACGAGAAGGCTGCCGGCGATCAGTTCGAAGGCGGCTCGCCCGGCCTTTCGGCCGAGGGGCATCCTGTTGACGAAACTCTGCACCGGCAGGGAACCGACTTCATAGATCGCGCCCGTCACGTAATCGGATGCGCCGTCACCATAGCGCAGTGACAATCCGAGTTGCGCAAGACTGTGCGTCGGCGTCGTCGAACGCAGCAATCTCGCGGGAGAGAGCAGAGGGATGGCCAGTGTGGGGCTGTTCAGGAGACGCAGTCCCTGCTGGCCGATCGGCAGAAGATCGGTGAGCAGGGCGGCCGTTCCGAGAACTCCTGCGGCAAGAATGATCCGCGGTGCGGAAAATGACGATCCATCGGCCGTTCCGACCGTCCAGCCTGAGCCGCGTGTCAACGAGACGGCCCGCCTGTTGTCGAGCAAACGAAAATGCGGTGACTTTCGCAACGCAAGCAGATCCTGCCTGCTGTTATAGATCGCGCCGCTGGGGCAGCCATAGAGACAGTCGCCGCGCAGATCGCACGTCGCCCGTCCGGGCCTCGCCTCGGAGAGTATCGCATTGACGGCGGCAAATAGCCGAAACGATCCATCCGCCGGTTTTGCAGCCTTGTGCCGACGAAGAACATGGGCGGCGGTCGCGCCAAGCGGCAGGACGGCCTCGCCATCGGCGCCGGTCGTGAGATCGGCGTTGGTGCTGATCCCGATGCGTTGGGCGACCCGCTCGTAAGAGCTCTGCAGGGACGCGAGGTCGATCGGCCAATCGGCGATATCCCCAGCGTCGAGATAGCTGATTTGCGCACCCCAGATATTGGAGAGCCCGCCGCGCGCGAGGCTGCCGATCGGTTTGAAGCCATCGCCCGATATTCCGGCGTCGCGTTGGAACCGTTCGAGAATCCCGCGTGATACAGGGGTCTGCAGTTTCGGCGAGCTGCCGTCGTCGACGCGCAGCGATTCCAGATCGCTTCCCAGGACACGGACGCTGCGGTTTTCCTCCTGCAATCCCAAGTCATCGCCGGCATCAAGCATCAGAACGCGACGGCCGGCCGCTATCAGCGGAAACGCAGCGGAGACGCCGGCAGGGCCGCTGCCGATGATGATGAAGTCGGCGTCGGGCGCATTCATCGATATGTCCCGGCCAAAAGCGCGCGTAGCGGAAAAAGCAGGACATCGCCGGCGATGGTCAATGCTGCGCCGAAAAACCCGGCCCTTTGGCCGGCATGCCTTTCCGGTTCACTCGCGAGGTCGGCTAGATAGAGGGCTCGGGCGAGACGATGCTGCGTCCGACTGGCCGGCGGCTCGAAGAACGCCAGCAGGCGCGGATGCCTGATCACCGTTGTGGAAAGGCCGAGCGGCGAGAGCCCTTCACGCCGAAGCCCTTCGCAGAGCCGCTGGAGCTGCATTTCCGTCGGCGCGATGCCGAGATATCGCAACAGAGCCTGCGCTTCACTGCGCGATCGCTCCTCGCCTGTTTGGCCGAATTCGCCAGAAAGCACAGTCATCGGGTCAGCCAGGTTCAATTTAAGCAATCTGAGGCTCTCGCCGCTTTCCATGGGCGCGGCACCCGCAAGCCCCAGGACGCGCTCCGGATCGACCGTCGGGATCAACGGCACGAGCTTGGTCATGTGGCAGGCAAGGAGTGCGGCGGCCAGGGGAACCGGTATGAAATGGAGATTGCCCTTGCCCTGACTGCGGCGAAGCATTCTGAGCCATGCGGCAAAGCTTATCGGATTTTCCTGCGCAAGCACGAATGTCTGCGGCGGCTGGCTCTCCTGGGTCGCCAATGCCAGCAGACCTTCAACGACTTCGTCGAGATGAATCGGCTGGACCTCGCGGCTGAGCCCGATCATCGGCAGAAGCGGACTTAAGGCGGCCAATTTGGCCATCAGCCCGTACATGGCGGTACGTGGTCCACCATAGACGAGCCCTATTCGTGCAACGCGAACGATCGGCGCTGCGGGGCTGGCAGCCAAATGCTGTTCGATCCTGAATTTGGTGCGGCCGTAAACATTGAGCGCCTCCCGCCGGGACGAAGTGGAGGAGGAAAAGACGAAACGCGGCACGCCGGCTGCCTTTGCGGCCTCCGCCAATGTCACCGTGCCGGATATATTGATGTTGTCTTCTTCGGCGGCCTCCGGCTCGGTGGCCCAGGAATGCGCGAGATGGACGATTCCCACCGCCCCTTCCAGGTCGGAGGCAGCAGGCGCATCACCGATGCGCCATTTGGCTCCGGACCGCCGGCCGAGTTCAACCACCTCGAAGCCGCGCTCACGCGCCATCGCTGCCAGTCTTGCGCCGATATAGCCGGTCGATCCCGTGATGATGAGACGCGGTGCCATTCACACCCTCTACTGCGCAAAGGCGATACGCGCGCCGCTCCAGTCGAAACGAAACTCGATTTCCTTGAGCTGCGACAGCGCCTGGCGCACTTTTTCCTGGCGGTCTTTCGGGCAATAGAGGACGAGGAAGCCCCCTCCGCCAGCACCTGCCAGCTTGCCGCCGATGGCGCCGGCAGCACGGGCCGCATCGTAAAACTCGTCGATCGCGCTGTTGGTGATCTTCGAGGTCAGCGACCTTTTCATCATCCATCCGCGATGAAGCGCTTCGCCGAAGGCGCCGAGATCCCCGCTCATCAGGATGTCGCGCATTTCGTAAGCCAGTTGCACCATGCGCTCGACGGTCCGAAATTTTTCCTCGTCCGCCTCCATGGCCTGCACCTGCGTCGACAGCACAGAGCGCGTATCGCGCTGGCTTCCGGTGAAAAACAACAGGATGTTGCTCTCAAGCTCTGCCATCTTTTCAGAGCTGAGGACGACGGGCTGTACGTTCACGCTGCCGTTGGAATTGAATTCGATGAAGTTCAAGCCGCCATGAGCGGCTGCATATTGGTCCTGTTTGCCAATCGGCTCCTTGAGGATATCGATTTCGAGTTTGCAGGCTTCTTCCGCCAACTGGTCCTTGGAGGCAAAACGCGACCTGTGAGCATAGAGCGCGTTGATCAGTGCCACGGAAAAGGAGCTGGAGGATCCGAGACCCGTCCCGGAGGGAATGTCGGCGACGGAAGCGACCTCGATGCCGGGCTCGACGCGATGCATCCGAAGTGCCTCGCGCAACAGCGGATGCGCAATCTCCTCAAGCGTCTCGGCAAGTTCGGTACGCGTATATTTCAGATGATATTTGTTTTCATTGAAATAGTTGTGCACGATCACGAAGCTGTATTTGGCTATCGCACAGGACAGTACCGCGCCCGCCTGACGGCGGTAGTAGGACGCTATGTCCGAGCCGCCGCCGGCGAAGCTGACCCGAAAAGGTGCGGATGAAACGATCAAAGGATTGCCTCCTCGAGATTGATGACGATATCGGCCGATTTGCGCTGCAGATCGATCCTCGGCCACTCTTCCTGAATTCGCGACTGCCAGAGCGCTTCGGCGGCAACTGGCGTAAGGCCTTTCCAGGCGTAGAACGTGTGAAAGCGGTTCAGCAGGCTCTGCTGAGATGCTTCGACGAAGACGGACATGTCGACCTGTTCTCGGATCGACGCATGTCCGGCAAAGATGCCGTCCATGAGGATGACCTCGGCATCGCGGGCGTCATAGGCGGTGGTACCCCTAAGCCGGCCGCGGCTTGCCGCGTCATAGCCGGGTGCCTTAACCTGTCCGGAGCGGCGCAGCATGCTGACGATCTCGGGATAGAGCTCCACTCTGCTGCGCTCTTCCGCATTCATGTCGGGGCGGCGATGTTCGAGCGGCAGTATCCAGCGGTCGAGTTCAAGTCTCTGCACCCTCCGCCCTGTTTCCGAGAGCATGCGTTGAACGGCATGCGCAAACGTGCTTTTCCCGGAGCGGGAACGGCCGCATATGCTGATGAGCAACGGACCGGCCGTAGATGAAAGCCGTTCATCAATCGCACCGGACAGAGTCTTGCCGATCTCTTGGTAGCCGCATTGGAAACGGACCGCGTCATAGACCGTGTCGAAGACAAGATCGGCATGCGGAATCTCTGTTTCGACGGTGGGATAGCTCTTTTCGTCCCGCAGGCCATAGCCTGTCCGAACGCCGTAGGACCAGATGCCCGCCTTGCGGCCAGCACCTATGTCGCGCAGGCTGTCGCCGATGATGATGGATTTCGATTTTTCGACAGGCAGTTCCGACATGGCCTGGCGGATCATCAGATCGCCCGGCTTCCGGCAGGCACAATCGATCTTGAGCGCGGCGACTTCGTTGGGAAATCCTTTGTCCGGATGATGCGGACAAAAATAAATGCGATCCAGGACGCCGCCATCTTCGGCAAGCTCGGCCTCGAGGCGACCGAGAACATGATCCAGCCCGGTTTCATCAAGAAAGCCTTTGGCGACCTGCGGTCTGTTCGTGACCGCAATCGTCAGGAAGCCCGCCTCACGGGCGAGCCGCACGGCTTCGCCTGCCCGGTCGATCAGCTTCACCTGGTCCGGATGGATGACGCCATGGCCGCCGACATCTTCGTTGAGCACGCCGTCG
The DNA here is from genome assembly GCF_036571585.1 of Rhizobium sp. 268. NCBI lineage: Bacteria > Pseudomonadati > Pseudomonadota > Alphaproteobacteria > Hyphomicrobiales > Rhizobiaceae > Rhizobium > Rhizobium sp. 268. The sequence continues at coordinate 20,375 of NZ_JAPPSO010000010.1, read as the reverse complement.
CAATCGAAGAAAACCGCGGGCCTTCGCACCGACAGATGCGCCGCATGAATCCGTTCCTGCCGGAGGTCCTCCTCGGCGGCAGCATGCCGGCTCGGCGACCCGGTATCCTTCATATATTCCGGCGTGTCATAAATCGCGACCGGAACGGACCGTTCGAGGAGGCGGGGAATGACGTCGTGGATCATATCCGCCGTTTGCGCCGGCACGAGCGCCTGGAAAAACTGCTCGGAGGCAACATACAAACCGGCCGGCACCAGATTGCGCCAATCCGCATCGCGCGGCGTTTTGTGGGGCAAGAGGCGCTGGAGATAACCGCTCTTCTGGACGACGAGATCGGATGTGCGGGGATGATCGTTGGGATGGGCGATGATGGTCAGAGCGGCGGGAAATTGCTGACGATGACGCGTCAGCGCCGATAGATCGATATCGAAAAGCATGTCGCCGTAGACGATCAGGACGTCGCCGGCCGTCATGTCCAATGTCGTCAGACAGCCCGCCGTGCCGAGCGGAGATTTCTCGACGAAGACCTCGATCTTGATGCCGAGTTTTTCAGCTTCCGGACCAAGGGCGGGCTCGAGCTGGCTGCCGAGGTGACCACCAAGCACGCGCACATGCTGAATACCTTCGCGGGCCAGGATGCGGATCTGCCGCAAGATGATCGGCACGCCGGCAAGCGGCAGAAGCGCCTTCGGGATAGCATCGCCCGTCATGCTGCGCGCGCGCGTTCCAAGGCCACCGGCAATAATGATCGCCTGGCGGATCGCGTCCTCAGAAGCCATTCGCCAGAATCCGTTCGACGGCAAGTTCAACGGCTTCTGTCGATTTCCGCTTCGGAGACCAGCCCAGCGTTACCAGCCGGCTTATGTCGTAGCTGAAGCGCGGCACGTCGCCCAGCCAGCCGCGGTCCTCGCTTCCATATTCGATGGCAGCTCCGGCCGCGACCTTGGAGACCACGATTTCGGCGATATCCCGGACGGACGTCTCGCCGATGCCGCTGGCGTGAAATACCTCATAGGGGCCGGGCGCCTTGTCCCAGGCCAGGAGAATCGCGTCCACCAGGTCGCCGACATAGAGATAGGGCTTCGTCTGCCTTCCGTTGCCGAGCACCTGAAGTCTCGTCGGATCGGCTTTCAATCTGTTGATGAAGTCGTAGATTGCCCCGTGGGTTGAGCGCTCCCCAACCACATTGGGAAAGCGCAGCACCAGCGTCTTGATGCCGAATGACAGAGCATAGACGGACAGATAGGCCTCCGCAGCAAGCTTGCTGGCGCCATAGAGCGAGATCGGCCGCAGGGGGCCGTGGTTCTCGTGGATGTTTCCTTCGGCTTCGCCGAAAACCGCAGAAGTGCTGGCAAAGAAAAGCCTGCCGACACCGTGCTTGCGCATGATGGCAAGCAGCGTCGTCGTCGTAAGCTGGTTCAGCTGCAGATCCAATTCCGTATTGGTATTGCCCGCGGCAATATCGGAATTGGCGGCGAGATGGAAAACAGCATCAGGACGATCTGTCGCAAAGAGTTGATCCATGCCCTCCCGATCGAGCATATCAAGCTTCTGGAAGCGAAAATCCGTCCGGCCCTGGAGATGATCTATATTGCGCATCCGGCCGAGGTGAAGATTGTCGATCGCGGTTACCCGATAGCCCAAGGCCAAAAGGCGATCGCAGAGATGGCTGCCGATAAATCCGGCCCCTCCCGTTACCAAGGCATGCATGTCGGCAGCTCCATATGATCTGTTAAGGCTCATCAGAGCGCTTTGATCTTTCCCGAATGGGGACGCGAAAGGACGAATACACCACCGGCCAAGCCGACCACAAGCTGCAACAGGCCGAAAACCACCGATAGCGTTGCGGCGTCCGTCGTGCCGATGCCGAATACGGCAAGCGAAATGACCATGCCGCCTTCCCGCAGCCCCCATCCTCCGACAGAAATGGGAACCATGGCGATCAAAAGCACTGGCGGGAAAGCGGCTGCGGCCTGACCCCAATCGAGCGGGAGGCCAAGTCCGAGAACGAGGATCTCAAGCGAGACGACACTCAAACCGTGAATGACGAGGGTCAATAGAGATATTCCGAGCATTCCCCGGTGGGTGAGAAAAGCCCCCAGCGCGTCGCTCAGCGCGTGCAGCTTTTCCGGAAGAAGCCGAACGAAGAGATGGCGACACCAGCAGAACACCAGGGCCGATGCGATGGTTCCCGCGACGCCAAGGGCCGTGAGTTCGGTGAGATAGGGGATTGGGAAGTCGTGCCCGTAAAACGCCCGCATGATGATCAGACCGATCAGCGCAACGACCGCCAACCCGAACAGGGTGAGGATACGGTCCATGACGACGCCGAGCGTGGCTTCCTGGATCGTCAGGCCGTATTTGAGGGCGCCGAAAATGCGTGCGGCATCGCCTGGAATGGGACTTGGAAGAGCCTGATTGTAAAAGAGGCTTTGCATGAACAGTTTCATGGCGCCTGATATTTTCAGCCTCTGCCCGATCATCTCCGCTAGAAGGCACCACCGCCAGGCCGAAAGCAGGGCCTGCAGGAGAAGAAGGAAGATGCTGAGGCAGATGGTCGTCGCCGATAGGGTCCGGACCGCGGCCCAGCCTTCTGCGAAATCGACCTTACGCGCGATCCATATGACGAGGCCAAGCGCCACGGCCACTTTCAGAACCGGTATGCCGATGCGAAGGAATGCTCGGGAGGATGGAGTCGTCACGATGCCCGATCCGCGTCAAAACGGTAGAGCTTCCAGCCGAACCGATCCGTCAAGATCAGTGAGGCGCGGGGCATCATGTGGGCTATGACGCTGTTGGCCAGCATTATTTTGTCTTCTCCTATGCGTTCTGCGAGGAACGCGCTGCCAGCATCCGGGGGAAGGATGAAGTAACCTATATGATTATCCCGGATGAAAGCATCGATATCCGACCCCGGTCTGGGCAGCACATAGCGTGGCAATTGCCAACCGCCATCGCGGCCGTCGTTATAAGCCGTCGACAATAATGTGTTGGCGGTGTCGAAAGGCTGAAAAACGGTCCGCAGGTCATGCTCCGCGATGTAGCGATACATGAAATAGGCTTCGCGGTGGCTCTCCATATATTTGTCGACACTGATCATCCCGAGCACGACGTCGAGGTCTTTCGCCTTGCCGGGATCCATGTCGCTGCCGCCCACGCGGTACCACTGCGACAGCCAGAGTCCCCCGGCCAGCACGCCTAAGATCACCGGGCTGGCGATCATGCATGCCGGCGAAGAGGCGATTTTCGTAATTGGGGCCATCCGCGGCAGAACTTGCCGGTCGAGCCATTGATCCAGCCGTTCCCGAACCAGGGAGGCGCCGATAAACCCGGTCGAAAAGAACAGCAGATAGGCTGGCGTCGCCCACCGGATGTGATTGAACATAACGGTGTACCATATCACAAACATGGCAGCGGTAATCGCTGCGAGAAATGCGATGCGCCGAAAGGCCACGGCGAGACCGGCCAGGATCAAAGCGAGAGCGACGAAAGCATTCGGCTTGCCGGCCAGGAACCAGCTGTAAAGGATATGGAGGAAGTCGCGCCAACCTTGCAGAGTTGCGAGGTTCGTTACGAAATGTCGGTTAGCGGGATCGAAGGCCCGGCCCAATTCGAGCATGTAGTCCGCCATCCAGGCGTCGGTGAGGCCCGGATGACCGAACATGAAAGGATAGATCGGATTGCCGAGAACGATCAGGTTTTTCGCATACCAGTAGCCCGCGACTGCAAGGAATGCGCAAAGGCATGACAAAAAGAGCGGCAGCGATACCTTTCCCTTGAGAAGCATTTGCATCAGCGCCAGCCCTATCAGGCAAACCATTTGCAGTTCCGTATATTTCCCTCCGACCGCTCCCCCCAGCACGAGCGCACAATGAAAAAGCTCCGCCGGACGCCGGGTTTCCAGATAACGCCACAGGAAAAGCACAGCGGCGACTGAGAAACACGACCGTGCCAGATCCGTCATCGGTTCGCCGACACTTCCCCTGAAGAAGGGGATGCTGAGCATCAGAGCGGCCACCAGGAAAAAACCGCATCCCCGCCAACGACTGGCGCAGCTTGAAAGCAGGAACAGAAATCCGAAGAAAATTGCGACATTCATGATCGCCGCACCGGTCCAGTGACCGCTGACCATCATGACGAGCGCAAACAGCAGATTAAAGAAGAGCGGAATATTGCCGTAGAAGGGATGGTCGATCTGCGGCGACACAAAGCCGCTGTGTTCGATGATACTGTTTGCGAGCGGGATGTGGAAAACCCAGACGTCGGCAATGCCGGATGGAAACAGGGCCATAACGCTCCACACATAGCAAAGTACAGTGCATGTGAGTGCTGCAAGCACCGGAACCGGGTTTCCGGATCTCGTTTCAGCGGCAATTTTACGAAACAGCGAACCGAGGTCGTAGAGAACGGCGACGAGATCGCGCCACCGCCAAATCATCGAGACAGCGACGATCGGGAGAACGATCTCCCATCGCAGCCCATGGAACGCCCCAAGGACGGTGGCCGCGCCCCCGGCGATCGCCAGAGCCGGCAGAATACCGCTGAGCAGAAAGTCGGTGCCGTCTCGAAAGGGTTGATCGCAACGTTGGTTGAGCGAGGCAACGATGCCTCTGTCGATCACGAGGCCCCATAATATTATGGCGAGAACCGTGCACCAGCCTACGATCATGATCGACCCTTTCGTGGCTCCTATCCCGCGAGAGGAGGCGTAGGCTTTTTGACGGGCAGCATGACCCCAAGGGCTCTTATCATCAGCCCTGATATAAAGATCTGAAACGCGGTAATGATGAGCCAGAGCCCGAAGACGGCCCAGTTGGTCTCGATGCCGATCTCAGGCAGCAGGTATCCGTTCCCGACATAGGAATCGAAGAGCGGAACCGCCAGAAAAACGCCGGCCAGAACGGCGACCACTGATCCCCAGATGGTTGCATTGTAAGGCAGGAGCCGCTCGAAACGGCTCTGCACATGTCCTGAATAGTCGAAAATCACCCGACCGATTGCCGCCGAAACCAGCATTGATTGGCCAAGGACGGCCAGGGCCATGGCAAACAGCATGGCATTGGACGAAAACCGCACACCGCCAATAGACATCGGCCCGGCGAGCAGCGGCAGCATGATTATCAGCCCGAGGGCCAGAAGCAGGAATCCCGGCCAGATGAGAAAAAAATCAAACCCGTAGACGAACATTGCCTGCAGATTGCGCCAGCCTGCGCGCCACGGCTCCATCCAGCCCCGCCGCTTCATGTGGCTTAGCCGGCCTTCCGGATCCTTCAGGAAGTGGATTGGCACCTCTGTGGTCGGAAGCTCCATATGCACGGACTTCAGCACCATCTCCGACGCATATTCCCATCCTTGCGACCGAAGGTCCATGCGAAGCAAGGCATCGACGCTGATGCCCCGCATGCCGCAATGGATGTCGGAAAAGCGGCTGCTGAACATCCGATTGAGGATCCACGTGGTCAGCGGCGTTCCGAAATAGCGATGCAGCGGCGGCATCGCTTTGTCTTCGATCGAGCCCTTGAACCGTGAGCCCATGACGAAGTCGAAGCCCTTCCGGAAGGCTTCGATAAACGGCGCTATTTGCCGAAAATCATAGGTGCAATCCGCATCACCCATGATGATGAACTTGCCGCGCACGTATGGAATGGCATCGATGTAAGCTCTGCCCAAACCGCGCTTCGGTGTCCGCAATACGCGGGCTCCTCTGTCACGGGCGATTTCCGGGGTTCGATCGGTGGAGCTGTCGACGATAAGGATCTCCACAGCCGCACCGCTTGCCGCAATACCCTCGCGGCACCAGTCGACGAAGGTTCCGATCGTCAATTCCTCATTGAGAGAGGGAACGAGGATCGTCACTTCGGGGTTGGCGACGTCATCGTCGGGCGTCAGAAGCGTCAATTCCGGATCGTGGATGCGGGGAAAATTCATGCGCGTGAAACGGCTCTTCAGGAAAGGGTAGGCGGAACAAGTCCGCAGGAAAAATCCAATACGGCATGGCATATCGCCAGATGGGCGATCTCCACATAACCATATTGATCGGACGCCACATAAAAGTTCAGGTCACCCAGATCGCGCAGCGGATTGCCCGGAGCGAAGCCGCTCAGGGTCATGACGGCGCAGCCCTTGTCGCGTGCGGTCCGGACGGCCTTGGTAATGCTTTCCGATCTTCCGGAGCTGCTGATTGCCACCAGCAGGTCACCTTCATTGGCGTGCAAATCGATCTGCTTTGCGAAGACGTTCTCATAGCCGAGGTCGTTTGACAGGCAGGTCAGCGTCGCGCCGTCGTTCATCGCCATCGCGCGCAGCCCACCGTTTTTCGAGTAGTCCGTCGCCATGTGGCTGGCAATTGCCGCGCTGCCGCCGTTGCCGATGAACATGATCTTTCGGCCGGCATCGTGTGTGGCACGGGCCAATTGCATGGATTCCGTCACAGCCGCCGCATAATCCAACGGCTTTCCGGCTGACCGCGTGGCGGTCGTATTCACCAGAACATGGCGGAGAAAAGTGAAGTAGCGATCCAGATCGCCGGTTGTGACACCGAGCCCCGAAGACCTGTTCTCATGATCTGACATGCTCGTCCAGTCCCTCCGCCTTGGAAATTGGGGCGTCCTTAAAGTGTAAATGGTACAAAGGCAAGTTGCTCGCCCGCTCTTTTAAGGGTTGTCGGCAAGTGTCACGGCTTTGCAACCAACGGCCTCACGCCGCTTTCAGCGCTCGCACGGGTCATGCCATACCGGGTGGGCGAGGGGTTGGCGGTCGTTTCCAGCAAGGACCGACCGTCAGTTCCCGATTGCGGCGATCATGCCGATCTCCACGGAAAATTCTGGCGCGGCGAGCCTCGCTTCGACGGTGGCGCGCGCCGGCGCATGGCCGGACGGCACCCAGGTGTCCCAGACGGCGTTCATCTCTTCGAACTTGGACATATCCGCAAGCCATATCGTCGCGCTGAGGATTCGTGTCGAATTGCTGCCCACGCTCTCCAGAAGCCGCGTGATCCGCGCCAGGATGTCGGTCGTCTGCTCGCGTACGGAGGCATCAGGCGCATCAATCGCGACCTGGCCTGCGAGGAAGACGAAGCCGCCATAGGTCACGGCCTGGCTCATCCGCTTTCCGGTTTCGTAGCGCTCGATCTGCATGCTCGAACTCCTTGAGTTAGTCCCTGTGCGCAATCTTCTGGCGTTCGGCGCGTCGCTGCAGCCATTGGATCGTGGCGAGAAACAGCGTCGAAAACAGGATAAGGAGGGTGGCGACGGCGGCGATCGTCGGACTCAGCGTTTCCCGCACGCCGCTCCACATCTGGCGCGGCAGGGTGCGCTCCTCGGAACCGGCGATGAAGAGCGCAATCACCACTTCGTCGAACGACGTCACGAAGGCAAAGAGGGCGCCGGATGCCACTCCAGGCGCGATGACCGGCAGCATGATGCGCAAGGTTGCTTCAACAGGGGATGCGCCGAGACTGGACGCTGCCCGCATCAGATTGTGATCGAAGCTGGCGAGCGTCGCCGTCACGGTGATCACCACGAAGGGCGCTCCGATTGCCGTATGCGCCAGCACCAGGCCGGTCAGGCTGTTGAGCAGTCCGATGGCGGCAAAGGCATAATAGATGCCGACGGCCGAAACGATGACCGGCACGATCATCGGCGAGATCAGAATGGCGGTTAGCGTTGCCCGCGCCGGGCAGGATGGCCGGCTGAGACCGATGGCGGCAAGCGTGCCGAGAAAGGTCGACAGGATAGTGGCGCAGACGGCGACAATGATGCTGTTTTTCAGCGCCAGTTGCCAGACGTTGGAATCGAAGAATTCGCGATACCAGCGCAGCGACAGGCCGGGCATCGGATAGGTGAAGAACGGCTCGGCATTGAAGGAGAGCGGCACGATCGCGATGATGGGCGCGATCAGGAAGAGGATCACCAGGCCGCCGGCCAGCCATAGGAGCAGCGAAAACAGCCGAGGGAAAGAAAGCAAGTTCGTCATCAGCCTATCCTCAGCCTGTCGATGCCGACGATGCGATTGTAGACGGCGTAAAGGATGAGCACCGCCACCAGCAGGATCGTGCTCAAAGCCGCCGCCATGCCCCAATTGGTGACCTGGTTGGAATAATAGGCGATGAAATAGCTCACCATCTGATCTCCAGGCCCGCCGACCAGAGCCGGCGTGATGTAGTAGCCGAGCGCCAGGATGAAGACGAGCAAGCCGCCGGCGCTGACGCCGGGCATGCTCATCGGCAGGTAGACACGGAAGAAGGCCGATGCCGGCGGCGCGCCGAGCGATGAGGCGGCCCTCAAATAGACCGGCGGTATGCTTTTCATGACGCTGTAGATCGGCAGCACCATGAAGGGCAGCAGGATATGGGTCATGGCGATCAGGACGCCGATGCGATTGTAGATCAGGTCGAGGGGTCGTGCGGGATCGACGAGGCCCAGCCAGATGAGCGCCGAATTGATCACGCCGCGCCCCTGCAGCAGCACGACCCAGGCGCTGGTACGCACCAGCAGCGAGGTCCAGAACGGCAGCAGCACCAGGATCAGCAGCGTATTGGCGACTGTCCCTTTCGACCGGGCGATCAGGGCGGCGAGGGGATAGCCGAGAAACAGGCAGATCACGGTCACCGATGCGCTGACAACGAAGGTGCGGATCAACACGTCGACATGCACCGCATTTTCAGCCGAGACCCTGCCGATCGCGCCCGAGGCGTCGCGCTCCAGATCGAGCGAGGCGAGCAGATAGTAATCGGTGAAGGGCGGCGATGCGTTCTTGATGATCGTCCAGTAATGCGGCGTCTCCCAGTTGGGATCGATGGCGATGAAGGCGGCCTTATAGGGCGGCTCGGCGTTGCGGATCGTGCGCGCGGTTTTCAACAGCATCGAGCGCATGCCCGTCTCGTAATAGTTGAGACGTTTGGCCACCTCGGCGATCTGATCGCGGGGCGATTGTTTCAGGTCGGCGGCAAAGGCGGCAAACAGCGCTTCGTCGGGTGGAGATTGTTCATCCCAGGCTGATAGAGCCGACATCGTATAGGGCAGGGCGGCGGAAGCCGCCCTGTTGTCGACCGCGCGCGTCAACAGCAAGGCGATCGGCAGAACGAAGACGAGCAGAAGGAAGACCAGCAGAGGCGCGACTAGCAGCAGCGCTTTCAGCTGGGCCTTGCTTTTTGCACTGCCGAGGCTTTTCACCCGTATGCCGGCGGCAATCATCGAGCCGTCGCCTTCATTCATTGTCGCGGTCACCATCGCTCATGCCTTTTTGCGGTAGAGAAAGGGGCGGACGAAGCCGGGGGACACTCGCCCGCCTGACGAGGTTACTGTGCGAGCCACTTGTTGAAGCGTTCGGTCAACTCCTCGTCATGGTCGGCCCAGAACTCGGAGGAGACGACGAATGCGTTCTTCGTGTTGTCGGGCGCGGTCGGCAGATCGACGAGAATATCCGGCGGAACCTTGGCAATGGCCGCCTTCAGGGTCGGGCCATAGGAGATATATTTCGATTGCTGCGCCATCACATCGGGATTGACCGTGAAAGCGACGAATTTATCCGCCAGTTCCTTGTTCTTCGAGCCTTTCGGCTCGGCCCAGAGATTGAAGTCCATGCCCTGGCCGTCCCAGACGATCTTGAAGTTCTTGCCGCTGTTCTTGACGGCATCGTAGATGCGGCCGTTCCAGGCCGTGGTCATCACCACTTCGCCATCGGCGAGAAGCTGCGGTGGCTGCGCACCGGCGGTCCACCAGACCTTCACATCCTTCTTGATCGTGTCGAGCTTCTTGAAGGCACGGTCGACACCCGCTGGCGTCCCGAGCACGTCGTAGACCTCAGACGGTTTGACGCCGTCGGCGATCAAAGCGAATTCCAGCGTGGTCTTCGGCGACTTGCGCAAGGCGCGCGGACCGGGGAATTTGGCGGTGTCGAAGAGATCGGCCATGGTCGTCGGCCCGCCATTCGGGAACTTTGCGGCGTCATAGGCATAGATGGTGCCGAAGACGATGGTGGCGACCGCGCAATCCATCGCCGCGCCGTCGATGAAGGCGTCCTTGCCTCCGAGTTTCGAATAGTCGATCGTCTCAAGCCAGCCTTCGTCGCAGCCTTGCAGTGCATGGCTGGGTTCGACGTCGACGATGTCCCAGGTCACCTGGCCGGTCTCGACCATGCCTTTCAGCTTGGCGGTCGAGCCGTCCCACTCGTCCTGGAGAATCTTGGTGCCGGTCTGCTTGGCGAATGGCTTGAAAAAGGCCTCCTCCTGGCTCTTCGTATAGGCGCCGCCCCAGGATGTGACGGTCAGCGTATCCTCGGCAAATGCTGCTCCCGCGGTTGCAAGAGCCATGACGGAACTGAGAAACATGCAGTTTAAACGCATCATGGTGGTTCCCCTTTTTGTTGCTGCGTTACGAAAGAATGAGCACTGGGTCAGGAGAGTGCGAGCGCGCGGCAATCCTCCGGCGCCCAGCCGATGACGGTGCTGGAGCCGAGCGACCGAACCGGAATATCCTGTGCGGCGGCGACCTTTATAAAAACGTCGTCACAGCCGCAGGCGGCGACACGTAACCGCACATGATCGCCGTGATAGATGATTTCCTTGAGCATGGCGGTGAACCGGTTCGGAATGTCGGCACCAGGTGCCAGCTGAATTCGCTCGGGCCGTAAGACCAGGGTTGCCCGTGCGCCTTCCTTCAGCCCTTCTCCGGCTTGGCCGGTGATGATTGAACCGCCGGGCGAGCGAAGCCGGCAGAGGGCATTATCGATTGCGACGACTTCACCCGATATCGCATTGTTCTCGCCGATGAAGGTTGCGACGAAGGGATTTGCCGGCGCCTCGTAGAGCGCATGCGGGGCCGCGATCTGCTGCAGGATGCCATCATTGAACACACCGACCCGATCCGACATGGTCAGCGCCTCTCCCTGGTCGTGGGTGACGTAGACGACATTGATGCCGAGGCGGGCATGCAGGTGTTTGATCTCGAGCTGCATATGTTCGCGAAGCTGCTTGTCGAGCGCACCGAGCGGCTCGTCCATCAGCACGAGCTGCGGCTCGAAGACCAGCGCGCGGGCAAGCGCGATGCGCTGCTGCTGTCCGCCCGAAAGCTGGTTGGGCCGCCGCGCTTCGAAACTCGCCATGCGCACCATGTCGAGCGCGCGGCGAACCCGTTCGGCAATCTCCGCCTTGCCGAGCCGGCGCATCTTCAGGGGAAAGGCGACATTTTCGCCGACCGTCATATGCGGGAAAAGGGCATAATTCTGGAAGACCACGCCGATATTACGGCGATGCGGCGGAACGCTGTCGATCCTGCTGTCGGCCAGAGTAATGGTCCCGCTGCTCGGAGCCTCGAAGCCGGCCAGCATCATCAGCGTCGTGGTCTTGCCGGATCCGGAAGGGCCGAGAAGGGTCAGAAACTCGCCTTTTGCGACGTCGAGATCCAGACCGCGCACGACATAGCTGACGCCGTCATAGGATTTACGCACGCCTTCGAAAGCAATGAAGCGCTCGCTCATGAATTCCTCCTGTTTGCACCGGCCGGGTCCCTGCCTCTTTGTCTCGATGCTAGGCCATATTGTCTCGGTCAATTTCCGTTTGTCAAGCCACACAAATAATTTTGTATGGCGACGGTCGAAGGCCTCGAAAACACTGGGAAAGCGTGTTATGTCGCAAGAAATCATGCTGAATCGTAGAGCCAACGATCAACTGGGCCGCGCCAAGCTAACGGAATTCTACACGGATTGCAGGAATTGTATGTCTGAACGATCGGAACTGAGCCAGACAAACCAGGAGCGGGAAACGCGCATGCCGGCCTATCTCGAACTCGCAAGCGAGCTCGAGGCGCGAATCCGCTCGGGCGCCCTGCCGCCCGGCAGCCAACTCCCACCGCAACGCGATCTCGCACGGGAGCGCTCGCTTAACGTCTCCACAGTCACGCGCGCTTACCGCGAATTGCAGAACCTCAATCTTGTCATGGGCAGCACCCGGCGCGGTACGATCGTCACAGGCGACGGCGCCATGCCGCGGGTCGATCGGGCGGCGAGCCCTGCCGGGGTCATCGACCTGACGGTCAACCGACCGGCCATCGACGATTTCCAGCAGCGTCTCGCCCAATCCCTGCCGGATCTTTCGTCCGATCCGCGCTTCCGCCAGATGCAGGAGTACCAGCCGCCGGAAGGGCCGGCCTGGGCGCGCCTTGCTGCGAGAAAATGGATATCGCTCAACGGCTTCGACCCGTCCGAAGACGATATCGTCGTCACTAGCGGCGCCCAGCACGCTCTTCTCGCTGTCATCAGCAGCCTGATCGAGCCCGGCGACACGATCGTCTGCGATCGGCTGACCTATTACGGACTGATTGCGCTTGCCCAGATGTTCCGCTTCCACATTATCGGCATCGGAAGTGACGAACAGGGCATGTCGGCGGCGGAGCTCGACGATATCTGCAGCCGGGAGCCGGTGCGCGCCGTCTTCACGGTTCCGTCGATGCACAATCCGACCGTCGTCACCATGAGCGAGGCGCGTCGGAAGGAATTGGTCGAAGTCGCGGAAAAGCATGATCTCGTCATCATCGAGGACGATGTCTATGGACCGATGCTCGGGACCCGGGCAAGCGCCCTGATCACGCTCGCTCCGGCCAGGACCTACCATATCTCGGCGCTTTCCAAGGCCTTGGCGCCGGGTCTGCGCGTCGGCTATCTCACTTGCCCGCCCGGCCGTGCGCTGCTCTCCGCGGAGGCGGTACGTACGACCGCCTGGATGCCTTCGCCGCTGCCGCTGCTGCTTGCCACCCGCTGGCTGGAGGACGGCACGGCTGAAGCGATCCTGAAGGCCCAGCTTGCAGAGCTGCGCGCCCGCCATGCGATCGTGACGACGATCCTGGCCGGCCACTCTTTCTCCGCCGATCCGCGCTGCATGTTCCTCTGGCTCAGACTGCCGGCGCCATGGCGCTGCGAGGATTTCGCCGCCAATCTGCGCGCCCATGGCGTTGCCGTCATGGCTGCCACCGCCTTTGCCTGTGATCGCCAGCCCGTCGAACATGCCGTGCGCGTCAATGTCGGCTGCGCATCGTCGCGGGAGGAACTGGCAACGGCCCTGCGTATCATCGCCGCGACGCTGAACGACCGTCCCCGCGCTTTGGCCGGCCTGGTCTAGGATGAACAGGCCGCTCCCCGAGCTTCAGCCCTTGCCCGACGCCGAGCGCCGGCATGTGGCTGTTGTCGGCGCGGGATTGGTCGGCCTCTGCTCGGCCCTCTGGCTGCAGAGAACGGGGCATCGGGTCACGATGATCGATCCGGCACCGCCACTGGACGATGCATCCTACCGGCAGGCATGTTCCTATGGAAACGCCTGCACCTTTGCGCCGCACGGCGTCGTTCCCGTCGCAACGCCAGGCGTCATTTGGCGTGTGCCGGGAATGCTGCTCAATCCCCTCGGTCCTCTGGCGATTGTCTGGAGATACCTGCCGCAACTGGCGCCGTGGCTCTGCGCCTTCCTGGCATCGAGCACGAAAGCCGAGGTCGAGCGCATCGCCACGACACTGGCGGCGCTGCTGTCCCATGCCGATGCCGCCTGGCAGCCGCTTGTGATGCAGGCAGGCGCCGAACGGCTGAAGCGGCATGACGGCTGCCTCTATCTCTACAAGACCGAAGCGCAATTCCAGGCGGCCGATGCCGAATACGCGCTGCGTCAACGCCATGGCGTCGCCATGGAGCAGCTCAGCCGCGCCGATATCCAAAGCCTGGAGCCCAATCTTGCGCCGCTCTATCATAAGGGCGTGCTGTTCCGGGACGCCTATGTGTTTTCGAGCCCCAGGCAGCTCGCCTTCGCGCTGGCGCAAGCGCTCGTCTATGGCGGAGGAGAGATCATCCGCGGCGAAGTCTCGGCAATCGAGCAACGTAACGACGGCATCGGTCTCAGGATCGCGGGCAAGGCAATGCTTGCCGACCACGCCGTCCTGGCCGCCGGCGCTCATTCCCGCAAGCTTGCGGCATCGGCAGGCGATCATGTCCTGCTCGATACCGAGCGCGGTTATCACGTTCTGTTCCGGCAGGCGGGCGATCTTCTGTCGCGCCCGGTCTGCTATCCCGAACATGGCTTCTACATGGTGCCGATGTCGGATGGATTGCGTGCCGCGGGTACCGTCGAACTCGGCGGGCTTGCCGCTCCCTTGAACCCCAGGCGGACGGCGATGATCCGTGACGGCGTGAAAATGCTGCTGCCGGCCGCCGGACAGGGCAGCGACGAGTGGCTGGGTTTCCGGCCGTCCATGCCGGATTCGCTGCCGGTTATCGGCGGCTCCCGCCGCTTGCCCCGCCTCACCTATGCCTTCGGCCACGGCCATCTCGGCCTGACGCTGTCGGCCTTGACCGGCTATCTCGTGTCTCAGCTCGTTGCCGGGCAGGATCCGGTCATCGACCTGGCGCCACTGCGTCCTCACAGGTTCTGAGCCATTATCGCGTCCGCGTCTTTTCAGACGCGCAGAGGACGCTCAAACCATTTGAATCGCTGAATATTGACGGCTTTCGGTTGGGTCGGGACCACGCCTTGAGCAGGGCCGCGGCGTGAAAAATCACAGCTTCACGCAAGCCAGCCAACCTAGGCTGGCAGCGATTGTGGGGACATTCATTTTTTCGATTCGGGAAGACGCGCTTAGCCAAGCTGCGGCCTTCCGGTCCTATTCATATTGGCTACTGAAAGAGTCTTGCCATGACTTCGATAGTTTCTTCCTACAGTCTCACTCAGATCAAGTCGCTTTCGACGGCGGCCGTTGCTGCCTGGACGACGGAAGACGTGGCAACCCTTTCAACGAAGCAGATCAGTGTCCTCTCATCGGCTCAAATCGCCGCATTGGATACCGAAGATGTGGAGGTCCTCAGCTCTCAGCAGCTGAGTGCGATTTCGCAAGGTGCCGTTTCCGGCCTCACGCTTGATCAATTGGCCGTACTGTCGACATCGGCCATCGAAAGTTTCACCTCCCTGCAGATCGCCGCAATCACGACCAAGCAGATCAGCGCGCTGTCGACGGCGCAAGCAGAGGCTTTAACATCATCCCAGGTCGGCGCCCTCAGTTCGCTGCAGATTGCGGCTCTGAGCACTGCGGATGTGACAATGTTTTCGACCGCCGATATGGCGGCAATTATCAGCAAAGCTATAACAGGCCTGTCGACATCAGCGGTTGCGGCTCTTTCGACGGACCAGGTCGCCGCTCTAAGCACCGGCGCTATTTCCAATCTTACGACCGCTCAGATCGCGGCCTTGGGAACGGCGCAGATTGGCGCCCTTGCGACTGCGCAGATCGCTGCACTCAAAGCCGCGCAAATCGCCGGCATGAGCACGAACGCTATCACGGCGCTTTTGACCGCGCAGATTGCTGCCTTGAGCACCGGCGCGACCGCCAGCCTGAACACGGCTCAAGTCGCTTCCTTGAGTACGGCGCAAGCCGAGGCGCTCAGCTCCGATCAAGTGAAAGCACTGACTTCACTTCAGCTGTCCATCCTGGGCGCGGACGACATTGCTACATTTTCCACCGCAGATATTGCGGCGATCACCGTTTCTGCCGTTTCGGGCCTGTCGACTTCAGTTCTTTCCTCTCTGTCGACGGACCAGGTTGCGGCCCTGAGCACCGCCGCCGTCTCCGGCCTGACGACAGCTCAGATAGACGCGTTGAGCACGGCACAGATCGGCGCCCTGACGACGGCGCAAGTTACGGCCCTTAAAGCGACGCAGATTGCGGTCATAGGCACGAACGATATCGCGGTGCTGACAACCGGACAGATTACCGCCATCAGCAAGGCTGCCATTTCCGGTTTGACGACGGTCCAGATCGCTGCTTTGAGCACAATGCAGATCTCTGCTTTGACGACAACTCAGGTCGCCGCACTAAAAGCGACGCAAACAGCGGTCTTAAGCACGGACGAGATCTCGGCGCTTTCAACAGCGCAGATCGCTGCCCTCAGTCTGAGCGGCGTATCGGGCCTTGCCACGGGGCAGATCGGCACACTCACGACAACGCAGGTGGAAGCGCTGACGACAGCACAGGTCGCCGCTTTGACTTCGACCCAGATGTCCGCCTTGGGAACGGACGATGTCGCCAGCCTCTCGACTGACGACATTGCGGCGATCACCAGTGTCGCGATATCGGGCCTGAGCACGGCTGCGGTCGCCGCTCTCTCGACGGCTCAGGTCGTCGCTTTGAGCTTGAAAGGAATTGCTGGTCTAAGCACTGATCAGATTGCCGTCCTGACCACGGAGAAGACGGGCGTTTTGACCACGGCGCAGATCGCCGTGCTGAGCTCCAAGCAGATTGCGGCGCTGGGCACGGATGAAGCCGCGACGCTTTCGACCGCGCAGGTGGCCGCCCTGAGCACAGCCGGCGTCAAAGGGCTCACGACCGGCCAGATCGCCGCGTTGAGCACGCAGCAGGCCGAAGCTTTGACGAAAGCACAGATTGCGGGGCTGAGCTCGACGCAGCTTTCCGTATTGTCTGCCGACGACATCGCCACGTTCTCCACCGCGGAAATAGCAGCGATCACCAGTAGTGCCATAGCCGGATTGAGTACCGGCGTTGTCGCATCTCTCTCCCCTGATCAAATCGCCGCGCTCACTGCTAGCGCTGCTGCCGGACTGACGACGAGCCAGGTTGCAGCACTTTCAGCCACGCAAATTGCCGCCCTGAGTTCAGCTGCCGTTGCAAGCTTGACGGCAGGCCAGATCTCGAGCCTGAACACCGCACAGGTTACGGCGTTGACGACCACCCAGGTCAGCGCGTTGAAAGCAGCGCAGATTGCGGCCATGACGACGGGTGACGTTTCGGTCCTTTCAAGCGCACAGATCGCTGCACTCACCACAAGCGCGATCGCAAGCCTAACCACCAGTCAAGTCGCGGCCGCAAGCACGGCACAGATTGCGGCGCTATCGTCTACCCAGATCAAAGCGTTGGGTTCGACGCAACTCGCTGCCCTCAGTTCGGAGGACCTGGCGACCTTTACGACCGATGAAATGGCGGCGATTTCCAGCAAAGCCGTCAGCGGCTTGACGACCGGCCACATTGCATCGCTTTCCACTGATCAGGTTGCCGCGCTGGCGACGAGTGCGATCACGGCCCTGACGACCGATCAGATCTCAACTCTGAGCATCGCTCAACTGGCAGGTCTGACGACCAGCCAGATTGCGGCATTGAGTTCGACTCAAACGGCAGTCCTGACGGCGAACGATTTAGCGGCTTTCTCAACCGCCGACATGGCGGCACTTGCCAGCAATGCCATAAAAGCTTTGAGCACGGACGTTATCGCGTCTCTTTCCACCAGCCAGATTGCCGCCCTGAGCACGAGCGTAGTTGCGGCCTTGACCACCGGTCAGGTTGCCACCTTGAGAACCGATCAGGTCTCAGCGCTGGCTCCAACGCAAATTGCGCTTTTGACGTCGAACCAGGTCGCAGTTCTCGACACGGGCATCATCGCATCCCTCTCCACTGCGCAGATCGCAGCGCTTAGTGCATCCGGCGTCCTGGGCCTGACCACCGATCAGATTTCGGCTTTAAGCACTGTTCAGACCGAGGCATTGACGGCTGCCCAGATCGCCAAGCTGAGTTCCACCCAGGTCTCTGCGCTCGGAGCCGACGATATTGCGACCTTCACAACCGCCGAAATCGCCGCAATCTCGAACAAGGCCGTAACGGGCTTGGGCACGAAGGTCATTGCAGCCCTTTCCACAAATCAGATCGCCGCGTTGAGTGCGGCCGGCATCGCCGGATTGACCACGAACCAGATCACCGCGCTGAGCATAGCGCAGATTGCCACCATGCCCGCAGCATGGATGACGGCTCTGAGCTCAACCCAGATTGCTGCATTTGATACCGGCGTCATTGATTCTCTATCGACTGCCCAGGTCGCTGCCATAAGCACATCAGGCATTACCGGTTTGACGACCGATCAGGTCAATGCGCTGAGCACAACGCAGATCGCGGCTTTGACGACAAGCCAGGTCGCGGCCCTGAAATCCGCCCAGCTCTCCGCTCTGGGAACGGATGATATCGCCGCGATGTCCGCTGCCGACATTGCGGTGATCAGTTCAACCGCGATGTCGGGATTATCGACGGCCGCGATTAAAGCTCTATCGGCCAGCCAGATTGCCGCTCTGAGCACGGCGGGCGTTGCCGGGCTCAGCACCACGCAAATTGACGCGTTGAGTACGGGTCAGGTCGATGCCCTGCTTACGAACCAGATTGCGGTCTTAAGCTCATCGCAAATTGCCACAATGGATGCAGATGTCGTTGCTTCGCTCTCCACTGCACAAATTGCCGCCCTCAGCACATCCGGCATTGCCGGCCTGACAACGACACAGATTGACGCATTGGGCACTGCGCAGGCCGAAGCACTCACTGCCTCGCAGGTGAAGGTCCTCAATTCGACCCAACTTGCTGCGCTCAGCACGGAAGACATCGCCACCTTTTCGACTGCCGACATCGCTGCGATTTCGAACAAAGCGGTGTCGGGCCTCGGCACCTCAGTCATTTCAACGCTCTCGACCGCTCAGATCGCTGCCCTAAGCACGACCACCGTTAAAGCCTTGTCGACCGATCAGGTTGCCGCACTCGGCGCGGCGCAGCTTGCCGCCCTCGCGACGACGCGTATCGCGGCGCTGAGTTCGGTCCAGGTAGCAGCTCTCAGCACGACAATTGTCGCGTCGCTTGCCACAGATCAGATCGCAGCCCTTAGTACGGCGGGGATTTCCGGCTTGAGCACCGATCAAGTCAATGCCTTGGACAGCGCGCAGGTCGCCGCACTCACGACGAGCCAGGTCGCGGCATTGAGTTCCGCGCAGGTGGGCGTGTTGACCACGGACGACATAGCCGCCTTCTCGACTGCGGATGTGGCAGCAATCGGTTCGACCGCCATTTCCGCCCTGTCCAGCGCGGCCATCGCCGCCTTGTCGACGGCTCAGATCGCCGCCATCAGTGCCGCTGGCGTCATTGGCATAACGAGCGATCAGATTCTCGCTTTGAACAGCAGCCAGATAAGCGCCCTGACGACCAAGCAGATGGCGGCCTTGAACTCGACGCAGGTCTCCGTCCTGAGCCCGAGCGCTGTGGCGGCCCTTTCAACCGCACAGATTGTGGCCCTGAGCAGCGCCGGCATTGCCGGATTGACCACAACGCAGATCGCGGCCTTGAGCACCGGCCAGGCCGAAGCTCTGACTTCGGCCCAGGTGGCGGCCCTCAGCTCCAAGCAAATAGGCAGCCTGAGCGCGGCCGATATCGCCACGTTTTCGACCAAAGAAATCGCGGCAATCGGATCGGGCGCCGTTTCCGGCCTGTCGACGGACGCTATTGCAACCTTGTCGACGACACAGGTAGCAGCCCTCAGCGCATCCGGCGTTACCGGCCTGACCACTCAGCAGATCAGCGCGTTGAGTACCGGCCAGCTTCAGGCTCTGACAACAACGCAGATCGCCTCCCTCAGTTCGGCTCAGCTTTCGGTGCTGACGACCGCCGATATAGCGGCTTTGTCAACCAGGAGCATCGCGGCAATCGGTTCCGGCGCTATATCCGGCCTGTCCACGGCGGTCGTATCGGCCCTGTCGACGGATCAGATTGCAGCTTTCAGCACTTCAGGCGTTTCCGGCCTGACCACCAAGCAGATCGCTGCCCTGAGCACCGATCAAGCCGAGGCATTGACGAGCACCCAGGTCGCGGTGCTCAGTTCAACGCAACTTTCAGGACTGCCGACCGCCGATATAGCGGCCTTCTCGACCCAGGATATCGCCGCAATCGGTTCCAGTGCCATATCCGGCCTGTCCACCGCGGCGATTGCGGCATTGACGACAGCCCAGATTGCCGCGCTCAGCACGTTGGGGATCTCCGGCCTGTCCACCAGGCAGATCGCTGCCTTGGACACCAGTCAGGCCAAAGCTCTGCTTGGCAAGCAGCTTGCGGCTCTGAGTTCCACGCAGGTCAGAGCACTCAGCACCGCCGATATCGCTGCGATGTCGACTGCGCAAATCGCAGCGCTCAGCACCTCCGGCATAGTCGGTCTCAGCAGTCTGCAAATTTCCGCTCTGAGGACTGCTCAGGTGCAAGCCCTGACGACGGCACAGATCCGCGTTCTCGGCTCAACGCAAGTCGCCGCCCTGCCGACCGCCGATATTGCGGTCCTGACAACTGCGCAGATTGCTGCACTTGGCAGCGTCGGCATTGCGGGTCTGACCAGCGTTCAGATCGCGGCGTTGAGTACCGACCAGGCCGAGGCCCTGACATCGGTTCAGGTCGCCTCTTTGAGTTCGGCGCAAATTGCGGCCTTGGACGCCGCCAATCTGCAAACCTTTTCGACAGTTGATATCGCGGCAATCAGTTCAAGCGCCATTTCTGGCCTGTCAACGACCACTGTCGCCGCCTTCTCGACGGAGCAGGTTGCGG
>NZ_JAPPSO010000009.1:0-330837 GCF_036571585.1 Rhizobium sp. 268 | reverse complement strand
TGCCGACGAAGTTGACACTGCCGGTGAAGGTCAGCCGCTCGACATTGGCGTAGCCCGCGATGCTCAATGTCCCCTGCGCCGTCTGCACTGTGTCGTCGCCCTCGCCCGCCGCTTCGACGACGGAGACGCCCTGAACGCCGAGGATGTAGACGTCGTTTCCAGCCCCGCCCTGCAGCACATGTCCTGGCACCGCCGAGACCAGCGTGTCACCATAGGCCGAGCCGATCGCCTTCTCGATGTTAACATAGGTGTCGCCGGCAGCATCGCCGCCGCTGCCCGTATTGGTCCAAAAGTCGACGTTCACCGCAGCCGCCGAGGTCGAGTAGTCAACCGTGTCGACACCGGCGCCACCATCCAATCGGTCCGCCCCTGCGCCGCCGATGAGGATGTCGTTGCCTCCGAGGCCGGAGATCTGATCATCTCCGCTAGTGCCATTCAAAGTATCGTTACCTGCCGTTCCCGTAATGACTGCGATTTTAGCCCCCTGTCGATTCAAATGTGGAAAAGAAATGATGTTGGTCGTCCCGAGACACGTGCTCGACGTGGTCGCTGATTGGGTTCAGGAAATAAGGGAGGACCATTCGATCCGTCCTGCGAATGAAAACCTGCGTGGACCGGTAAGAGCTTGAGATCGCGAGCTTTTGCCGTTCGTCTTGAGATATCGTCTGAAATCACAGCAAAGGCGTGTTTTGTCAGCGCACCATCAACCACTGCAGCCATGCGTAGCATCACGTGCGAGCGAATGACCTCCATCAAGAGTCCTGTTGCGAGGAGGATTGGGGCGATCAGGGCCGGAACGCTCTTGCTCAGCATCGCCTGATCGCAGACCTCGACCATGAAAATCGGTTTGGTGAGCTCCAACTATTGATTAGGCGTGAAAAGAGAAACACGCCACCTGAAGCGGCAAGGCAACTCCGATACTCCTGAGGCTGTTTCCTACCCAGCACCTGCATCCTTCTCGCCGCTATAACTCCCCATGAGATCGTTAGGATGACAGAAATTCAGGTGCAACTTTTAATTTAAAATCTTGACATAAGGCGGAACTCATGCCCGCTATAGTGTTAAACCTCGGATGTAAGTATCTATAAAATATCTATTTTTGATTGAATTCAATCTCTTAAGGTAACATTCGAATTCAATGAAAAAGAAATTCGAATAGCTGCAAATCGAGTCATCTCCGAGAAATTATTCCACAACATTTCAGAGCACGAGCCGCGGCCTCAGAAAGCGCCAACGAACGACGCATAGGAATTGCGACGACAAGGCGGACGGAGCTACTTCTCTCCCGTCTTCGGAGCTATTTGAAAATGATCGAGGTCGGAATAATGCCGAGCGCAACGGCGAGATAGCCGGCATGACGCGGCCCGCGCGCATCGAGTTTTTCCGTGACGGAATTCAAGACAGCTCGCACGGCGGTGCCCGAAACCGAACGCATATCGCCAATCTGTTTGACTTCGTGGCCGGCGACGTAAAGCGCCAGATAATCGGTTTCCTTGGCGGTCAATGCGGAAATGCGAGAAGCCTGCGCTGCGGGTTTTGTCTCGATCTCAGCCGTCCTGACCTGAATGGCTTTGCCGATCTGAATGAGCGATGGCAGAGTACGGCCCTTGAACGTCGCCCAATCGTCCCCCTCGAGATTTGATGTGACGCTGAACAGCGCCCGCCCGGCCTGGGCATCGACAAGAGGTATGGAGACGCCATTATTGCCGACGCCATGGCGCTCGGCTTCCGCGAAGAAGGACGCGGTTTCCTTCGACACAGACTTCAAGTGGCTCCAGTCTAACGGTTGAGATGCTTTGCGTGCGGCGATCTCGATGGGGTCGGTGCGAACGTAATTTTTCGACTGATAGAGTTTCTTCCACCTGTCGGAATAGGTCTCTGCAACGAGCCGTTCATTGGTCACCCGGCCCGGAATGAAAAGAGCTTGATAGGCAAGATTGGCAGCCCCGACCAATGCTCGCAGTTGGTGGACAATTGCTGAGAGATGGCCAATTTCATGGAGGTTGCGGATGCAGTGGAATGCTTCCTGCAGGATACGCTGATCGACAGACATTTTCTTCCGAAATCAATATTTCTAATCAGCAGCAGGACGAAGCGGCCCGCATGCTTTTGATATACATTTATTACACGCGGATTTTACAGTTTGGGTTGTATTTATCCAGTCTGCATTATTGCGATGCAGAATTGACAATTGTCAGGCGACACTGCGGAGGGAATCTTAAGCATTCGGATAGCTGTCCATCCAGCACGGCTAAACGAACGTGAGAGTTCCCCCGGCTGTGCCGGGGTGGCAGTAACAGTTTGACATTTGCTGGAGCCCACCGCGACTTTTCCTTTGTGAGCCGCCAAGCACACGAAAGGTCAAGTCACGATGGACGAGTTTGAAAGTTTAAGCCACAGCAGATGGGAGTGCAAATATCACGTCGTTTTCATCCCGAAATACCGTCGCAAGACGCTTTACGGCGAGTTGCGGCAGCACCTTGGCGAGATATTCCGGAAACTGGCTGAACAGCGTGAAAGCCGTGTGGAGGAAGGGCATTTGATGCCGACCATGTGCATATGATGCTGTCGATCCCGCCAAAATACGCGGTCAGTCAGGTTGTTGGATACATGAAGGGCAAGAGCGCCATCCACCTTGCGCGGGTTTACGGTGAGAGAAAGCGCGGCTTTACCGGGCAGCACTTTTGGGCGCGTGGGTACTTCGTGTCTACCGTCGGTCGTGATGAGGAGACGATCCGCGATTATATCCGCAACCAAGAGAAGGAAGACCACAGGCTTGAGCAATTGAACCTGTGGCGTTGAACGGCCACCTTCAGGTGGCGCATTGAAACCGGGGCCGCGTCAGCGTCCCCATCCAGCCGCTTTGAGCGGCTCACATCTTAAAGCCCCCGGCTTTGCCGGGGGATACTTACTCGTGAGATCCTCATGCACCATGACGCATTCATCATGCGTCACTCGTGCCGCAGCGCCTCGATCGGGTTCAGCTGTGCTGCCCGTCTCGCCGGGAAATAGCCGAAGATCATGCCGATTGCGGCGGAGAAGAGGAAGGCGACGGCGACCATCAGGGGGCTGAAGACGAAGGGGACCTTCATCAGGGTCACCGCGCCGAAGCCGAGGCTCAAGCCGAGCACGATGCCGGTGATGCCGCCGAAGAGCGAGAGCGCCACCGCCTCGACCAGGAACTGGGTGAGCACCTGGTTTTCGAGTGCGCCGATCGCCAGGCGAATGCCGATCTCGCGGGTTCGCTCTGTGACAGAAACCAGCATGATGTTCATGATGCCGATGCCGCCGACGAGCAGGCTGATCGCGGCAACCGCGCCGAGCAGGCCGGTCAGCAGCGTCGTCGTGCCGGTCATCGCCTCGGCGATCTGGGTCATGTCGTTGACGTTGAAATCATCCTGCCGGCCGGGGATGATCTTGCGGCGCTCGCGCAGCAGATCTTCGACATCGGACTGCACCTTGGCGGTGGAGACCCCGTCGCGGGCCGAGATGATGATCTGCGGCACATTGCTGTTGCCGCTGATGCGCCGCTGGAACACCTTGACCGGCATGATGACGACATCGTCCTGATCGGTCCCCATGCCGGACTGGCCACGCTTGGCGAGCACGCCGATGACGGGGCACGAAACCTTGCCGACGCGGATCTGCTGGCCGATCGGGTCGGCGGCGCCGAAGAGCTGCGAGCGCACAGTCTCGCCGATGATGCAGCGGGACTGGCCCCGCTCCTCGGCGGGGGTGAAATTGCGGCCGAGCGCCAGGTTCCAGTCCTGCGCGACGAAATAGTCGTTGGTGGTGCCGGAAACGCTGGTCGAATGGTTCTGGCCACCTGATATCACCGTCGCTGTCGACTGGTTGAGCGGCGCGACCGCCCTCAAGCCGCTGATCTGGTCGCGGATGGCGGCGACGTCCTTGACGCTGAAGCGCTTGGCTTCCGAGCTCGCCCGGCCGGGACCGAACTGGCCGGGGCGGACGAAGAGCATGTTGGTGCCGAGCCGCGACAATTCCGTCGAGACCTGCGCGGTCGTGCCATTGCCGATCGTCACCAGCGCGATGACGGCGGCAACGCCGATGACGACGCCGAGCACGGTCAGGAAGGAACGCAGCATGTTGCGGCTGATGGCGCGCAATGCCAGTTTCAGCGTCTCAAAGAACATGATCCGCCCTCCTCCGGTGCTCGACTTCCGTCTCCAGCTTGCCGTCGACGAAACGCAGCAGCCGCTGGGCATAGGCGGCGATATCGGGCTCATGGGTGACCATGACGATGGTGATGCCCTGCTCGCGGTTCAGCCGCGTCATCAGATCCATGATCTCGACGCTGGTCCTGGTGTCGAGATTGCCTGTGGGCTCATCGGCGAGGAGCAGCGCCGGCTCGGTAACGATGGCGCGAGCGATAGCGACTCGCTGCTGCTGGCCGCCTGACAGTTCCTGTGTCTTGTGATGTTCGCGCCCGGTGAGACCGACCAGCGCCAGGGCTTCGCGGGCCCGCTCGCGCCGCTCGCGCACCGCCATGCCGCGATAGATCAACGGCAGTTCGACATTTTCGACGGCCGAGGTGCGCGACAGGAGGTTGAAGCCCTGGAAGACGAAGCCGAGCATGTGGCGGCGCAGCAGCGTCAGCTGGCTGCGGTCGAAGCCGCTGGTCGGAATGCCTTCGAAGATGTAGTCGCCGGCGCTCGGCACGTCGAGGCAGCCGAGAATATTCATCGCCGTCGACTTGCCGGAGCCAGACGGCCCCATGATCGCGACGAATTCATGGGCGTTGATCGCCAGGTCGACGCGGTCGAGCGCGCGGATCGCCGCCTCGCCCTCGCCGTAGATTTTCGAGACCTGCCTGAATTCGATGAGCGGCGGGCTTGCCATCCGTCTCTCCGCCTAGTTCGCACGCGTCGTGGCGTCGGTCACCAAGGCGTCGTTTTCCTTGATTTCGCCGGAGACGACCTGGGTGAACTGGCCGTCGGAGGAGCCGACCTGGATGACAACAGGTGCGGGCCGGCCGTCGCGCAGCACCCAGACGCGCCGCTCGGCGCCCGTCAATGCCTGACCTGAATTGCCGCCGCGCTGGCGCGGCGGGCCGAAGATGCCGAAAATGCCGCGGCCGCGCCTTTCCGCCTGCGCCGGGGCGTAGCGCAGCGCAGCGTTCGGCACCATCAGCGTTTCCTTGACGGCTTCCACGGTAATGTCGGCCGTCGCCGTCATGCCAGGGCGCAGCAGCAGATCGGCATTGTCGACCGAGAGCACCGCCTTATAGGTCACGACATTGTTGACCACTTCGGAGGCGAAGCGGATCTGCTCGATCTCGGCCGGAAAGCTGCGGTCGGGATAGGCGTCGACCGTAAACTTCGCCTTCTGGCCGACGGCGATCTGGCCGACATCGGCCTCATCGACATCGACCTGCAGCTCCATCTTCTTGAGGTCGCCGGCGATGGTGAACAGGATCGGCGCCGAAAGCGAGGCTGCGACCGTGGCACCCGGATTGACGGCGCGGGTGAGGATCACGCCGTCGATCGGCGAGACGATCTTGGCCTTGGCAAGATTGACCTCGGCAAGCTGCAGGTCGGCCTCCGAGGCGAGCACCTCGGCTTCGTTGATCTGTTTGGCGGCGACGGCGGAATCATATTTGTAAGTGGCGTCGTCGAGGCTCTGCTGGGTGGAGACGTTGCTCTTGACCAGGCTCTTCAGCCGCTCGAGCGAGGTGCTTGCGGATTCCAGATCGGCATTGGCCTTGGCGACGTTCGCCTTGGCAGAATTCAGCTTGGCGCGCGAACTCTTCACATCCGCCTCCAACTTGTTGGTATCGAGAAGCGCCAGCACGTCACCCGCTTTGATCGTGCTGTTGTAATCGACATTGACGTCGCGGACCGTGCCGGAAAGCTCGCTCGATATATCCACCTGCTCGGTCGGCTGCACCGAGCCGGTGGCGGTGACGAGCACCGTCAGATCGCCGCGTTTTGCCGGCTGAGTGGCATAGCTCACTTCTCTTTGCCCGCGGCCCATATAGAAATAGGCGGCGCCGGCTACGGCAGCGACGAGGATCAGCAAGATGAGCAGGCGTCCACGCCAGCGGCTGCGCTTGCCCTGACGTCCCGATGCGGCAAGCACCGCTGCGAGATCGGACGCGCCGCTTGTCTGTGGCCCGGTCTTCTTGCCGGTTCCTGTGTCGTTCATGTCATCCTCGATCAGTCATTGGCCGTCTCGGCCCTTGCAGCGAAATAAGCATAGCGCAGATGAACCGGGCATTAGCGTTGCCGCCGAAGTGGCACGGAATTGCGGATGGGGGAAATGAAATATTGGTAAGAAAAGTCAAGTTTTGGCGCGGAAGCGCTCGTCAGTCGGCATCGCCGGCGGATTGCCCCGCGCCCGGCAGCGGATTCAGCCAAGGTTCGCGCCGCGTGATCCAGATTTCATGATCCGGCGCGAGGTCAGTCGGTGGGCTGTCGAGCGAACCGAGACGGAGTTCCGCCGCCTCCTCCCGCAGGCAGAAAAGCCTGCTGCCGCAGGCGGGGCAGAAGCTGCGGCCGGCAAACGTGGCGATCTCGCCGCTATGGGCAAAAGCCCGGCGCGGCCAGACCGCGAAGAAGACGAAGGCCGAGCCGCTCGATTTGCGGCAATCGGCGCAGTGGCAAAGGCCGACGCGAAGCGGCTCGCCTTCGACGCGATAGCCGACTGCCCCGCACAGGCAGCTTCCCGTCCGGATCCGCATGGCGGCCGTCAGGCGTCGAGACTGGTGGGCAGTCCCGGCGGGCGGCGCTTGGCCGCCATCAGCAGATCGAGTTCGGTGGCGGATGGGCCAAACTTGTCGTAGAGGCGTTTTGCCTCCTTGTCATCCAACCGGTATTTCCTGGCAAATTCGCCGATACTGTAGGGGCGGCCACGCAACACTCTTCGCGCCGGGGTCGCCGTATTCGGTGCGTCGGTCATGGGTTTCTCCTTTCATTCCATGCCCTTTAAGTTAGAGCGATGGGGTCGATTGGAAAGAGCCGACGAGCTGGAGCGGGCTTCCGGCGTAGATCGATCGGGCTGATCGCGGAACCTTCCTGCCGCCAGACGCATTGTCGAATCGAGGTTGCGGGCCGCGCCAAGCGGACGCGGCGGCGCCGGAGAACATCGGGATTTTTCCGCTTTCTCCCGATGGCCAACGAAACGGCAGGCGAGCTCCCTACCCGCCCGGTCCGCTTCCTCATTCCTCATTTCGAGACGATCACGAAATATTAAAATGTGGAACGCATGCGCTGGAGCGAGGTTTTTCTTTCGAGGTCGACGTGGCCTCGTTCAAACCCAAGGAGAACCGAATGGCAAACCAAGGTGGAACGCATGAACAGCACGTCAAAGCCGGGCAGCAGAGTCACAAGAACGACGCCAATGCCCGCAGCTCCTCTTCAGGTGGCCGCGACGCGCAGTCCAGCGGATCCCGCGGCGGCAGCCATGAACAGCATGTAAAAGCTGGTCAACAGAGCCACAAGAATAGCCACTAAAGCTGTCTTGATGTGAAAATTCGGCCCGCGCCTCCATTCCGGCGCGGGCTTTTTCTTTTAATCCGTGCCACTTGGTTTGCACCACGCGCTTCGGAGCAGAATGTCAGCAGATCAGGACGTTACGCCCTATAGTGTTCGCGGGGCCGTCTTGAACATCGATCAATACTTCGGTAGCATTGAAACTGAAATTCAATACTTGCGGGAAAAATGACTAAAATTAACCTCAACGCGCCTCAGATTGACTTACTCTTTCAATCCTTTTCTGGGCCGCCTTGGTATTTGCTATCTCGTCGTGCCTGGTTTTATTAATTTATTTTATATTATTCTATAGCGAAAGCGATTTCCGCCTTCTGTATGTATTCCTAATCCTCGCTGCTCCATCGTCGCTACTCGCATGCATTTATTTCGCGGTCGGGCTGTGGTTGCGGAAAAGAATCTCCGATTAGCCGTCTTGGCGGCGGAGAGACCAAGCTCAAATGAAGACTTCCCTGTCAACATCAATCACAGCTCAAAACCCCGGACGTCCCTGAGCGTCTCAGGACAGACGCCTTCCGTCCTCGCCGAAGAGGTGCAGCACGGCGGGATCGAGATGCAGCGGCAAGCTGTCGCCCGATTTCATCCGTCGCTGGCCGGCAAAGACGGCGATAAGCTTCTTTCCACATGCGTCGGCGTGGACGACGGTCTCCGAGCCCAGTTCCTCGACGAGGAGGATGCGGGTGTCCAGCTTGCGCGCGTCAGTCCCATCGGCAAGGGTGATGTGCTGCGGGCGGATGCCGATGCTGACCCTCTTGCCGATTAGGCGCGTTTCCTCAGCAATAACGGAAAGGCGATGCCCGCCGACGGTTTCGACCTCGGTGAGATTGCCGTCATGGCCGATAATTGCGCCCTCCAGGAAATTCATGTGCGGGGCGCCGATGAAGCCGGCGACGAAGCGGTTGGCCGGCTTGTTGTAGAGCTCCAGCGGCGTTCCCACCTGTTCGATCCGGCCACCTCTGAGCACGACGATGCGGTTTGCAAGCGTCATCGCCTCGACCTGATCGTGGGTGACATAGATCATCGTCGCCTTCAGCCGCGCATGCAGGGCGGCGAGTTCGGCGCGCATGCTGACCCTGAGCTCGGCGTCGAGATTGGAGAGCGGCTCGTCGAGCAGGAAGGCATCAGGCCGGCGGACGATGGCGCGGCCGATTGCGACGCGCTGGCGCTGGCCGCCGGAAAGCTGGCCCGGGCGGCGCTGCAGGAAGGGCTCGATCTCCAGCATGCGGGCGGCGTCAGCGATGCGCGCTTCGATCTCGGCCTTGGCCACCTTGGTATTCTCGAGACCGAAGGCAAGGTTTTCCCTGACGCTCATATGCGGATAAAGCGCATAGGATTGGAAGACCATGGCGAGGCCGCGGTCGGCGGCGCCGATCTCGGTGACATCCGTGCCGTCGATAGCGATGCTGCCGCCTGTTGGCTTATCGAGGCCGGCGATGAGGCGCAGCAGCGTCGATTTTCCGCAACCGGAGGGGCCGACGAAGGCGACGAACTCGCCGTCCTTGACCTCAAGCGAGACATCGCGGATGACCTCGACGGAGCCGAAATTCTTGACGATGTTTCTGAGCTCGAGCCCGCTCATGCACTCTCCTGTATTTTTGTAGCCTGGCCTATTTCAGGCCGGAGCCGGCGATGCCTGTGGTGATGAAACGCTGCAGGAAGACGAAGATCAGCACGACGGGGATCATCGAGACGACGGTCATGGCGAGGATATAGTGCCATTGCACATTGAGCTCGCCGGCATAGACGTTGAGGCCGACCTGCAGCGTATACAGTTCCTTGCGCGAGAGCACGATCAGCGGCCAGAGGAAATCGTTCCAGCGCCAGACGACCGAGAAGATCGCCAGCACCGCAAGCGCCGGCGCCGACAGCGGCAGGATGATGCGCCAGTAGATCTGCCATTCGCTGGCCTTGTCCATGCGTGCGGCGTCGATCAGCTCGTCCGGGATGGTCAGCATATATTGGCGGAGCAGGAAGACACCTGTGGGGGTGGCGACCGTCGGCAGGATGACGCCCCAGAGGCTGTCGAAAAGGTTCAGTGTGCCGATGACGGAATAGAGCGGCACGACGATCACCGAGAGCGGCACCATCAGTGTCGCCAGGATCATCAGCATGACGGCGGTGCGGCCGGGGAACTGGTATTTCGACAGCGCGAACGCGGCCATGGAATTGACGAGCAGCGTGATCGCCGTCGCCACAACAGTCACGAAGACGGAGTTGCGCAGGAACAGGAAGAAATCGAAGCGCTGGAACGGTTCGGTGTAGTTGCCGGCAGCGAATTCCACCTTCCGCACCGAGGTGCGGTCCTTGATGTTCGCCTTGACGATCTCACCCGGCTGTTTCGGATCGACCATCTGACCGACAATGCCGATGCGGCGGACTTCGGCGAGCATCCGGCTGCTGCCGTCCGGCATCGTCACGTTATAGAGCGGCAACGGCTTGTCGTAGCCCGGCACGACTGCCTGTTCGGTGACATAGGGCAGGAAGGACGGCGGGAATTCGGCAAGGGCGGCCGGCGTCTTGAACGAGGAGAAGACCAGCCAGACGGCCGGACCGAACATCAGGAAGACGCCCGAGATCAGCCAAATCCAGGTGACCACGTCGGTCCAGTGCCAGCCGCGGCCGCGGCGGCGAAGGAGAAAGGTGCCGACAGCACTCATTGGCGTTTCCCCTTCTTCTCGTTGCGGCTGCTTGCGGCAAGCTGAATCAGCGTCAGAATGACGAGCACGATGCCCATGAGGATCGAGGCGGCCGAGGCAAGCCCCGGATTGCGCAGCGAACTCGCAAAGCCGGTCTCGTAAATATACTGGGTGATGTACATGGTGCTGGTGCCCGGCCCGCCACCGGTCAAGACGAACACCTCGTCGAAGATCTGCACGGCGCGGATCAACGCCAGCACCAGGACGACGATGAGGTTTGGCATCAGGAGCGGCAGGGTGATGCGCCGGAAGATGCGGGTGGGGCTCGCCTTGTCCATCGCCGCCGCCTCATAGAGATCCCTCGGGATTGCCTGCAGACCGGCGAGCAGGATCAGCGCGTAAAAGCCCATATGCGCCCAGACAGAGACGAAGACCGCGAAGAAGAAGGCCCAGAAACGATCGCTGAGCCAGGAGAAGGGCTCGAAGCCGAAGGGGCTCAGCGCATAATTCAACAGTCCCTGGCGCTGCAGGATCCATTTCCAGATCAGGCCGACGACGACGGGCGAAAGAAGCACGGGGAAGAAGAAGACGGCGCGCCAGAAGCCGCGATTGGAAAGCTCGCGATTGAGGATCAAAGCCGTCGCCAGCGCGGCGACCAGCATCGCCGAGACCTGGAACACAACGAAGACGGCAGTGTTGCGCACGGCCGCCCAGAATGTGTCGGCAGCGCAGGTCGAAGGGTCGAGATAAGAACCGCAATCAAACAGGATGCGATACTGCTCGTCGCCGACATAGGTCCTGTTCGGCAGGAAGATGGCGCCGCCGCTCGTCGTCGAATAGATGAAGTTGATGACCAGCGGCAGGAGCACGAAGACCGTAAAGATCAGCATGTTGGGCGCCAGGAAGACGCCCGCCATGCCGTTCAGCCCGGTCAGCTTCTGCCAGCCGCGCATGGGAATATCGACGATACCCATGAAGAGCCGGACAGGTGCCGAGAGCGCCTGCCGCAGGCCGGCTTTCGCCGGCGGTTCGGAAGAAACCGTCTTTCCCGCCATCTATTCGTCCGTCAGTTGGCGCCGACCTTGGCCTTGATGTCCTCGTCGATGCGGGCATAGGCGTCAGCGAGCTTCATTTCGCCGGCGATCACCTGGCTGATGCGGGCGACGATGGCGCTGTAATAGGCATCCGACCACTTCCAGCCCGGAAGCTTCATGGCCGGCGCCGCCGTCTGACCGGCCGCGGCGACGAAGGCCTTCAATGCCGCCTGCACATGCGGATCGTCGGTCTTGAAGTCCATCTGGCCAGCGGCGACATCCTTATGCGCCGGAATGAACAGGCTGCGCTCGGCGAATTCCTTCTGCACGTCGACGCTCGCTAGGTAATCCATCACCTTGGCGACGTCCTTGGGGTTCTTGGTGTATTTGACGGCGACGAGACCCGCGCCCCCCTGCATTCCGGTGCAGGCCGCCGTGCCACAGGGGCTTCCGGCCATGACCCAGTCGAAACTGTCGCCGATCTTCTGGGCGAAGCCGGAAATCTGCCAGCTGCCGGAATAATAATAGGCAAGGCCGCCATTGATGAAATCTTCGGCGGCGGCGCGATAGGTGGTGCCGGCAGCGCTGACCCAGACATCCTTGTTGACGATGCCCTCCTCGTTCCACTTGACGAAGCGGCTGAGGAATTCCTTGGCGCCCTGATCGATCGGCGCCGGCTTGCCGTCGGCGGCGATATAGTTGGCGCCATAGGAAATGTTCGGGCCGGAGACGCGATGGCCGGAGCGGTCGATCGCCATGGCGAAGACCTTCTGGCTGTCGGCGACCTTCTTGGCGGCCACTGCCCAGTCGTCCCAGGTGGCCTTCGGGCCAGGAATTTCGACACCGGCCTGATCGAACAGCGTCTTGTTGACGAAGCCGCCGGTCAGGGTGATCTGCGTCATGAAGCCGGTAATGGCGTTCGAGCCGTCTGGACGCATCCAGTCAGCCTGGGCGCCGAAGTTGTCGTCCCAATATTTCGCATCGGCAAGGAGCGGGCGTAGATCGAGCCAGTGCTGCGCCTGCGCCTTCAGATTGGTGACGCGGGCTATGTCAGGCCCCTTCCCGGCTTCGAGCTGCACCGGCAGCTGTTCCTTGACGACGTCGTAGGAGACTTCGTCGAGGATGACGTTGACGTCGGGATTGGCCTTCGAGAAGCGCGCCAGCAGGTCCTTGATGACAGCGCCTTCGCCGCCGTCGGAATACCACATGATACGCACGTCGCCGGCATGGGCGGCAACGGAACTCAAGAGAACCGCAGCCAAGGCCGCGCCGATCGATTTCATTCTGGTCATTTTCTCCTCCTCCTGACGGATGAATGCGTTGCCCGGCCGGGTCCTCCACCTGCCGGGCATGTCGTCTATGAGGCCGCGCGCCGAGGCTGCCTGCCTGGTATCTCAAGATGTACCGCGTCTCCCCGCACCGACCAGTCCGACGGGCGAAGAATGCGGCCTTCAGCGCGCACGGTGCCGTCCTCTTCGAAGACGATCTGACCATAATCCGGATCGATGACGATCAATGCGCCCTCAATGTCGCGGCGGGCCGCGAACGTGGCGAAACGCGCCCGCATGCCGTCGAGGCCGCCCTCGCGCCCACAATCGGAGAGACGGACGATCCAGCAGCCCTTGCGGCCGGACAGGCGCAGCTCGACATCCGTCGTCGGGCCGTGTTTCACCGGTTCGAGCGCGCCATTGCCGATCAGCATCGCAAGCCCGTTGCCGGCGCGGGCGATCGCCAGATTGCCATCGACCACCGTGTCGTCGAAAGCTTCGATTGGGAACCAGGCATGAGTGAAATCCGGCTGGCCCTCGTGGATGTCGAAATCGAGAATGGCGAGATCACGATATTGATGGACGCGCGGCAGCGTTCCGCAGCCACCCCAGAAGCTCGGCCGGCCGTAACCGAATTGAATGGTCTCGCCGGGATGATTGATCCAGACCTGCGCTTCCGGCCGGTCGCCGAGGCGCAGGTGCAGCACCGTCTCCTGATAGCCCCATGCGCCAGGGCGATAATGGGCGATGGTGCCGAGCGCGGTGTCGCGCGTCTTGTAGTGATAGAGGGCGGCAAAACGGTTCTCGCCCTGGGAAAAGGTCCATTCCTGCGCGTCGTCGGCGTCATGCGCGGCGATCGCGGCAAGGGATTCGGGGAAATGCAGGCCGTGGTCGCGGATGCAGACGGCAAGCTGCGGCAAAGCGTGGACGCGCCGGCCATACCAGCCGCGGCCCCAGAGCAGCCGGGCGATGCCCGAGAGTTCGACCGAGCGGCCGGGACGCAGCGTATGTTCGTAGGAGCGGCCCTGGCTGCCGGTCAGCATGCCGTGATGGGCCGAACGGGCGACGATCTCCATCAGGCGGACGATGCTGGCATTGGCGCGAGCGCGGATCATCTCATCGGGCGCGCAGGCGGCAAGCGCCGTCAGGCCCTTGAGGTCGATCGGGAAATAGGGAACGGAATTCCACTCGGCCATTTCCCAGCGCTCGAAATGATCGAGCCAGGCGCGGACGCGCTCTTCGCCGACCTTCATCTGCTCGGCGCCGGTGCGGCCGGAACGGATGAAGACGGCGTCGGGGAAAAGCCTGCCGCCGAGATAGGCGGCGGTATGGAAGAGCAGCGCGTGGTTTTCCGAAAAATACCACTGAACGTCGTTGCCCGGCTCGTCCATCCAATAGCGGTAATTGAGAACGGCCTGCTCGATCCTGCCACGCAGTTCCGCTGACAGCAGATCGCTCCAGCGCGTATAGGCAAAAAGCAGCGGCACCAGCACGAAATCGGCGCAGTCGTGGCAATCCTCGATGACCGGCAGCATGGCCGAAATCATTGACTCGGTCTGCTCGCCACCCTGCCCCAGAGCCAGACGCGCAAAAGCACAGACCGTGTCGGGCTCGGAATGGGCGGCGACTTCGGCAAGCGCCTCGGCAACGCGGTCTTCCAGCACAGCCGGCGCTTGCCCCTGGCGCTGGGGATGACAGATCTCGACGCCGAGCGTGCGGCCGACCGACAACTCGCCGGTTTTGAAGGTGATGCGGAAATGGCGGAAATCGGCGGGCATATCAGCCGAGGTGCCGAGTTCCAGCTTGGTTGCTCCCGCTTCCAGCGCGAAGTCATAGTCGAAGCGCTCGACCGACATGAAGTCACCTTCGATCTCGACATGACAGCTCAGCGCCAGTGGCAGCGGCGCGGGAAACAGGATCGTCACATCCTGGCCGAGATAGGCGGTGCGGTCGAAGCGCATGCCTTCGAGGATCGTCTCCAGCGCATCCGCAGCAGCGGCGGCCACCGGAACGGGGACAGCGGTTTCGACCTCCGGCCCGTCGAGATAATCCAGCTGGAAATAGAAGCGGGCGTCACGCTCGGCGAGATCGTCGAAATAGATGCTGATCTCGTTGAGGCCGGCTGAAAGTTCGACCTCGAAGATCTGCTGGGCTTCCAGATTGCGCTCGTAAGGCGCCATGAAGCCCTGCTCGCGGCCGTTGACGAAAAGGATGGCGCCGCCGCAGGTCGACAGGCGAAGCGTAGCAGATCCGGCCGTGCGGGCATCGAGGAAGGTGCGCGCCCAGCAGCCGATGCGCGTCGGGCGAAACCAGAAGCCGGAAAGATCGACGCGCGGCGAGGCAAAGGGAAGCCACCAGCGGATGGGTTCGAAGTCGTCGGTCGGTTGTGGTCTTTGGCCGGAGAATGATTTTTTGAATTCGGTGCGGCAAGGATATTCATGCGGGATGAAGTTCTTCGTCTTGGTGACGAAGAAAAACGGATCCATCCTGCCTTCCATCGGCCGGTCGGCGACATCGTAGCGCTTTTGTGAGAGGTGGCCGAGCTGCCAATAGACGATCTGGGTCTGTTTGCCGGTGGCGCGGCGAAGATGGGATTTATCAGCGGTCATGTTTCAACTCGCTCGAGCCCTGAGACGTTGGAAACGCCGACGCGTGGATGACGGTCAAGCCGCATCTTCAAAGCCTCCCTGCTCTGCCGCTTGTCGCGGACTCCTCATGTGCAATTGTGCATAGGCATTCCGTTTGCGCAATCTGAAAGATTTTTGCATAAGAGTAGGTGAACGAGGAGAACGACATGTCAGCGGAGGAGAAAAAAGGCAGGCGCACACGTCTCGACGACATCGCCGCCCGCTGCGGCGTCTCGATCAGCACAGTCTCACGCGCCTTGGCGGGCGAAAAAGGCGTCCGGCCGGAGATTCGCAAGCTGGTACTGGAAACGGCAAGCGCGGTCAGCTACGCCCTGCCGGCGAGCGTCGCCGGCAAGAAGGTTATGCTCGTCGCCTCCGGCGCGGCAATGATCGACTATGTCCGCAACCAGTTCACGCTCCATGTGCTCGAAGGCTTGAATGCCCGCGCGGCCGCCCTCGGCATCGAACTGGCGATGCGCCCGGTGGCCGATAAGGCCGATGAAGCCCGTGTCGTCGCCGAGATGCGGGACGACCCAGGCTTTGGCGGCATGCTGATCCTGACCGTCGACGAGGAAGATATGCTGGCGGCAGCCGCCGGTCTCGGCAAGCCCGTCGTGCTCGTCAACAGTGACGATCCCTATATGCGGCTTTCCAGTGTGACGCCCTGCAACCGCTCGGCCGCCTTCATCGCCGCCGAGCGGCTGATCGAGGCCGGGCACCAACGCATCCTGTTCATGCTGCGCCCGGGACGGCGGACGATCGAGCGGCGGCTGGAGGGCTGGCGCGATGCCCTGCAGCATCACGGGCTGCAGGCCGATGCCGATCTGGTGCTCGAGGTCGACGACTGGCTGCCGGAATTGGCCGCCGAGGCGGTCACCCGCCTCGTCCGCGACAAGGGTCTGTCCTTCACCGCCATCCTGACGGCGGGCGACAGCCTCGCCAACGGCGCCGTGCGCGGATTGCAGGCGATGGGGTATGCCGTGCCGCAAGATATCTCCGTCATGGGCATCGACGACCTGCCGCAATCGGCCTTTCTCAATCCGCCGCTCTCGACAGTGCATATTCCTATGCGCGAACTCGGCGCCACCGCGCTCGATCTGTTGCGCGACATGATGCTCGGCCTGGCGACGCCGCGGCGGCGTGTCGAGCTTTCCTGCCATCTCGTCGAAAGAGGCAGCGTCGCGGCCGTCAGCGGCGCAGCAGCGCGAAATATCAGGCCTCGATAAAGCTCGCTTCGAACAGTTCGCGGGCATAGGCATCATGTGTCACGCCGGCCTGCAGATCCTGTTTGGTGAGTTCGTCGACGAAACAGCCGTTCTTCATGATCAGCACCCGGTCGCACATATGGGCGATGACCGCGAGGTCGTGGCTGACGAGCAGATACGTCAGTCCCTTTTCGTCACGCTGATCAGCCAGCAGGTTAAGGATTTCGGCCTGGACGGAGACGTCGAGCGCCGATGTCGGCTCGTCGAGAAGCAGGATGGGCGGCGAGAGGATCAGCGCCCGGGCGATCGCCACGCGCTGCCGCTGGCCGCCGGAAAGCTCATGCGGAAAACGATTGGCGAAGCTTGCCGGCAGGCCCACCTGGATCAAGGCCTTTTCGACCTTCGACCAGATCTCCGAATGGCCCATGGCGCGCAGCGGTTCGGCCAAGGCGGTGCCGATGCGATGTCGCGGATGCAGGGATCCATACGGATCCTGAAACACCATCTGGGCAAATTTCAGCTCCTCGCGGGAGCGATGCTTGCCGATCGGTCTGCCGCCGAGCTCGATCTGACCGGTCCACCCGGCCTCCATGCCGGCGAGGCAACGCAGCACCGTCGACTTGCCGCAGCCGGATTCGCCGACAATGCCGAGCGTCTCTCCCTGCTTGACCTGAAAACTGATGCCCCTGACGACATGGTTGCTGGACTTGCCGGAGGCAAAGACGACATTGAGGTCGCGGACATTGATCATTGCGCCGTCTCCAGATCGAGTTTCGCCCTGTCGAGAACCGCCAGCCGGCGCACCGGGTTCTTCGGGTCCGGCAATGCGGCTATCAGCCCGCGGGTATAGGGATGGCGGGCCTCTTCCAGACTGGTCAGCGTCTCGACGATACGGCCGGCATACATGACGATGATCCGCTCGCAGAAGGCCGCCACCATGCGAATGTCGTGGCTAATCAACAGCAGGCCGGAATTGTGCTCGCGCACCAGCTCATCGAGCAGCAACAGCACGTCCTTGCGGACGCTGACATCGAGCGCCGAGGTCGGTTCGTCGGCAATGACCAGCTTCGGCCGCGCCAAGAGCATCATGGCGATCATCACGCGCTGACCCATGCCGCCCGATATCTGATGGGGATAAAGCGCCATGACCCGATCCGGATCGCTGATGCGCACACGCTCCAGCATGGCGCGGGCGGCGTCTTGCGCCGGGGCCTTGCCGAGACCGAGGTGAAGGCGCGCGGCCTCGGCGATCTGCTTGCCGATCGAGAGCACCGGATTCAGCGAATAACGCGGATCCTGCATGATCAGCGCGATGTCCTTGCCGCGAAGCGCGCCCATCTGCCGCTCGCTCTTTGACAGCAGGGGATCGCCGCCGAGATCCAGGCGTTCGGCGGAGACCACCGCTGCCGGTGGCAGCAGGCGCATGATGGCGCGCCCCGTCGTCGATTTGCCGGAACCGGATTCTCCGACGATGCCGACCCGTTCGCGCCCGACGTCGAAACTGACATTGGAAACGGCGGGCACGGCGCCGCGGCCGAAGCGGACGGTCAATCCTTTGACGGAGAGAACGGGTTGAAGATCACGATCTCTCATTTCACGATCTGGCATGGCGGGGATCCAGAATGTCGCGCAGAGCATCTCCGGCGATGTTGAAGGCAAGGCTGGTGAGAAGGATGGCGATACCCGGCATGACGGCGACCCACCAGTAATCCAGCATGAATTTGCGGCCGTTGGAGATCATCGCGCCCCATTCCGGTGCCGGCGGTTGCGCGCCAAGGCCGAGAAAGCCGAGGGAAGCCGCCGTCAGGATGATGCCGGCCATATTGAGGGTCAGGCGAACGATGACCGAAGGAACGCACATCGGCGCAATATAGAAAAGAAGAATGCGGATCGGCGAGGCGCCGTAAAGGCGGGCGGCGACCACGTAATCGGCGTTTCTGACGACAAGGGCCTCGGCGCGCGCCAGCCTGGCGATCGGCGGCCATGCGGTCAGCGAGATCGCGATGATTGCCGTGGTCAGGCCGGCGCCGAGTGCGGCGGCAAAGGCCAGCGCCAGGATCAGCGACGGGAAAGATAGGACGATATCGGTGGCGCGCATCAGCAGCGCGTCAGTGCGGCCGCCGAAGAAGCCGGCGACGACGCCGATCAGCAGGCCGATCGGACCGACGATTAGGGAGATCGACAGCACGGTCTGGATGGTGATGCGCGTGCCGAAAATCAGGCGGCTCAGAATGTCGCGGCCAAATTCGTCGGTGCCGGCCCAATGCGCCAGGCTCGGGGCCTGCAGGGCATCGCCGAGCGATTGCACGACCGGATCATAAGGCGCCAGAAGCGGCGCGAAGATCGCGATCAGGCACAGCAGGCCGAGGATGACGAAGCCGGCAAGGCCAAGCGGTTCCGCAGCCAATTTGCGGCCGGCGCGCGCAAACGAGGCCGCGACGCGGGTCGAGACACTTGGTGGGCGGATCTGAATGTCAGTGCGGATGGCGTCGCTCATCGGGCCGCCTCCCGCATGCGCGGATCGAAGACGGCATAAGCCACGTCGGCGAGGAAGTTTAACAGCATGAAGATGAATCCCACGATGATGGTGCCGGCCACGATGGCGTTCATATCGCCGATCATGAGGGCGTTCGTCATGTACTGGCCGATGCCCGGCCAGGAGAAGACGATCTCGGTGACGACAGCGCCTTCCAGCAGCCCGCCATAGGAAATCGCCAGGATGGTGATCAACTGCACCGCGATGTTCGGCAGGACGTGGCGCCAGATCGTGCCGAAGGGGCTCACACCCTTGGCACGGGCGGCGATGACATAGTCCTGGCTCAACTGCTCCAAGGTGAAGCTGCGAGTCATGCGGGTGATATAGGCCATCGCCGCATAGGCGAGGATGATGGCGGGCAGAATGATATGGCCGAGCGCATTCCAGAAGATTTCCGTCTCGCCCTGCAGCAGGCTGTCGATCAGCAACAGGCCGGTCTGCGGCGTGACGAGGCCTTCATAAAAGACATCGATCCTGCCGGGCCCGCCGACCCAGTTGAGGCCGGCATAGAAGATGACCAGCCCGACGATGCCGAACCAGAAAACCGGGATCGAATGCCCGACGAGGGCCACCACCCGGGCTATCTTGTCGATGAAGCTGTCGCGAAACAAGGCCGCGACCAGGCCGAGCGGCACGCCGACGAATGTCGAAATGATCACCGCCAGCGTCGCCAGTTCGAATGTCGCCGGAAATGCCTGGGCGAGGTCTGAGGAGACGGGATTGCCGGTGAGCACGGCAGTGCCGAAATCGCCATGCGCCAGCCCGTTCAGATAGAGGAAGAACTGCTGGTAAATCGGCAGATCGAGCCCGAGGCGGGCCCGCATCGCCGCATAGGCGGCGGGATCGGCGAGCTCGCCGACGATCGCGCCGACCGGATCAGTGGGCAGGACGCGGCCGATCACGAAGGTCACACAGAGGAGAATGAACAGGCTGACCAGCAAATGCGCCAGGCGTCGGCCAAATTCGGCTACGGAGAGTTCCTTCATGATCGGCTGTCCTCCCGAGTCTTACTGGGTTTCGACCTTGGTTACGTTCTCGAGACGCGTCATTTGAGACGGATGTCCGACATATCCCTGGACCTTGCCGGTCAGGACGATCGGCTCAAAGCGCTCGAACATCGGCAGCACCGCCGGCTTCTGTTCGACGAACATCTTCTGCATCTGCACGTAGAGTTCGCCGCGCTTCTTGGCGTCCGGCTCCATCGATGCTTTCGCCGTCAGCGCCGTCAACTCGGGAATATCCCAGGCCGACCGCCAGACGAAATTGCCGGCATTGTTGGCCTCTTTCGAGTTGTCGGGATTTGAGGAAAACTGCTCCATCGAGCCGAGCACGTTCGGCATGTAGGCGCTGGTCTGCGGGATCAGCAGATCGAAATCCCGGGCGCGATGGGCGGCGATGATTTCCGAACCGTTGCCCTGCTGGATGTCGATCTTGATGCCGACCTGGGCAAGGGAAGCCTGAATGGCGGTGGCAAGATCGATGCGCGGTGTCTGGGCGATTGTCTTCAGCGTCAGCGAGAAGCCGTCCTTATAACCCGCCTCTGCCAGCAGCTGCTTGGACTTCTCGACGTTGAGCTGCCAATCCGGGCTCGGGATAGCATATTCGAAATTCTCCGGCACGGGCACGGTTCTCGCCCGTCCGTAGGGGCCCATAATCGTCTTCTCGATGCCCTTGTAGTCGATGCCGTAGGCGATTGCCTCGCGGACCTTGGGGTTGGAGAGGAATTGGTTGCCGGCATTCATCGACAGCACGTAGAAACCGCCTGTCGGAATGCGCTGGATGGCAAAACCCTGCTTGGCCTGGAATGTCGCGAGATCGGAGGCTGTCAGCGCACTGGCAATATCGATATCGCCGCGCTCCAGCATCAGCCGCTCGACCTGGCTTTCCGGCACATGGCGGACGATGACGCGACGCATCTTCGGAGCGCCGTCGACATAACCCTTGTTGGCGTCGAGAATGACCAGCTCGTTCGGAGACCAGCGGTTGAGGGTGAATGGACCGGAACCGGCCGAATGCGTTCGCATCCAGGCATTGCCATAGTCATTGTCGACGGCGTGGCTTTCGACCTCGACGCTGTCGACCACGCTGGTGGTGGTCGTCGTCAGCCGGTAGAGCAGAAGCTCCGCCGTCACCTGGTCGGAAAGATCGATACGCACCGTCTGGTCGTCGACCGCCTTGACGAGCTTGTCGACATTGTTCTTGTCGTAGCCGACGCGCTTGAGGTTGGCGGCTGCGGCCTGATCCATCTTCAAGAGCCGCCCCAGCGAATAGACGACGTCCTTCGAAGTCACCGGGTTGCCGGACGCGAAATTGGCCTTGCGCAGCGTAAAAGTGATGCCCTTGTCGTCAACCTTCCAGCTTTCCGCCAGCTGCGGAAGGATCTTGCCGTCCGCCGTGCTGGCGACCAGCCGGTCGTAAAGATTCGACATGATCTCAACGGCTTTGCCCTCGGTCGCCTGCTGCGGATCGAGGGACAGAACCTGGGCCAACGACGTTCCCATCACCAGCTGGTCTTGCGGCGTCGCAGCCTGCAGCTGCGGGGCAGCCATGGTCAGGGCGCCGAAAACGGCGCCGAGGAACAGGCCTTTAGAAAAATGCTTCATTGTCACTCCTCCATGAATTACTATAGAAGACATATTATGTCGACCGTATGTCGTATTATGATCTATCGAAGTCAGATACGATTGACAAGGCCCGAACGGGAGACTTGAGTGCAATGGGATTGGGGAACAGAAAATGACGACACTCGGCCGTGGCCGGCAAAGACTGGCGCAGCAGGTCATCGATCAGCTGCGGGCGCAGATCGAGGCTGGCATGCTACGGGTCGGTGACCAGCTGCCGACCGAGCCGCAGCTTGAAGCGACCTTCGGCGTCAGCCGCACCGTGGTGCGCGAGGCGATCGCCGATCTCAGGTCGGCCGGCTTCGTCAAGCCGATCCAGGGCAAAGGAGTGTTTGTCGCGGATCCGAAATCTCAATCGGTGCTGCCATTGACGCCGGTGGAAATCAAAAGCATCCCCGAAACCCTTGAGTTGCTGGAGTTTCGCATGGCGGCCGAGGGTGAAGCGGCGGCGATTGCCGCCTATCGCCGCACCGCCGAGCAGGAGGCGGCGATCCGTGAGGCCAACCGCCGGATGGCGAACTTGATCGAGACCGGGCAGCAAACGGTGGAGGCGGATTACGCCTTCCACATGGCGATCGCCGCCGCCACCAACAACCGATTCTATGTCGATGTGCTGCGCCAATTCGGCCCCAAAGCGATCCCCCGCGGCCAGTTTCCGACGCTGCCGGAGGCCAATGACCGCGACTATCTGCAAAAGGTCTATGCCGAGCATGTCGAAATCCTGTCGGCCATCGCCGATCAGGATCCGGAGCGCGCCCGCCAGGCGATGCGTGCGCATATGATGGCCAGCCAACGTCGCTATCGGATGCTCTCCGAGCAGCAATAGGGCTCGACTCTCTTCGAAATTCATATTATGTCATATGACATTGTGTAATTTCGAAAGAGGCTCAAATGTATCTGGGAACACAGGTCGCCGCGCGGGATGACGACGATTATCGTATCTTCGCGCAACTGGGTGTGAAGCATATCAACGCCGATCCGCCGGGAGAACCGAGCAGTTGGACGCTTTCAGACCTCGAGCGCCATCGCGACAAGGTCGAAAGCTTCGGCCTGATCCTCGACATGATCCAGCTGCCGCTGCCCTCGCAGCCGATCGAGAAGGCGTCCTATCCCGATATTCTGCTCGCCGGCCCGGAGCGCGACAGGCAGATCGACGCCGTCTGCAAGCTGATCGAGAATACCGCAGCGGCCGGCATTCCGGCGGTGAAATACAATCTCAACCTGATCGGCATTCCCCGCACACCCGATGAGCCGGGACGCGGCGGCTCGATGAATGCCAGCTTCCGCTGGGACAAGACCGATCAGCAGGCAGCACCCGGTCTTGCCGGCGTTCTCTCCGAAGACGAAAACTGGGAACGGATCGACTATTTCCTCGAACGGGTCGTGCCGGTCGCCGCAAGCAACCG
Organism: Rhizobium sp. 268; assembly: GCF_036571585.1. NCBI lineage: Bacteria > Pseudomonadati > Pseudomonadota > Alphaproteobacteria > Hyphomicrobiales > Rhizobiaceae > Rhizobium > Rhizobium sp. 268. Next base: position 307,996 of record NZ_JAPPSO010000009.1, on the reverse strand, counting down.
CGTCAGGCTCGCCTGCCATCCGCATGATCCCTATACGCCACCCGGCTTTCGCGGCGTCACGCGGGTGCTCGGCACCGTCGAAGGCCTGAAGAAGTTCGTGCTGATGCGGGAAAACCCCTATCACGGCCTCAATTTCTGCCAGGGCTCGATCGGCGAGATGCTGGAAAGTCCCGGCAAGGAGATCGACGACGTCATCCGCTGGTTCGGTGAGCGCAACAAGATCTTCAACGTCCACTTCCGCAATATTCGCGGCGGCAAGCTCTCCTTCATGGAGACCTTCCCCGACGAGGGCGACATGGACATGGTCCGCTCGGCCAGGATCTACAAGGAAGTGGGCTTCAAATACATGCTGATGCCCGACCATGTGCCGACCGTCAGCGGCAAGGACCCTTCCGCCACCGCATTCGCCTATTGCTACGGCTATATCGCGGCCCTTCTGCAGACGCTCGAAAGCGCCTGAGACCGCCAATTTCAACAGCTAAGGAACAGGACTTCATGATGAACCCGATTGAATTGAAGAAGGCCGTCGGTAGTGGTCTCCTCTCGTTTCCGGTGACGCATTTCGACGATCAGCTCACATTCGACGAGCCAAAATACCGTCGTCATGTCGAATGGCTTTCGGGGTATGACGCGGCTGCGCTGTTTGCCGCCGGCGGCACGGGAGAGTTCTTCTCCCTCAATCCGGCCGAAATCCCTCAGGTCGTCCGCGCCGCCAAGGCCTCGGCCGGCAAGACGCCGATCATCTCGGGCACCGGTTACGGCACATCGCTCGCCATCGAAATCGCCAAGGCGGCGGAAAAGGCCGGCGCGGACGGATTGCTGCTTTTGCCGCCCTACCTGATGTTTGCCGAACAGGCCGGCCTGATCGCACACGTGAAGGCAGTCTGCCAATCGGTTGGCATCGGTGTGATCGTCTATAACCGCGACAACGCCGTCCTGACGGCCGAAAGCATCGCGCGGCTCGCCGACGAATGCCCGAACCTGATCGGCTTCAAGGACGGCGTCGGCGATGTCGACAAGGTCATCGAGATCACCACCCTGCTCGGCGACCGTCTGGTCTATGTCGGCGGCATGCCGACCCACGAGGTCTATGCGCAAGCCTATTTCGCCGCCGGCGTGACGACCTATTCCTCGGCCGTCTTCAACTTCGTCCCGGCGCTGGCCCAGCGCTTTTACGGCGCCCTTCGCACCGGCGACCAGGCAACCGTCGATGAAATCCTGAAGAGCTTCTTCTTCCCCTTCGTCGCCTTGCGCAACCGCAAGAAGGGCTATGCCGTCTCGATCATCAAGGCGGGTCTTCGCGTCCTCGGCCAGAACCCCGGCCCGGTTCGCCCGCCGTTGACGGACCTCACCCCGGAAGAGCTGACACTCTTGGAAAAGATCGTCCAGGCCAACGGCGTCTCGCGGATCGCGGCGGAGTAGTCGCGGGTTACCTTTTCAACGACAAAACCGCCGGGCTTGCTCGGCGGTTTTGTCGTTGTCAGCCATCCGTTAAATCACGCCCACAGCCTATCGCACAAAACGCGCGCAGCAATCAAAGCGCCACGCCACTGCCGCGGTCGAAAACATGCACCTGGTCGCTGGCGATGCTTGCCTCGAACACCGCGCCGTAGCGGGCGGGGTATTCACCGTCGACGATGGCGGTCACCTGCTGGCCGGCGAGATCGAAGACCACATGGGTCTGGGCGCCTGTGGGTTCCACCAGCATGGTGCGGCCGGCAAGCGGCGTGCCGGCCGACAGGCCGGGAACGAGATGTTCGGGGCGCAGGCCGATGGTGACGGCCTGGCCGGGCCTGACCCGGCGGTCGGGCGCAATAAGGATCGCTGTGCCGTCTTCGAGGCGGGCGGCGGGCGCGCCGTTTTGACCCTCCACCGTGCCGTCGAGCATATTCATCGCCGGCGAGCCGATGAAGGCGGCGACGAAGAGGTTGGCCGGCTTTTTGTAAAGTTCGAGCGGCGTGCCCGACTGCTCCACCCTGCCCTGATTGAGCACGACAATGCGGTCGGCGAGCGTCATCGCCTCGATCTGGTCATGGGTGACATAGATCGACGTCGTCTTCACCTTCTGGTGCAGCGTCTTGATCTCCGAGCGCATCTGCACGCGCAGTTTCGCATCGAGGTTGGACAGCGGCTCGTCAAACAGGAAGACGGCCGGATTGCGCACGACGGCGCGGCCCATGGCGACGCGCTGGCGCTGGCCGCCGGAAAGCTGGGCCGGCTTGCGGTCGAGCAACTCGGCAAGATCGAGCATGCGGGCAGCCTCGGCAACGCGGGCCTCGATCTGGGGTTTGGCAACGCCGGCGAGCTTCAAGTTGAAGCCCATGTTTTCGGCGACCGTCATATGCGGATAGAGCGCATAGGACTGGAAGACCATGGCGATGTTGCGCTCGCGCGGTGTCATCGCGTTGACGATATTGCCGCCGATCGCGATCTCGCCATCGGTGATTTCTTCCAGGCCGGCGATCATCCGCAGCAGCGTCGACTTTCCGCAGCCGGACGGACCGACCAGGGCGACGAATTCGCCATCCTCGATATGAAGCGAAATGCCGTGGATAACGTCGACGGCGCCATAGGCCTTGGTTACATCGTGCAGTGAAACGGATGCCATGATTGCAACTCCAATAGTTCGGCTCAGGACTTGACGGCGCCGGCGGTCAATCCGGCGATGATGTGCCTCTGGGCGACGAAGAAAACGATGATTGTCGGCAGGATGGTCAGGGTGATGAAGGCCAGCACCAATTGCCATTCCGTGCCGTATTCGCCGCGATAGACCATGATGCCGAGCGGCCAGGGATATTTCGATTCCGAGTTCAGCATGATCAGCGGCAGGATGTAGCTGTTCCAACTGCCGACGAAGGAGATGATGCTGACGGTCGCGACGATCGGCCGGGAGAGCGGCAGCGAGATATGCCAGAAGAAACGGAGATAGCCGCAGCCATCGACGAAGGCCGCCTGAAACAATTCTTCCGGAAGGTTGCGGAAATAGTTCCGGAACAACAGGATGCTCATGCCGAGGCCGAAGGCGACCTGCGGCAGCACCACACCCCAATAGGTATTCAGCAAGCCGAGATCGCGGATGCGGATGAACAGCGGCAGGATCGCGGTCGCTGCCGGAAACATCAGGCCGAGCAGGAAATAATTGAGCAGGAAGGACGAACCGAAGAAGCGCACATGGGCAAAGGCGAAGGCCGCCATCGACGAGACGATCAGCGTCAGCAGCACGGTGAGCGCTGCAATGATCAGCGAATTGCCGATCTGCAGCCAGTAGCGCTCGCCGAACAGAATGTCGGTATAATTCGCCCACTGCCATTCCGTCGGCAGGCCGAAGGGATTGGTGCGCAGGTCGCCCAGCGTCTTGAAGCCGCCAAGCGCCGTCGTCAGCAGCGGGATCAGCACGATGGCGGCAATCAGGGTCAGCGACACGTAGAGGTAGATGCGGGTCGATGCGCGCATGCGGATGGAAGAGCTCGTATCAGTCATGGCGCATGAAGATCCTTTTGTAACCGAAGGCGAGCGTTACGCAGATGATGAAGAGCACGACGCCGACGGCGCTGCCGAGACCCACCTGCATGCGCATGACGCCATAGGTGTATAGAAAGGTGACCATTGTCTGGGTGGAGTTGGACGGGCCGCCGCCGGTCAGCGGCATGATCATGTCGAAAAGCTGCAGCGAACCGACGACGGCGAAGAAGATGGACAGGCGCAGGGTCGAACCGAGCAGCGGCAGCGTGACATAGCGGAATTTTTGCCAGCCGGTGGCGCCATCGATTTCGGCCGCCTCAAGCACGCTCTTGTCGACCGATTGCAGCCCTGCGATAAACAGCATCATGTGAAAGCCGAAATATTTCCAGACGATGACACCGAGCACGGCATAGATCGCCAGGTCCTTGTCGGCGAGCACATAAGGATTGGCGAAGCCGAAGAAGTTGGAAATGGCGGCAAACAGGCCGTAATCGCCATCATAGACGAAGCGCCAGATCAGGCCGGCGGCAACGTCCGCCAACACATAGGGCAGGAAGAAGATCAGCCGATAGCCGACGACGCCCGGAATGCGGTGGGCGAGCATGGTCGCAAGCCAGATGGCGAGCGGCACCTGGATGCAGATCGAGATGACGATGATCAGGCCGTTATTGACCAGCGCCTGGGTGAAGGCCGCATTGCGGAACAGGACCTGGAAATTGCGGAGTGCGATGAACTCGGTCGGCGTGCCGTAGCCGTTCCATTTGTAGAGGCTGTACCAGGCCGCCTCGCCCATCGGCATGATGACAAAGAGCGTGAAGAGCAGCAGCGCCGGCGGCAGAAACAGCAAGAGCACCGCCAGCCGGTCATGGGCGACCGAACTTCTGCTGTTTGCGGCTCTTCGTGCCGGCCTTGCGGCAGTCGTTATCGAGGGAACTGAAATATTGGCCATGGTCCTGCTTTCGTTCGTCGGCAGCAATGCCGGCGCTCCACTGGATCTGGAGCGCCGGGAAGGCTCTGCGGGCGCCGGTTATTGTTCCAGCTCGAAAGCGTCCTGGATCATCTGGGCGCCGTCCTTGGAATTCATCTGGCCGGAGACGATTTCCACCGAGACGTCGTTGACGACACGGCCGACGGCCGCACCGAGATCCTGATCGAAGAAGTTCTGATGCCAGGTCGAACCGGCAAGCTGTTTGGCCGATTCGGCCAGCAGCGGATTGACGACGCCGTCATCGGCGCCGACGGCAACGGGAAGCAACATGCCGGCCTTGGCCATCGCCCGTTCATTCTCCGCGCTCGTCAGGAAAGCGAGGAAATCGATCGCTTCCTTGGAGGCCTTCTTGGTGACGGCCCAGCCGTTCAGGCCGCCGAGCGTATCGGTCGGCTTGCCGGCGCCGCCCTCGACCGTCGGGAAGACGAAACGGCCGATATTGTCCGGTGCCAGCCCCTTGCCGTCGCCGGCATTCTTGCGCTGGTTGGCCTCGGTGGCCTCAAAGCCGAGGATCATCGCCGCCTTGCCGTCACCGAAAACGCCGAGCGTCTGCGGCCAGGTGGCGCCGAGATAACCGGGCTGGAAAGGCTTGAGCTTGCCGAGTTCGGCAAGGTCGTCACCGGCCTTGATGATGGCGGGGTCGAGGAAGCCTTCGCCCTCGCCGTTCTTGGCGGCGTCGAAGACCTTCTGGCCGCCTTCGCGCATGACGAGATAGCTCCAGTAGAAATGGATCGGCCATTTCTCGCCGCCGCCGCCGGCAATCGGCACGATGCCGGCCGCCTTGATCTTCTTCACCGCAGCGAGGAAATCAGCCCAGGTCTTGATGTCTTCGGCCTTGACGCCAGCCTTGGCAAACAGCGCCTTGTTGTAGAAAAAGCTGACCAGACCGACCTTGTAGGGAATAGCCCAGGTCTTGCCCTCAAAGCTCAGGCCGTCGACCGAGGCCGGCGTGTAGGCCTTGCGCAGCTTGCCGCCATCGGCATCGAGCGCTGCCGTCACATCCTGCAGCGCGCCGGTCTCGGACTGCTGCTTCAACACGCCGCCGCCCCAGCTGAAAAAGAAATCCGGCACGTCGTCGGATTGCAGCAGCGTGGGAAGCTTGGCCTTGAAGGCCTCGTTTTCGAGGAACTGCATCTGGATGTCGACGTCCGGATGCTGGGCTTCGTATTTCTTGACGATGTCTTCCCAGGCCGCGACGTTCTTCGGGTCGAGCTCGAGATGCAACCATTTGACCACCGTCGTCGCGGAGGCAGCACCCGCACCCGCCAGCAACATGCCGGCTGCCGCGGCCATGGATACGATGCGCCTGCCGCCGAAAGCGGCGTTCTTCAGCATAAAATTCATGATTTTCCTCCCAGGGGACCTATCCTCACAATTTTTCCCCAATGCGGATTAATTCACCGGAGCTTTTGCCGGATGTCAACCCAATTGCCGCTATTTTTACCAAATGTGCTTGACAGGTCCGTGGGATTGCCTGCTATTTATTTCGTAACCCGTTAAAAATATTGGCTTCCGCCCAACGAACGATGCCGGCTAGTTTTTCATGAAGACCGCAGATCCAGAATTGATGCGCGCGATCAATCGCTTGAACGTGCTCGACACCATCCGGCGCCATGGTCCGATCTCGCGCATCGAGATCAGCGAACGCACCGAACTCTCGACCACCACGGTTTCCGCCATTACCGCCTCGCTGCTCGACGACGGGCTGATCCTGCCGCGCCACGAAGGCGATATCCGCAACGAGGCGGTGCGCGGCAGGCCGCGTGTGGCGCTGGAGCTCAATCCCGACGCCGCCCGCGTCGTCGGTGGCAAGATCGCCGCCAACCGGATGGTCTTCGTCGTCACCAATTTCCGCGGCGACGTGCTGTCGAAACTCGCTTTGCCGATCCGCCTCGACCGGCAGCCGATCGGCGTCATCGCCGATCTGGTCGAGGACGGCGTGCGGCGCTGCGTCGTCGATGCCGGGCTGTCGCTCGAAGATGTCGACAGCGTCTGCCTCGGCTTTCCCGGCGTCATCGAGCACCGCACCGGCTACATCAGAAGCAGCCCGATCTTCCGGGACACCAATGTCGATTTCGCCGCCGAGATGTCGACGCGGCTGTCGACGCCGACCATCGTCGAAAGTGACGCGCATGCCATCACGCTTGGCCATCACTGGTTCGGCAAAGCGCGCGATCTCGAGGATATGGTATTGATTTCATTGGAGCAGACGCTGGGCCTCGGTGTGCTGCACGGCAACAGCCTGTTCCGCGGCGCCGGCGGTCTCAGCCACAATCTCGGCGACCTCGTGCTCGGCATGGGGCCGAATGGCGTGGTGCGGCTGTTCAGCCAGGCCGGCGAAAGCGCCATCCTCGGCGAACAGCAGGCCGACGGGCGTTTTGCCGAAGCGATCCGGCTCGGGCGCGGCATGACTCATGCCCAGGCCCTGATCAAGGCCGATGACGACCGGCTGATCGGCGCCGCCATCCGCGCCGGCGAAGCGGTGGGATTGACCATCGCCAATATCGTTACGCTGTTTGCGCCGCCGCGCGTCATCCTTGTCGGGTCGAGCCTGGCGCTCGGCGAACCCTTTTTGAACAGCCTGCGCGATGCCTATGCGCTTGCCATTCCGCCCTCACTGAAGGGCGTGAGCGAACTCGTCTTCGACGATTCGAGCGATGATTTCTGGGCTCAGGGTGCCGCTGCGGTGGCGCTCTACGAACTCTACGAATCGCCCTGGAGCACCACCGGGCCGGCACTCTGACGGGTGTCACAATCACGATCAGATGGAGGAATTCATGGAAAGAGTCGGTATCGGCATCATCGGATGCGGCAATATTTCGGGCGCCTATCTCAAAGCGATGGCGTCCTTTCCCATTCTCGACATCCGCGGCGTCGCCGATCTCAACCGGGAACTGGCGGAAGCCAAGGCGCGTGAATTCAATGTTCCCGCCAGAACGGTCGAGGAGCTTTTCGCCGACCCCAAGGTCGAAATCATCGTCAATCTGACGATCCCCAAAGCCCATGTTGCCGTGGCATTGCAGGCGCTCGAGGCCGGCAAACATACCTATTCGGAAAAGCCGCTGGGGATTAATTTCGCGGAAGGGAAAAAATTGGCGGAGGCCGCCAAGGCCAGGAATCTGCGCATCGGCGCAGCCCCCGACACCTTCCTCGGCGGCGGTCATCAGACGGCGCGCGCGCTGATCGACCAGGGCGTCATCGGCCAGCCGGTCGGCGGCTCGGCGAGCTTCATGTGCCCGGGCCATGAGCGCTGGCATCCGAACCCGGCCTTCTATTACGAATTGGGCGGCGGGCCGATGCTCGACATGGGTCCCTATTACATCACCGACCTCGTCAATCTTCTCGGGCCGGTCGCTCAAGTGGCGGGCTTTGCGACGACGCCGCGGCCCGAACGGCTGATATCAAGCGAGCCGCGCAACGGCGAGCGCATTCCCGTGCACGTGCCGACCCATGTCACCGGCATGATGGCTTTTGCAGGCGGTGCCGTCGTCCAGATCGCCATGAGCTTCGACGTCGCCGGCCACAAGCATGTGCCGCTCGAGGTCTACGGCACCGAGGGCACGCTTATTGTGCCCGATCCCAACAGATTTGAAGGCCCTGTCGAATATCTGCGCAAGGGCGGCCAATTCGAGGATCAGCCCCTCACATCTCCCTATGCCGATGGCAATTACCGCTCGCTCGGCGTCGCCGACATGGCGCATGCGATCCGCTCCAACCGGCCGCATCGCGCCAATGGCGATCTGGCGCTGCATGTGCTGGAGGTCATGGAAGCGTTCCACACTGCGTCTGAGACCGGCCGGACGGTGGCGATCTCAACGGCGGTGGAGCGCCCTGCCCCCATATCGCAATCCATCGTCGACGGACGGCTGGCGAAATAATTTCAGGAGGAATGACTATGCGTGAAGCACTGATCGTCTGGGGCGGCTGGAGCGGCCACGAGCCGCAGGAATGCGCCGAAATCATCAAGGGGATGCTCGAGGAGGACGGCTTCAAGGTCTATCTCGAACACGGCACCGAGGCCCTTGCCGACCCTTCCGTTCATGATCTCAGCCTGGTCGTGCCGATCATGACGATGTCGAAGATCGAGAAGGAGGAGGTCAAGAACCTCGCCGCCGCGGTCGAAAGCGGCGTCGGCATCGCCGGTTATCACGGCGGCGCAGGCGATGCCTTCCGCGACTCCGTCGACTACCAGTTCATCATCGGCGGCCAGTGGGTGGCCCATCCCGGCAATATCATCGACTATACCGTCAACATCACCCGGCCGGACGATCCGCTGATGGAGGGGATTGCCGATTTCCCCTATACGTCGGAGCAATATTACATGCATGTCGACCCCTCGAACGAGGTGCTGGCGACGACGAAATTCACCGGCGAGCACGCCTACTGGATCGACGGCGTCGTCATGCCGGTCGTCTGGAAGCGCAAATACGGCAAGGGCCGGGTTTTCTATTCCTCGCTCGGCCATCAGGCCAAGGAGTTCGACGTGCCGGAGATGAAGACGATTTTCCGCCGCGGCGCCAATTGGGCAGCGCGATAGTTGTTCGGTTCGCGGGGAACAAAGACCCCTCCCCACAAGGGGGAGGGACTCAGATGCCGCACCGCTTCACATAAACTCTATCGTATCAATCCGTCGAACGGCACCAGCCAATACGACCTCTGCTTTCGGTCGCCGCCGGACACCACAGCTTAGCCCCTCCCCCTTGTGGGGAGGGGTTTTTGGCAATCTCAACGCAGGATCAACGCCGTCCCATAAAGCCCCAGCGCAAACACCGTATGCGCCAGCAGATTGAAGCACCGCACCTTATTCGGGGTCGGATGTTTGGAAGCGGCCCAGCCGATGCCGAGGCCCGGCTGCAGCAGGAACCACCCTGCCCCGACGGTGATGATGCCGAATATCCAGGCGGGGAGAAATGTCGGGACGGCCAACCAGCCCTGCCCCATGATGAGCGCGAAGATAACGCCGTAGAGAATGCCGACGGCGTAGTGGCTGATCCAGCCGAGCGCCAGTTCATTGGCATAGGGCTCGGCATCGGCGATGCTGTCGTGAAAGACCTTGCCGCGGCGGAGATGCCAGAACCAGCGGCCGACCGGCGCCCAATTGGGCGCCGTCTGGCCGAAGACCTTGGTGAGCACGATCGCCCAGAGGTCCATCAGGATGGTTGCGCCGGCGCCGATCGCCAAGCCGCGCCACAGAATATCGAACATTGGGAATCACCGGAGAGCGTTAAATTGCAGAGACGCCAGCAAACCATTGCAGGCGCGTCGGCGCAATGGCTCCAGTGAATTCCTCGCGCATCCGGGGATTATATGACAGTGCCCCGCCCTCTGGGCGATGGCCGATGCTGCATCATCCGCAAAAAGGCATCGGTGCGGGCGCAAATTGATGCTTTTCGCGTGCAGCGATATTTCCTACTCACTGTCGAAACGGCAATGAGAGGCGCGGCGATGGCAATGCCATTTTACTGGAACGAACTGAATAGCTCCGATTTCGCCGGACTTTCGCCCGACACGACCATTGCCATCCTGCCGATCGCCTCGACCGAACAGCACGGTCCGCACCTGCCGATCGCGACCGATGTGGCGATCGCCAACGGCATGCTGGCCGAACTGCGGAAACAGAAGCCCGACGACCTCGATTTTCTGGTCCTGCCGACGCAGGAGATCGGCAAGGCGAACGAACATATCTATGGGCCGGGAACGCTGTCGCTCGATGCTGAGCTGCTCATTCCCGTCTGGACGGCGATCGGCGCCAAGGTTGCCGAAGCCGGCATTCGCAAGATGGTCATCGTCAATTCGCATGGCGGCAATGTCGACATCATGAGCATCGTCGCGCGCGAGTTGCGCGTCCGCTGTCAGATGGCCGTCGTCTCAACGCAATGGGGCCGCTTCGGTCATCCCGAAGGCATGATCGGCGAAGACGAGTTGAAATACGGCATCCATGGGGGCGAGGTCGAGACCTCGCTGATGCTCTATTTCCGCCCCGATCTGGTGCGGATGGACAGGGCGCAGAATTTCACCTCCAAGGCCGAATGGATGCGCGGACAATCGAGATATATCCAGCCGCTGCCGCCGCATTCGCTTGCCTGGATCGCCCACGACCTCAATCCGCACGGCGTCGTCGGCGACGCCTCGCGCGGAACGGTGGAGAAAGGCGAAGCGATCTGCCGCCATCAGGTCAAGGGCTTCATCGAGTTGCTGTCCGACCTGAAGCGCTATCCGCTTTCCAGCCTCTATTCACAATAACGCCGGCGAAAGCGACCAAGAGCATTAGGCCGAAAAGTGTGTGCGGTTTTCGGACGACATCATGCTCTAACCCTTTAATTTAGAACAGGATTCATATTTAGGTCGACCCCTAGAATATGAATCCTGTTCTAAGGTGCGACAGGCTTTTCCATCACGATATGACCTTTGGCCTGCAGTTCCTGCACGAGGCCGGCAAGTTCGGCGAGCAGGTATTCGACGAACAAGCTGGTGGCTGAATCGAGCGGCGCGCGGGCGCGGGCAAAAAGCTTCATCGGCTGCTGGCGCGCATGCGGTTCGGCGATCGCCCGGAAAACGAGCTCGCCCTGCCTGCATTCGGTGATGACGTCGAGCGGATTTAGTATCGTCAGCCCCGCCCCCGATTTGACCAGCTTCTTCAACATCTCCGACGCATTGGTCTCAAGCACCGGCTCGACATGCACGTCGAGGCGCGCCAAGGCCAGATTGATCACATCACGCAGGCTGGTGCCCTGCTGGGCCAGCACCAGGCGCTCCTGGACGATATCCGCCAGATTGATCGGGCCTGAACCGATCAGGTGATGGCCGGGCGGCAGCACCACGCCGATCGGGATATCGAAACTGCCAAGCGTTCGGATGCCCGGTGTCGCCGGAATGTTGAAGCCGAGGCCGATATCCACCTCGCCCGACAGCACCGGAGTGACCGTCATCGTGCCCGCGTCATTGCGCAGCTGCATGAAGACGCGCGGATGCTCCGACTGGAACCGAGCGATGATGTCAGGCAGAGGGCCGGCGGCAAGGCCAACCGTGGTAACGATGCGGACCTTGCCGGCCTGCTGCATCTTCAGGCTGCGGATACGCCCTTCCAGCCGCTCGTAATTCTTCAGCACTTCGCGAATATGTTCGATGCAGAGTTCACCGGCCGCCGTCAGCCGCAGGCCGCGCGGCAGCCGCTCAAAGAGCGGCGCGCCCATTTCCTCCTCCAGCGCGAGAATCTGGCGGTTGATCGCCGATGACGCCACATTCAGCCGCGCCGCCGCCTTGCGGATCGAACCGGTGCGGGCGATCTCATTGATGTAGATGAGCTTTCGGGAATGCAGCATGGCAACCTCGTTGCATGAAAATAAAGCAGACGCACAAATTAGGCACAGGCTGCCGTTGAGATGCCAAAAAGGCATCGTTGCGCACGAAATTTGATGCTTTTCAAAGAGCAAAGCAATCGCTCCAATGAAGAAAATCCGACGTCATCACAGGCGTTGCGAACTCAAAAGGGGAACGCTGATCATGCCCAATGCACTGAAGAATACGGTCTTTTCCGCCCTTATGGGTTTTGGTGGCGCGCTCGTCGCTACTGTTGCGGCGCATGCGGCCGACAAGGTCAGCTACGGAACGAACTGGCTGGCGCAGGCCGAGCACGGCGGCTTCTACCAGGCGGTCGCCGACGGCACCTATGCGAAACACGGCCTCGACGTCACGATCGTGCAGGGCGGCCCGAACGCGGCCAACAGCGCGCTGCTGATTTCCGGCAAGATCGATTTCTACATGGGTGGGCCGCAGGGTGAGATCTCGGCTGTCGAACAGGGCATCCCGCTCGTCGATGTCGCGGCGATCTTCCAGAAGGATCCGCAGGTCCTGATCGCCCATCCGGATACGGGTATCGACAAATTCGAGGATCTTGCCAAGCTCAAGACCTTGTTTCTCGGCAAGGACGGTTACCTTACCTATTTCGAATGGATGAAGGCGAACTTCAAGGGCTTCAAGGACGAGCAGTATAAGCCCTACAATTTCAGCCCCGCGCCCTTCCTTGCCGACAAGGAATCCGCCCAGCAGGGCTACCTCACTTCCGAGCCCTACGAGATCCAGAAGCAGGCCGGCTTCGAACCGAAGGTCTTCCTGCTCGCCGACAACGGCTATTCGCCCTATTCGACGATGATCACCACCACACAGACGATGATCGACAGCAAGCCGGATGTCGTCCAGCGCTTCGTCGATGCCTCGATCGAGGGCTGGTACAACTACCTCTACGGCGACAACAGCAAGGCGAATGAGCTGATCAAGAAGGACAATCCTGAAATGACGGATGGCCAGATCGCCTACTCGATCGCCAAGATGAAGGAATACGGCATCATCGAATCCGGCGACAGCCTGGACAAGGGCATCGGCTGCATCACCGACGCGCATTACAAGGCGTTCTTCGACGAGATGGTGGCGATCAAGGTGTTCAAGCCGGAGACCGATTACGGCAAAGCCTTCACGACGAAATTCGTCTGCAAGAGCATCGGAATGGCGATGAAGAAGTAGGCACCTCCGACGTCGGCCGATGGTCCGCCTGTGGTGGCGGACCGCATACTCCCCTGGTGAATGAGACAGGCAATGCCGTTAGCAAAGGCCCAGGCCTTATCCCCGCAAGAGACGCGCAAGCGGCCGCTGGTCGTGATGCAGTCGGTCTCGAAGGTCTTTTCCAGCGGCACTGTCGCCCTTTCCGACATGTCGCTCACCGTCGAAAGCGGCGAGTTCGTCAGCCTGCTCGGCCCTTCGGGCTGCGGCAAGTCGACAGCGCTGCGCATCATCGCCGGCCTTGGTGACGTGACGTCGGGGGCGATTGACTGGCCGAGTTCGCGCATCAATGCCAGGGGCCTGCCGGAGGGCGATATCGGCTTCGTCTTCCAGGAGCCGACGCTGATGCCGTGGAAGAACGTGTTCGACAATGTCCACCTGCCGCTGAGATTGAGGCGGGTTTCGAAGGCGGCAGCGCATGGAGAGATCATGCAGGCGCTGACCACCGTCGGCCTCCAGGATTTCGCCAAAGCCTATCCACGCGAACTTTCCGGCGGCATGAAGATGCGCGTCTCGATCGCCCGCGCGCTGGTCACGAAACCGAAGCTGCTTTTGATGGATGAGCCCTTCGCCGCGCTTGACGAAATCACCCGCCAGAGGCTGAACGACGACGTGCTGCGGCTGTGGAAGACGACAGGCATCACCGTCATCTTCGTCACCCATTCGGTCTATGAATCCGCCTATCTTTCGAACCGCATCGTGGTGATGAAGGCAAGGCCCGGCCGTGTGCATGCCGATGTTCCGCTGACCACCAGCCTGGAACGCGACGAGCATTACCGCACCTCGGAAGAATACCGGAAGGCCTGTGAGACGGTCTCCCTTTCGCTGATCGGGGCAATCAACGCGGCGGGAGAGCATTGATGCATGACGAAACGGATACGCCGCCGCGGCTCCTTCATCTTTCCGTAAATGCAGCAGGCGCAAGACGCCGCGATCTCGCGCTGCGCATCGCCATCCCCTTCCTCGTTATCGGCCTGCTGGTCCTGATCTGGTATGCTTATGTGAAGCTCTCAGGCGTGCCGCCCTATATCCTGCCGGGTCCGGCCGCCGTCGCAAACGCCTTCGTAACGGACTGGGATACGCTTGCCCCTGCCCTCTGGGTCACCACCAAGATCACCTTGCTGTCGCTGATGCTGGCCCTTGTCGGCGGCGTCGGCTTTGCGATCTTCCTGGTGCAGTCGCGCTGGATCGAGCTTGCCTTCTATCCGCTTGCCGTCATCCTGCAGGTGACGCCGGTCGTGGCGATCTCGCCGCTGATCCTGATTTATGCACCGTCGACCCAGGTGGCGCTGCTAATCTGCGCCTTCCTCGTCGCCTTCTTCCCGATCCTTTCGAATATGGTCCAGGGGTTGAAGAGCGTCGACCACAATCTCATCAATCTCTTCGAGCTTTACGGCGCCTCGCGCTGGCAGACGCTGCTCTTCCTCAAACTGCCCGCCGCCCAGCCCTATTTCATGACGGGCCTCAGGATCGGCGGCGGCCTGGCGCTGATTGCCGCCGTCGTCGCAGAATTCGCGGCCGGCTCGGCGGGCGCCGGCTCCGGCCTTGCCTTCCGGCTGCTCGAAGCACAGTACCGGCTCAACATTCCGCGCCTCTTCGCCGCGCTGCTGATGCTCTCCCTGCTTGGCGTGGCGATCTTCGCCGTCACCTCGTTCATTTCCTGGCTCGCCCTGCATCGTTGGCATGAGAGCAGCCTGAAACGGGAAAACTGATGACCCATTCCTTCATTTCGCCGCCCAATGCCGGCCGCTTCGTGCTGAGCAATGCGACGCTGCCTGCCGTCGCCATCGAGGGATTTGACGCGCCGGCGATCGAGGGGCTGGTCAAGGCGGATATCGTCATCGCCGATGGCGTCATCTCCGCGCTGCTGCCGGCGGGTGCAGCCCCGGTGGAATTGCCACGATCCGATCTGAAGGACGGCATGGTCTGGCCCTGCTTCACCGACATGCACACCCATCTCGACAAGGGGCATATCTGGCCGCGCAACGCCAATCCCGACGGCACCTTCACTGGCGCCCTGGACGCGGTGCGAGCGGACCGGGAGGCGTACTGGTCGGCAGCGGATGTCGGCAAGCGCATGGAATTCTCGCTGCGCTCGGCCTATGCGCACGGCACCAGCCTGATCCGCACGCATCTCGATTCGCTGGCGCCGCAGCACCGCATTTCCTTCGAGGTTTTTGCCGAGATGCGCGAGGCCTGGAAAGACAGGGTCGCGCTGCAGGCGGTGGCGCTCTTCCCGATGGAGAATATGGTGGACGCGGCTTATTTCGCTGACCTGGTTGCCGTCGTGCGCGAAAAAGGCGGGCTGATCGGCGGCGTTACCCGGATGAATCCCGATCTCGACAGCCAGCTCGATGTGCTTTTCAGGGCTGCCGCCGATAAGGGCCTCGACGTCGATCTTCATGTCGACGAAAGCGACGATCCCGCCGCCGAGACGCTGAAGGCGATCGCGCAAGCCGTGCTGCGCAACCGGTTCGACGGCAAGGTGACGGCAGGCCATTGCTGCTCGCTCGCCAGGCAGGACGAGGAGGCGGCAAAACGCACGGTCGAGCTCGTCGCAAAGGCCGGCCTCTCCATTGTCTCGCTGCCGATGTGCAACCTCTATCTGCAGGACCGATATCCCGGCCGGACCCCTCGCTGGCGCGGCGTGACCCTGTTCAAGGAACTGGCGGCCGCCGGCGTTGCGACAGCGGTGGCCTCCGACAATACCCGCGATCCCTTCTATGCCTATGGCGATCTCGACCCGGTCGAGGTGTTGCGTGAAGCAGTCCGCGTCCTGCATCTCGATCACCCGCTGGACACGGCCGCGCGCGTCGTCACTACCTCGCCTGCGGATATTCTCGGCCGGCCCGACAAGGGGCGCATCGCCGCCGGCGCGCTGGCCGATCTCGTGCTCTTCAGCGCCCGGCGCTGGGGCGAATTTCTCTCCCGTCCACAGTCCGACCGCGTCGTGCTTCGTCGCGGCAAGGTGATCGACCGCAGCCTGCCGGATTACCGTGAACTCGATAACATCGTTGGAGCCTGACATGCCGGATTATCAAACGATCAAAAAGGAACTCGAGGGCATCGCCATCGAGGACAATCCGGCGCTGGTGCGCCAGAAGAGCCGCGATTTTTACTGGTATTCGCCGATCCTGAAAGCGCAGCTCGACAATGTGACGGCCGATCTCGTCGTCACGCCGAAAAACGAGCAAGAGGTCATCCAAACGCTGAAGGTCGCCTTCGCCCATGGCGTGCCGGTGACGCCGCGTGGCGCCGGCACCGGCAATTACGGCCAGGCCATGCCACTTTCCGGCGGGATCGTGCTGAACCTTGCCGCCATGGACAGGATCAAAGAAATCCATCCCGGTCGGGTGGTCTGCGAACCAGGCATCGTCATTGCTCAACTCGACAAGCAGACCAAGGCGCATTCCGGTCAGGAACTGCGTTTCCATCCGTCGACGGCGCAGACGGCAACGGTCGGCGGCTTCGTCGCCGGCGGCTCCGGCGGCGTCGGTTCGATCACCTGGGGCGGACTGCGCGATCTCGGCAATATTCTGCGTCTGCGCGTCGTTACCATGGAGGCCGAGCCGCGCGTGCTCGACCTAACCGGCTGGGATCTGCAGAAGGTCAGCCATGCCTACGGCACCAACGGCATCATCACCGAAATCGAAATGCCGCTCGCCCCTGCCTATGATTGGGTCGACGTGCTTGTCGGCCATGACGACTTCATGGCTTCGGTGCGCTTCTCGGATGCGCTGGCAAAATGCAACGGCATCCTCGTCAAGGAAATCGCCCCGATCGCGGCACCGATCCCGCACGATTATTTCACCCGCCACAGACCCTATATCCGCAAGGGCCAGTCGGTGGTGGTGCTGATGATCGCGCCGCATTCGATGGATGCCTTCCTCGCCTTTTCAGCCGCCCACAAGGGCGAGATCATCTTCCGCTCCGACACGGTCGAAAGCATGAAGGGTATTCCGCATGCCTATGAGCTTGCCTGGAACCACACGACGCTGCGTGCCTTGAAGGTCGATCCCGGCTTCACCTATCTGCAGGTTCAGTATCCGGGCCCGGATCACGTCGCCAAGGTCGCCAAGATGGTCGAGATCTTCGGCGACGAAGTGCCGGGCCATCTCGAATTCATCAGGTTCGACGGTCAGATCCAGTGCTCCGGCCTGCCGTTGGTGCGCTATAGCACGGAGGAACGCCTCGAGGAGATCATCAAGATCCACCAGGATCACGGCTGCCCGATCTTCAATCCGCATCGTTATACGCTTGAAGAAGGCGGCATGAAGCGCACCGACAAGGTACAGCTCGCCTTCAAGCAGGAAACGGACCCGAGAGGGCTGTTGAACCCCGGCAAGATGATCGCCTGGGAAAATCCCGATTTCGATTTCAATGCCGGCAAGAATTATCTCTTCCCGGGGCTCGCGAGCGTCATGGAGGCCTGATGAGAGTTCTGGTTCTTCACTCGCATCCGGTCGAGGAAAGCTACGGCAAGGCGCTCTACAAACAGACGCTGGAGAGCCTGCAAAAGGCCGGTCACGAGGTGGATGCGTGCGATCTCTATGCCGAGAATTTCGATCCCGTGCTCTCCCGACACGACCGGCTCGCCTATCACGATTATCCCGGCAATACCGAGCTGGTGAAACCCTATGTCGAGCGGCTGAAGCAGGCCGAAGCGCTGGTGCTGGTGACGCCGATCTGGAATTTCGGTTTCCCGGCGATCCTGAAGGGCTATTTTGATCGCGTCTGGCTTCCTGGCGTCTCCTTCGAACTGGTCGACGGCAAGGTGGAATCGCGGCTGCGCCACATCAGGAAACTCGCGGCGGTGCTGACATACGGCGCGACGCCGTTTCGCGCCTTCGCCGCCGGCAACCCGCCGAAGAAGATCGTCAAGCGTGTGCTGAGGGCGCAGATCAATCCGCTGCGGCCGGTCACCTTTCTTGCCCATTACGACATGAACAACTGCACGCCGGAAAGCCGGGCCAGTTTTTTGGAGAAGGTGAAGACGGCGATGGAGCGGTTTTAAGAGCCCGCAGCGTCCTCGTTGCACTGAGGAACGGCCTATGAAGAAGATTTTCAATCCCCCGTCCGTCCGCCGTCCGTTCGGAAATTACAATCACGGGCTGCTGGTGCCGCCGGGCGCTTCGCTGCTCGTGACCTCAGGGCAGCTCGGCATCGGTCTCGACGAGAAAGTGCCGGAGGATATCGGCGCTCAGGCAGAACTTTGCTTCGAGGCCATCAAGGCAATTCTCGCCGAAGCGGAAATGAGTTTTGCCGACGTCATCCGCATCTCAGGTTTTGTGACGAAACGTGAGGATTTCCCCGCCTATATGGCCATGCGGGATCGCTATACGCTCGATCCGAAGCCGGCCTCGACGCTGATCATCGTCAGCGGCTTCACCCGCCTAGAATTCCTCGTGGAAGTCGAAGTCACCGCCGCCAAACTGTTTTGCTGAGGCGAGCCCTCGGGACGCACCCAGGGACGCACCCTCGTCACCCGCCCGCTCCCTGGGACTCTGCCACGTTACCGCCGGTATCATCGCCGATATCCTCTGCAAACTTCCGCATCAGCCGCACGAGCTCATTGAAGTCGTGCTCGTCCCAGCGCTCGAAGATGGCGCGGCCGATCCTTTCACGCGCCACGTCGATGCGATCGGTCATCGCCTTGCCTTTCGGGCTGATGACCGCCTCGCGCACGCGGCGATCGGCGGCACTTCCGCGACGCTCGACCAGGCCGAGGCTTTCGAGCTTGGCAACCTGACGGCTGACGGTGGTGTAGTCGCGCCCGGCGCGATCGGCGAGCTCGACCACACCGATCGGGCCGAGGCGTTCCACCGTGACCAGCAGCGGAAACAGCGCACGATCGAGTGATATCCCCGCCTCGCGCACCATCTGCTCGTCACGCTGCGGCCGGTTCATGACGCTGACAATCTCGATCAAAGCCCCATGCAGTTCACGCAGCCTTTCCGACATATGTGTATTATGCACATTATTTCTTGACGGCATATCGATTCTCCTATTATGTGCATAATACACACATGGAGATGGCAATGACACAGAATTCTACGGTGGACGTGCTAATATCAGGTGCCGGTGCAGCTGGCCTGACGCTGGCGATCGAGCTGGCGCGGCGCGGCGTCAGCTTTCGTCTAATCGAGAAATTGAACGACCCGTTCCGCGGCTCGCGCGGCAAGGGCATTCAGCCGAGAACGCAGGAAGTCTTCGAGGATCTCGGCATCCTCGACCGGATCGTCGCGCTCGGCGGCGCCTATCCCCGGCAGC
The DNA here is from genome assembly GCF_036571585.1 of Rhizobium sp. 268. Lineage (NCBI taxonomy): Bacteria > Pseudomonadati > Pseudomonadota > Alphaproteobacteria > Hyphomicrobiales > Rhizobiaceae > Rhizobium > Rhizobium sp. 268. Next base: position 288,720 of record NZ_JAPPSO010000009.1, on the reverse strand, counting down.
GGGAATATCGCGACGATGGAAGCTTCAGCGAATCCGACGCCGTCCTGCGCGAGGAGCCGACGCCTGCCGAGCCCTATCATTTTCCGCTGATGGTGCCGCAGTTCCAGACCGAGGGCGTGATGCGCGAGCGCCTCCTCGAACTAGGGTACCGCCCGGACTTCGGATGTGAACTCATCGGCTTCGAGCAGGATGATGCGGGCGTGACGGCGCGGCTCCAGGGTCCGTCCGGGCAAGAGACGATCCGCGTGCGCTGGCTGGTCGGCGCCGATGGCGGGCGCAGCTTCGTGCGCCACGCGCTTGATATCGGCTTTCCCGGCAAGACGCTCGGCGTGCGCGCCATCGTCGCCGACGTCATGCTGACGGGTCTGGATCGCGACGCCTGGCATCGGTTCGGCGAAGGCTATATGCAGCGGCAGATTGGGCTTTGCCCGCTCGCCGGAACGGAGCTGTTCCAGATCCAGGCACCGATCCCGCTCGAAGGTGAGATCGATCTTTCCGCGGCGGGTCTGACCGCGCTGGTGGCGGAGCGCACCGGCCGCGACGATATTCACGTCCACTCGGTTTCCTGGGCGTCGGCCTTCCACATGAATGCCCGCCTTGCCGATCGCTACCGGCTCGGCCGCGTCTTCCTGGCCGGCGATGCCGCCCATACGCATCCGCCGACCGGCGGCCAGGGTCTGAATACCAGCGTGCAGGACGCCTATAATCTCGGATGGAAGCTGGCGGCGGTCGCCGGCGGCGCGCCGGATGCGCTGCTCGACAGCTATGAGCAAGAGCGCCGCCCGATCGCGGCGGCGATGCTCGGTCTTGCCACCGGTCTTCTCGATGCGCTGAAGCGCGGCGATCTCAGGCGTGGCCGCGAGGTCCATCAGCTCGATATCGGCTATCCCGAATCTTCCCTCTCATTGGAAAAACCGGCCCGGCGCGGCGGCCTGCTGGCAGGCAACCGTGCGCCCGATGCACCGCTCATGGCTGCGGCCGGCCAGCCGAGACGTTTGTTCGAACTGTACAAGGGCACGCACTGGACGTTGCTCGGCTATGAGGTCGACCAGGCAGCCGTGCCATCGCGCAAGGGATTACATATTCACAGGATCGGCGGGAGCGGCGACCTCATCGATCAAAGCGGACACTTCCTTAACGCCTACGCCCTGACGCCGGGCGACTTCGTGCTGGTGCGTCCGGACGGTTATATCGGCGCAATTGTCGCATCCCGTGAAGCTTCGGCGCTGGAAGACTATCTCGCCCAGTTGGGCCTTGGCCTGACGGCGGGAGAACGGTCATGAGGCGATAAGCTGACCGCGCCTTTATCGGTCACAGCGCATTCCCGGCTCGCTGACCTCGCATTCCCGGTCGTTCAATTCCGGCTGCGCAACCAGATATGAGCGAAACATGGTCGTCAGCTGCCTTTCGGCCTCAAGACCATCGGCCGCGGACAAAACGCGGTGGCAGAAGGGCGGGACGGTTCCGTAAAGCGCTGCCGCCAGGGTTTGAGCAAGCAGGCCCGGATCGGCGAAACGGCCGTCCGCCGATGTGGACAGCATCGCCTCGATGGCCCCTGCGCTCCGCCGGACCGCCGCCTCGATCAACGCGCGGACGTCGAGTTCCATGGCGATGCGATAGAGGGCTGGGGAAATCTCAGCCTGCGCCAACTGCGTTTGAAGATAGGCCTTCACCACGGGCTCGGCGATCAACTCTTTCGCAGCGCACCGGTTTTGATCACGCGCTTTCTCGATGGCGCCGGCCAGCATTTCGAGGTGTCGCTCCAGCACCGCGAAGAGCAAGGCCAGCTTGTTCGGGAAATACTGGTAGAGCGTTCCCACAGAAACGCCGGCACGGCGAGCCACTCGCGTGGTGTTCAGACGGATGAGGCCATCGCTCGACAAAACCTGAAGGGTTGCCTCGAAAATGGCGTCGACAGTGGCGATGGCTCGGCCCTGACGCGGGGATTTCCGGGGGGTTAGCGGTAGCGGAGAGCCCGTTCCCATAAGCGAATCCAAAAGCTGAAGGATGTTTCATATATAACTTCCGGCCCCGCTGCTCCAGCAATCCTGCACGCCATGCCGGGTCTTCAGACGTAAATTGGAGACGAATGTGGGTAAATTGGACGGTAAAATCGCAGTCATCACCGGCGGCAACTCGGGAATGGGACTGGCGACAGCCAAGCTCTTCGCACGAGAAGGCGCAAAACTCGTTATCACTGGCCGCGATCAGGCGACGCTGGATGCGGCGGCGCAAAGCATCGGCAATGGTGTCGACGCCATCCGCAGCGATATTTCCAGGATTGCAGATATCGATGCGCTTCGCGACCATCTCGAAAGAAAGTATGGTCGCGTCGATATCATCTTTGCGAATGCCGGCGGGGCAAAGCCAAACCTGTTCGAATACATGTCGGAGGAAGAATTCGATTTTTCCATCGCCAACACCTTTAAGGGAACCTACTTCACAGTGCAGAAACTCGTTCCGCTCATGCACTCCGGCGGCTCGATCATCCTCAACACCTCGACGCTCAGCAGACAAGGCCGCCCCTATGTCAGCGTCTACTCCGCGGGGAAAGCCACCATTCGTTCGCTGGCACGCTCGCTGACCGTGGAACTGAGCGAGAAAGGGATTCGCGTGAATGCCATGGCTCTGGGCTACATCGATACCGATCAGGCGCGTAAAGCAGGCATGAGCGAAGAGATGATCGAGCAGACGAAGGTGCAGGTGCATGCTCAAATTCCGATGCACCGCAGCGGCACGGTCGATGAGATCGCCAAAACAGTGCTGTTTCTCGCCTCCGATGACTCGGCCTACATCACAGGCTCTGAATTGTGCGTCGACGGTGGCTGGGCGCAGATCTGACAACGCTTTCGGCGGCTCTCCGTGAGGCGCGGCCTGAAACGGCGGGAGGCCCTCTCGTGTCAGAGGGCGTCGCGCTTGTATCGCGGTGTCCAACCGCGGGTCATTCCGCGGCTCATCGCCCGCTCCGCCAGGGCCAATTGCTGGCGGAGATGTTTGCAGTCGTCGAGCAGCGAGCGGATCGCCGCCTTAGCATTGTCGTCATGCCAGGCCAGCACGGCTTCGACTTCCCAAGCACGATCGGGCCAAGCAGCATCGGGCCAAGCAGGATCAGGCAAGGCCAGATTGGGCGACATGGGATCGGGCTCCTGGATCTTTGCCGGCTGCATCAGTTCAGCGCCAATGGCAATTGAACCGGACGCGGCAAGGGCGGCAGCGGCCGGCTGAGTTCGACCTTTCTCTGCCAGGCGGCGCGGCGCAACTGATCGCGCTCGCGCGCCGCACGCGACGCTTCGACAAGGGCTAGGGCGTTGGCGATCACTTGTTCCGTATGCGTCATGACCATCTCCAATGTTCCTGTTTTGTTCTAATTTAGCCTCTCGGCCGAAAATGTCAAGTCGGGCGGATCTGGCGTTCAGGACGATTGGATCAGGCGGGTGTTCAGTCCGCAGCCTCAATGACGGCGATGCCGGCTTCCTGAGCAGCCCGGATAAAGGATGCCCGCACCTCTTCCGGCGGGAGATCGCCGATAATCGCATCCAGGCAGGACTTCACGGCTTCGAAATAGTCTTCGCCGTCATCGACCGGCCACTCGTGCAGCAGCGTGCGCGCAGCGTCCCACACAGAGTTAATAACGGCATAATGGCCAAGCCCCATTGAGGCCAAGCCGACCGGTCGAAAATTTGCCGTCTGTCTCACTTTGCTACAGCTTTTCCAATTTCGGTGAGCTTACGAGTTAAAGATGCAATTTGCGTGCCGTGGGGTAGGCGGGAGCGGACATTCTCCTCGCCCCCTCCAGCAGGCGCTTTGAGAACATGCAACGCTTGAAGTGCTCTGATCGGCGTCGAGAACCCCGCAACTGGTTATCAAACGGCTGATTATGGTAAATATCAGGCTTCTCCTGCCGAGCCTACTCATTAAAAGCCGGCCTTTGCCGAGTATTCTATAGAATTTACAGCAACGCATCGAATTCTCCGGAAGCAACAGCCTTTATATTCATTCATTGATTGTGCCAAAGGTGGACGCGAAAGCGTCCAGATCGTAGAATGCCATCGCTTGCACGCAACGGATCTGGGAGGACACGCGATGCCTATCTTCATGGATCGGCACTTTCTCGAGGGAACGTCGGCGGCCGACGTTGCGCAGGCGCATCGCATGGATCTGGACATCCAAGATCGCTACGGCGTCAAGTTCCTGACCTATTGGTTCGACCAGCGCCGCGGGACCGCCTTCTGTCTCGTGGATGCCCCTGACATGGAAACCGCCCAATGTGTGCATCGCGAGGCGCACGGCTTCGTCGCTGGCGAGGTCGTTGAGGTCGCTTTGTCGGCTGTCGAGGCGTTTCTCGGCCGCATTCATGACCCCGATCCGGCGCCTGGCCAATCCTCCGCCGAAATAGATCCCGGCCACCGGGCAATCCTCTTTACCGATATCGTCGGATCGACCGAGATGACCGCGCGGCTCGGCGACCGCATCGGGACTGAAATGGTGAGAGCCCATGACGCGATCGTGCGCCGATGCCTCGGCCAAAATTCCGGCCGCGAAGTGAAGCACACCGGCGACGGCATCATGGCGGCCTTTTCCGCGACCACTGCCGCCGTCGAATGCGCCATGGCAATCCAGAAGGAATTCCAGCTTTACAACGGCGGAAACACCGAGCCGATCCATATCCGCATCGGGCTGGATTGCGGCGAGCCGGTCGAGGACAGTAACGATCTGTTCGGCTCGACCGTACAGCTCGCCGCACGCCTCTGTGCGGCCGCATCAAGTGACCAGATTCTCGTCTCAGAGAATATTTTTAGGGAATACGGCGCCGCCGATCTCTTCGGTCACGCCTCGCGCCGGCGGCTCAAGGGCTTTTCGAAGCCTGTGATGGTGTTCCGCTGCGACTGGGCGAATGACAGCCTTGCTTGAAATTCCGTCGAGCCTGCGACCACCGGAGGACATCTGTCTCTCGTAGTGAGTGTCATGACGCTTTCTGGCGAAGAATAGGCGGCCGCCGAGCAGCCTGAACGCAAGACGCGCCGCACATGACGTGACGGCGCGCCCCCTGCCTACTCACTATCATCAGGCATTCCCGATATTTCGATCCCCCATTAGTTGCTCGAATTTGGGGGCGCCCTCGACTTTGGCGAGCACACCCGACATCTTCAGAAAACGCCGGAAATTCTCGCGCGCAGCGCTCAGCGGGAAACGGCCGCTGGCCGTGTCCCTGCACGCCTTCAACAGCGTGTCATATGCCAGACCTCGTTTGTCCTGCGGCCATTCATCCAGAAAATCGAAGATTTCATCGAGACATGTGATCTCCGCGATGAAATGCTGACGATGAAGCAAAACCGGATCAAACCGAGTTTCCGCCATAGTATCCTCCCATTTATATTACTTTTTTATGGGATAATATTACTGAAAAACCTTGATTTATTCAAGACAAAATCACCTGCCTTTAGCCAAAAGCATCCGCAACTACTTCCATAACGGCAGAATAGCCCGATCAGCTTATCTTGAGTGAATTGGTCAGCGATCTAGGTTCAAAAGCACCAAGATCTAGATTGATTGATCCATCGCACACGTGTTCAGCCAAATATGATCAATCGCGCCGTAAGTTTGGTATAGGCTCGTGAGCGGCATGGCAGAATGCGACCAAGATCAACTCCGCAAGGGAGAGCCCAGATGAACCGATTTCTGACTTTCGTAGCCGTCGGCGCACTGCTTTGTGTGTCCGTGATCACATCTTCCTGCACCTCGCCCGGCAAGCACGATCGTGAAGATTTCCAGTATCAACGGGACACGTCGATCAACCCGGCTTGCGCAGGTGGTTTCAGACCCGGCAACGCCCGCTCGTGCAGTTATTGAAGGTCTGGGCCGCAGACCTTCGTTCAGCGCCTCGCTGCGATTGCCGGACCGCCGAAGCAAGCTGCTGCCGGGCCCCGCCTTGCGGGAGAGCAGCCGTGGCATCACTGCGTCGAGGAGAAGCGCGAGACGGCAGTAGGAATGGTTAGGGAACCGCAAGCCCCGCCGGGCAGTTAAGCCAGCGGGTCACGGTTGGCTCAATTCAAACAGGAGAGCGTTCCCAATGAACAATTTGATCTGGCTTGTCGGCGCTGTCGTCATCGTGCTCGCAATTTTGAGCTTCTTTGGCTTTCGCTGATTTAAGACCTTACCGATGTAAATTGTGGCGACGGGCCTTCTCTCCATTCAGATGGAGATGGGACCCGCTGGCGCCAACGGATCGATAAGCTTCGGAGCGACTTGTCTCTGTTGGCTTGACGTGACTGGGCCTATTTGCGCGCCTTGTCCGCCAAGGTCGATCTAAGATCCGCTGCCCTTTCATCGACAATCCACCGAATGTCTGTCGGATAGGCTACATCACCCCCGCCGGCGCGCTTCCCAGAGCCGACTATCTCGCCCATTCCTTCAGCCAGGCGCGCCCCTGGGAGGCTTTCGGCATCAGCCGCCGGACATGGGAGCGCCGCGGCAAACCCGTGCCGGGGACCGAGGCGATATCGGATTGCGGTTCGATGCCGCTGGCCGCTTAGACTAGGCCGCAGTCTTTTCGGCATTAGCCAGGTGGTCCGAACCAGGTCGTCATCGCCTCGTGGAGACCATCCGGCTTGCCCTCGCCCACCCACGCCACATAGCCGTCGGGCCGGATCAGCACTGCGGCTGGGGCAGAGACCGCGCCCAATGCCGGCAGCTCCCATGCGCCATCATAGCTGGCCTCAACCAACTGGACGCGGGCCGACCACGGCGTGATGTCAAGGCTGCTGGGTGTGCCGAAATTCAGAAGCGCTGCCCGCGCATTTCGGAGCAGCGCATTGACGCGCAACGGGCCATCGGGCGTGATGAGGTCGAGGTCGGGCATGCGGCGGCCGAGCAGCGGGTGGCCCTCGCCGAGATCGTAATGGATGGCCAGTCCGGACATTTCGGCGGCGATCTTTTTGCGCGGCTCGTCCATGGCGAGGAGTTCCAGGACGATGTCCCGCAAGGCTTCGCTGCGGTCATCGGTCCGTTGCAAGGCGACCTGCGCCATCGTCGTGCGCAGCACGCGGGCAGCCACCGGATGGCGCTCGGCGTGATAGCTGTCGAGCAAGCTTTCCGGCGATATTCCCTTCACCACCTGCGCCAGCTTCCAGCCGAGATTGACGGCATCCTGCACGCCGGTGTTGAGGCCCTGCCCGCCCACTGGAGAATGCACATGCGCGGCATCGCCGGCCAGGAAGATGCGGCCCTTGCGATAAGCCTCCGCCTGCCGCGACATGTCGGTGAACCTGGAAATCCACCTCAGGCTATGGATTCCATAATCCGTGCCGCATGTTTCGATCAGGGCTTGCCTGAAATCGCTGAGCGTCGGCTCGGCCGTGCCGCCGGCACTCTTTTCCGTCACCATGACATTGACCGGGCCTTCGCTGGCAAAGACGACCTTGCCGTCGCGAATTTCATATTCCTCGCGGCCGAAGGCGTGCAGGCCGAGCACTGTGCGATGGACGCCGAGCGGCGGCTCCACCTCCATCTCGGCCTCAGCGAGAATATTGCTGGTGGTCGCATCCCATCCCGGAAATTCAATGCCGGCGATCTTGCGAACCAGGCTGCGGCCGCCATCGCAGCCGACGAGGTAGCCTGCCCTGAGCTTGAAATCATCGGAAAGTTCGACGGTGACGCCGGTGTCGTCCTGTACGAATCCGGTCAACTCGCAGCCACGATAGATCGTCACCGGCAGTTCGCCGACCCATCCGGCCAGAATGCGCTCGATATGCTTCTGCCGCAGCGCCAGCCCGTAATTGTGCCGGGTCGGAAAATCGCTGATATCGAGCCGCGTGACCGCAAACCCGGTAACCTGGGCGATCTGCCCTTCCGCGAGGAACCGGTCGACCACGCCGCGCTGATCGAGAACCTCAAGCGTGCGCGCGCTGAGACCGCCGGCACGCGAACCGACGATTTCCTGGTTCGGCCGGCGTTCGACGATCGCGACGTCGACACCTACCAGGGCCAATTCGCCCGCCAGCATCAGCCCCGTCGGCCCTCCTCCGGCAATCACGACAGCATGTTCTCTCATCCGCAAACTCCTCGGTTTGGATGTCCAGGCGCGATATAGGAGTTCAGGTGCTACCGGGAAGCCAAACTGATCGGGCTGGCCTGTTGTCGGTTTTGCCTGTCGCAGGTTGTTCCCTATCAGGCTGGCTCGTGAGCCCGCTCACAAAGCCATGCGCAGAGTTGCCTGGGCGCGAGACGGGAGTCGTCGGCGCGCATCAACGCGAAATGCCAGGCCGGCCCGGTCAACACATATTGAAAGGGTGCGATCAGCAGTCCCTTTTCCAAAAGCGGTCGAAACAAGGACGGCGACAACAGCGCCACGCCGACACCTGCCACCGCCGCACTGGCATCCAGTTCGTGCGTGGGATAGTCGACCATCACGAACCGCAGAGCCGGCGGCGTCTCGCATTGAGCGCCCCTGAACCAGGCATCCAAATCCGGGTGCGGCAAAAGCTCGAAATCGGCCAGCTCATTCGGCCTATTCAGGGTTCTTGTTCCAAGCAGAGAGGGCGCCAGCATCGGAGTTGCCTCAACCGGCGCGAGCCGATACTCGTCAAGCCCTTCCCATCCGCCACGCCCTGTCCGTATGGCGACGTCAAATGCGCTGGGATCGCGAATATCGGCGGAGACATCGACCTCGATCGGTGATGTTCCTCCTGAGTGATATCGTGACAGCCGGGGTGCGAGCCAACGCGAGGCGAATGTCGGAGGCGCTGTCAGCCGGAGCGGCGGCATGGCCGCCTGGAACTCATCAAGCGCGCCGGCAATGCCATCCAATGCCGTCCGAATTCGGCCCGCCAGAACAGTGGCAGCAGCCGTCGGGACAACGCGGCGCCCGGCGCGCTGGAACAGCGACTGGCCAAGGTCGGCCTCCAACGTACGGATACGCAGGCTGACTGCCGCTGGGGTAAGGCATAAACGCTCTGCCGCGCGGGCAAAGCTGCCGACAGAAACGCACGCTTCCAGAATTCGCAAGGACTCCAACGGCGGCCGCATAATCTCTTCGCTTTTCATGAGTTTTTCTTGTGATGCTCACAAGCAAAGCGCGTTTTGGCGACAGAGCGCTTGCGGCTAGGGTTGAAGTCAACGATAGGCGATCTGACATGACCCTGCAATCTCGGCCCTTATTCAGACTTTTCATGACACTTCAGCCGGCCCTGGAGCTCGGCCAGACGCCGGCCGGAGGCCGCCGCATATTTTCCGTTTCCGGTGGATATTTTGAGGGCGAGCGCCTGAAGGGCGAGGTGTCGCCGCTGATTGGCTCCGATCTGCTGCTTGCGCGCGCAGACGGCACGTTTCAGCAGGATGTCAGGCTCCTGCTCGTCGCCGATGACGGCGATCTGATCTTGATGACCTATCGCGGCATCAGGCGCTCCACCGCGGCCGTTGATGAGCGTCTGGCACGCGGCGAAGCGGTCGACGCCTCCGAATATTATCTGCGGACAACTCCCTGGTTCGAGACGGCCGCGCCACGGCACGCGTGGCTCAACCAAATCGTCGCGGTTGCGCAGGGCGGACGGTGTCCGGGCGGCGTTGAGTATGACGTATTTGAAATTCTCTAGATGTGCTCCTAGGCCATCGGCGATGGGTAAACATCAAGCCGCAACGGCTTCTTTCAGCGGAGGCTGATTCCGTGTCGCAGGTAATTCTCCCTATAAATAAAGACCCTACTGGTTGGAACGACTTGCGACAGGGGTTTCTGCCCTGCTTTCCAAAGCCATGTTGCTTGCCGCTTGCTGCCTTCTTGCCGTGGAACCCGGACTTTTCAACACGACCAGACCGGGTTGGAAGCCCGTGTGGCAGGCACTCTCCCGGCCACCGTTTGTTCTCGAGGGGCGATCAATCAAATAGTTGGTGTGATGTGCCTCAATGCGGAGCCGCGGTTTTTTGCGGAATCGTCTCAGCCGCTGGTCGCTCGGACGGATCGGCGGGATGGCCATAAATCGTGTAGGCGGCGCCCGCCAGAACGCCCAAGACGAGAAGGGCGAGTACGTACAACATCATTCCGCGGATGGCTGTTTTCGGTGTCTTGTCCATTGGGATCTCCAGGATTGCTCAGTGCTCAAATTCACTGCGCGCGCTTCTGGTTCCGAGAATGGAGGTCTGTCGATGATCGCTTTTCTCACATGCCAGGTTGCGCTTCATCGAAGGCGCGACCGGCGCGCACAAGCCGCCGGCGAATGCCGGCGGCTTGAGATAGGCGATGTCTCTCTGATTACCAGGGCTGGCGGCCGTACCAGTCGTCTATGTCTCTCTTCGCACGGTCTTTTTCGTAACCGTAGCGCTCCTGGATCTTGCCTTCGAGCTGATCGCGCTTGCCAGCGATAACGTCAAGGTCATCGTCAGTGAGCTTACCCCACTGCTCCTTTACCTTGCCCTTCATCTGCTTCCAGTTACCTTCAACACGGTTCCAATCCATGGGTATTTCCTCCTATCGTTGGAATAGAAGAACGGGGATGGAGGTTAAGTGTTCCGATCCATAAATGGACAACCCGAAAGATGCAGTCACCCGGGAACAATCAGATCCAGATCCAGTTTAACGTGCACCCTTGTCCGTAGCGGAGGCGACGATGTGGGCAATCCTGATCGGTGCGGCTCTCATAATTGGAGGACTTCTTTTTCTCTTTCGGTCGACGCTCAGCCGAAGGCCGAGTGACTCGCGCCAGATGCCGCAAGGCGGCAGCACACTGGAACCGCGGCACCAGGGCCTCAGGTTCCTGGGCGTATCGCAAAATTGGCCGGCCCTGGCTGTGATTGCGGTTGGCGTGCTTCTATTGGCTTTTGGCGGATATTCATGACCACCGGCTATGTGTGTCCCACCCCGCACGGTTGAACCAGGCGACCAGCAGCGCCATGAATCGGTCGACCAATTAGACCGACCGTGCGACTTTGCGGTCGTCGCAAAAGCCGCACGCAACACCAGTATCTAATTGATTTTATGGTGAGAGCGTCGGGGTTCGAACCCGAGACCTACTGATTAAAAGTCAGTTGCTCTACCGGCTGAGCTACGCTCTCCCTCTCCGCGGGTGAAGCACCCCGGCTGGAAGTGGGCGGAACATAGGCAGGCGACCCATTGCGGTCAACCGAAAAATTCAGCTTTTTCCGGCAGTCGGCACATTTCTTGCGGACGCAAGGCACATCCTTGCGGACGCAAGGCACATGACGAGAAAATCGGCGGTGAGCTTGTCATCGAATCCTTGGCGATGCTCTGCGACCCGTGAGAAAACCGCAAGATCGGTCGAGCGCATCAGGCCGGCCTGCGCTTAGTTGATGCTGCCACGGAGAACAGACGGATGAAGGCGGCGCTTCAAAACTACCATGCCCGGATGCAGCGGGTGCTTGACTACATAGACCGCCACCTGGACGACGATCTGGACCTGGAAACGGTGAGCGGCGTTGCGGCATTCTCGAAGTTTCACCTCCACCGGCAGTTCACGGCGACCTTCGGTCTGTCTGTGCATCGCTATGTCCAGCTTGCCCGGATGAAGCGCGCTTCGCACCGGCTGGCCTACAGGGATGCGCAAAGCGTCACCGAGATAGCGATGGATGCCGGTTACGACGCACCGGATGCCTTCGCCCGCGCCTTTCGGCAACGGTTCGGGCAATCGCCTTCGTCGTTCCGGAAGTCTCCCGAATGGGAGCCGTGGCTTGCGGCCTTCGGGCCTCTCAATAACGCTAGGAGCAAGCGCATGCAGAAGAATTTTACCACTGACGACGTGACGATTCGATATGTGCCGCCGACGCCGGTGGCGATCATCGAGCATCGGGGCGACCCGACGACGCTCGGCGCCACCATCCAACGGTTCATCGTCTGGCGCACGGCCGCAGGCCTGCACCCCAGGACAAATCCGACCTTCAACGTCTGGCGTTCCGAGCGGCGTCCCGCCTCGCCTGCAGATTATAGCGTGGACCTTTGTGTCGGGACCGATCAGCCGATCGCGGCGAACGGCGATGAGATCAAGGCCGGCGAGATCCCCGGCGGACGCTGCGCCGTGCTGCGCGTCGTCGGCAACACCGATAATCTGGAGCCCGCCGCGCTCTATCTCTATCGCGACTGGCTTCCGCTGAGCGGCGAAGAAACTCGCGATTTCCCGATCTATTGCCAGCGGCTGAGCTTCTTTCCGGAGGTGCCGGAGCATGAGGCGGTTGCGGAATTGTTTCTGCCGCTGAAATAGCGCTCTCTGGTGGCGGCCTGTCGCTTCTGATCGCAAGATACGGACAGGCCGCTATCCCCCCATTTGCGGCTCAGGGCTCGCCAAACGCAAAAAGGTGATTGGCAATCCACGGCCTGCAAAGCTAGGAACATCATGCAGATTGCAGCCGGAGAGAATGCGTGTCGATTGCCGATATTTCCCTGTGGAGCGCGCTGATTGCCGGGGCGCTTTCCTTTCTGTCGCCCTGCGTGCTTCCCCTCGTCCCACCCTATCTCTGCTATATGGCCGGCATTTCAGTCGAGCAGTTCCGCGGCGGCGGTGCGGTTGCCGTCTCGCCGGACGTCCGACGCGGCGTGTTGTTTTCCGCTCTGCTCTTCACGCTCGGTTTTGCCACCGTCTTCGTGGCGCTTGGCGCCGGCGCCTCCAGCATTGGCATGGCGCTTCGCCAGCATCTCGACCTGTTGTCGAAGCTCGGCGGTCTGATCATCATCGTCATGGGGCTGAATTTCCTCGGCCTTTTCCGAATCGGCATCCTGGCCCGCGAGGCGCGCTTTCAGGGTGGCGGCAAGCCGGCGACGTTGACGGGGGCCTATATCATGGGCCTTGCCTTCGCCTTCGGCTGGACACCCTGCATCGGCCCGGTGCTCGGCGCGATCCTCGGCGTCGCCGCCTCGCGCGAGACGGTCGGCTCCGGGGCCGGGCTGCTCGCCGTCTATTCGCTCGGCCTTGCCATCCCCTTCTGGATCGCCGCCGGCTTTTCCGGTGCCTTCATGCGCTTCCTGTCGCGCTTCCGCCGCCATCTCGGCACGGTGGAAAAGGTGATGGGCGTCTTCCTCGTGCTGACCGGCCTCGCCTTCCTGTTCGGGTGGGTCAGCGATGTGGCGATCTGGTTTCAGCAGACCTTCCCGATCCTGATGCAGATCGGCTGAAGCGCGCCCGGTCGGTCGATCCGCGCCGGTTGTCCGACGCCGGTACCCTGCATGACAGGACCTATGCCGTGGTATAGGCCGCCCTCTCCCTCGACCCATCCGCCCTTACCTTCGACCCAATCGATCGAAAACACGCCTCGATGTAGCGTCGTCGATGCCGTGTTTAAGCGGCGGTCAGAAGGAGACAAACATGAGCCTCGCGACAAATATGAGCCTGGAAGACACCTCACATCCCGGTGGACCAGGGCCCGGTGAACTGGTTCCCTCGCGCTACGCAGTGCAGATCGGCGAGATCGAGGTGCTGGTGATCAGCGATGGAGTGCTGCCGCTCCCCACCACGATGTTGGCGCACAATGCCGAGCCTGCGGTGCGTGAAGCCTGGCTGAACCACATGTTCCTGCCGCAAGACTCGCTGGATTGGCCACTAAACGTGGTGGTGGCGCGCAGCGGCGGGCAGACCATACTTCTCGATGCCGGGCTCGGCCTCGACCCGGACCTGCACTTGCCGCGGGCCGGGCAGTTGATCAAGCGACTGGAGGATGCCGGCGTCGATCTTGCATCCGTGACCGATGTGGTGTTGACCCACTTGCACATGGACCACATCGGCGGGCTTCTCGTGGACGGGGTGAAGGAGCGGCTGCGCCCCGACCTCAGGATCCACCTGGCGGCGGCCGAGGTGAAGTTCTGGGAAGCGCCCGATTTCTCCCGGACCCGCATGCCGCCGGGCTTCCCGGATGCGCTTCGGGCGACCGCCAAACGGTTCGTGAACGAGTACCGCAGCCACCTGCGGCTATTCGATGACGAGTGCGAAGTGGCGCCAGGCGTCGTCGCCCGCCGCACCGGCGGCCACACCCCCGGGCACAGCGTGGTTCGCCTGGCCTCCGGCGGCGACCGGCTGACCTTCGCCGGCGACGCGGTGTTCGCCGTCGGCTTCGACCAGCCTGACTGGCATAACGGCTTCGAGCATGACCCCGAGGAAGCGGCGCGCGTCCGGGTCGCTCTCCTGCGGGAACTGGCGGCGACCGGCGAACTACTGGTGGCCACCCACCTGCCCTTCCCCTCCGTCTGCCATGTGGCGGTTGAGGGCGAAACCTTCCGCTGGGTGCCGGTCTTCTGGGATTACTGACCGCTCTCTGGTCAGGTCTGCAACAAAAGGCGCCCCGCCTGTAGAGCGTTTCCGTCTTTCCCTCGAATGACGAAAACGCTCTATCGATTTGTTTTGCACAACTCCCGAGACCAAACCGCTACACAGTTTCGCTGGAATTGCTTAAGTCAGATCCTGACCCGCCGATCCCCGCGCACTGGAAGACCTCTTGGCCGATATCCTCAGCCTGCTCCTGCCGTTCTTCGGCCTGATCCTCATCGGCTATGCCGCCGCCAAGGCGACGAAGCCGCCGGCCGAAGCGCTGGGATGGCTGAACACCTTCATCATCTATGCCGCCCTGCCCGCCTTGTTTTTCAAGCTCGTCTCGCGCACGCCGATCGAAGAGCTGACGCGCATCGATTTCATCGTCACCGATATCGCCGCGACCTATGCGGTGTTCACGCTGCTGTTCGTCATCGGCCGCCTCGTGCGCCGCAATTCGCTTGCCGACTGCACCATCCAGTCCTTTGCCGGCGCCTATGGCAACATCGGTTATATGGGGCCTGGTCTGGCGCTGCTGGCGCTCGGTGAAGGTGCCGCCGTGCCGGTGGCGCTGATCATCTGTTTCGAGAACGCGCTGCATTTCATCGTGGCGCCGGCGCTGATGGCGGCGGCCGGCGACGACAGGCGTTCCGCCGGACGGCTTGTCGCCGATATCGCCCGCAAGGTGGCGCTGCATCCCTTCATCCTGTCGACGGCGGCAGGTTTTGCGGTCGCCGCCCTGCATCTCGACCAGCCGCTGGCGTTTCAGCGCCTGGTGGATTACCTCGCCCAGGCGGCCGCGCCCTGCGCTCTGTTTGCCATGGGCGTGACGCTGGCGCTGCGGCCGCTGAAGCGCATCCCGGCCGAAATCTCATATATCGTGCCGGCTAAGCTGATCCTACATCCGATCGTGGTGTTCCTGGCGCTGACTGCCGTCGGCGGTTTCGAGCCGGTGTGGATCCAGGCCGCGGTGCTGCTCGCCTCGCTGCCGACGGCGACCAATGTCTTCGTCATCGGCCAGCAATATGGCGTGTGGCAGGAGCGCGCCTCGGCGACGATCCTGATCACGACGGTGCTTTCAGTGGCGACGGTTTCGCTGTGGCTGATCGCGATCCGCTCAGGCCTTCTTCCGCTTCAGCTTTTCCCGTAGCGCATCGGGAATATCGCGGAAGCCCCGGCCGGGCTCGATGCCTTCGCGCATCACGATGCTGCGCAGCGGCGGAATGGCCGAGAGGATATGCAGGCCGGCGGCCCGTAGCATCTGCACCGGCAGGAAATCCGAGAGCAGCGAGCGGTTGAGAAGATCGACGCTTGCCGTGCGCGTCATGATGTCGGCACGGCGCTTGTGGTCGAAACTTTCGCCGGCATCGGCTGGCACCGGCAATTCCGCCCTGTCGCAAAGGATGTCGGTCAGCGCCATGATATCGCGCAGGCTGAGGTTCAGCCCCTGCGCCCCGATCGGCGGGAAGACATGGGCGGCCTCGCCGATCAGCGCGATGCGTCCCTTGCCGAAACGATGCGCCATCATGCCCGACAGCTGCCAGAGCTGGACGCCCTCCTCCACATCGACTTTGCCGAGCATGGACTGCATCTGCGCCTCGACAAGCCGGCCGAGTTCGACAACCGGCAATTCCATGCGGGCGGCCGCCTCAGCCGGATCCTGCACCCAGACGAGGCTCGAGCGGCTCCCCGGCAGCGGCACCTGGGTGAAGGGGCCGTGTTTGGTGTGGAATTCGCTCGAGATGTTCTGGTGCGGCAGGGAATGGGCGAAATTCAGCACCATGGCCGATTGCGGATAAGACCACTTGCGCACGCCGATCCCGGCCGTCTCGCGCAGTTTCGAGCCGCGACCATCGGCGCCGACGGCAAAATCGGCGAAAAGCGTCTCGCCGCCGGCTAGTGCGATCGACACTTTCTCGGCCGAGATCTCGATCGATTCGGCCATATCGGTGAAGCGGGTGATATTGCCCTCGTCGGCCGTGGCCTGTTCGAGGATCGCGGTCAGCGCCTTGTTGGGGAAATTATAGCCGAAGGCATCGAGGCCCACTTCGGCGGCGCGGAAGGTGGTGGTCGGCGCGCGCAGCAGCCGGTCGGTGCCGTCGATGATGCGCATGCTGGCAAGAGGTGCCGTCGCCGGGCGGAGCTTGTCCCAGAGCGCCAGCCGATCGAGAAAGCGGATCGACTGATCCATCAGCGCCGTGGTGCGCCGGTCCTCCTTTGCGGCAACGGGCGCCACCAGCGCCACGCTGCGGCCGCCGCGGGCGAGCGCGATTGCCGCGATCATACCGGCGAGGCCGCCGCCGATCACCGCCACTTCGAATGTCTTCATGCTACCGTTCCGTCATCGTGAAAAGACGGAGCGGCCGCTTATGCGGCCGGCTTCGCCTGACGGCGCCAACTATAGCCCTTGCCGGCTTCGGCGTCACGCACCGCCGGCTGATAATGATGGGGAATGGCGGGAAGACGGTTTTCGGAAAGCCGCTTCAGCGCCGTGGCATTGCTGACAGCAAAACTGTCGATGCCGACGCGCTGCATCAGCGGCACCTGATCGATCAGCACGTCGCCGACGGCGCGCAGCTCGTTGGTATAGCCGAGACGCTGGCGCAGCAGCGAGGCATGGCTGAAGGCGCGGCCGTCGTTGAACGCCGGAAAGGCGACGGCAACGATGTCGAGGCGGGATAGATAGGGCTCTAGCCGGCGCACGTCGTCGGCCGGCTTGATCAGCACGCCGAGGCCGACATCATTGCTTTCGTCGGCCTTGGCGATCAGTTCGTCGAGGCCGAGCAGCGGCTTCTGCTGCCCGCTCGCCTTCACCTCATCGGTCTCGATCACCCAGGGATCGTTCTCGACAAAACCGGTCTCTCTCCAGATCTTCGTCATCATCGCCTCCTTACGCCGCTTCCGCGGCGGCGCCATAGAGCGCGGTCTTGAAAGGCTGCGGTCCGACGCGGCGATAGGCAGCAAGGAAGATTTCGGACGGATCGAGGCGCAGGCCGAGATAGGTGTCGACGATCGTCTCGATCGCGTCCGTCACCCGGTCCGGCTCGAAGCCGCGGCCGATGATTTCACCGATCGAGGTATGTTCGTCGCCGGAGCCGCCAAGCGTGATCTGGTAGAGTTCGGCGCCCTTCTTCTCCACACCGAGCAGGCCGATATGGCCGACATGGTGATGGCCGCAGGCATTGATGCAGCCGGAGATCTTGATCTTCAGCTCGCCGATCTCGGCCTGGCGTTCGGCGCTGCCGAAGCGGCGGGAGATTTCCTGCGCCAGCGGAATGGAGCGCGCATTGGCGAGCGCACAGTAGTCCAGCCCCGGACAGGCAATGATATCTGTGATCAGGCCGGCATTGGCTTCCGCCAGATCGATAGCGACGAGACCGCGATAGACGGCTTCGAGATCGGCCAGCGCCACATGCGGCAGGATCAGGTTCTGCTCGTGGCTGACGCGGATTTCGTCGAAGGCATATTCCACGGCGAGATCGGCGATCGCATCCATCTGCGCGTCGGTGGCATCGCCCGGAATACCGCCGATCGGCTTCAGCGAAATCGTCACCATGCCGTAATCGGGGTTCTTGTGCGGCTGCACATTCTGCTGGACCCAGCGGGCGAAAGCCGGATCGGCCTTCTTCCAGCGGGCGAGGTTTTCCCAGCCCTCGGCGCGCTGAGGCAGGTCAGGCAGCGCGAAATAGCTGGTGATCGCCTCGACATCCTGTTCCGGCAGTTTCAGCTCACTATCCCTGAGCGAGGCGAATTCGGCCTCCACCTGGCGCGTCAATTCCTCGGCGCCGGTTTCGTGCACCAGGATCTTGATGCGGGCCTTGTATTTGTTGTCGCGGCGGCCATGCAGATTGTACACGCGCACGATTGCCGTGGTGTAGGAGAGCAGATCCTCCTCGGGCAGGAAGTCGCGGATCAGCTTGGCGATCATCGGCGTGCGGCCCTGGCCCCCGCCCACATAGACGGCAAAGCCGATCTCGCCCTTGTCGTTCTTCTTCAGGTGCAAGCCGATATCATGGACCTGGATGGCGGCGCGATCGCGCTCGGCGCCGGTGACGGCGATCTTGAACTTGCGCGGCAGGAAGGAGAATTCAGGATGGACCGACGACCACTGGCGGAGGATTTCGGCATAAGGCCTGGGATCGGCAATCTCGTCGGCGGCTGCACCGGCGAAGTGATCGGCGGTCACGTTTCTAATGCAGTTGCCCGAGGTCTGCAGCGCATGCATCTCGACGCTGGCAAGATCGGCGAGCGCATCGGGGATTTCCGACAGCTTCGGCCAGTTGAACTGCAGGTTCTGGCGCGTGGTGAAATGGCCATAACCGCGGTCATAGGTGCGGGCGATATGGGCGAGCATACGCATCTGGCGCGCGCTCAGCGTGCCATAGGGAATGGCGATGCGCAGCATATAGGCATGAAGCTGCAGGTAGACGCCGTTCATCAGGCGCAGCGGCTTGAACGCATCCTCGGCAAGCTCGCCGGCAAGGCGGCGCTGAACCTGGTCGCGGAACTGCTCGACACGCTCGCTGACAAAGGCATGGTCAAATTCGTCGTAACGGTACATCGTCTTCCTCAGACTGCAATGAATTCGGGATCGGCCGGAGCGTAGCCCGGTGCATATTCCATGGTCGGACCTTGCGCACGGATGCGCTCACGAAGGCGAAGCGGCCAGAGAATACCGTCAGTTTCCTGAACGTCGACGACGGCGACGTCAACCACCTCGTTGTCGGCATAGGACTTCTTGCCGATCGCCTCCAGCGCTTCGACGGCTTCGTTATGACGGGCGACAAGCGCCTCCTGCAGCGAGGTGGACCATTTCCCGTTCGCATCCAGCCAGACGGCAATGCCGTCCGTCAGCCGGTTGGCCGTCAGAACCTTGTCTACCATATTCAGCTCCTTGCAAGTTCCTCGAGCCGGGCGTTCGCACGCACCAGCGGCTCGGACAGTTCGAAATTGGCGCCGGCAACCGCATCGCCGATAATGACCATGACTGGTCCCGTCAACTCGTCACGGTGCTGCAGATCGGGAAGATCGGCAAGCGTGCCATGCAGCAGACGGCGCTCCGCGCGGCTGGCATTTTCGATAACGGCGACTGTGGTCTCGGAGGGAATGCCGGCCTGCATCAGCCGCTCGGCGACCGAGGCGGCAACCGTGCGGCCCATATAGACGGCGATCGTCGCGCCCGAGACAGCAAGGCTTGCCCAATCGGGTAGCACGTCGCCGGTGAGATCATGGCCCGTGGTGAAGACGAGCGAGGAGGCAACGCCGCGTAGCGTCAGCGGCAGCTCGAAATCGGCAGCAGCGGCGAAAGCCGAGGTGATGCCGGGCACGACCTCATAGGTGATGCCGGCAGCGCGCAATGCGGCCATCTCTTCGCCTGCCCGGCCATAGACCAACGGATCGCCCGACTTGAGGCGGACGACGCGCTTTCCCTGGCGGCCGAGCTCGACCAGAAGCTCGTTGATCTCTTCCTGCGATTTCGAATGGCAGCCCTTGCGCTTGCCGACGGAAAGCCGCTCGGCGTCGCGGCGGCCCATATCGACGATCGCCTGCGGCACGAGCGCGTCAAAGACGATGACATCGGCTTCCATCATGACCCGCTGGGCGCGCAGCGTCAGCAGATCCTCGGCGCCTGGGCCGGCGCCAACCAGCCAGATATGGCCGGCGACCTTGTCGATAGACCTTAGCAGCCGGTCGGCGGCATGACGGGCCTGCGGCAGGTTGCCGTTGGCGACCGCATCGGCCACAGCGCCTGAGAAGAAGCGGCGCCAGAAGACGCGGCGGGAAACGCCGCGTGGCACCAGTTGTTCGACGACTTTGCGGTAGCTCGTTGCGAGTGCAGCAAGCCGCCCGAGCGAGGGGGAAAGAAGCTGATCGATCTGCGCCCGGATCATCTGCGCCAGAACCGGCCCTGCCCCTTCGGTGCCGATCGCTACAGCGACCGGGGCGCGATTGACCAGCGCCGGGGTGAAGAAATCGCAGTAATCGGGCTGATCGACGGCATTGGCCGGAATTCGGGCGGCGCGGGCGGCATCGACGATCTCGCGATCCTCGGCTTCATCGCCGGTGGCGGCGAAAACCAGTGCCGAATCCGCGACCTGCTCGGCGGAAAAGCCGGCGCGTACGGTCTCGATGCGGTTGGCAATCAGGAAGGCGTGATAATCGGCTTCCGGCCTGTCGGCATAGGCAACGATCCGCGCCCGCGTGTTGAGCAGCAGCCGCACCTTGGCGAAAGCCTCGTCGCCATTGCCGAAGACAGCCGTCTTCTGGCCTTCCACGCGAAAGAAGGCTGGAAATACCGAAAGCTGCTCAGTCTTGGGAGACATCATCAATCCACTTCGAAGTTGCCAGAATATGCCCGTGATCGACAAGGGATTGAAGGAACAGAAATTCGAAAGCCCCAGCAAGCGCGTATTCTTTTGCTCGCGTCGTCGGCGATTTGAGAAAAGTCACCCGTGCTGACGAAAACCACCTGATCCCACTCTCTTTGCTGCAGCGCAGTATAAAGCCTGTGACAAACGGCGTCCACCGGCGTTTGGCGCATTTCGCTCGCGCCGCCAAGACGATAGACTGAGGGAAAACCGGAGACGCCAATGCCTGACAAGACGATCGCCGCCCGCCTGCTTTCGGTCATCGAGAACGATATCCTGCCGCTGACCGAGCACGGCGTTTCCCTGGGCAACAAGGTGTTCGGCGCGGCGATCCTGCGCAAATCCGATCTGTCGCTCGTCGTCGCCGAGACCAATAACGAGTTGGAGAACCCGCTCTGGCACGGCGAGGTGCATACGCTGAAGCGCTTCTACGAACTTGGCGAGAAGCCGGCGACCAAGGATCTGATCTTCCTGTCGACGCACGAACCCTGCACCATGTGCATGTCGGCGATCACTTGGGCGGGCTTCGACAATTTCTATTATTTCTTCAGCCATGAGGATTCCCGCGATGCCTTCGCCATTCCGCACGACCTGAAGATCCTCAAGGAGGTCTTCGGACTTGAACCCGGCGGCTATCGCAGGCAAAACGGCTTCTGGAATAGCTTTGCCATCGCCGATCTCGTCGAGACCGAAGAGGCTCAGCCGAAGACCGCGCTCATGGCGCAGACCGCGCGCATCAAGGCCCGCTACGACGCGCTTTCCACGACCTACCAGTCGTCGAAGAGCGCCAACGATATTCCCCTTAACTGAGTCCCGCTCAACTGAGGCACCATGGAACCTTCCAAAGATATTTCCCGGCTGATCGAGATCATGGCGGCATTGCGCCATCCCGAGACCGGCTGCCCCTGGGACATCGAGCAGAATTTTGAGACGATCAAACCCTATACGATCGAGGAAGCCTATGAGGTCTCCGACGCGATCGAGCGCGGCGATATGGACGATCTCTGCGACGAGCTGGGCGACCTGCTGCTGCAGGTGGTATTCCATGCCCGCATGGCCGAGGAGGCCGGCGAATTCTCCTTCGGCGACGTCATCAACGCCATCACCACCAAGATGATCCGCCGCCACCCGCATGTCTTCGCCCGCTCGGCAGCCGACACGCCGGACGCGGTGAAGATTCAGTGGGACGAAATCAAGCAGGCGGAAAAACGCGATCGCGCCGAGCGCCGGGCAAGGCGCGGGATCACCGAAGATTTCAAGGGCGGCTTCCTGGGATCGGTGCAGCGCAGCTTTCCGGCTTTGACGGAAGCGCTGAAGCTGCAGGAACGCGCCGCCAAGGTCGGTTTCGACTGGTCGGCGCCCGAGCCGATCCTCGACAAGATCGAGGAAGAGATTGATGAGCTGCGGGTGGCGCTGAGAGACGGTGATCGGGCAAAAGTCAGCGACGAACTCGGCGACCTGATCTTTGCGGTGGTCAATATCGGCCGGCATGTGAAGGCCGATCCAGAACAGTCGCTGCGCGGAACGAATATGAAATTCCGGCGTCGTTTCAATCACATCGAGAATGTTCTTGATGCAGCAGGCGAGACACTGGAAGCGGCCAGCCTGGAGCGGATGGAGGAGATCTGGCAGGCGGCGAAGGCGATTGAGCGGGCTGTGATCTCGGGCACTGAGTGAGCACTCGGCGGCATCGCCTCTCGGCCCATCTGACACGGGATATTCACTTGCTTTGAAAAGAGTGATTCACCGCGCAGACGCGCGGTGGCTGGATTCCTGTGACAGGCACAGGAATGAGGGAGGGTGAGTTTGGCGCCTTCCAAGTCCTTGAGCGCGAACGATTCAGTGGCTGGAGCCCAGAGAGAATAGGTGCCTTACCGCTCCCAATCTTCCTTCGAAGCCTTCGGCCCACTGCCGATGCGGCGTTCGAGTTCGGTCGCTTCGGTTTCGGAGAGGCGCAGATCGAGCGTGATCGAGCCGTCTTCATTGTCCTCGCGGCCGTCGACGATCGCGTGGTCGTAGAGCCAGGGCAGCAGCGCCAGCTTATCGACGGGAAGGCGGACTGTGGTTTCGGTCATGACGCCGGAAAGCCGGCGGCTGATCTCGTCCATCAGCGTGTCGACGCCCTCGCCGCTGACGGCTGAGACGGCTACGACATTGCTGGCGCCTGTTGATTTCTGCACCATGGTGTCGTGCACCTCTGGCTCCAGCCGGTCGATCTTGTTCCAGACCTCGATCAGCCGCTTCGCCGCTTCGGCCTCGTCGATGCCAAGATCACCAAGGATGCGCATCACGTCGGAGCTTTGGGCCTGATTGTCGGGATCGGACATATCCCGGACATGCAGGATGAGATCGGCTTCCAGCACCTCTTCCAGCGTCGCCCGGAAGGCGGCTACCAGATGGGTCGGCAGGTCGGAGATGAAACCGACGGTGTCGGACAGGATGACGGTGCGGCCGTGCGGCAGCTTCATCCGGCGCAGCGTCGGGTCGAGCGTGGCAAAGAGCATGTCTTCGGCCAGCACGCCGGCGCCGGTGATGCGGTTGAACAGGGTCGACTTGCCGGCATTGGTATAGCCGACGAGCGCCACGATCGGGTGCGGCACCTTGCGGCGCTTGGCACGGTGGAGCTGGCGGGTGCGCACGACCTGCTCCAGCTCGCGTTCGAGCTTGATGATGCGGTCCTGAAGCAACCGCCGGTCGGCTTCGATCTGGGTTTCGCCGGGGCCGCCCATGAAGCCGCCGCCGCCGCGCTGGCGTTCAAGGTGGGTCCAGCTTCTGACCAGCCGGCCCTTCTGATAATTCAGATGGGCGAGATCAACCTGCAGCGTGCCCTCCTTGGTGGAGGCGCGGCGGCCGAAGATTTCGAGAATGAGGCCCGTCCGGTCGATGACCTTGGCGTTCCATTCCTTCTCGAGATTGCGCTGCTGCACCGGTGTCAACGGGTGATCGACGATTACGAGACCGGAATCGCGCTCATCGAGCAGCGCCTTGATTTCCTCGATCTTGCCGGTGCCGAGCAATGTCGCCGGTCGCGGGTCATTGACCGGCACGATCGAGCCGCTGACGACGTCGAGGTCGATCGCCTGGGCAAGGCCCGTCGCCTCTTCGAGGCGGCTTTCCGGCGTGCGGGTCGAGGCCGATTCGGTCTGACCGCCGCGGCTGCGCGATTTCAGAACCGGCACGACGACGGTCGCGCGCATGTCGTCCCTGTGCTTGGCGGCCTCAGGGATGATCGAATCGTTCTTGGTATCGCGTGTCGAAATGACGGCTGATCCTGTTAGGACGCTGCTTCTTCGCTCTCGAACATCTGCATGGGCTGGCCCGGCATGATCGTCGAGATCGCATGCTTATACACGAGCTGCGAATGGCCGTCACGGCGAAGAAGAACACAGAAATTGTCAAAAGACGTAACAACGCCCGTGAGTTTCACGCCGTTGATCAAAAAGATTGTCAGGGAAATCTTTTGCTTGCGAACAGTATTAAGAAATAGATCCTGAAGATTCTGAGAACGTTCCGCCATCGCGCCGCTTCTTTCTTTATTGCCGACCTGAGCTGGCCGGTGGAGTATCAATCAATCTCACCATGAAAGACCGGTGGCACCCTCATTCCACCCGTCCAGCAAATCTTGGTATCAAATCGCAATCTTTTCCGCAACGTCGAAAAAGGCTTCGCGGACTTTCTGCGAAACGCTGCCCGGATGACCGTTGGCGATCGTCTGGTCATTGACGGAAACGACCGGAAAACAAATACTTGTGGCTGCGGTGAGGAAGACCTCGCGAGCCGCGAGCATCTCGGCAACCGAGAAATTCCGCTCGGCGATTTCAAGGCCGAGCTTGGCTGCGACATCTATTAAGGTGGTGCGGGTAATGCCGCGCAGGATGCCGTGTTCGGCCGGCCGCGTCACCAGCATTCCCTCGGAATCGACGATCCAGACATTGGTCGCCGCTCCTTCCTTCACCATGCCGTGGCCATCGACATAGATGGCCTCCTGGGCGCCGACCTCCTTGGCCTGCTGGCGGGCCATGGCATTGGGCAGCAGGCCGACGGACTTGATATCGACGCGGTCCCAGCGGTTGTCGGCGAGCGTGATCGCCTTGATGCCATTGGCGTTCTTGGCGGCGATGATTTTGGGATCGGTGCTCTTGGCGGTGATGACAAGCGACGGCGGCGTCCCCTTGGCCGGGAAGACATGATCGCGCCGCGCGACGCCGCGCGTTACCTGCATATAGAAAAGCCCGTTGCGGACATGGTTGCGGCGCAGTGTCTCGCGGATGACCTGTGTCAGCGCGGCCCGGCCCATCGGCCAGGCGATGCTGAGCTCACCCAGCGACCGGTCGAGACGGTTCAGATGGCGGGTGAGATCGACGATATAGCCATGGCGGACCTCGCAGACCTCGTAGACGCCGTCGGCGAACTGGTAACCGCGATCCTCGATATGCACGCTGGCATCGGAATGCTTGACGTAACGGCCATTCACATAAGCAATTCTCGGCATGGGAAACCCGGTCTTGCAGAAAGCGATAGAGGGAATGTGGCGCGGCAATGCCCGCGCCGGAAAGATCAGACGCCGAGCGACTTCAGCTTGCGGTGCAGTGCCGACCGCTCCATGCCGACGAACTCGGCAGTGCGCGAGATATTGCCGCCGAAGCGGTTAATCTGGGCGATCAGATAGTCCTTCTCGAACATCTCGCGGGCTTCGCGCAGCGGCAGCGTCATGATGTGATAGTCGTTCTTGGCGGACACCTTCGGCAGCATGTCGCCGAGATCGGTCGGTAGCATGTCGGCGGTGATCGGCGCATCCGGTCCGTCGGTGCGGGCAAGGATCATCAGCCGCTCGATATTGTTGCGCAGCTGGCGGATATTGCCCGGCCAGTCATGGGCCTGCAGCACCGCCATGGCGTCGTCGCCGATGCGGCGCGGACGGATGCCGGCCTGCTCGGAAATCTGGCGCATCAGCTGATCGACGAGGAAGGGAATATCCTCGCGCCGTTCGGCCAGCGCCGGCACGCGCACCGGCACGACGGCGAGGCGATGATAGAGATCCTCGCGGAACCATCCCTCAGTGATGCGGCTTTCGAGATTATAGGCGGTAGAGGAGATGATGCGGACGTCGACCTTGACGCGCTTGGAGCCGCCGACGCGCTCGAACTGCTGATCGACCAGCACGCGCAGGATCTTGTTCTGCGTTTCGCGCGGCATCTCGCCGACTTCGTCGAGATAGAGGATGCCGCGATGGGCTTCCTCGAGCGCGCCGATCTTGCGGGCCTGGCCGGGTGTGCCCTCGGTGCCGAACAGCGCCACCTCCATGCGATCCGGCGTGATGTTGGCGGCGTTGATCGCCACGAAGGGGCCGTTGGCGCGCGTCGACTTCTTGTGGATCATCCGCGCCACCAGCTCCTTGCCGGAGCCGGATGCGCCGAGGATCATGATGCGGCTGTTGGTCGGCGAGACCTTCTCGATCGTCTGGCGCAGCTGCGACACGGCGACCGAGGTGCCGATCAGCTCCAATGCGTCGCCGGTGCGGCGTTTCAGCTCAGAAACCTCGCGCTTCAGCTTGGAATTCTCCAACGCCCGTTCGGCGATCAGGATCAGCCGGTCGGCCTTGAAAGGCTTCTCGATGAAATCGAAGGCGCCGCGCTTGATCGCCGAGACGGCGGTCTCGATGTTGCCATGGCCTGATATCATCACGACGGGCAATTCCGGATGGCGGGTCTTGATCTCGTCGAGTAGCGACAGACCATCGAGCTTGCTGCCCTGCATCCAGATATCGAGGAAGATCAGCCGCGGTACGCGATCGGAAATTGCCGCCAGCGCGCTGTCGCTGTCATGGGCGGTGCGCGTCTCGTGCCCTTCGTCGGAGAGAATGCCGGAAACGATCTCGCGAATATCATGCTCATCGTCGACGACGAGAATATCAGAGGCCATAAACGCTTTCCTTGTCATTGGCTGCGGGGGCAGCAGGCGTCGGATCCAGGCGTGGCAGATGCACGCGGATCATGGCCCCTCTTCCCCGGTCAAAATCGGCGGGCGCATCATGCAGCTCGAGCTGCCCGCCATGTTCCTCGATGATCTTCTTGACGATGGCGAGGCCGAGGCCGGTGCCCTTCTCGCGCATCGTCATATAGGGTTCCAGAATGCTGTGGCGGTTCTCCACCGGCAGCCCGCGGCCATTGTCGATCACGTCGACGGTGAAGCGGTCGCGGTCGGCATCGAGTGCGGCGCGCACGAGAATTTTGCGTTCGTCCCGCTCGTCGCTCGGCACCGCCTCGATCGATTCCACAGCATTCTTGATGAGATTTCCGAAGGCCTGGCCGAGCATGCGGCTGTCGAACAGGCCCTCCAGCGGCTGGTCGCCGAAATCCTGCTCGAAGGTGACGTGATGGTTGCCCATCTCACGCAAGAAGATCGCGTCGCGCAGGATATCGCGCAGGTCGCTCGGCTCCTTGGTCGGCTTCGGCATGCGGGCAAAGGCGGAGAATTCGTCGACCATGCGGCCGATATCACCGACCTGGCGGATGATCGTATCGGTGCACTGATCGAAGACGGTCCGGTCGTTCGGGTCGATCTGCTTGCCGTAACGGCGCTGGATGCGCTCGGCGGAAAGCTGGATCGGGGTCAGCGGGTTCTTGATCTCATGGGCGATGCGCCGTGCCACGTCGCCCCAGGCGGTCGAGCGCTGGGCGATGACGAGGTCGGTGATGTCGTCGAGCGTGATCACATAGGATTCGCTCATATCGCGCACTTCTTCGCGGGTGACCTGCACGCTCAGTGTGCGCACCGTGCCGCCGCGCACCAACGCGATCTGCTTGCGGAAATCGCCGCGATGACGCGACGCCGCTTCGGTCAGCACGTGATCGACCTCAGGCGCGATATCGGCCAGCTGCTTGCCGAGCATCTGATCGGCCGACAGCGACATCAGCGTCTCGGCCGAACTGTTCACAATGGCGATACGGCGGTCCTGCTCGACGCCGATGACGGCGGCGGTGACGCCGGACAGCACCGCCTCGATGAAACGGCGGCGGTCGTCGACCTCGTCCTTGGCTTCGAGGATCTCGTCGCGCTGGGTACGGATTTCCGAGATCATCTTGTTGAATGTGCGCGACAGATTGGCGACGTCGCCATCGACGGCGTGCACCGGCACGACGATGTCCATATTGCCCGATGCGACGCTATCGGCTGCGGTGATCAACAGCCGGATCGGCCGGACGATGCGGTCGGCAACGGCAATCGCGGTCCAGATCGCCGCGAGCAGCACGATCAGCGCGAAGCCGATATAAAGCACCGCGAAGGCGATCTGCAGCGAGAAGCGATTGGCTTCCATCGACCGATATTCGGTGGCGTTCTCCTCCATCATGCGCATGGCGCCCATGACCTTGGGATCAACGGCGCGCACCGTATAGAGGAAGGTGCCCGGGATGGCATCGAGCTTGATGATGGCGCCGACGAGGTTGGTGACGCCTGGCGGAATGAGCGTCGGCTGGCCGGCCGCGGCCTTCTCCAGCGCGTCCTGCGGGATTGCCGGCAACGGTTTTTCAGTGGTGATGTCGGCCTGGACGACGACCGAGCCGTCGCGCTCGACGAGGAAGGAGCCGAGCAGGCCGCGACCCCTCGCCTGGCGCGTCATCAAGTCGGCAAAGCCCGTTCTATCCAGACTGTAGAGCGCGCGGTTGCGCTCCAGGTCGTTGGCCATGGAAACCGTCTGCCCCTGCAGGTAGCTGGCGTTTTCCATCATATAGGCCTGGCCGATATTGCGCGACGAGCTGACGATCGACTGGGTGCGCAGCGCAAACCAGCGGTCGAGGCCGGCATTCAGCGTGATGCTGGCAAAGATGGCAACGAGGATCGCCGGCGTGATCGCGACGATCGAGAAGAGCACGACGATGCGGATATGCAGGCGTGCAGCCGCCCGGCCGCGGGTGCGCGCCTTGAGCAGCCTTGCCACCTCACGGGCGATCAGCGCCAGCAGCGTCAGGACGAAGAAGGAATTGACGATGACCGAGGTGATGACGACATGCGACGTCGGCGCGATCGGCGTGAGGCCGAGCAGCACGAACAGTGTCGCGGTGGCGCAGAGAAGCGCGCCGCCGGCAAGTACCAGGCCGGGCACGGCGAAAAGGGCGCGGCGATCGGTCACCGTAGTCACCGCCTCGCCCGCCGCCGGCGATACCCCATCCTGCGTCATTCGGCCTCTCTTCAGACGGCACCCGCCGCCCGCGCCATCCGATCGAAACCAAAGAACGCCGGCTCAAGAAAGCCAGCGCTGGAACGACTCGATCGGGAGCGAATGTCCAAAACCCTGCGTGACCTTTAAGCAACGCATTGTGGCGAAAATGCAACGCACTCCGTCACATTGTCAAGCCGCGGATGAACGTGGTCCGTCACTCACGAGAATGGAAGTTCGATGGGTGATCCCGCTCCTGCTGACCTGAGCATGCCGCGGTCAGCCCATGCGCTCCGACGCGTAGGAGCCGGGTGAAGCAGGAAAGACGACGGTCTGGTTGCCGTTGATGAACACCCGGCCATGGATGTGGGCGTGGATGGCCCGGGCCAGCACCTGGCTTTCGACGTCGCGGCCGAGGCTGACATAGTCCTCGCCGCTCTGCGCATGGGTGACGCGGACGATGTCCTGCTCGATGATCGGGCCTTCATCGAGGTCTGCGGTGACGTAGTGCGACGTCGCGCCGATGAGCTTCACGCCCCGTTCGAATGCCTGCTTATAAGGATTGGCGCCCTTGAAACTCGGCAAGAAGGAGTGGTGGATGTTGATGATCCTGCCGGACATCTTGCGGCACATGTCGTCGGACAGGACCTGCATGTAGCGGGCCAGCACGATGAGTTCGGCGCCTGACTCCTCGACGATCTGCATCTGCTTCGCCTCGGCCTCGGGCTTGTTTTCCCTAGTCACCTTGATGCAGTGGAACGGGATGTCGTGGTTCACGACGACCCGCTGGTAATCCGTGTGGTTGGAGATCACGCCGACGATGTCGATCGGAAGCGCCCCGATGCGCCAGCGGTAGAGGAGATCGTTCAGGCAGTGGCCGAAGCGGCTCACCATCAGGATCACCTTCTTCTTCTCGCTCTCATCGAAAAATTCGGCGCTCGCCTCGAACTTCCCGGCGATCGGTTCGAAGCCCTGACGAAGCTGGTCAAGTGTATGTCCGTCATGCGGCTGGAAACTGATCCGCATGAAATAGCGTCCGGTGTCGGCGTCGTCGAATTGCGCGCTGTCGGAGATGTTGCAGCCGTTCTGGGAGAGATAGCCGGCGATGGCGGCTGTCACGCCGCGGATCGACGGGCATGCGACACGCAGAGCGTAGCGAGGGGCCGTGATGGTCATGTCTATTTCCTTGTTCGTCGTCTCAGGCCGCGGCAATCATCGCGTGATGACGGCGGAATGCGGCGAGCGTGTTGGACAGCAGGCATGCGATCGTCATCGGGCCGACGCCGCCCGGCACCGGCGTGATGGCGCGCGCGTGGCCGGCTTCGCCATATGCCACGTCGCCGACGATCCGTGATTTTTCGCCGTCCTGGATCCGATTGATGCCGACGTCGATCACGACGGCGCCGGGTTTGATCCAGTCACCACGAACCAAGCCTGCCCGACCTGCCGCGACGACAAGAATGTCGGCTGTCCGGCAGAGCTCCGCCGCGTTCCTTGTCTGCGAGTGAACGACCGTGACGGTACAGTGGGCATTCATCAGCATCTGCGCCATCGGCTTTCCGACGATGTTGGACTTGCCGACGATGACGGCATGAAGGCCGGAGAGGCTCTCGCCGAGCGTATCCTTAATGAGCATCATGCAGCCGAGCGGCGTACAGGGAATCAAAGCCGGGTTGCCGGTGGCAAGGCGGCCGGCATTCGATACATGGAAGCCGTCGACATCCTTGTCGGGATTGATGGCCTGGATCACGGAGTTCGGATCCAAATGCGCCGGCAGCGGCAACTGAACAAGAATTCCATGTACTTCTGCATCGTTGTTAAGGTGATGCACGAGGTCAAGAAGTTCGCCCTGCGTGGTTTCCTGAGCAAGCCGATATTCGAAGGACCGCATCCCGGCGGCAACGGTCTGACGGCGCTTTGAACTCACGTAGATTGCGCTTGCCGGGTCGTGCCCCACCAGAACGACGGCCAGACCGGGAACGGTTCCAGTCGTTGCCTTGAGCGTTTCGACATCGGTCTTGATGCGCTCGAGGAGCCCTGCTGCGTACGCTTTGCCGTCGATGTTTGCGGCGCGTGTGAATCTGTCCATTCCCATGGTGTGCTCCATTGCATCCAAGCTCCAACCGGCAAAATGCCGCGCCTAGCGATGTGGGCGGGGCATTTCCGCATCGTGGGTACGTTGCCTAGTGGCCGTAGACCGGGAACTTCTCGGTTAATTCCGCGATCTTCGCCCGGGCGGTTCCGACGATCTCGTCGGTCCTGCCCTCTGTTTCGGCGTCGATGAGATCCGCGATGACATGGCCGAGGACCCGGAATTCCTCCTCCTTCAGGCCGCGCGTCGTCGCAGCGGACGAGCCAAGGCGCATGCCCACCCACTCCGGAGGACGGGGACTGTCGCCGGGGATCGGGTTCTTGTTGGATGTGATGTTCGCCTTGGCGAGCAGCGTCTCGGCCTGTTTTCCAAGCAGTCCCTTGCTCGACAGATCGAGCAGGATGATGTGGGTGTCGGTGCCGCCGGAAACGATGCGAATACCACGATCGGCAAGCGTTTCGGCGAGGACTTTCGCGTTCGCCACGACCTGGCGGGCATAGACCTTGAAATCGTCGCGGAGGGCTTCGCCCAAGCAGATCGCCTTGGCGGCCAGGACGTTGCTGTGCAGCGAGCCCTGGACGCCGGGAAACACTGCCGCTTGCAGCTTCTTGTACCATTCCTCGTTGTTCGTGAGGATCAGGCCGCCACGCGGACCGCGCAGCGTCTTGGTCGTGGTGCAGGTCACGATGTCGGCATGCGGGAACGGCGAAGGATGGACGCCGCCTGCAACAAGGCCGGCGATATGGGCCATATCCACCAGGAAGTGGGCGCCGACCTTCTTTGCGATCTTCGACATGCGCTCGAAGTCGAGTTCGCGCGGATATGCCGAACCACCGGTGATCAGCAGCTTCGGGCGGATCTCTTCGGCGATGCGCTCCATCTCATCGAGGTCGATGACCTCGTTCTGCGGGTTGACGCTGTAATTGTTGGCGTCGAACCAGCGGCCCGACAGGTTCGCCTTCATGCCGTGCGACAGGTGGCCACCGGCCGCAAGGTCCAGCGATAGCACCTTTCCGCCTGGCTTCAGCAGCAGGAAGAAGACGGCAAGGTTGGCCTGCGTCCCCGAATGCGGCTGGACGTTGGCGTAGCCGCAATTGAACAGCTGCTTGGCGCGGTCGATCGCGGCCTGTTCGGCAATGTCGACGAACTGCCCGCCACCGTGAAAACGGTTGCCCGGATAGCCTTCGAGCGTCTTATTGGTGATCTCGTGCCCCAAGGCGTCCAGAACCGCACGGCTGACGATATTCTCCGAAGCGATGAGCTCAATCTGGTTCTGCTGGCGGGCCCGCTCGGACGCGAGGGCATCGGCGACGAGTGGATCAGCCTCCTGGACGGTGGTGTTGAAATGCACCCTTGCAGCGTTGGTCATCTGAGTTCTCCAATTCCTCGAATTCGTGAGGCGGACCCTAGATCGATCGAAACACCAGAAAAAGTTAATAATATTTGCTTATACGTTCAGACATGCTAATGATTTCGGAGCTGCGAGGAGGTCGAAATGGATGTCGGACGTCTGCGGGCGCTGCGCGAACTGTCGATCCGCAAGACCATGGCCGCGGTGGCAGAAGCCTTGCATGTCTCGCCGTCGGCCGTGTCGCAACAAATTGCGCTTCTTGAAGAAGAGGTCGGCATACGGCTCGTCGAGCGACGCGGCCGGGGCGTTGTCATGACGCCCGCCGGCCAGCAGCTGGTGCTGCGGGCAGAGAAGATCCTCATCGAAATCGAATCGGCGAAAGCAGACATCGCTGAATTGAAAAGCGTCGTTTCCGGCGAACTTCGGGTGGCGGCGTTTCCTTCCGTGGCCGCCGCCCTCATTCCGAAGGTCGTCTACGATCTCGCCGAACGGCACCCTCACCTCACCGTCCAGTTCGAAGAAATGGAGCCGGGCGAAAGCGTTGCCGCGCTGCGCAGCTGGCAGACTGACGTCGCGATTATCGATGACTTGAACATACCGACCGGCGCGCTCGATCCCAACATCGAGACGATCTTCCTGATGGAGGACGTCTTCAACGTCATGGTCTCGAGGGATCACAGGCTGTCGGAGCGGCCGACCGTCGGCCTGCATGAGCTTCGGGATGAGCGGTGGGCGATCGACACCGCGTCCGACACCTATACGAGGATGCTGGTGGAAGCCTGTCAGGAAGAGGGCTTCAAGCCCAACATCGTAGCGAGATGCAAAGGTTTCGAAGTGACCATCGCGCTAATCCGGCAGAATTACGGCATCTCGATCCTGCCTGGCCTGCGCGCCAGCTACGATCTCGAAGACGTCTGGGTCTGCAGGCTCGTTCCGGAAATCCGCCGGAGGATATTTATCGCCTTCCGGACAGAGGAAAAGCGCAGTCCGGCCCTTCAGGCGTTCCTCGACCGGATGGCCGAGAAGCCGCCCCTCTCCTGACGCCGGGTGCCGGCGCACCGAGCACCACCCCGATAAACCTCACGGGGGCATCGGGGCAAAACCAACAGATTTCCTAATGTATCACCTCAGGAGAATTAAGTAGATTTGAAGAGACCCCGCTCCTACTGTCCATCTGCCAATTGATGGGACTGGGAGCGAGGATCGCACGCAGACCTTGGCCAATAATGGGAACGACGTATTCAGAAAGGCGATAACGCCTCCAGCGTCTTACCGGACTTTCGATCGAGCCATTGCTCATTGATTTGGCGTCACCGTCACTATGCGATCCGAAAGGGGAACTTCGATGAAACTACTCAAAATCCTGACTGCCGGCGTTTTCGCAGGCGTTGCGTTCACGGCGGCCAATGCTTCCGCTTCCGTTCTCGACACGGTCAAGCAGCGCGGTGTGCTCAACTGCGGCACCGATAACACCGCTCCCGGCTTCGGGTATCTCAATACCACGACCGGACAGATGGAAGGGCTCGATGTCGACTTCTGCAAGGCGGTTGCCGCCGGCGTTCTCGGCGACGCCGCCAAGGTCAAGTTCATCACGGTGACCGACAAGAGCCGCTTTGACGCAGTTCTCACCGGCCAGGTCGATGTCGTCTTCGCCCACACCACGATCAAACCGGCGCGTGAATCGTCAATCGCGATCGATTTTCTGCCGATCAACTTCTACGACGGTACCGGCCTCATGGTGAAAACTGATGCCGGGATCAAGGAATTCGCAGACCTCGATGGTGCAACAATCTGCACCACCCAGGGATCGGCCACCGAGACGGTTCTGGCTGCTGTCTTCAAGGCGCGTGGTTGGAAGGACTCCAAGGTCCTGACCTATGAAAACCTCGAGAAGCTTTTCTCCGCGCTCAACTCGGGTCGTTGCAATGCGATGAGCACCGACAAATCAGCTCTTGCCGCCTGGGCGGGGAATGCACCGAAGCCAGCCGACTATCTGATCCTCCCGGATACGCTGGACAAGTCTCCGTTCGGCGGCTTCGTGGCTGCCAACGACTCCAAGTGGCGCAATGCGCTGCGCTGGATCGAGTACGGCCTCTTCCAGGCCGAGGAGTCCGAGATCACCCAGGCCAATCTGGCCGAAAAGCTGAAGAGCGAGGATCCCTTCATTCAGAAGTTCCTCGGCAGCAATGGCGGCGGCTACGGCAAGGACTTCGGCCTCTCCGACGACTTCATGGCTCAGGCGATCAAGGCCGTCGGCAACTACGGCGAGGCCTATGATCGCAACCTCGGTCCGAAGACCAAGATGTATCTCGACCGCAGGGGCACGCCGAACGCCTTGTGGACGCAGGGTGGCGCAATCTACTCGCCGCTCTGGAACTGACGCCGGCCGGGGGTCGGAACCATGTCGTTCCGCCCCCCAAGCACTTGGAGCCTGAACATGACAATCCACGAAACGAGTGCGATCCACGGCATGCCAGACAACGATAGGCTGAGGTCGCTGCGCCTGCGCAATCGCATCCGGCACGAAGCGATCCAGCTGGGAATCGTCGCTCTGGTCGTCGTGCTGCTCGGCATCCTGGCATATGCGGTCAAGGCGGGGCTTGCCGAGAAGGGCATACGGTTCAGCTTCTCGTTTCTTGCTAACACCGCCGGCTTCGATATTAGCGAAGGATTAACGCTGACGTCTGTTGAAGGCTTCGTCCCCAACCTCGCCCAGTTCTCTTCGGAGATGTCGATCGCGTCGGCTTTCGTCACAGGCATTTTCAACACCGCCAAGATCGCACTGCTGGCGATCATCCTCAGCACGATCCTCGGAACGATGCTCGGCGTCGGCCGTCTGTCGACCAACTGGGTGGTGAGAAATCTCTGTTTCTGGATCGTCGAATTCGTTCGCAACACGCCGCTGCTCATACAGCTTGTCTTCTGGTATTTCGCGGTCGTACTGCACTTTCCGCCAATGGCGTCTGCAGCAAAGCTCTACGGTGGCCTTATCGTCAGCCAGCAAGGCATATACCTCCCCACGCTGTCCTGGACCGGCGGCGCATCCACCCTTTCGCTGATCCTGGTCACCGCCACAGGAGTGTCGGCGCTCGGCGCAATATTCGACCCCATCCGTGGAGCGCGGCGGATATGCGTCGGCGCGGCGGTCGTCTGCCTCGGGCTGCTGGTCGCGACCGGCGGGATGATCGTGAATTTCCCCGTCGCCAACAAGTTCAAGGCCAGCGGGGGAACGAGCATCAGCCCGGAGATGGCAGCCCTTCTCGTTGCCGTCGTCGTGAGCAGCGCTTCCTTCATCGCCGAAACCGTCCGCGGCGCGATCGACGCTCTTCCGAAGGCCCAATGGGAAGCCGCCGGATCGCTGGGGCTCAGCCGGCGCGACACCGTCAACGACATCATCCTTCCGCAAGTGTTCCGCGTCGTTCTCCCCTCCTTCGGCAATCAGTATATCAGCCTGACCAAAAACACCGCGCTCGGGATCGCGGTCGGATTTCCGGATCTGTTCAACATTTACGGGACGATCGCCAATCAGACCGGCCACAGCCTTGAAGGCATCATCATCGTCATGGCGTCCTACCTGGTCCTCAGCTGGATCATCAGTTCGTCGGTGTACTGGGCGAACCGCCGTCTTAACCCCATGGGAGTGTCGCAATGATCGCCACCTCAATAAAATGGACCCGCCACAACCTGTTTGGAAAGCCTTTCGACGTCGCCCTGTCGCTGCTGGTCATTCCGGGCGTTCTCTGGATTGCCTGTTCGATCCTTGACTGGGCGCTCACCACGGCAAGGTGGGATATCATCGTGCAGAGCCTGCGGGTGCTGATGATCGGCGTTTTTCCAGCCGATCAGGCGTGGCGCGCATGGACGGCGTCGGCGATCATGGCAGCGACCCTCGGCGCCGGTCTCGGCTGCGTGTTTTCGTTCAAGCCTCACCATGGGCTGGTTCTCGCTCTCGTTCCCTTGTTGATTTTGATCGTCGATCATGGCGATCCGCAGAACGCCCTGTCCGCGGCAGGCATCGTTGCCGCAACCTCGCTGGGATGGGTGCTGACGTCGTATGTGCCATTGTCCAGGAAGGCGATGCCTGCTGCGGCGTTTACGGGCTTCATCGTCGTCGTTGCGGTCATGGCCCCTCCGGGCGTGGAGCTCTGGGGCGGACTTCTTCTCAGCGTCCTGCTGACGCTGGTGACGTCGGTCCTGTCTCTGCCGATCGGCATCCTGCTCGCGTTCGGACGGCAGAGCCGGCTCTCAAGTCTCAGGATCATCTGCACCTGGTACATCGAAGTCATGCGCTCGGTGCCGCTCATCCTCGTCGTTTACTGGATCTGGATTCTCATGCCGGTCCTTGCACCGCAGTTGGGACTGGCCGACGTCGCGCGCGGCATGATCGGCTTCACGATCTTCTACTCCGCCTATGTCGCCGAATATGTCCGAAGCGGGCTTCAGGCGGTTCCGCGCGCCCAGACCGAGGCGGCAAGGTCTCTCGGCATCAGCGAATTCGACATCAACCGCTCGATCGTTCTGCCACAGGCGCTCCGGGTCGTGGTGGCGCCGCTGGTCGGCAACGTGCTCGACATCTTCAACTCCGCGCCGCTCGTCTTCATCATCGGGCTGACGGATTTTCTCCGCGCGGGGCAGATGATCCTGGCGAACCCGCAATATGGCGACCGGACTTTCGAAGTCCTCTCGTTCCTGCTCGTCACCTATTTCCTGGTCGGCTCGATGATCACCTATGCCGCCAGAAAGCTCGAAGACCATATGGCAACGAGTGCGCGCTGAGCTGTTCCAACACGGAGACATCACGATGAACGCCATCGTCGAAATGAAAAGCATGAACAAGTTCTACGGCGCCCACCATGTGCTCAAGGACATCGATCTCGCCGTCACACGCGGTGAAGTCATGGTCATCCTCGGGGCCAGTGGCTCAGGAAAGTCGACCCTCATCCGCTGCGTCAACGGCCTCGAAATGTACCAGACCGGCAGCCTCGTCGTGGACGGCTATGACATGCCGGTCGAGGCCGACCGGAAGCTCGGCGGAGAACGCGAACTCGCGGCGATCCGTAAGGGCGTCGGCATGGTATTCCAGCAATTCGGCCTGTTCCCGCACAAGACGGTGCTGGACAATATCGCCATCGCGCCGATGCGGGTCCGCAAAAAGTCGCGGGAAGAAGCCGAAGCGACCGCCATGAAGCTCCTCGACCGCGTCGGCCTCAAGGCGCATGCGCACAAATATCCGGGCCAGTTGTCCGGCGGTCAGCAGCAACGCGTGGCCATCGCCCGCTCGCTCGCCATGGAGCCGCATTTGATGCTGTTCGACGAGCCCACCAGCGCGCTCGATCCGGAAATGGTCGGCGAAGTCCTCGACGTCATGCGGGAACTGGCCGCCGAAGGCATGACCATGATGGTGGTGACGCACGAAATGGGTTTCGCCAGAGAGGTCGCCGACCGCGTCGTTTACATCGACCAAGGCTCGATCATCGAGGTCGGGAAGCCGGACGAGTTCTTCGAAAATCCGAAAAACGACCGGGCTCGCTCTTTCCTCGCCCGCGTCCTGAGACACTGACCAACCGCAGCCCGGCTCACGAATGGAAATGTCCATGAACACGATACTCCCCAGTGATCCTGCTCGCGATGATGTTCTCGCAGGCCGCCCCACCCTCTGGCTCAATCCATCCTATCGGAAACAGGCGATCGACACCTCGGACCTGCCGGTTTCACCGGCCGACGTGCAGAGCGCGCGCCAGAACTGGCAGCGCTTGGCGCCGGTTCTTGCCGAATGCTTTCCGGAACTGAAGGATACGGGCGGCGAGATCCGCTCCGAACTGGTGGAACTCAAGAAACTCCGCGAGGCGCTCGGCTACCGAACGAGAGAGTTCGGCAACGTCTTCATCAAGGCCGACAGCCACCTGCCGGTTGCCGGCTCCATCAAGGCGCGCGGCGGCGTCTACGAGGTTTTCCTCTTTGCAGAAGGCCTCGCCCGTCAGAAGGGACTGCTCGGCGCCGGCGAGGATATCCGGAAGCTGGCAACGGAAGAGGCCCGCTCGTTATTTTCAGGCCATACCGTGGCGGTGGGCAGCACCGGCAATCTCGGCTTGAGCGTCGGCATCGCCGCGCGCGCGCTTGGCTTCAAAGCCACGGTCCACATGTCGTCCGACGCCAAGGCCTGGAAGGTCGAGCGCCTGCGGAAGCTCGGCGTCGATGTCATCCAGCACGAGGCTGACTATACGACCGCCGTCGAAAACGCCCGCGACATCGCCGACACCGACCCAACGATCTATTTCGTCGACGACGAGCAGTCTCGGCACCTGTTCCTCGGCTACAGCGCGGCGGCGTCAGAGCTGGCAACGCAGCTCGACGAGCGCGGGATCACGATCGACGAGGAAAATCCGCTTTTCCTCTACTTGCCCTCCGGCATCGGCGGCGCACCGGGGGGCGTCGCCTTCGGCGCCAAGGCGATCTTCGGCGACAATGTGCACGCCTTCTTCGTCGAGCCGGTGCAGTCGCCCTGCGCCCTCGTCCACATGATGTCGGGTTCGCAGGAGCTGGTGTCGGTCTATGACGTCGGCCTGACCAACAAGACCGAAGCCGACGGCATGGCCGTCGCCCGTATGTCGGCCTTCGTGGCCAAAGTGATGCGAGAGATGCTCGCCGGCGTCTACACGACCGCCGACAATGATCTGTTCAAACTGCTTCGCATGGCGTGGATCACCCAAAGGCAGAAGCTGGAGCCTTCGGCCGCCGCCGCCTTGCTCGGGCCCGACTTCCTCTTGCGCCACAGCGAAGGCCGGCGTTTCCAGGCTGAACAGGGCGTTGCGGAGAAGATGTCGCGAGCGACGCACGTGCTCTGGACGACAGGCGGCTCGTTCGTCCCGGAGGAGCAGTTCCAGAACTTTCTCCGTCAGGCGGAAGCCCTCGCGTAGTCCCGCATGCCGAATGGTGCCACAGGCGCGGGTCGGGAACGATCCGCGCCTGTCGACCTGATGCCGCAGCCTTTAGGTCTCTATTTTCATGCAGGTCGTTAGCGCAAAGTCTCGCGCGACAGGTTCTAGAATCGACGCGGGGCTTCCGGTTTGTTTCCGACGATCCCATCGATCCGGTCCAGTACCTCAGGCGTCATCTTCTGCCTGTGGGACAGGGCCGCAAGATTGTCCTGCAGCTGGCTGGCGCGCGAGGCGCCGAGAATGACGGTGGAGACGTTGCGGTTGGCGAGGCACCACAGCAGGGCGAGATGGGTGATCGACAGGCCGATCTCGTCGGCAAGCTTGGCGAGTTCGCCAACCTGTTTGAGCTGGGCGCGGCCGGCATCGCTGGACCACTTCTCTTTCAGCCATTCGTAGCCCGGCAGGTTCATACGGCTGTCGGCCGGCACACCGTTATTGTATTTGCCGGTCAGGACGCCTGAGGCGAGCGGAGACCAGATCGTGGTGCCGAGGCCGATGAGGTCGTAGAGCGGCAGATAATCGGATTCGACCTTGTGGCGTTCGAAGATATTGTACTGCGGCTGCTCCATGGTCGGCGGCGTGATGCGCAGATCGCGGGCCACGGCATAGGCTTCCGTCAGTTGCTGCGCCGACCATTCCGAGGTGCCCCAATAGAGCACCTTGCCCTGGGCGACAAGATCGTGCATCGCCCGGACCGTTTCCTCGACCGGCGTGTCGATATCCGGGCGATGGCAGAAATAGAGGTCGAGGTAATCGACCTGAAGTCTCTTCAACGCGGCATGGCAGGCATCGGTCACGTGCTTGCGCGAAAGGCCGCGCTGCGTCGGCTTCTGGCCTCCCCAGAACACCTTGCTGGAGACGACGAAGCTGTCGCGGCTCCAGCCAAGCGATTTCAGCGCCTCGCCCATGACGATCTCGGACTTGCCGCTTTCGTATCCTTCGGCATTGTCGAAGAAGTTCACCCCATTGTCATAGGCAAGCTTCATCAGGTCGACGGCGTCGCCACCATTGACCTGCTTGCCGAATGTCACCCATGAGCCGAAGGAGAACTCGCTCACTTGCAGACCCGACTTTCCCAGACGACGATATTCCATCATGCAGCTCCTGAAAAACGTGCCGGCCGCTCGCCGGCATTGCGCGATCGATCGACGACCGACTCGCGTAATCTATGGCATGAACGTCGATATGCGAGGAGCGGAAAGCAAAAGGGCGCTCGACGACATCAGCCGGAGCGCCCGTTGCATGCAATCGACGACGTTTGCGGCGGAGGTCGACAGCAGCTGAGGCAGATGACGAGATTCGGAACGGATTGGCAACATGCAAGTGGAGTTGCGGACGTTATCGCCCGCCGATCGCCCGGGTCATCCACCTGTTATCCACAGCCTATCCACAGGCACGGCGGCTACGACCACAGCAACTTCAATGACATTCGCCGGGCGGCAATCCGCACGTCGCAAATGCTCTGTGACCGTTGAATGACACTGCGCTTTTGTTTGTCCGCCCGGATATAAACCGCGACCCGGCTCAGCTAGATTCAATTCTCTTCCCGACCGTGGCGGCGGACGCCGGGAGGAAGTGGGCGGTGGGCAACATGAGGGCCCGCCGCCCTCTTTTCATTCAGCCAGTTTTCATTCAGGCGGTGCGCGAGCTTCTATAGACCGAGACACCAAGCTCCCTGATTTTCTTGCGCAGCGTGTTGCGGTTGAGGCCGAGAAGATCGGCCGCCTTGATCTGGTTGCCGCGCGTTGCCGTCAGCGCAGCGAGGATCAGCGGATATTCCATTTCCGTCAGCACGCGGTCGTAGAGGCCGGGCGGCGGCAGGTTTTCGCCGAAGCCCGAGAAATAGGTGCGCATATTCTCCTCGACGGCCTGGGCAATCGTCATCGAGCCGCTGCGCATCGGACCCTTGTCGATCGGGCTGTCGGGCACGTCGGAGCGAAGTTCCGCGTCGATGATCTCGCGGGTGATGACATCCTGAGGATAGAGCGCCATCAGGCGGCGGATGAGGTTTTCCAGCTCGCGGACATTGCCCGGCCAGGCATAGGCCTTCATCAGTTCCAGCGCTTCCTGATCGAAGCGCTTGGAGCCGAGTCCCTCCTTCTCCGCCTGCTGGATGAAATGGCGCACGAGATCGGGAATGTCCTCGGCGCGGTCGCGCAGCGGCGGCAGGCGCAGCGGCACGACGTTGAGGCGATAATAGAGATCCTCGCGGAAGAGGCCTTGGTTGATCGCCTGTTTCAAATCTTTGTTGGTGGCGGCGACGATGCGCACGTCGGTGCGGATTGGCGTACGGCCGCCGACGGTGGTGTATTCGCCCTGCTGCAGCACGCGCAGGAGCCGGGTCTGGGCGTCCATCGGCATGTCGCCGATTTCGTCGAGGAACAGCGTGCCGCCTTCGGCCTGCTCGAAGCGGCCGGTCGATCGGGTCTGCGCGCCGGTGAAGGCGCCCTTCTCGTGGCCGAAGAGTTCGGATTCGATCAGGTCGCGCGGGATTGCCGCCATGTTGATCGCGACGAAGGGGCCGTTGCGGCGCTTGCCGTAATCATGCAGGGCGCGGGCGACGAGCTCCTTGCCGGTGCCGGATTCGCCGGTGATCATCAGCGTCAGGTCGGTCTGCATCAGCCGGGCGAGCACGCGGTAGATTTCCTGCATCGCCGCCGAGCGGCCGACGAGCGGCATGCCATCCTGCATGTCCTCTTCGAGCTTGGCGGGCTTGCGCTTCGGCTCGGCGAGCGCCCGGCCGATAATGCCGATCAGCTCGGTGAGATCGAAGGGTTTCGGCAGATAGTCGTAGGCACCCTTCTCCGAGGCCTTGATGGCGGTCATGAAGGTGTTCTGCGCGCTCATGACGAGGACGGGCAGATCGGGACGCGCCTTTTTGATACGCGGCAGCAGATCGAAGGCATTTTCGTCGGGCATCACCACGTCGGTAACGACGAGATCGCCCTCACCCGCCGAAATCCAGCGCCAGAGGGTAGCGGCGTTGGAGGTGATGCGAACGTCATAGCCGGCGCGGCTCAAAGCCTGGTTGAGCACGGTGCGGATGGCCGCATCATCATCTGCAACGAGGATCGTAGCTGTCATCGAGAAGGTCCTGTCGAGCTTGCGGAAGAGGCGTCTTCGAGCGAGGCGTCCTTCGACGCCGGCATAAGGACGCGGAATGTCGTGCGGCTATTCTGGCTGTCGCATTCGATGATGCCGCCGTGATCGCCGATGATCTTGGCGACCAACGCCAGGCCGAGGCCGCTGCCGTTAGTCTTGGTGGTGATGAACGGATCGAAAAGATGCGGCAGCAGATCGGCGGGAACGCCAGGACCGTTATCGTGGACGCAGAACTCCAGCGGCAGCGAGATCTTTTCGCGCGTGCCGGCGACCGAAAGGCGGATGCCCGGGCGATAGGCGGTCGTCAGCATGATTTCGCCGTCCGGCCGGTCACCGACCGCTTCGGCAGCATTTTTCACCAGATTGAGGAAGACCTGCACGAGCTGATCCCGATTGGCATAGACGGCCGGCAGCGACGGGTCGTAACTCTCGGTCACGCGGATGTTGCGGGCAAAACCCGCCTTGGCGACGGCCTTCACGTGATCGAGCACGGAATGGATATTGACCGGCATGCGGTCGACCGGACGCTCGTCGGAAAAGACTTCCATGCGGTCGACCAGCGAGACGATGCGGTCGGTTTCATCGCAGATCAGCCGGGTCAGCGCCCGGTCGTCGTCGATTGCAGACTGTTCGAGAAGCTGGGCGGCACCGCGGATGCCGGAGAGCGGGTTCTTAATTTCGTGCGCCAGCATCGAAGCGAGGCCGGTCACCGAACGGGCGGCGGCGCGATGCGTCAGCTGCCGGTCGATCTTGTCGGCC
Source organism: Rhizobium sp. 268 (assembly GCF_036571585.1). NCBI lineage: Bacteria > Pseudomonadati > Pseudomonadota > Alphaproteobacteria > Hyphomicrobiales > Rhizobiaceae > Rhizobium > Rhizobium sp. 268. Next base: position 245,715 of record NZ_JAPPSO010000009.1, on the reverse strand, counting down.
ATCGAGCGTTCCTGAAAGACGATGACGACGGCGCCGGGTTCGCTGAGCACCGGGGCGACGTAGAGGTCGACAAGCTTGTCCTGGCCGAGACGCGGCGAACTCAGGTCGACGCGATATTCGTTGACCGGGGCCTTGCGCTCCCGCACCTGGTCGATCAGGGCGAGCAGCGGGCTGCCGAAGGGAATGAAGGTCGAGATGCGGTAACGCGCCAGATGCGAGGCGCTGGCGCCGAAGAAGGCCTCCGCCTCCCAATTGGCGAAAACGACGAAGCCGGATTCGTCGACCATGACGACGGGGTTCTGGATGGCGTTGAGCACGGCCATGGCGACGGTCCCGCCGGCCTGATCGGGCGGAGAAGTCGTATCCTTCGTCATGCCGCCTCCCGGCTGTCGACAACACCCGATGCCAATGCCTCGTAAAGGCGCGCGGCCACCTCGCGCGGATCGCGCGAGGTCATGATCACAGCCTTGTCGCCGCCGGCGAGATCAGCGGCGAAACGGTCGAGATACCAGCCGAGATGCTTGCGGGCGTGGCGGATCGCCACCGCCTCTCCGTAGAAATCCAGCATCATCGTGTAATGTTCGACGGCGATATCGGCGATCTCGTGTGGCGGAGGCTCCGCTGCACCGGCAAGCACACCGGCATGCCACGGCCTGCCTTGGCAGCCCCTGCCGATCATGACGGCATCGGCGCCGGAGCGGCGCAATATTTCCTGCGCGTCCTCGGCCGTTTCGACATCGCCATTGGCGATCAGCGGAATGGAGATTTCTTCACGGACGGGACGGATCGCATCCCAATCGGCGCGGCCTTCATAGAATTGCATGCGGGTGCGCCCATGAATGGTCACGAGCTGTATGCCGGCCGCCTCGGCGCGGCGCGCAATCTCGGGCGCGTTGATGGAGCTCTCGTCCCAGCCGAGGCGCATCTTCAGCGTCACGGGAATATCGACGGCCTTGACCGTCGCCTCGATGAGGCCGAGCGCGTGATCGGGATCGCGCATCAACGCCGAGCCGGAGTAACCGCCGATCACCTTCTTTGCCGGGCAGCCCATATTGATGTCGATGATATCGGCGCCATGATCGGCAGCGATCTTCGCCGCCTCCGCCATCCAATGCGCCTCGCGGCCGGCAAGCTGCACCATATGCGGCCGGAAGCCTGCGGCTTTGAGCCGCGACCAGGATTCGGCCGTGTCGTTGACCAGTTCGCGGCTCGCCACCATTTCGGTCACGACGAGGCCGGCGCCGAAGCGCCAGGCGAGTTCGCGGAAGGGCATGTCCGTGACGCCGGACATCGGCGCCAGAACGACGCGGTTCCGCACGGATACGGATCCGATTCGGAAAGGCGCTGCGAGGTCCTTGGAAATCAAATGATTATCTTTCGGGCACACTATAGAACTGCATGATTTTTAGCCATTGTTCCCCGGCTTGCCAAGGGGGCTAAGATCGAAATCGATATTTTTCGGGCAGATGCTGGAAAAGGCCAAAACAAGACGTTAGAGCACTCGGGTCAATTCCGCATAATTTAGGGGATTTATGCTGCAAATGCCTTCTAAGCAACCGATATCGGCTGGAATTGTCATCGTCGCCGCCGGCCGCGGCGAGCGTGCAGGCTCCTCCGAGGAAGGCCCCAAGCAGTATCGCCTGATCGGCGGCAAGCCGGTTATCGCTCATACGCTTGAAAACTTCATGACGTGGGGGCCGACGACCGAGATCGTCGTCGTTATTCATCCTGATGACGAGGCACTGTTTGCAAAGGCGTTGCGCCACATCGTCTCGGCAACCCCGATCGAAACCGTGCATGGCGGCGCGACCCGGCAGCAATCCGTGCTGGCCGGGCTGAGATACCTCAAGAGCAAGCAAATCAGCCATGTGCTGATCCATGACGCGGTGCGGCCGTTCTTCGACCATGCGCTTCTCGACCGCATCGCCGAGAACCTTGGCGACGGCGCGCAGGCAGTGCTGCCGGCGATCCCGGTCACAGACACGCTGAAACGTGCCGACAGTGCCGGCACCGTGCTGACGACGGTGTCGCGCGACCACCTCTACGCCGCGCAGACGCCGCAATCCTTCGCCTTCGAAACGATCCTCGACGCGCATGAAAAGGCGGCGGCGAGCGGGCGCAGCGATTTCACCGACGATGCCTCGATCGCGGAATGGGCGGGCATTCCGGTGACGATCGTCGAGGGCGCGGCCGATAACGTCAAACTCACGGTGAAGAAGGATATCGCCATGGCCGACGACAAACTGTCGACGTCGCTGCTTCCTGATGTGCGCACCGGCAATGGCTACGACGTGCACCAACTCGTAGCGGGTGATGGCGTCACACTCTGCGGCGTGTTTATCCCGCACGACCAGAAGCTCAAAGGCCACTCGGATGCCGACGTCGCGCTGCATGCGCTGACGGACGCGCTGCTCGCCACCTGCGGCGCCGGCGATATCGGCGATCATTTCCCACCCTCCGACCCGCAATGGAAAGGGGCGGCGTCGCGCATCTTCATCGAACATGCCGCCCGGATCGTGCGCGAGCGCGGCGGCACGATCATGAATGCCGATGTCTCGCTGATCGCCGAGGCGCCGAAGGTCGGCCCGCATCGCGAGACCATGCGGATGAGACTGTCGGAGTATCTCCGCATCGATATCGAGCGCTGCTCGGTTAAGGCGACGACCAACGAGACGATCGGCTTCGTCGGCCGGCGCGAAGGCATCGCGGCGATCGCCACGGCGACCGTCGTCTATCGCGGGGGGAATCGATGAGCCTTTTTCCCGAGGAAATTCTGTCGGCGGCGCAGACGATTATCCGGGACTTCACGGCCGCGGGACTGATGATCTCGACCGCCGAATCGTGCACCGGCGGGCTGATATCAGGCGCGCTGACCGAGATATCGGGTTCATCCGCCGTCGTCGACCGCGGCTTCGTCACCTATACCAATACCGCAAAGATGGAGCTGCTTGGCGTGCAGGAGGCAACGCTTTTGCGCTTCGGGGCGGTCTCCGAGGAAACGGCGCGGCAAATGGTGCATGGCGCCCTCTTCCGCTCGCGCGCGGCGATCGCCGTCGCCGTCACCGGCATTGCCGGCCCCGGCGGCGGATCGGCGGAAAAACCGGTCGGCCTCGTGCATCTCGCCGCCCAATCGCGCGCCGGCGCGCTCGTCCATCGGAAAATGCTCTATGGCGATATCGGCCGCAGCGAGGTTCGGCTGGCAACGGTCGGAACGGCGCTGGAGATGGTGCGCTCCCTCCTTGACGGACGCCGGCAATCGCCGCGTCAGGCCGGCGCGTAGATCCTGCTCGCCCTAGTCTCGAAGGCTTCCGTGAACATGCGGAAGGCGCGGTCGAACATCGAGCCCATCAATGCCCCGAGAATGCGGCTCTTGAACTCGTAGTCGATGAAGAAATCGACGGTGCAGCCGCCGGTCGGCGTCTCGGCGAAATGCCAGCGATTGTCGAGGTATCTGAACGGGCCGTCGATATATTTGACCTCGATGACGTGCTCGGCGCGGTTCAGCAACACCTGCGTCGTGAAGGTTTCGCGGATCGCCTTGTATCCCACCGTCATATCGGCAACGAGCAGGATCTTGCCATCGCGCTCTTTGCGGCTCCTGATGGCGAGCGCTTCACAGAGCGGCAGGAATTCCGGATAGCGCTCGACATCGGCAACGAGGTCAAACATCTGATCGGGCGTGTGCGGGACGGGACGATGGGTTTCGAATTGCGGCATAGGCGGCAATTAAGCGGGCCGGGCGAGAAGATCAAGAAGCTCACGCATCTGACGGCGGGATTTTAGCTGGAGCACGGGTACTTCAGGGCCATGTTCAGCAATGCCGGCGGTGATGCGCGGTGCGATTTTCTCCTCGAATGTCCAGATGAAGCGCAGGAATTCCAAATCGATCTTCTCGGGACAGCCCGGTGCCATTTCCGGGCGGTTGCGACCGATCCATTTCGCCCATCGGCTGATTGCGCCCCAGATACAGAGAAGTCGCGGCATTCGGACCCAGAGGACGAAATCGGTCCGCGGCATCCGAATGTCCAACGAGGACGGATTGCTGCCATCCATAATCCAGCGTTCTTCGAGGATGCGGCTGGCGATGATATTTCTCTGCTCTGCCCTTTCGCGCACCACCCAGCCGGGAAGCCAGAAAACGTCGCGATCGAGCGAAATATACGGCAGCCCGAAGCGCTTGGCGATCTTCAGCGAAATAGTTGATTTTCCACCACCCGAGCAGCCCACGACGAGGATGCGTCCGGCTCTACGGATATGCTCCGCAGCCTGTTCGATGTCGGTGATCGTCTGATGCGGCGGCAGCTCTGCTCTCTGGTCCATCGTGTCGTCCTCGGTCCGTCCGCGCCAAAGGCTGCCCCTCACCCTAACCCTCTCCCCGTAAACGGGTAGAGGGGACGTGCCAAACGCAGCGTTAAAGTTGAGGAGGCGGGTGCGGCATATCCCCTTCGCCCCGTTTACGGGGAGAAGGTGCCGGCAGGCGGATGAGGGGCATGCGGCGATCGCGAGGGCGAGGATATTCTCATGTCGCGGAGCGCGAACCCTTACTCAGCTGCCATCAGCAGCTTCTTTTCGCGCGCCGCTCTCAGCCTTGCGAAATCATCGCCGGCGTGGTGGGAGGAGCGGGTCAGCGGACTGGAGGCAACCATCAGGAAGCCCTTGCTGTAGGCGACCGTCTCGTAGGACTTGAACTCGTCCGGCGTGACGAAGCTTTCGACCTTGTGATGCTTGCGGGTCGGCTGCAGGTACTGGCCAATCGTCAGGAAATCGACGTCGGCGGTGCGCAGGTCATCCATCAGTTGCAGCACCTCGTTGCGCTCCTCGCCAAGGCCGACCATGATGCCCGATTTGGTGAACATCGTGGGATCGAGTTCCTTCACCCGCTGCAAGAGACGGATGGAGTGGAAGTAGCGGGCGCCGGGGCGAACCGTCAGATAATTGCCGGCGACCGTTTCCATATTGTGGTTGAAGACGTCGGGTTTGGCGGCGACGACCCGCTCCAAGGCACCCGGCTTCTTCAGGAAGTCCGGCGTCAGGATCTCGATCGTCGTTGCCGGCGAAGCGGCGCGGATCGCCCAGATCACCTTTTCGAAGTGTTCGGCGCCGCCGTCCTCCAGGTCGTCGCGGTCGACCGAGGTGATGACGACGTGGGATAGGCCCATTTCCTTGACCGCCTTGGCGACGTTCTCCGGCTCGGCCATATCGAGCGCGTTCGGCTTGCCGGTGGCGACATTGCAGAAGGCGCAGGCGCGCGTACAGATCTCGCCCATGATCATGAACGTCGCGTGCTTCTTGTCCCAGCACTCGCCGATATTCGGGCAGCCGGCCTCCTCGCAGACGGTGACGAGCTTGTGCTCCTTCACGATCGCGCGCGTTTCGGCATAGCCCTTGGAGGTCGGCGCCTTGACGCGGATCCAGTCCGGCTTGCGCATGACCTCGGTATCGGGCCGATGCGCCTTCTCGGGATGGCGCACGCGCTTGGCGTCAGGATTGATCGTATCGAGAATGGTCACCATTGCAGTATCAGCTTTCCGCCGCCCCTAAGCGGCATCATCTCTTGGATCTAAAGCGCATCGCGATCTTTCAGATTCGCTCCTCGCGCTTTAGCTCTTTGTTTTTCCGCACGTCGTTGCCGCAAAACCGCTGCACACTTTTGCGCGACATACTTTAGCGCCGCACCAGCCGCGCAAGGAATATCAGCAGGCAGGCGCCGAGGAAACCGGTCACGAAATAACCGAGCCGTCCGCCGGCAAGCTGGACATGGAACTCAGCGAGGATGGCAGTGGCGACGACCGAGCCGACGATGCCGAGCACAATGTTCAGGAAAATCCCATACCGCGCCTCCATCAGCTTGCCGGCAAGCCAACCCGCAAGCCCGCCGATGATGATTGCCGAAATCCAGCCCACGCCTTCCATGCCTGCCCTTACCCTTAAGCGACCGCCCTGGCGATCAGCACCACGATGATGGCGCCGACGGTGGCGTGGATGATCTGCACGACCAGCGCGTTTTCAATGCCCAGCGAAATGCCGAGCGCGCTGAACAGATAACCGCCGACGAAGGCGCCGATGATTCCGCTCAGCAGGCATCTGATCAAGCCGCCGCCACCGACGACCAGACTTGCTAGGAAGCCTGCAACCAGGCCGATCAGCAAAAACACCAACAACGCCTGCGTCTCCATAGACATGATGATTTCCTTTCGTTTTTTCCAGCCCCCGATGGATGGCCTAGGCCATCCCGTAGGATGGCTTCGCCGCCTCTGCGGGACGGCTTGCCGCCTTGGGATAGAGGGCAGCCCTGGAAATTATCAAGCGTTCAGCACGCGGCCATAGGCATCGAGCACCGCTTCCTTCATCGTTTCGGAGACTGTGGGATGCGGGAAGATGGTGTGCATCAATTCTTCCTCGGTCGTCTCCAGGTTCATCGCAACGACGAAGCCCTGGATGAGCTCGGTGACTTCGGCGCCGACCATGTGGGCACCGAGCAGTTCGCCGGTCTTCTTGTCGAAGATCACCTTCACCATGCCCTGGTCTTCACCGAGCGCGATCGCCTTGCCGTTTGCCGCGAAGGAGAAGCGACCAACGCGAATGTCGCGGCCGAGTTCCTTGGCTTTCGCTTCGGTGAGCCCGACGGAAGCGACCTGCGGATTGCAATAGGTGCAGCCGGGAACCTTACCCTTATCGGTCGGATGAACGTTCGGCAGGCCGGCGATCCTTTCGACGCAGACGACACCCTCATGCTCGGCCTTGTGCGCCAGCATCGGCGGGCCGGCAACGTCGCCGATCGCATAGATGCCGGCGACATTGGTCTTGCCGTAACCGTCGGCGACGACACAGCCGCGGTCGGTCTTGATGCCGAGCGCTTCCAATCCGAGATTTTCGATGTTGCCCTGAACGCCGACGGCGGAGATCATCCGGTCGGCGGTAATCTGCTGCACCTTGCCATCCGCAGTCTCGACATGGGCGGTGATGCTGCCGGCACCCTTCTCGACCTTCGTGACCTTGGCGCTGGTGAAGATCTTCAGGCCGCGCTTTTCAAGCTGCTTGCGGGCGATGGCGGTGATCTCGGCATCTTCGACCGGCATGATGGTCGGCATGACTTCGACAACCGTCACGTCGACGCCCATCGAGCGGTAGAAGCTGGCGAATTCGATGCCGATCGCGCCCGAGCCCATGACGATCAGCGACTTCGGCAGCGCATCCGGCTTCAGCGCCTCGAAATAGGTCCAGATCAGCTTGCCGTCGGGCTCGATGCCGGGCAGCGCGCGCGGGCGGGCGCCGGTGGCGATGATGATGTGCTTGGCGGTGTAGGTGCCCTCGCCCTTGACATTCTTCGGCAGCGGGTGCTGCGGCTCGACGACCGGCTTCGACGACTTGCCGACGACGATCTCGCCTGGTTTGGTGATCTTTCCCTCGCCCCAGATGATGTCGATCCTGTTCTTCTTCATCAGGAAGCCGACGCCGGCGTTGAGGCGGGCGGAGACGGCGCGCGAGCGGCCAACGACGGCCTTGGCATCCGGCTTGACCGTGCCTTCGAGAACGAGGCCGAAATCCTTGAAGTGATTGGCGTGATCCAGCACCTCGGCCGAGCGCAGCAGCGCCTTTGTGGGGATGCAGCCCCAGTTCAGGCAGATGCCGCCCACATGCTCGCGCTCGACTATCGCGGTCTTGAGGCCGAGCTGAGCGGCGCGGATGGCGGCGACATAGCCGCCGGGACCGGAGCCGATGATGATGACGTCGTAGGATTCAGCCATGTGTTTCCTGCCCTTTGTTTTACGCTGCGCTGCGGGTCATGAGCACCCACGCGTGGCTCTTGCTGTTTTCGAAGAGCGACACGGCATCGGCGCGCGCAGCCTCCAGGAATCCGTTTCTTCCATAAAGCGACAAAGCCGCTTCGTTATCACTTGCGGTGATCAGGCTGACGGGGCGGCGATCGGCCCTGTCGATCTGATCTTCCAGCAGCCTGCGTCCGATGCCGATGCCGCGCAGATGGCGATAGACGCCGAGACTGCCGATGAACCAGCTTCCCACAACCGTTTTCTGCAAGGCGAGCATCGGCTCGGTCGCCGGGATCGTCGCCTCGATATCACCTATGCCGTCCTCCAGCGCATGGCCGATCGCCACACCTGCGACTTCGCCATAGGCCTCGGCGATGACGGAATCCCGCCAGCTGCCGACAGCGTCCTCCTCGCTCATCTTCAGCCTGCCCCGCTCCATCGGCGTGTCGCTGACGCCATTCGCCACATCGGCGCACCAGAGCCAGGAGGCAAAACCGTGCGAAGCAATATCCGCCAGAATCGCCAGCTCCGAGGCATCCCGCCGTGAGGCCTGCCGCAGCGCGATGAAGGCGGTCATCGTCAGATCCCCAGCATCATCCGAACGATCGATTCCAGCCCGCGCCCCAGCGACCGCGTATTCTCCGCATCGAGATGGATGCCATCAATCGGCGTGGTCCTGGCGACGGAATTGCCGTCGAAAAAGCCGCAACCGAGTTCGTCGGCAAGATCACGATAAAGCGTCGCAAGCTTTGCCGATTCGTCGATGCCGCCCGGAAAGGACGCGGCGAAAGGCACATTGCCCGTCGCGCAGATCGCCGGCGGCGCCACGATCAGGATCTCCGGCCCGTCGAATTCGAAGGGCCAGGCGTGATTGCGGATCAGCCGCACGAGGCGGCTGATGCCCTGGCAGGCGGCAAAGGCCGAACCCGCCACGACCGGCTTCATATCGTTGGTGCCGAGCAGGAGGATGACGAGATCGAGCGGCGCATGCGTCTGCAGGATCGTCGGCAGAACGCGCGCACCATTGCGGTCGCAATCGGCGAGATGATCGTCGAAAGCGGTCGTGCGGCCGTTCAGCCCTTCGGCGATGATGCGCGCCTCGCTGCCGAGCGCTGCCTGAAGCACGCTCGGCCAGCGGTTTTTGTAGTCATGACGGCCGATCGTATCGGCGTCATAACCCCAGGTCAGCGAGTCGCCATAGCAAAGAACGGTCTTGGTCATTTCCGCCTCCGCCCAGCTATCAGACAAGCATGCCCATCGGGTTCTCGATGTAGCCCTTGAAGGCCTGGAGCAGCTCGGCGCCGAGCGCACCATCGACGCAGCGATGGTCGGTCGACAGCGTAACCGACATCACCGTGGCGATCGCCATTTCGCCGTTCTTGACGACGACCCGCTGTTCGCCGGCGCCGACCGCGAGGATCGTCGCATGCGGCGGGTTGACGACGGCTGCGAAGTTCTTGACGCCCATCATGCCCATGTTCGACACCGAGCTAGTGCCGCCCTGATATTCCTCGGGCTTCAGCTTGCGGTCCTTGGCCCGCTTACCGAGATCGCGCATCTCGTTGGAGATGACAGACAGCGTCTTCTGCTCGGCCTTGCGGATGATCGGGGTGATCAGGCCGCCGGGGATCGAGACGGCGACGCCGACATCGGCGTGCTTGTGCTTGATCAAGTTGGTCTCGGTCCAGGAGACGTTGGCATCCGGCACGTCACGCAGCGCCAGCGCCATGGCCTTGATGACCATGTCGTTGACCGAGAGCTTGTAGGCTGGAGCGTTATCCTTGCGCGGCGCCGCATCGTTCAACTGCGCGCGCAGCGCCATCAGAGCGTCGAGCTCGCAATCGACGCTGACATAGAAATGCGGGATCGTCTGCTTGGATTCGACCAGACGCCGGGCGATCGTCTTGCGCATGCCGTCATGCGGCACGAGCTCGTAGGAGCCCGGCTCGAAGAGCTTGAGCACGGCATCCTCGGAAGCGGCCTTCGGCGCTGCGGCCGGAGCCGGAGCGGCGGCAGCCTGCGGGGCAGCAGCGGACGGCGCGGCGGCAGGTTTGGCGCCACCACCGGCAACGGCGGCTTCGACGTCGCTCTTAACGACGCGGCCATGCGGTCCAGAGCCGGCGACAGCCGAAAGATCGATACCGGCTTCCTTGGCAAGCCTGCGGGCAAGCGGCGAAGAGAAGGTGCGGTTGCCGTTTGAGGAAACCGCCGCGGGTGCGGCGGCGGGCGCCGGCGCTACAGCCGCCTCAGCCTTCGCCGGTGCAGCCTCGGCCTTCGGCGCGGGGGCGGCGTCAGCCTTCGCCGGAGCGGCAGAGCCTGCACCGCTTGCCGCAGTGGCGACATCCTCGCCATCAGCGGCGAGAACGGCGATCAGCGCATTGACCTTGACACCTTCGGTGCCGGCGGCAACGACGAGCTTGGCGACCGTGCCTTCATCGACGGCTTCGACTTCCATCGTCGCCTTGTCGGTCTCGATCTCGGCGATCACATCGCCAGACTTGACCGTGTCGCCTTCCTTGACCAGCCATTTGGAAAGATTGCCTTCCTCCATGGTCGGAGAGAGGGCGGGCATCGTGATATTGATCGGCATATTAGTGGCCCTCCCTGAGCGAACCGGCAACGGCGAGTTCAAGCTGCCGCCCGCCAATCGACTTTCCAATTGTGCGTGCCAAAATAAAGTTGAACACAAAAAAACTTGCGATCAGACCGCTAATAGCACCACCCCATTGCAGAAACGGAGTTATCGTCTCCCGAGGTATGCCGGCAATCCCACCAGCAACCCCTAAAACGAACCCAAAAGCTGCACCGGCAACAAAACCGCAGATGGCGCTGAGTAAAACCAACTTCCAATAGATCGACCAAGCAATGCGCCTGACATCTTTCATCACGGCCATCACCCGCCCCTTATTTGTAGCAAACAGCCTTCACCGCATCGACGACTTCACCGACGTTCGGAAGCGCCAGCTTTTCGAGATTGGCGGCGTAAGGCATCGGTACGTCCTTGCCCGCAATCGTCAGGATCGGCGCATCGAGATAGTCGAAGGCCTGCTGCATGACGCGGGTGGCGATTTCGGTGCCGACTGAAGACTGCGGATAACCTTCCTCGACGGTGACCAGACGGCCGGTCTTCTTGACCGATTCGATGACCGTCGGAAGGTCCATCGGCCGGATGGTGCGAAGATCGATAAGCTCGACGTCGATGCCGATCTTTTCGAGTTCGGCAACCGCCTTCGTCGCATAGGTCATACCGATGCCGAAGGAGACGACTGTGACGTCCTTGCCCGAACGGTGAATACGGGCCTTGCCGATCGGCAGCACGAAATTGTCGAGCTTCGGCACGTCGAAGTGCTGGCCGTAGAGAATTTCGTTTTCGAGGAAGATGACCGGGTTCGGATCGCGGATCGCTGCCTTCAGCAGGCCCTTTGCGTCGGACGCCGTATAAGGCATGACGACCTTCAGGCCGGGGATCGCGCTGTACCAGGCCGCATAATCCTGGCTGTGCTGGGCGCCGACACGGGCGGCCGCACCGTTCGGGCCGCGGAAGACGATCGGAGCACCCATCTGGCCGCCGGACATATAGAGCGTCTTGGCGGCGGAGTTGATGATGTGGTCGATCGCCTGCATGGCGAAGTTGAAGGTCATGAACTCGACGATCGGGCGCAGGCCGGCCATGGCGGCACCGACGCCGACGCCGGCAAAGCCGTGCTCGGTGATCGGCGTATCGATGACGCGGCGGGGGCCGAATTCCTGCAGCAGGCCTTGGGTGACCTTGTAGGCGCCCTGATATTCGGCGACTTCCTCGCCCATGACGAAGACGTCGTCGCTGGCGCGCATTTCTTCGGCCATGGCGTCGCGGAGCGCTTCGCGCACGGTCATCGACACCATTTCGGTGCCGGCCGGGATTTCCGGATCGTTCGGAACGGCAGCCTTCGGCTCGGCCGGAACGGGAGCAGCAGCCGAACCGGTGTTGGTCGGCTTTTCTTCCTGGGCAACCTGCGGAGCAGCGACTGGCTGAGCAGCAGCAGGCGCAGTGGAAATCGCGTCGGCCGATTCGCCGTCCTGCAGCAGCACAGCGATCTTGGTGTTGACCTTGACGCCTTCGGTGCCGGCATCGACCAGCAGCTTGCCGATGACGCCTTCGTCGACGGCTTCGACTTCCATCGTCGCCTTGTCGGTTTCGATTTCGGCAATCACGTCGCCTGAGGTGACCTTGTCACCTTCCTGCTTCAGCCATTTGGACAGCGTGCCTTCTTCCATCGTCGGAGAGAGGGCGGGCATGAGGATATCGATAGGCATGGGTTCCCTCCCCCGATTAGAGCAGAATGTCGGTGTAGAGCTCGGATGCATCCGGCTCCGGATCGGCCTGGGCGAAATCGGCGCTGTCGGCGACGATGTCGCGGACATCCTTGTCGATCGCCTTCAGATCGTCTTCGGAGGCCCAGCCCTTTTCGATGAGGCGCGCCTTGACCTGCTCGATCGGATCCTGCTCGGAGCGCATCTTCTGCACTTCTTCCTTCGAGCGATATTTCGCCGGATCCGACATGGAGTGGCCGCGGTAACGATAGGTCAGCATTTCGAGAATGATCGGGCCCTTGCCGGAGCGGCAATGTTCGAGCGCCTCGTCGGCGGCCGCCTTGACGGCGCGAACGTCCATGCCGTCAACCTGGATGCCGGGGATGCCGAAGCCGGAGCCGCGCAGCGAGTAGTTCGACTGCGCAGTGGCGCGGGCCGTCGAGGTGCCCATGGCGTAGCGGTTGTTCTCGACGATATAGACGATCGGCAGCTTCCAGAGGGCCGCCATGTTGAAGCTCTCGTAGACCTGGCCCTGGTTGGCGGCGCCATCGCCGAAATAGGCGATCGAGACATTGCCGTTGCCGCGGTAATGGTTGGCAAAGGCAAGACCGGTTCCGAGCGAAACCTGGGCGCCGACGATGCCGTGGCCGCCGTAGAAATGCTTCTCTTTCGAGAACATGTGCATCGAGCCGCCCTTCCCGTGGGAATAGCCGCTGCGGCGGCCGGTCAGCTCGGCCATGACGCCGCGCGCTTCCATGCCGGTTGCCAGCATGTGGCCGTGGTCGCGATAGGCGGTGATGACCTGGTCGCCTTCCTTCTGCGCCATCTGCATGCCGACGACGACAGCTTCCTGACCGATATAGAGGTGGCAAAAGCCGCCGATGAAGCCCATGCCGTAAAGCTGGCCAGCCTTCTCCTCGAAGCGGCGGATCAGCAGCATCTCGCGATAGGCCTTGAACTCCTCATCGCGATCGAAGTCGGCTACCGGGCCTCCATTCGATGCTTTGGCTGCCGGTTTTGCTGCAGTTTTGCGGCTGGAAACGGTCGCGGTCTTTCGCGGCGCCATTCAACCCTCCCTATGGGTTTGTCGTTTCTCGATGGCGCGTACCATAGGGAAGAAATATGACCACAGCAATGCCATAATTGCATGGCTCGTATTCAGCACTAAACTATTGGAAATACAAAGAAAATTCCAATTAACCGAATTCCGGTTAATTGGAATAATGGTTGAATATGACGATCTCGTCCGCGCGCGACATATTGAGCTGATAGCGCGCTTTTTCGTCCAACATATCCTTGTCGAGCGAGCCATCACTCAGAAGCGCGACCTGATTTTCCAGATGTTCGCGCTTCGCCTTCAAGATCGCAAGCTCTTTTTCACGCGCGACGCGCTGGTGCTCGAACGTCTCCGTTGCGCGCAGGCCGTAATCGCCGTGAATGCAATGATAGCCGAAATAGGAGAGGAAGGCGACCGTCATGGCCGGAATGACGAAGCGGCCGAATTTTCTCTTCTTATGATGCTTTGTCCACATACACGCATGCTCTTGAACGCATTACCAATTCGTTCAGCATAACGCCCAGAGATTAACCGTTCGTTGACCGTAAAAACGGCCAACAAAAAACCCGCGCCGGGAGGGCGCGGGTCAAATTATCGAAAGCAGATTCGATCAGCCGCGAATGATCGAGCGGCCGGCATACTGGGCCTGGGGGCCGAGGCCTTCCTCGATGCGGATCAGTTGGTTGTACTTGGCAAGACGGTCCGAACGGGACAGCGAGCCGGTCTTGATCTGGCCGCAGTTGGTGGCGACAGCGAGATCGGCGATGGTCGAATCTTCGGTTTCGCCGGAGCGGTGCGACATGACGGCTGTGTAGGCAGCCTTATGCGCCGTGTTGACGGCGTCGAGCGTTTCCGTCAGCGAACCGATCTGGTTGACCTTGACGAGGATCGAGTTGGCGACACCCATGCGGATGCCGTCGCGAAGACGGGCGGAGTTGGTGACGAAGAGATCGTCGCCGACGAGCTGGGTCTTCTTGCCTGTGAGGTCGGTCAGCGTCTTCCAGCCGTCCCAGTCGTCTTCAGCCATGCCGTCCTCGATCGAGATGATCGGGTACTTGGCGGCAAGTTCGGCCAGATATTCGGCCATGGCGCCCGATTCGAGCGTGCGGCCTTCACCTTCGAGGACGTATTTGCCGTCCTTGAAGAACTCCGTCGAGGCGCAATCGAGACCGAGGTAGATGTCCTCACCCGGCCTGTAGCCGGCTTTCTCGACCGACTTGACGATGAAGTCGAGGGCTTCCGAAGCGCTCTTCAGGCCCGGTGCGAAACCGCCTTCATCGCCGACATTGGTGTTGTGGCCCTGGGCGGCCAGTTCCTTGCGGAGCGTGTGGAAGACTTCCGAACCCATACGCACGGCTTCGGCGATCGTATCGGCGCCGACCGGCAGGATCATGAATTCCTGGAAATCGATCGGATTGTCGGCATGGGCGCCGCCGTTGATGATGTTCATCATCGGCACCGGAAGCAGGCTCGCGGAAGCGCCGCCGACGTAGCGATAGAGCGGCAGGCCGGAGGCTTGGGCAGCAGCCTTAGCGACGGCCAGCGACACACCGAGGATAGCGTTGGCGCCGAGGCGCGACTTGTTCGGCGTGCCGTCGAGCTCGATCATGATGTTGTCGATCTGGATCTGGTTTTCGGCATCGATGCCGCCGATCGCGTCGAAGATCTCGGTATTGGCCGCATCGACCGCTTTCTGCACGCCCTTGCCGAGGTAGCGCTTGCCGCCGTCGCGCAGCTCGACCGCCTCATGGGCGCCGGTCGAAGCGCCCGAGGGAACGGCCGCGCGGCCCATGCTGCCGTCTTCGAGATAGACATCGACTTCGACGGTGGGGTTGCCACGGCTATCGAGAATCTCGCGGGCGATGATATCGGTGATTGCAGTCATGGGTTCTTCCTGCTCGGTGGGTGATCAATCGTTCGAAGCCTGTCATAATCGAAGGCGTGCAAATTACAATGGCACATTGCGGCACCCTCGACCTGCATGTCCGATCGTCGCTATAGCACGAACATGTCAGGCTTTTGACTGTCAGCCCTTGGCGACAGCGTCAAAGGCCAGCAGCTTTTCCAGAAGCCGCGGCATGTCCTTCAAATAGACCATGTTCGGGCCGTCGGACGGTGCGTTGTCGGGGTCCTGGTGGGTTTCGACGAAGACGCCGGCAATGCCGGTCGCCACCGCTGCGCGCGCCAGCGTTTCCACGAATTCCCGCTGACCGCCGGAGGAATCGCCCTGCCCGCCCGGCTGCGCCACGGAATGGGTCGCATCGAAGATAACGGGCGCGCCCATCGAAGCCATGATAGGCAGCGAGCGCATGTCGGAAACCAGCGTGTTGTAGCCGAAGGAGGCGCCGCGTTCGCAGAGCAGCACGTTAGGATTGCCGCTGGCGTTGAGCTTCTTCAGGACGTTCTTCATGTCCCAGGGGGCGAGGAACTGGCCCTTCTTGACATTGACGGCACGGCCGGTCTCGGCGGCGGCGATCAGAAGGTCGGTCTGACGGCAGAGGAAGGCCGGGATCTGCAGGACATCGACCACCCTTGCCACTTCGGCGCATTGCTCGGCGGTATGAACGTCGGTGAGAACCGGAAAGCCGAATTCCTTCTTGAGATCGGCGAAGACCTGCATGCCTTTTTCAAGCCCGATGCCGCGCTCGGCCGACAGCGAGGTGCGGTTCGCCTTGTCGAAGGAGCTCTTGTAGACGAGGCCGATGCCGAGCTTGGCGCAGAGCTCCTTGAGCGTGCCGGCAACCATGAAAGCGTGGTCGCGGCTCTCCATCTGGCAGGGGCCGGCAATCAGCGACAGGCGGCCGGTATTGGAAAAGGTGACCTGGCCTGCGCCCTCGCCGATCCTGACTTCCGAATTCGTATCAGTGCTCATCATCTTTCCTCGAAGGCGAAAAGCGTGCCCTGCCCGGGCGCCGGCTTCACCAGAATGCGATTGTTCTTGCGCGTGTAGGTCACTCCGTTAGCAGCCAAATGCGCTTCTGTCACGGCAAGATCGGCGACGGTGAAGAGGATGGCCCGGCCGCGCAGGCCGCGGTCGGCGGATAAGACGGCAACCTCGAAATAGGCCTCCAGCCCCTCCGGCGTCATCAGGCTGATTTTCGCATTCGGCGCCGCGATATTGACGCCGAAACCGGTTTTCTCGACCGCCGACTGCGCCATGGCAAGGCTGACGAAACCGGCGTAGGCGGCGGCATCAGGCGCGCACAGCGCGATCTCGGCGATGCCGGTCACGCCATTGGCATGTGTCTCCAGCGCGCCGCGGTCGGCGGGCAATGGATTGATGCGCTGGCAGGTAAAGAGAAAGAAGTCCGGCGCACGCAGATCCGCTGCAAAGGCCAGTTTGAAGCTGCCGACGCTTTCGGAACCGTCCGGCATCTTCATTGGCCGGCTGAACTCCAGCATCTCGCCGGCGCTCGATCCGCCGGCAGCGAAGTGCCGATGATCGTGGCCGGCATCCTCGGTGCCGAAAACCACCGCCGAAAGCCCCTCATCGCCGCAACGGAAGCGGAAGGCCCGGTTGCGGGCGGTGAAGACATTCCCTTGCCGCGCCGAGGCCTCGCTCTCCTCGACGCTGGCGATACCGAGCGGCTCCAGATAGGTCTTGTCGGCGAAGAAGACACAGGCATTCTCCGTTCCGAAGGGATGGCGGGCATCGGCGGCAACCGTGAAGCCGAGCTTGCCGAGCCGCTCGCGGGCCAGATCGATATTGACGACGGGCAGCACGACATGATCCAGCGGGTGCGGTTTGGCGGAACGCTCGTTCATCATATCCCTCCCTCAAACGATAAGAGATGTGCGACAGCACCACCCCCAATGCAAGACATGTGTGCCAATCCGGCGAATGAAAATAAAAATCTCAAAGAGTTGGCGGCAAGTTTTACGGAAATTTAGCTACTTGCAGAACACATATGGAACATATAGTGTCTGTTCTGGATTTGTTTCAATCAGGGGTCACACGCCGATGCTCACGCGCAAACAACAGGAGCTTCTCCTTTTCATTCATGAGCGCATGAAGGAATCCGGCGTTCCGCCATCTTTCGACGAGATGAAGGATGCCCTGGATCTGGCCTCCAAATCCGGCATTCATCGCCTGATTACAGCGCTCGAAGAACGCGGTTTCATTCGCCGCCTACCGAACCGCGCCAGGGCGCTCGAGGTCATCAAGCTTCCCGAAGCCTATAGTCCCAGCATCCAGCCCCGGCGCGGCTTTTCGCCGAGCGTCATCGAGGGCAGCCTCGGCAAGCCCCAGCCGGTCGCCGCCCCCGCGCCTGTAAAACCCGTCGCCGACAACGGCAACTCGGTCTCGGTGCCGGTCATGGGCCGAATCGCTGCCGGTGTTCCGATCTCGGCAATCCAGAACAATACCCACGACATCGTCGTTCCCGCCGACATGCTCGGCTCCGGTGAACATTATGCGCTGGAGGTGAAGGGCGATTCGATGATCGACGCCGGCATCTTCGACGGCGACACGGTGATCATCCGCAACGGCAGCACCGCAAGCCCCGGCGACATCGTCGTTGCCCTCGTCGATGACGAGGAAGCGACGCTGAAGCGCTTCCGCCGCAAGGGCGCCTCGATCGCGCTTGAGGCGGCCAACCCGGCTTACGAGACCCGGATCTTTGGGCCCGACCGCGTCAAGGTGCAGGGCAAGCTCGTCGGCCTCATTCGCCGCTATCACTGACACTGGACAGGCCGGATTCGGTAAAACTGTTGCTGCGCCAGTCATAGGCGCGCTGGCGCATCCATGGCCGCGACAGCGTTTCGAATGCGGTTGCGACCTCCAGGCCGGTATCTGCGAAGCGCAGCTCGAGGGAACCGGTCTTGCGCAGCGTCTCACCGGTGAAGAGCGTCGCGCCTGAGCGGCAGCTGTTGAAACGCAGGCGGACCGGCGTCACGACGATATCGGCTGCATCGCAGGCCGGGCCGAGATAAGCGGCATTGTCGATGATGCTTACCACACGGCCATTGCCAAGCCTTGATATGCACCAGGCCTTTTTGACGCAGGAGAAGCGGTTTGTTTCACCGCCCGCGGCGGCCCCCCGCATCGCTGTCCTTGCTTCATTCTGTTGCTCGCGGGAAAGCCTGACGCGTCGGTCTTCCCCCTCCGGCGGGATAGCGGGGCCACCCAGCATCTTCGGCGGGTGATGCGTCGGCAGGACCAGCGCTCTTTGCCACTGGTCGAAGATGAAATCCGGCGGGTTTTCACGATTGGAAGCCATTGCCGCGGTCTCGACGAGCGCGACCAGACCGCCATCCTCCGAAATCACCAGATCCGGCGGCCGGGAAACCGGCAGAATCAACAGAATGAAGGTCGAAACGGCGAGGATTGCTGAGCCGGCATGGCGCAGCCGGGTGCGGAGCAGCGTCAGCAGCAGGAAGCCTGCCACGGCGATGGCGAAATACCAGGCGGGCAAGCGGCCGACGCCGATATCGCCGCCCCAGCCGGACACTGTCTTGGCGACCGCGATCACCAGATCAAGGCCGAAGCCGACCACCTTCCAGAGCGGAGCGTCCAGACCGAACGGCATGAGCAACATCGCCAGCAGCCCGGCCGGCATCACGATGAAGGAGATGATCGGCATCGTCGCGAGGTTTGCCGGCAGGCCGTAAGCGGTCAGGCGATGAAAATGTTCGATCGAAAACAGCGCCGTGGAAAAACCGCCGATCAGCGAAGTCAGGAAGACGCCGCCGAAGAAACCGGCGACCGCAACGAGCGGCCGGAAGACCGGCAGCCTCAGCAAAGCGTTTTCGCGAATGCGCCGCTCCTTCCACAACTGATAACCCGATACCAGCGCCAATGTCGCGGCAAAGGACATCTGGAAGCTCGGGCCCAGGACTTCGGAGGGCGAAATGGCGATGATGACGAGGGCCGAGAGCACGACATTGCGCAGGCTGATCGACGGCCGATCGAAGAAGACGGCAATCAGCATGATGGCCATCATGATAAAGGCGCGTTCAGCCGAGACCCCGAAGCCGGAGATCAGGTAGTAAGCGGTGACGGCGATGAGCGCGCCTGCTGCGGCGATCTTCTTGGTCGGATAGGCCTGGGCAGCACCTGGAAAGAGGCTGAGCAGCATCCGGAAGCCGACGAAGAAGATGCCGGCCGACAACGCCATGTTGAGGCCCGAGATCGCGACGATATGAGCAAGGCCGGACTGGCGCAGCGCCTCCGTCGTCGCATTCGAGATGGCGCGCCGCTCGTCGGTCACCAGAGCAGCGGCAAAAGCGCCCGTATCGCCGGGCAGGATCGATCGAATGCGATCGCCGATACCGCTGCGCAGCCGGTAAAGCCATTCGAGCATTGCTTCCGACGTCGACATTGCACCCTGCGGGCCCGCCCCCAAATCCCTCTCCGGAGCGCCATAGAAGAAGCCGTTGGCACCGATGCCGTCGAAATAGGCACTGAAGGAGAAATCGTTGAGTTCAGGCAGCGCTGGGCCTGCCGGAGGCGTCAGCCGCGCCCTGCCGGTGATGATGTCACCGATCTCGAAAGGCGTATCGGCGCCGCGGACGATCGCGGTGATGCGCCCCGGCCGCCGCTTCAGCTCCGGCGCCTCCGTGCCGGTGACGGCAAGGATGTAGCGCCAACGCCCACGTCCATCGCCTTCCCGCCGTTCGACACGGCCGGTCACCGTCGTCGTCACGGATGAATCGAGGATCACGGTCGAAGCCCTCCAGCTCTCGAATTGTGCTGAGAGCATGCCGCAGGCGAAAAGCGCCAACGCCAGGAAGCTGGCCTGCAGCACCGGCCGGCTGGGGCCGGCGACGAGAACCACGACCGCCGGCATCGCCAGGCAGAGAAGCGACGCGACGAGGGGAAAATCCCATGGCGCGAGAAACCAGAAGGCCGCCCCGGCGCCGAGGAAGACCGGCGAGAACAGCAGCAGTCGGCCATGGTCGGCCTCCTCGCCCAGCATGCGGATTCCGGCACGCAGCGATTGCGAGGCCGCGGCCGGCAGCCGGTGGCGCAACGGCATCGCGGACTGGGTCCTTGCCGACCGTTTCACCACCGCGGGCGCGGCAAAACCTGGGGAATCGGCCAGGCCGGCGCCCGCTTCCGGCCGCAATTCGACTGTCGTCAATTCCTCCATGCCCCGCCCAAGATCACCCGCGCCTGCGGGCAGAATGCAACCTTCAATCAAAACGAGCAAGAATAATCGATTGAAATATGAGGGAAAATCGCCACCGCCAAAAGAGCAGTCGAATCATTGGCTTCCGGTATGCGCGCAGCTCATCGCTGCAGTGCCTAAAAGGTGATGCCGCAATGCACAAAATGCCGTCACGGTAACTTGGCATTAGCTTCGCGATCATATAGCTATCGGTGAGGACGCTTAACCCCTATGGCGCTTTTATGGCGCCACCGCCATTTCGGAGGATCAGTATGACGGATCAAAGCGCTACAATAAAAATCGGTGACAAATCTGTCGACCTAGCCGTCAAGAGCGGCACGATCGGCCCGAGCGTCATCGATATCGGTGCTCTCTATAAGAACACCGCTTCCTTCACTTACGATCCGGGTTTTACCTCGACCGCATCTTGTGAATCCAAGATCACCTACATCGACGGCGACGAAGGTGTGCTGCTGCACCGCGGCTATCCGATCGAGCAGCTGGCCGAGCATGGCGACTTCCTCGAAGTGTGCTACCTGCTTCTCTACGGTGAACTGCCGACCACCGCGCAGAAGAAGGATTTCGATTATCGCGTTACGCACCATACCATGGTGCACGAGCAGATGAGCCGCTTCTTCACCGGCTTCCGCCGCGATGCGCATCCGATGGCCGTCATGTGCGGCTGCGTCGGCGCCCTGTCGGCTTTCTATCACGACTCCACCGACATCACCGATCCGCACCAGCGCATGGTCGCCAGCCTGCGTATGATCGCCAAGATGCCGACGCTTGCCGCGATGGCCTACAAGTACCATATCGGCCAGCCTTTCGTTTATCCGAAGAACGATCTCGACTACGCCTCTAACTTCCTGCGCATGTGCTTTGCTGTGCCTTGCGAAGAATACGTGGTCAATCCGGTGCTCGCCCGCGCCATGGACCGCATCTTCATCCTGCATGCCGATCATGAACAGAACGCCTCGACCTCGACCGTCCGTCTCGCCGGCTCGTCGGGCGCCAACCCGTTCGCCTGCATCGCGGCCGGCATCGCCTGCCTCTGGGGCCCGGCCCATGGCGGCGCCAACGAAGCAGCGCTCAACATGCTGAATGAGATCGGCTCGGTCGACCACATTCCGGAATATATTGCCCGCGCCAAGGACAAGAACGATCCGTTCCGCCTGATGGGCTTCGGTCACCGCGTCTACAAGAACTACGATCCGCGTGCCAAGATCATGCAGAAGACGACGCATGAAGTGCTCGGCGAACTCGGCATCAAGGATGATCCGTTGCTCGAGGTGGCGATGGAGCTGGAGCGCATCGCGCTCACCGACGAATATTTCATCGAAAAGAAGCTCTATCCGAACATCGACTTCTATTCCGGCATCACGCTGAAGGCGCTGGGCTTCCCCACGACCATGTTCACCGTGCTCTTCGCGCTTGCCCGCACCGTCGGCTGGATCGCCCAGTGGAACGAGATGATCGAGGATCCGGAGCAGCGCATCGGCCGCCCGCGCCAGCTCTATGTCGGCGAACCGAAGCGCGACTACATCCCGGTTTCGAAGCGCTGATCGCTTCGGCCAACATATCGGCCCGAAAAGGAGAAAACCCGGTCAGAGACGACCGGGTTTTTTCTTGTCCAGCACGTCGAGCAGGATTTCGGCGGCATGTTCGCCTGGTGGTTTTTCCGTCTGCATGCGCTGCCAGATGAGATCATAGCCTTCCTTCATCGCCTTAAGCTGGTAGGTGTCAGCCGACAGCCTTTCCATCCAGCGGGCGAGGCTTGCCCCGCGAACGACGTCGTTCAGATATTCCGGGACGACGGCGTAATCGGCAATCAGGTTCGGCAGTGCGCCAGTCCAAGTCTTGATGCTTGACGTCAGCAGACGCATGATCCAGTCGACCTTGTAGGCGGAGACGACAGGAACATCGGCAAGCGCCAGTTCAAGAATGACGGTTCCCGATGCCGCCATCGCCGCATCGGCTTCAGCGAATGCCTTCCATTTAGCTTCAGCGCCGACAACGATCTCCGGCTTGACCGCCCATCCCGCCGTCAGTTGGCGGACAAGCGCTTGCCTGTGCGTCACCGTCGGCAGAACAAAGCGCGTCGGCCCATTGCGGGCGACAAGTTCGCTTGCCGCCACCTCGAAATGGGGCAGGAGCTTCTGGATTTCCGAGGAGCGTGAGCCGGGCAGAAGCAGGATCGCGTCGTTGCCGGGCTGCCTGTCGGCGCGCCGGCGCCGGGTCTCCAAGAGCGCCGGGTCGGCGGTCAGGCGATGGCCGACATAGGTGGTTGCCGGCCCGCCAAGGCGCTGCATCGCCGCCGGTTCGAAGGGCAGGACGGCGAGCACATGATCGACATAGGCGAGCATGCGCGTGGCGCGATATTCTTTCCAGGCCCAGACGCTCGGACAGACGTAATTGACGACAGGCAGATCGGGCAGCGCGGTGCGGACGCGCTTTGCGACGCGATGGGTGAAATCCGGGCTGTCGATGATGAGGAGAATGTCGGGCCTTGCAGCGACGATGGCAGCGGTCGTCTGGCGGATCAGCGTATACAGCTTCGGCAGCCGGCTCAGCACCTGGGTGATGCCCATGATCGACAACTCGGAGAAATCGAACAGGGATCGCAAGCCCTCGGCCTGCAGCCCCTCGCCGCCGACGCCGACAAGTTCCACCGGCCCGGTGTGGACCCGCTTCAGGGCGGCGACGAGATCGGCGCCGAGCAGATCACCCGATACCTCGCCGGCAATGACGGCGATCTTCAGCGGCGCCCCGTTCATTCGAGCCCCCATGCCGGCAGCCCGCGATCGATGCCGCAGACGAAAAGCCCTGCCTCATCGGCGGCCTTGATGACGGCGGCGCGATCGAGCACCAGCGAGCGGCCGGCCTCTACCGCGATGCCGCCGAGACCGGCTTTTTTTGCGTTCAGGATCGTGGAAACGCCGATCGCCGGCAGGTCGGCGCGGATATCCTGCTGCGGCTTGCAGAGCTTGACGAGCGCGCCGCGGCGCCGCGGCGAGATGCGCCCGGCGGCTCTGAGACCCGCGACACGGTCCAGCATCTCATCCGTACCCTCGAGCCCCTCGAGTGCCACGACACGGCCGCCGATGCTGATAGCACCCTGCCCGACATCCAGCCGACCGAGCATGTCCGCGGCTTCGGCGGCGCGGCGGATATCGCGCCGGTCTTCCTCACTAGGCGTCGTCGCGCCAAGCGCACCAACAGAGGCAAGCAGATCCGGAGCAATTTCATGGGCGCCGACAACCCGGCGGCCGTTCCCCTCAATCAGCCGGATCACCATCTGCAGAACCGTGTCGTCGCCGCCGGAGAGCAGTGTGCGGATGGCGGCCGGCACTTTCATCAGAATGCGCAGTGTCGGACGCACCTCGCGCCATTCCGGTCGGCGGGCGACGCTGCCCGACATCACGACACGGCCGACACCATAACGGCTGAGCAACCCATCAAGAGCTGCGAAATCGCCGATGCCGATGACGGCGTGATCATAGTCTTCCCAGCGCCGGTCGCTTTCATCCTTCAGGGCGACGATGACGGGATTTTCACCCGCCGCACGCGCGGCTTCGGCGACATAAGAAGGCAGAAGACCGCCGCCGGCAATGATCGCCAGCCGGCCCGCAGCGGTGTCGCCTGATAAAGCCACGGATCAGCCCTTCTGCCCCCGGGTCGGCGAGGACAGAGCGCGATCGCTGTCGGCGGCGATGAAATCGAGGATCTGGACCGCCTGCTCGCAATCGGCATATTCGTCGCGGATGGCGGCGGCGTTTTCGCGGACGGAGCCCGTTCCTTCGAAGATCGACTTATAGGCGCGGCGTACCCTGTGGATGACGGCGCGGTCGACGCCGGCGCGGGTCATGCCGACGACATTCAGGCCGCTCAGCAGACCGGGATTGCCGTTCAGCATACCGTAGGGAATGACATCGTAACTCACTGCCGAAAGCCCGCCGACGAAGGCCTGACGGCCGACACGGGTGAATTGGTGAACGGCCGAGCCGCCGCCCAGAATGACGCGATCCTCGATGACGACATGGCCGGCGAGCATGACATTGTTCGACATGATCACGTGATTGCCGACCTTGCAGTCATGCGCGACATGGGAATTGGCAAGGAAGAGGTTGTTGTCGCCGACGATCGTCTGGCCGCCGAAATCGGCCGTGCCGGTGTTCATCGTCACACCTTCGCGCATCGTGCAGTTGGCGCCAACCGAAAGCGTCGTCTCCTCGCCGCCGTGATGCACGCTCTGCGGATCGCCGCCGATGACGGCCATCGGAAAGATGCGCGTGCCCTTGCCGATCACGGTGCGGCCGGTGACAATAGCATGCGACAAGAGCTCGACATTTTCATGCAGGACGACGTGCGGCCCGACATGGCAGAAGGGACCGATCTTGACGCCCTCACCGATCACAGCCCCGTCTTCGACGACAGCCATCGGATGAATGCGGGCGCTTTCGGCAATAGTGCTCATGCCTGTTCCTTACGAACGATCATTGCGCCGATATCGGCTTCGGCGACCAGGGCGCCGTCAACCTTGGCGTCGCAATGGAATTTCCAGATATTGCCGCGCTGCTTGTGCTTGGCGACATGGAATTCGACGCGGTCTCCAGGAACGACAGGCTTGCGGAAACGGGCATTCTCGATGGTCATGAAGTAGACGAGGTTGCCGGGCTGGCCTTCCTTCTTGGCACAGATCGCACCCGCGGTCTGCGCCATGCCCTCGATCAAAAGCACGCCCGGCATGATCGGAGCTTCCGGAAAATGGCCGGTAAAATGCGGTTCGTTCACCGTGACATTCTTGATGCCGATCGCCGAGTTGTCGCCGTCGATCTGGATGATCTTGTCGACCATGAGGAAGGGGTAACGATGCGGCAGCAGCTTCATGATCTCGATGATGTCCGCCGAAGAAAGCGTTGTCGTGGCTTCTTCAGTCATTTTCCTTGCCTCCAGGGTTCCGACCGCGCAACTTGGACTTCGACACTTGTTGTGCGGCCTCTCTCAGATAGTCTTTTAGCGGACGGGCCGGTACACCGCCATATTGCCCGCCGGCGGCAAGATCGGTCATGATACCGCTTTTGGCCGCGATCTGCACGCCGTCGCCGATCGTTACATGCCCCTTGATGCCGGCCTGGCCGCCGATCTGCACGCCATTGCCGATCTTCGTGCTGCCCGCGATGCCGACCTGCGCGACAATGGCGCAATGGCGGCCCATCTGGACGTTGTGGCCGATCTGGACCTGGTTGTCGATCTTGGTCCCCTCACCGATCACCGTATCGTCCATGGCGCCGCGGTCGATCGTGGTATTGGCCCCGATCTCGACGTTGTCCTGGATGATCACCCGGCCGATCTGGACGATCTTGATCATGCCGCGCGGACCGGGCGCATAGCCGAAACCATCCTGACCGATGCGGACGCCGTTATGGATGATGACGCCGTTGCCGATCAGCGCGCAGAGAATGCTGGCGCCGGCTGCAATCGAACAATCGCGGCCGATCTTGACATTCGGGCCTATGACACTGTGGGCGCCGATGCGCGTGCCTTCGCCGATTTCGGCATGCGCGCCGATAACCGCCAGGGGCTCGACGATCACACCTTTTTCCAGCCTGGCGCTCGGATCGATCACCGCGCTCGGCGCAATCTCGCTTTCACCCGGCGAAATGGCGACCGGACGCAATGCTGCCGGGTAAAACAGTCCGCCTGCCATCGCAAAGGCCGCGTGCGGATTGGACGACAGGATGATGGGGATATGCGGGGGGACGAGATCGGCCAGCGCCTTGTCGCAGATCACCGCCGAGGCTTCGCATGTCGCCAGCTCATCGCGGCTGCGACGCGACAGGATATAACAGACATCACCCGCCCGCGCCCGGTTGATTGGGGCCACGGATCGGACGACGATGTCGGCATGGTCGGAATTGGGAAGTTCCGCCCCAAGAAACTCTGCCAGCTCAGCGAGCTTCAGACCTTCATGGGGCAGAAAAAAAACGTTTTGCTCCATCGGCAATGCTCCAGAACGGAATTGAGTCTTACAGTTCCGGACTGCCGATATCAGAATTGGTTGTTGATGCCAAACTTGAAGTTCTGCGTCTTGTCGAAGTCTTCCTTGAGAACCGGGATCGCGTAATCCAGGCGTAATGAACCGAAGGGAGACTGCCAGACGACACCGACGCCGACGGAAGCGCGCAGAGAGGCGTCTTCACCATCAATGCCGTCGCCCCTCAGGTCAACGTCATTGCCGAACAGCGTGCCGGCATCGGCGAAGACCGCGCCGCGCAGGTTAAAGTCACGCGGGAAGCCCGGCATCGGGAAGGTCGCTTCGGCCGATGCGGTGAAATACGTCGTACCACCCAGAGGATCATCGTTGGTGCCGGAAACGCGCGGGCCGATGCCCTTGTTTTCAAAGCCACGAATATCGCCGTTGGTCAGGGTGAACTGATCGAAGACATTCAGATGGTCGCCGAGGCCGATGACATAACCCGCCGAAGCAGAAACCGAGCCGATGATATCGGCATCGTCAGCGAGCAGACGGTAATAACGGGCCTTGCCGTAGATCTTATAGAACTGCGAGTCGCCGCCGAGGCCAGCCAGTTCCTGCGTCGCCGTCGCATAGATGCCTTCACGTGGCAGGACGGTGTCATCAAGCGTGTTATAGGTCAGCGTCTGCGAGATCGAAGAGCGCGTCCACGGGCTGTCTTCAACGAGGTGCTGATACGGAGCTGACAGATCGGAAAGATCGCTGCTGTCCGCGTCATACTTCATCTGCTTGTAGTTATAGCGGAAAGTCGTCGCCAGGTCTTCGGTGATCGGCGCGGTGACGCGCAGAACGACGCTGGTTTCCTCATAGTCGTAGTTGTCGTTGCTCGACGTCTCGCTGTGGTTGACGTCGAAGCCTGCGGCCAGACGATAACCGAGGAAATAGGGCTCGGTGAAGCTGACGCCGTAGGCGCGCGAACCTTCCTGACCGCCGCCGGCCGAGATGCGGATATACTGACCGCGGCCGAGGAAGTTCTTTTCTTCGATGGACGCTTCAAGCAGCAGGCCGTCACCGCCGGCGGCATAACCGGCGCCGACACCGAACGAACCTGTCGACTGATCCTGCACGTCGACGACCACCACGACACGATCCGGCGAGCTGCCCGGCTGGGTTGAAATGTTGACGGACGAGAAGTAACCGAGCGCTTCGAGGCGGCGCTTGGCCTTGGTGATCATCTGCTGGTTGAAGGCGTCGCCTTCGCTCATATCGAATTCGCGGCGGATGACGTAGTCGCGCGTGCGGCTGTTGCCGCGGATTTCGATACGCTCGACATAGGCGCGCTCGCCCTGGTCGACCAGATATTCGACACCGATCGTATTGTTGTTGAGGTCGCGGTTACCGCGCGGCGTGACGCGCGCAAAAGGATAACCGGCAGACGCGACCTGATCGGAGATCGCCTCGATCGACTTCTGCACTTCCTTGGCGTTGTAGACATGACCTTCATGGGTGCGCACGAGCGGCTGCAACTGCTCGGAACCGACGCCTTCGACGGTCGACTGGACGGTCACCGGCCCGAAGTCGTAACGCTGGCCTTCCTCGATGTTGAAGGTGAGCGTGTATTTGTTGGTCGCATCGTCGAAGGTGGCATCGGAAGAGACGATGCGCATGTCGGCATAGCCGCGATTGTAATAGAACTGGCGCAGCGCTTCTTCGTCGGCATGCAGCTTGTCTTCGTTATAGACGTCCTTGCGGGTCAGGAACGACAGGAAGTTCGAACGCTTGGTGTTGATGACAGCAGCCAGGCGGCCGGCGCTGTAGGCATTGTTGCCGACGAAATTGATCGAATCGATCTTGGTGCGATCGCCTTCGTTGATGACGAAGGCAAGGTTCACGCGGCCTTCGCCGAGCGGCACCACCTGCGTCGTGACTTCGACTTCGCTGCGGCCGGTGGCGGCGTAAGCTTCTTTGATCGACTGGATGTCGGACTGGATCTGGGTGTCGCTGTAGGGGCCTGCGGCATGCGTCTGGACGATGGTCGCGAGCTTGTCATCCTTGATCTTGCGATTTCCGTTGAAGACGACCTGGTTGACGAGCTGGGCTTCCTGGACGTTGACGACAAGCGTGCTTCCGGAGACTGAGATCTTCACGTCGGAGAAGTAACCCGTCCCGTAGAGCTGCTTGACCGATTCATCGATATCGGTGTTCGAAAAGCTCTTTCCGGGAGCGATGGTGAGGTTCGACCGGACCGCTTCCGCGCCGACGCGGCTTGCGCCGCGCACATCAATGCGCTGGATGACCGCGGCCTCGGCGGCGGTAGCGGAAACGAACGTCAAAGCACCTGCGCCCGAAGCAACAACACTAGCAGACAGCGCAACCGCCGATACTGCGTTCAAAAACTTTGAACCAGCCTTCATTTCACCTATTACCTTTTTTTCCCTCGTCCCCGGCCTCAGGAAAACCCGATTCCGGTCACGTGTGTCGTTTTACCCGCTTTTGACATACAAGCAAGGGAGGTCGTTAATTTCTGTTTACTTCATTTCGAAGCGTGACCCATTCGCCACTACAGCCTTGAAACATCGTAAATAAATAGTAATTCCCCTGCTTCGCGCGTTTACCCTTAGCTCGCGCCAATGTCGTTCCAGGTCGTGAAAACCATCAATGTCAGTATCATGGCCAAGCCAATGCGAAATGCGATTTCCTGGGTCTTGGCGCCCAGCGGTTTTCCTCTGACCGCTTCCACCGCATAGAACATCAGGTGGCCGCCATCAAGTACCGGAACCGGCATCAGGTTAAGCAATCCTATCGAAACTGAAAGCATGGCAGCAAGCTGCAACACTGCCCCTATTCCAAGCTTCGCCATCTGGCCCGAAGCTTGCGCCACACGGATCGGGCCGCCTAGTTGATCGGCCCGCATCGTTCCGCGGAAAATATTGCCGATATATTTGAAGGTGCCGGTGACGATATCCCGGGTCTCGATCACACTTTCGCGCAGCGCCTGGAGCGGTGTGTAGGTCTGCAGGCGGAAATTGCCGACCTCCTTGCTGGTCACGATGCCGATCTGGCCGACCTCGATCTTGTTGCCGAACTGGTCGGTCATGTCGACGCGCTGCGGCACCATCGGCAAATCCAGCTTCTGGCCGCCGCGCTCGATGGTGACGACGATCTCCTGACTCGGGCGGATGGCGACATAGCGGCGCACATCGTCGAAGGTCTCGACCTTGCCGCCGTCGATGGCGACCAGCAGATCGCCGGGGAGGATGCCGGCGGCAGCCGCCACGCCCTCCGGCTTAACTTCGGAAACGACGGGATCGGCGACCGAGCGGCCGTAGACCGAGAAAAGAAGGGTGAAAATAGCGATGGCCAGCAGGAAATTGGCGATCGGGCCAGCTGCGACCGTTGCTGCACGTTTCCACAATTTTGCTCCGGCAAAGGAGCGCGCCCTGTCCTCTTCGGACATGGCCGCGATCTTGTCGCTGTCGGGCTTGCTCGAGGCGTCCTCGTCTCCGAAGAAACGGACGTAACCGCCAAGCGGGATCACCGAGATCTTCCAACGCGTTCCATGGCGGTCGGTGAAGCCGAATATCTCCGGACCGAAACCGACTGAGAAGGCAAGGATGCGGATGCCGCTCCAGCGTCCGACGAGGTAGTGGCCCATCTCGTGCACGAAGACGAGCAGCGAGAGCACGAGGATGAAGGTGACGATATTCCCCATCAGGAATGCGTATATATCGGCCATCACTTCTATCAGTTCCTTCCGTCAGGCTGCCGCGTCATCAAAGGCCGAACAAGGCCGCGCCGAGCGACGTCATCGCAGTCCCCTTTATCAGGGAAAATAATCCAGCTAGCAAGAACGCCGAAAAACAGGCGAAAATCAGTCCGTCGACACGGTCCATGACGCCGCCATGACCAGGAATGAGACGGCTTGAATCCTTGACGCCGAATTTCCGCTTGATGAACGATTCGAACAGATCTCCCGACTGGCTGCAAACCGAGAGAACGAGGGCTGCGACGGCAGCGATGATTACCGTGCCTGGAAGGAGAAAGTGGATAAGAACGACGCCGGCTACGACCGCCGAAACGGCACCGCCGATTGCCCCCGACCATGTCTTTCCAGGCGAGATCGAAGGGGCAAGCTTCGGCCCGCCAAGCGCCCTGCCGACGAAATAAGCAAGGATGTCGGTTGCCCAGACGACGGCAAAGACGAAGAGCATGGCATAAAGGCCGGGCCGGTCATCGCTTCTGATCGCGGCGAGCGCGAGGCCCGTGGCACCGGCATAAAACAGGCCCACGGGCAACCATCGGCTGGTGCCGTGCAGGATGATCAGCGCTATGCCGACGGCGGTGACGCCGGCCAGCATACCGGCGGCGAATTCGAAATTGCCGACAAGCACGAGGAAAGCAATCGCCGCCTGGCCGATCCAGCCGACGGCATTGGCGACCCAATCACGCGCGACGCCGGTTATTGTCGACCATTCATAATAGATCAGCAGGCCGATCACGGCCGCCAGGATGCGGAAGGCAAACCCGCCGTACCATGTGGCGGCAAGAACGATCACCGCAAGAATCAGGCCTGAAACGATGCGAAGCTTCAATTCCTGCTGCATCAGGTGCCGACCGCGGCTGCCTGCGACGACAGGCCGCCGAAGCGCCGGTCGCGGGAGGCGAATTTCTCCAGCGCCGAGCGGAAGATCTCGGGGCTGAAATCCGGCCAATACTCCGGAACGAAGATGAATTCCGAATAGGCGGCCTGCCAGAGGAGGAAGTTGGAAAGCCGCTCCTCGCCGCTGGTGCGGATGATGAGGTCCGGATCGGGGATACCGGCCGTATCGAGACGGGCGTTGATCAGCGATGGCGTGATATCCTGCGCCCTCAGGCGGCCGGCCTCGACGTCTCTCGCCAGGCTGACCACAGCCCGCGAGATCTCGTCGCGCGAGCCGTAATTGAAAGCGATGACCAGCGTCAGCGCCGTATTGTCCTTGGTCGTTTCCTCCGCCTCGAGCAGCAGGCCGAGAATGTCGTTGCGCAGGCTGTGGCGGTCGCCAATCACCTTGATCCGCACATTCTGGCGATGAAGCTCGGCAAGGTCACGGCGGATGAAAGCCTTGAGCAGACCAAGCAGGTCGGAGACCTCGGCCTCCGGCCTGCGCCAGTTCTCCGAGGAGAAGGCAAAGAGGGTCAGATATTTTATGCCGGCCGCGCCGGCGGCGCGCACTGTCTCGCGGACCGCCTCGACGCCCTTCCGATGGCCCATCGTACGCGGCAGGCCGCGCTGCTTGGCCCAACGGCCATTGCCGTCCATGATGATGGCAACATGCTCTGGCACAGTCACAAATACAGATTCCGACATTTCCCGTCCGGTCTTTCCAGGCAAAGGCACAGATCCACTAGACCTGCATGATTTCCTTTTCCTTCTCGCCAAGCAAGCGGTCGATTTCGGAAATCGTCTCGTCGGTCATCTTCTGTACACGTTCCGACTGCGCCCTGCCCTCGTCCTGGCCGATTACGCCATCCTTTTCGGCCTTCTTAAGGCCGTCCATGCCGTCACGGCGTACATGGCGAATCGCGACCTTGCTCTTTTCGGCGTAATCATGAGCCACCTTGACGAGCGACTTGCGGCGCTCCTCGTTCAGTTCGGGCAGCGGAATGCGCAGGTTCTGGCCGTCGACGATCGGGTTGAGGCCGAGATTGGATTCGCGAATGCCGCGCTCGACGGCGCTGACCATCGACTTGTCCCAGACGGAAACCGACAGCATGCGCGGCTCGGGCACGGTGATGTTGGCGACCTGGTTCAGCGGCATGCGCGAACCATAGGCCTCGATCGTGACCGGATCGAGGATGTTGGCCGAAGCGCGGCCGGTGCGCAGCGATGCGATGTCGCTCTTGAATGCGGAAACCGCGCCGTCCATGCGGCGCTTCAGTTCCTTGATGTCGATACCTTCACTCATGTCGATGCTCCCGTATAAAGCGCGTCGCGATGGCTGCGCCTGACAAAGGCGGCGCAGTCTATATCAGTTGTCGGAGACGATGGTCTTGAGGCCACCGCCCGTCAGGATTTCAGCAAAACCGCCTTTCTCGTGGATCGAGAAGACGATGATCGGAATGGAATTCTCCCGGGCGAGCGCCACGGCGGCAACGTCCATCACCGCAAGCCCCCTGTCCAGCACTTCCTGGTGCGTCAGGCGGTCAAGCCGGGTCGCATCGGGATATTTCTTCGGGTCGGCGGTATAGATGCCGTCGACCTGCGTGCCCTTGAAAATCGCTTGCGCGCCCATTTCGGCGGCGCGCAGCGCTGCGGCCGAATCGGTGGTGAAGAAGGGGTTGCCGGTGCCGCCGGCAAAGATCACCACACGTCCCATCGACAGGTGATAGAGGGTCGCGCGCTGCGAAAAGCTCTCGCAGATCTCAGGCATGGAGATGGCCGAAAGCACCACGGTATCGATGTTGAGCTTGCGCAGCGAGGTCGCCAGCGCGAGCGCATTGATGATGGTGCCGAGCATGCCCATGTGGTCGCCGGTGACCCGGTCACCGCCCTTGGACGCGACCGCGACACCGCGGAAAATATTGCCGCCACCGACGACGACGCCGACTTCCACGCCCATATGCCTTGCTTCGGCGATATCGGATGCAATGCGGTCCGCCACCGCAACATCGATCCCGAAACCCTGGCTACCCATGAGCGCTTCGCCGGAAGCCTTGAGTAGAACGCGTTTATAGACAGGCTCTAAAGACATCTTGGCTCCTCGTAAATTGCCGTGAATGCCCGATACACGAAGGGCACCGCGTTGTCACGCGATGCCCCTGTTGTTTTCCCAATTATGGCTGGAAGATCAACCCTTGACGGCAGCCGCAACTTCGGCTGCGAAATCGGTTTCTTCCTTCTCGACGCCTTCGCCGAGCAGAAGGCGGGCCATGCCGGCAACTTCGATCGGCGCGCCGACGGCCTTTTCAGCTTCCTTGACGGCGGCTGCGACGGTCAGATCCGGATTGATGACGAAAGCCTGCGAGAGAAGGGCGACTTCCTCGAAGAATTTGCGCATGCGGCCATCGACCATCTTCTCGATGATGTTGTCCGGCTTGCCGGAAGCGCGCGACTGCTCGATGAAGACGTTACGCTCGCGCTCGGCGACGGCGGCATCGACTTCCTCGGGGCGGATCGCCAGCGGTGCGGTCGCAGCGATATGCATGGCGACCTGGCGGCCGATTGCGTTCAGGGCTTCCTTGTCGCCGGTCGACTTCAGCGCGACGAGAACGCCGAGCTTGCCGAGGCCGTCGGAAACAGCATTGTGGATATAGGTGGCGACGACACCGTCCTCGACGGAGAGCGCGACCGAGCGGCGCAGGTTCATGTTCTCGCCGATCGTTGCGATCGCGTCCTTGATCGTGTCGGAAACGGACTTGCCGGATGCCGGGTAGGTCGCAGCCGCAACGGCCTCGACGGTGCCGTTTGTGGAGACGGCAACCTTGGCGATGCCGCGGACCAGATCCTGGAAGGCATCGTTACGGGCGACGAAGTCGGTTTCGGAATTGACTTCGACCACAACGGCCTTGGTGCCCTGGCTCGAAACACCGATGAGGCCTTCGGCAGCGGTGCGGCCCGACTTCTTGTCGGCCTTGGCGATGCCCTTGGCGCGCAGCCAGTCGATCGCCGCTTCCATGTCGCCGCCGGTTTCAGCAAGAGCCTTCTTGCAATCCATCATGCCTGCGCCGGTCTTTTCGCGCAGTTCCTTCACCATTGCAGCCGTAATCTCGCTCATTAGCTTCCTCTTGTCGGTTCATACGGTGGGCCGCAAAGCGCGGCGCGGCACCGGATTGAGGCACGAAATGTACCTGTATGTATGACAGCGTGATGAAGACGCGTCATAACGAAACTTATCTGGCAAAGAGCCTGATGCCCTCGCCCTGAAACAGGCAAGGCCGCCGAACTTCGATGAGTCGCGAGCGGCCTTTCCCAGTCATGCAAGCTTTGGCGGACCTTTCGATCCGCCAGCTTTCATCAGCCTTCGGCTGCTTCTTCGAGAGCCGGCTCGACCGGAACTTCGGAGGATGCGCCGAGATCGCGGCCGGAAGAGCTCTGCTGACGCGCAATGCCGTCGATGGCCGCGCGGGAGATCAGCTCGCAGTAAAGAGCGATGGCGCGCGATGCGTCGTCGTTGCCCGGGATCGGATAGTCGATCAGGTCCGGGTCGCAGTTCGAGTCGATGATGGCAACGACCGGGATGCCGAGGCGCTTGGCTTCGTCGATCGCGATCTTTTCCTTGTTGGTGTCGATGATGAACATCAGGTCCGGAGTGCCGCCCATATCGCGGATACCGCCGAGAGCCTTGTCGAGCTTTTCACGCTCGCGCTCGAGGTTCAGGCGTTCCTTCTTGGTGAAGCCCTGGGCTTCGCCGTTGAGGATCTCATCGAGCTTGCGCAGGCGCTGGATCGAGTTGGAAATCGTCTTCCAGTTCGTCATCATGCCGCCGAGCCAGCGCGAGTTGACGTAGTACTGGGCCGAACGCTTGGCGCTGTCGGCGATGATCTCGGACGCCTGGCGCTTGGTGCCGACGAAGAGAACGCGGCCGCCGCGGGCAACGGTATCGCTGACGACCTGCAGGGCGCGCGACAGCATCGGAACGGTCTGAGCCAGGTCGATGATGTGGATGTTGTTACGATCGCCGAAGATGTACGGCTTCATCTTCGGGTTCCAGCGGTGCGTCTGGTGACCGAAGTGGACGCCTGCTTCGAGAAGCTGGCGCATAGAGAAATCGGGCAATGCCATGCCTTTGTATCCTTTTCCGGTTGAACCTCCGCAAGGCGAACAGCATCCTCTTCGAGAATGCCACCGGGCGGAACGATCCGGATTTCTCCCGGACAATCCCATGCCTTACGTGTGGAATGCCGCTGCCCATACATTCCGTCCGGCATAAAAGCAAGGAAAACATTCCAATCGGCAGACAAACAAGGTTTATGCCGAGAAATTCAGCCGCTGCCCCGCCCTTCGCATGCGTCCGCTCAGCTTGCCAGCATCGTCAGCAGCGACAGCATCAGCTCGGCGTCCGGCATCGGCAGGACGGCATCGACCTCGGCCGGCAGCAGGCTGCCGATTGCGCTGTCGGCGGTGCCGGCGGCGGCTCCTGGCGGACCGCGGAAGCCGTGCCTCGTCCAGGCCAGTTCCTGCAGCTTCGGGCTCACCAGCGCCTCGATCAGCCGATCGGCGTTCTCGTCGACGACGATCAGCGAGGCGGGCTTTCCAGGCTTGCGACAGGTAATCGCCTGGAGACCCATCTTCGCAATAAGCAGGCCTTGTCACGATGGACTGGCCGCTAGGATCACACCGACCCGAAAAGCAGGACGACGGAAGACGCTGGTCGCCGCACAATAATGAACTTTATGATACAGTTTTATGACAGTTGGAAAAGCTTTGCAGGCTTACTTGCAAACCTCGGCCTTGCGGTCGAGCAGCTCGAGCTTTGCGAGCTTGCCGGTCAGAACGAAATCGCCGTAATCCATGGTCAGGTCGCGCGTGATGCCGTTCTCATAGAGCTTGAACGACATACGGTAGACCGGCAGAGCGTCGGATTTTGCATTCTCGTTGAAATAGGCGATCGTCACCGGCCAGAAGGCCGTCTTGGAGAAAGCGCCGGCATTGCCGGAATCTGCCTCCTCGGCAACCGGCGTCTCCTGTTTGCCAACGATCGTCGTCGTCACCAGCGACTTGTCGCCGTCATCCGAGCCGTCGAAGACGCGGGCCTCGAAGAAGCGCTTGCCGTCCTTTGCGTTCTGGATCACGTCGAGCATATGTTCGGTCGGGAACCGGCTTTCGGCAAGCTGCAGTTCGCGGCTCGACGGTTGCTTGAGATCGACCTTGACCCCGTCCGGCTGATCCTGAGCCGCACCGTTGACCTCTTTGTCGAGCTGTTGGTCGGTGAAGGATTTGGTGTCGAAGGTGAACTTGCCGTCCTTGAGATTCTCGAAGGTCTTCGTCTGCTGGTCGCTGACGCGGACGCTGTCGCCGGTGTCGATCTGCGTCACGAAGCGGAAGTTGGTGGTGAAGCCCTGGCAATAGCTGCCGTCGAACTCATAGACCATGCGACCGTACATGCCGGCAATGCCGGAGCGGTCAGAGGCGTCCTTCAGTTCCAGATCGTAGACCGCGCGATGTGCGACGAGGCCGGTCGCGATCGCAGCGCTTACCGCGGGCGCGGCCGCCCATGCATTGGCGGAAACGCTGGCGAAAAGCAGAGCGACAAGACCTGATCGGAACATTCATTAACTCCTGTTGGACTCGGTCGCGATGTTATAAGAACGCTTTCGGCCAAATCGAGGCTCGAACCTGTCATATTAAAGATTCTAGTCTTGATGCATAATTTTTGAAGAATTGACAACAAAAGCGGAGACGAAAATGTCGGATGAAATTGCAAAGCGCCTGACTGAGATGGGGATAACCCTGCCCGAAGCCGCAGCGCCTGCTGCAAATTACGTTCCTTACGTCATCAGCGGCAATCTCCTCTACATCTCCGGCCAGCTGCCGCTCGAAGGCGGCAAGATCGCCGTCTCCGGCCATCTCGGCAAGACCGTGGACGTTGCGAGCGGCCAGCGCGGCGCCGAGCTCTGCGCCATCAACATCCTAGCCCAGGCGAAGGCAGCACTTGGCGGCGATCTCGGCCGCATCCGGCGCGTCGTCAAGCTGAACGGCTTTGTCGCCTCGGCGCCCGACTTCGTCGAGCAGCATCTCGTCATCAACGGCGCTTCGAACCTGATTGCCGGCGTGCTCGGCGAGGCCGGCAAACATGCTCGTGCCGCCGTCGGCATGGCCGCCCTGCCGCTGAACGCCGCCGTCGAGATCGATGCTATCATGGAAATCGCGGAATGACCAATGCGGCCTGGATTCGGGACGTGCCCGTCGCCCATCGCGGCTATCACGACCTCAATAAGCTCGTCTGGGAAAACACGCTTTCGGCCTTTTCACGTGCCGTCGAAGCGGGCTTTGCGATCGAATGCGACCTGCATTACGCCTCCGACGGCGTGCCGGTCGTCTTTCACGACGAGGACCTGCAGCGGCTCTGCAATCTTCCGGGCGACATCCGCGAGCGCACCTCCCGTGAGCTCGGACTGATCGTCGTCGGCGGCACTGGAGACAAGGTGCCGACGCTCCGCCAGCTTCTCGATCTCGTCCAGGGCAAGGTGCCGCTGGTGCTGGAGCTGAAGGGCCGCGAGGCCGATGACGAGGGATTTGCAGAAGCCGTGCTCGAAGTGCTTCAGGATTATCAGGGCAAGGTGGCGCTGATGAGCTTCGACCACTGGCTGCTGCGCGATCTGAAGGCGCTTGACGCCCCCTACCCGCTTGGTCTTACCGCCAACGGCAACACACCGGAGGAGTTTGCGACGCATGCGAAGGCGATGGAGATCGGTCTCGATTTCATCTCCTATTATTATGACGACCTGCCGAACGCCTTCATCACAGGCGAACGTGAGAAGGGCATCCCCGTCATCACCTGGACGGTGCGCGACGAAGAAGCGCGCCGGCTCACCTTCGCCAACGCGGACCAGATGACCTTCGAGGGCTTCGACCCGCGTGTGGCGGTTTGACGCTCGCTTTTTGGCCAAGATCATGCGCAGACTGAGGCAGAGCCGAGATCATCCTACCACAGGCTTCGCATCTGCCCCATGACCGATGAACTATCCATTCGCGTAGAACGCTCCTTCACCGCGATTTCCCCGGAGAGCTGGTCCAGGCTTTCCGGGGCATCGAAGACTTGCCCGACGCTTGCCTATAACCCCTTCGTCTCGCACGCCTTTTTGTCTTCGCTGGAAGAGTCCGGTTCGGCCAGCGCCGAGACCGGCTGGCTCGGCCACCACCTGCTGCTCGAGACCGAGCGCGGCGAACTGATCGGCGCGCTGCCCGGCTACCTCAAGAGCCACAGCCAGGGCGAATATGTCTTCGACCATGGCTGGGCCGATGCGTTCGAGCGGGCGGGGGGGCGGTATTATCCCAAACTCCAATGCTCGATCCCCTTCACCCCGGCGACGGGGCCTCGTCTTCTCGTCGCCGAGGGACTGCAGCGGCTGCCGATCCAGAGCGCGATCGCCGAAAGCCTGAAGGAG
Source organism: Rhizobium sp. 268 (assembly GCF_036571585.1). NCBI lineage: Bacteria > Pseudomonadati > Pseudomonadota > Alphaproteobacteria > Hyphomicrobiales > Rhizobiaceae > Rhizobium > Rhizobium sp. 268. Next base: position 207,423 of record NZ_JAPPSO010000009.1, on the reverse strand, counting down.
GTCGTGCGCCGACTCGGCATCTCGTCTGCCCATGTCACCTTCGTGCCCGATGAGGAGATCGGCGTCTTCGAGATGGACGGCTATCTGCACCGCACCGACCAGCAGTTCCATTTCATCAATGACGGCTATGCCAATCATGAGGCATTTCTCGAAACGCTCGCGTCGCGCAAACGCAAGGCATTGCGCAAGGAGCGGCGCGCCGCGCTCGAAAACGGCATCAGCATCGAATGGCTGACCGGCCGTGACCTGACGGAACGCATCTGGGACCAGTTCTTCAAGTTCTACATGGATACCGGTGGGCGCAAATGGGGCCGGCCCTACCTCACCCGCAAGTTCTACTCGCTGATCGGCGAGCGCATGGCCGACGACATCCTGCTTGTCATGGCCAAGCGTGACGGACACTATATCGCCGGCGCCATCAACTTCATCGGCGGCGATACGCTCTATGGCCGTCACTGGGGCTGCGTCGAGGATCATCCCTTCCTGCATTTCGAGGTCTGTTATCATCAGGCGATCGACTTTGCCCTATCGAAAGGGTTGAAGCGGGTCGAGGCCGGTGCTCAAGGCGAACACAAGCTCGCCCGCGGCTACCTGCCGGTGACGACGCATTCGGCCCATTATGTCGCCCATGCCGGGCTTCGCCGGGCGATCGGCGACTATCTCGCCCGCGAGCGCGCCGATGTGGAACAGATGAGCGAGCTGCTGAGCGAGCACAGCCCGTTCCGCAAGGGCGAGCGCCAGCAGGAGGATTGACGCCGCCCTGCCGGCGGCGTTACCCGATCAAGAGGAAATGAGGAGATTTCGCGATGACCAGCGCCTATGACGACAACAATATCTTCGCCAAGATCCTGCGCGGCGAAATTCCCTCGCACCGTATCTACGAGGATCAGCATACCGTCGCCTTCATGGATGTGATGCCGCAAGCGCCGGGCCATGTGCTCGTCGTGCCGAAGGCGGCGTCGCGCAATATTCTCGATGCCGATCCAGCCACCCTCACCCATGCGATTACCGTCGTCCAGAAGATTGCCAATGCAGTTAAGGACGTCTTCGACGCCGACGGCGTGTTCGTCGCCCAGTTCAACGAACCGGCCGCCGGGCAGACGGTCTTTCATCTGCATTTCCACGTCATCCCGCGCCACGAGGGCGCCGCACTCAAGCCGCACTCCGGCAAGATGGAAGATGGCGCCGTGCTTGCCGCTCATGCAGAAAAGATCCGGGCGGCACTGGCCTGACATTGATCCCGAAGCGAGACAGAGGCTACGGAAAGAGCAGAAACGGAAAAAGGCCGCGATGACGCGGCCTTTTTCAATTCAACGAGGAAAGCTCACTTCTTGCGCGGAACCTTCGGAACCGTGCTGCCCTTCTTCGGGGCGTCGCGAACCTCGGGCTCGGCCTGCGGGACCGTCTTGGCGCGAGTCTTGGGCGCCGCCTTGGTCTTCAGCTCGCCGTCGCCCTGGTCGTCGGCGTCGGGATGGACGACCTCGGCTTCCGGCTTCGGCTTGATCGGCGCCGTATCCGGGATGGCCTCCAGCACGATGCCGGGCTTGCCGTCTTCCTTCGGGCCGACTGTGACGTTGACGACGCCGCCCTTCTTCAGCTTGCCGAAGAGGATTTCGTTGGCAAGCGGCTTCTTGATGGTGTCCTGGATCACGCGGGCCAGCGGGCGGGCGCCCATCTTCTCGTCGTAACCCTTTTCCGACAGCCAGGCGATCGCGTCCTCATGCAGGTCGAAGGTGACGTTCCTTTCGGAAAGCTGGGCCTCCAACTGCATGATGAACTTCTGCACGACCTTGTGAATGACGGCCGTCGGGAGTGCCGCGAAAGGAATGATCGCGTCGAGACGGTTGCGGAACTCCGGTGTGAACAGGCGGGTCAGCGCCTCCTCGTCCTCGCCAGTGCGCTTAGACGAGCCAAAGCCGATCGCCGCCTTGGCCATTTCGGACGCGCCCGCATTCGTCGTCATGATCAGGATGACGTTGCGGAAGTCGATCTTCTTGCCGTTATGGTCGGTCAGCGTGCCGTGGTCCATGACCTGCAGCAGGATATTGTAGATGTCGGGATGCGCCTTCTCGATTTCATCGAGCAGGACCACGCAATGCGGGTGCTGGTCGACGCCATCGGTCAACAGACCGCCCTGGTCGAAGCCGACATAGCCGGGAGGTGCGCCGAGCAGGCGCGACACCGTGTGCCGCTCCATATATTCCGACATGTCGAAGCGCAGAAGCTCGACGCCGAGCGACGATGCCAGCTGCTTTGCCACCTCGGTCTTGCCGACGCCGGTCGGACCGGAGAAGACATAGGCGCCGATCGGCTTGTTCGGCTCGCGAAGGCCGGCACGCGCCAGCTTGATCGAGGTCGAAAGCGCTTCGATGGCGATATCCTGGCCATAGACGACCGAGCGCAGTTCCTGCTCTAGATTGGCAAGCACCGCTTCGTCATCCTTGGAGACGGTCTTCGGCGGAATGCGCGCCATCGTGGCGACCGTCGCCTCGATCTCCTTTTCGGTGATCAGCTTGCGGCGCTTCGAGGGCGGGAGCAGCATCTGGGCAGCACCCGTCTCGTCGATCACGTCGATCGCCTTGTCCGGCAGCTTGCGGTCGGAGATATAGCGGGCCGAGAGTTCGACGGCCGACTTGATGGCATCGTTGGAATAACGCAGGTGGTGATATTCTTCGAAATAGGGCTTGAGGCCCTTCATGATCTCGATCGCGTCATCGATCGACGGTTCGCTGACGTCGATCTTCTGGAATCGGCGAACCAGCGCCCGGTCCTTTTCAAAGAACTGGCGATACTCCTTGTAGGTGGTCGACCCGATGCACCGGATCGCGCCCGACGACAGGGCCGGCTTCAAGAGGTTCGATGCATCCATCGCGCCGCCCGAGGTGGCACCGGCGCCGATCACCGTGTGGATCTCGTCGATGAACAGCACGGCGCCCGGATATTCCTCCAGTTCCTTGACGACCTGCTTCAGGCGCTCCTCGAAATCGCCGCGGTAGCGCGTGCCGGCAAGCAGCGTGCCCATGTCGAGCGAGAAGATCGTCGCATCGGCGAGCGCTTCGGGAACCTTGCCTTCGACGATGCGCTTGGCCAGGCCCTCGGCGATCGCCGTCTTGCCGACGCCGGGATCGCCGACATAGAGCGGATTGTTCTTCGAACGGCGGCACAGGATCTGGATGGTGCGGCTCACCTCGGCGTGACGGCCGATCAGCGGGTCGATCTTGCCGCCCTTGGCCTTCTCGTTGAGGTTGACGCAATAGGCCTTGAGCGCATCCTGCTGCTTCTTCGGGCCGCCCTCTTCCTCGCCGCCGCGCGCCGTCGGCTTGCTGCTCTCGGCTTCCTCCTCGGCGCCGCGCGGGGGCCGCGCTTCCGAAGCACCCGGGCGCTTGCCGATGCCGTGGGAGATATAGTTGACGGCGTCGTAGCGGGTCATCTCCTGCTCCTGCAGGAAATAAGCGGCATGGCTTTCGCGCTCGGCAAAGATCGCGACGAGCACGTTGGCGCCGGTCACTTCCTCGCGGCCGGACGATTGCACATGGATCACGGCGCGCTGGATGACACGCTGGAAGCCGGATGTCGGCTTTGAATCCTCGTCATATCCGGTGATCAGATTGGAGAGTTCGTTATCGACATATTCGACGAGCGTCTTGCGCAGCGCGTCGAGATCGACATTGCAGGCGCCCATGACCGCGGCCGCATCGGCATCGTCGATCAGGGCGAGCAGCAGATGCTCGAGCGTCGCATATTCGTGGTGCCGCTCGTTGGCAAAGGTCAGTGCCTGATGGAGCGCCTTCTCTAAACTAGGCGAAAATGTTGGCACGTTCAGATCCTCACTTCTTTTCCATGACGCATTGCAGCGGATGCTGGTGCTGCCGGGCGAAGTCCATCACCTGGCTGACCTTCGTTTCCGCCACCTCGTATGTGAATATTCCGCATTCGCCGACGCCGTGGTTATGGACATGGAGCATGATGCGGGTGGCACTTTCACGATCCTTTTGAAAAAAACGCTCCAGAATATGGATGACGAATTCCATGGGCGTGTAGTCGTCATTCAAAAGCAGCACGCGGTAGAGATTGGGCTTCTTGGTCTTCGGCTTGGTGCGTGTGATGACCGAGGTTCGATTTCCGTTCTCCCCGTTCCTATCGCTGTCGTTCTGCATCCGGATCGGCTTTGCGATCATTGTCATTCATTCCTCAAGCAATCCGGCGGAGCATGGGAGGGTGCTTTTCCCGCCGAATATCTGAAACACTAACTTAGTTCATAATAGGCCGATTTTAAGCCCCCTGTCAGTCACTGCAATCAAGAAATGGCCGGCATGCACGGGAAAGACCAAAAAAGTCCCCGGCCAATCCCACGGAGGTACTGCAGCATAAAGTGGAAACAAAAAGACCGGCTACAGATGCGTAGCCGGTCCATAATTTTCAATATGTAGCGCAGGTTGCGCCGTCGCAATCAATTCATGCAGCGGCTGGTGTGGAAGGCTGCGCCTGCCGGCTGGTCTTGGCGACGGCAGCGGCGATCGGCGCTTCATAGGGCTTGTAAGCGGATTTGGCGAGATCGGCATACATCTCGCTGAGCTTCGTCGTCTCGGAAACGAGACCTTCGAAATAGGACTTGACGTAGTTGGTCTGAAGTTCGAAAGCCGCCTCGAAGCTCTTGACGCCAGCCAGCGTTTCGAAATGCGTCACCGCGTCCTGAAAGGATTTCTTCGAATAATCCGCTGCTTCGGCAGCGATCGCCTGAAAGCCCCTGGTCGTATCCGAATAGGTTCTCAGCGCCGTATCAACGGCTTCCTTGCTCTTCTTGTTTGCGTCGTCAAAGTTGAACATGACCGTCCTCCGTTGGGCTGTGGGATGGCGGCAGGGTAGCTGCAACGCACAAATAGTCAAGTAGTCTTGTGCATTGCAAAACACCCACCGGTTGTGCAACAATAATAAAACAAAGGATGCGCGCCGGGGCACGTACGTCTTTAACTGTTTTTGCTAATATATATCAGATAAACGCAACCTGAAGCTTCAAATAAATTTTGAACTGAAGCCCAGAAAACGAAAAAGACCGAACGGATCGCGCCGTTCGGTCCCTTGGAAAGCGTTCGAGCGGATTAGAGATCGACGTCGAGGATCGCCATCGAAAAGTTGTAGGAGCGGTCGCCGTCCTCGTCATCGATATAGACGACGCCCAGAAATTCTTCGCCGAGATAGACTTCTGCAGAATCATTCTTGCGCGGACGCGCCTTGACGACGATCTGCGGATTGAGCATGCGTTTGAAATAGGCGTCGAGCTTCTTGATTTCTTCAGGCTTCACTCTGTATCTCCGTAAACGGTCTTGATTGACCGCTTCTTGCACAGGAAAAGCAGCGGTGTAAAGGCAAGGTTGCCACTTGGCAATTTTCGTCCCCGCCGACCTTTCCCAATCCTTCCGGCAGCCGATCAGATATCGGCGCCGATCACCTGGTCCATGTTGCGCGACGGCTCGGAACAACCTGCTTCGCCGACGACCTTGGCCGGTACGCCGGCGACCGTCTTCTTCGGCGGCACCGCTTTCAAGACGACGGAACCGGCGGCGATGCGTGAGCAGTAGCCGATCTCGATATTGCCGAGGATCTTTGCGCCGGCGCCGATCATGACGCCGCTGCCGATCTTCGGATGGCGGTCGGCGCCCTCTTTGCCGGTACCGCCGAGCGTGACGTTATGCAGGATCGAGACGTTATCGCCGATCACAGCCGTCTCGCCGACGACGAGGCCGGTGGCGTGATCGAGGAAGATGCCTTTGCCGATCCGGGCGGCCGGATTGATGTCGGTTTGGAAGACGCTAGAAGAACGGCTCTGCAGATAGAGCGCGAAATCTCGCCGGCCGCGGTTCAGCAGCCAATGGGCGAGACGGTGTGTCTGCAGCGCGTGGAAGCCCTTGAAATAGAGCACGGCTTCCATGAACCGCAGGCAGGCGGGATCGCGATCGTAGATGGCTTGGATGTCGACGCGCAGAATGGAACTCCATTCCGGCCAATCGGAGAGCATTTCCTCGAAGGTCTGGCGAAGCAGGTTCGCCTGCATGTCGGGGTGATCGAGACGTTCGCAGATGCGATGGATGACGCATTCCTCGAGCGAATGGTAGTTGATCACTGTCGAGTAGAGGAAGGCGGCGAGAACCGGGTCCCGTTCGGCGGCGAGCCGGGCTTCCTCGCGCAGGCTGTCCCAGATGGGATCCATCACCTTTAGCGGATGGCCTGTCTCAAAAGCACGAATATCAGTCTTGGCGACCATGGCCGCTCTCCTCGTTGCCAACAGGAATGCCGTTTTCGGAATGCCAATATATAGTGGAAAACGCCAATAACATAAATGGGTGCCGTCGCCATGGTTTTTTAGCATGGGTTTTCGGCATCATGATGATCTCACCCACCAATGTCACCCGCTGGCGACTTTCGCGTAGAAGGCCAGCACCGCCTGCTTGAAAACCTTGTCGCCGACGGCGAGCATGTGATCACGGCCCGGAATATCCAGCGCTTCGGCATCAGGCATCAGCGCCGCCAACGCCTGCGGCGAGCCGGCGATATCGTCTTTTGTGCCGACGCCGATCAGCGTCGGCATGTCGAGCCTTCCCATATCCGTGCGGGCAACGAGATCGCGCGAGCCGCGGATGCAGAGGGCAAGGGCGACGCGATCGCTCTTAGTCTGTTCGGCGAAGGCGCGGAACATGCGGCCGCGGTCATGCGTGACGTCCTCGAGCGAGGGAGCAAGCAGCGCATTGGCGATCGGATCCCAGTCGCCGACGCCGTCGGTCATGCCGATGCCGAGACCGCCGAGCACCAGCGAGCGGACCCGATGCGGATTGGCAAGGGCGGCAAAGACCGAAATGCGCGCGCCCATCGAATAACCCATGACATTGGCTTCCGGGATGCCGAGATGATCCAGAAGCGCGATCGCATCGCCGGCCATCACCCATGGACGATAGGCTTCGGCATCGTGCGGCTTGTCGCTTGCGCCGTGGCCACGATTGTCGATGGCGATCACCCGGTAGCCGGCATCGCCCAGCGTCTTCAGCCAGCCGGGGTGCACCCAGTTGACGTTTGCGGTCGAAGCAAATCCGTGGATCAACAAGACGGGCAAGCCGGCCGGATCGCCCTCATCGAAGAAGGCGAGCTTCAATCCGTCATGGGTGAAGCTTGAAAATGCAGGCGTGTTCAGGTTCATCGCGTCTTCCTTCAGGGCCTTTTCCGCGCGACCATAATCGAGCCGCCATTCATCGTGAAGCTAGAAACTGTGCCTAAAAACAGTACCCACCGCGGCGCTTTGGCTCTACACATTTGCGGCGAAGGCTTATAAGGTCCGCGCAGATTTCAAGCATTCGGAGAGCGACATGGCCGGCCACAACATTCCCCACTTCCAGAACGACGGCGGTCACCGGGTTATCGAAGTCGGCGTCAAGGAATTCATGTGCACCGGCGCTTCGGCCCCGTTCGACCATCCGCATATCTTCATCGACATGGGCGACGACAACGAGAAGGTCTGTTCCTACTGTTCGACGCTCTATCGCTTCAATTCCGCGCTCAAGCCGAGCCAGACCAACCCGGCCGGCTGCGTTTTCCACGTGAAGGCGGCGTAACCCGTCCAGATTTCGGATCGGACGGATAATGCCGGTCGAACATGCCGCCATCATCGGCGCCGGGATATCGGGGCTGACCGCTGCGCTATCGCTTTCGCGTCGGGGCATCAGCTCCGACATCTTCGAGCAGGCGGGTGAACTCACCGAGGTCGGCGCCGGCTTGCAGGTTTCGCCCAACGCCTCGCGCATTCTTGCCGAACTTGGTATCCTTGACGGGTTGTCAAAGGTCTGGCTCGAGCCGGAAACGATCCGGCTGATCTCGGGCAGTTCGCTGCGCCAGCTGGCAGCCGTGCCTGCAGGCACATTCGCACGGCAGCGCTGGGGCGCTCCCTATGGCGTCCTGCATCGCAGCACATTGCAGAAAACCCTTTTGGCCGCGGTCGAGGCCGATCCGCTCTGCCGGCTTCACCTTGGTATCAGGATGGAATCGGCGCTGCCGGATTTCGAGCGGGACGCCGATGCCGTCATCGGCGCCGACGGCGTCTGGTCGAAGCTGCGACAATTGGTTCCGGGCAGCCCCTCGCCACGGTTTTCCGGCAATATCGCCTACCGCTTCACCATTGCCGAAACCGAAGCGCCCGGCTTCCTCGACCGACAAAGCGTATGCGCTTTCCTCGGCGGCTCGGCACATCTCGTCTGCTACCCTTTGAGGGAGACTGCCAACTTCAACATGGTGGCGATAACCGCCGGCAACAGCGCGCCGCAGGCCTGGCAAAGCGAGCCGACGGCCGAGCAGCGCGCAGAACTCAGGAAACGCTTTTCGGGCTGGAACGCCGCGATCGTCTCGCTGTTCGACCAACGCCGGAAGCTGACGTTCTGGCCGCTGTTCGAAACCTCCGCCGGTGCGTGGCAGGACGGCCGCAAGACAGTTCTGATCGGCGATGCCGCGCATGCGATGATGCCCTTTGCCGCACAGGGCGCGGCCATGGCGATCGAAGACGCCTACGAACTTGCCGTGTTTCTTTCCAATCGTCCGGCGGCGGAAGCTATAAAGCTCTTTGAAAGCCATCGGGCGCCACGCATCGCGAAACTTCGCCAGCGCGGCGCCTTCAACCGGTTCGCCTATCATGCGAAGGGGCCAATCCGGATCGGCCGCGATCTCGTGCTCGGCCTCAAGCCGCCGCAAAGCCTGGCGGCGGACCTCGACTGGATTTACGGGTACCGGGCTCTGCGTCTGCCATAAAGCACAGCGTGTCAGACAGCGCTTGCGGCGGCAAAACCCCTTTCGATATCGGCCTTGAGGTCAACCACATCCTCGATGCCGATCTGCAGGCGGATGACAGCACCATCCGTCGGAGCCTTGGCGACCGTGCGGTCGTTGAGATAGGCGTGCAATGCGAGGCTTTCAAAGCCACCCCAGGAATAGCCGAGACCGAAGATCCGGAGCGCGTCGAGAAAGGCATGCGCCTTTGCCCTGGATTTTTCCGGGCCATCGGCGGCGAGCACGAAGGAAAAGATGCCGCTGGCGCCTTTGAAATCGCGCTTCCATAGATAATGAGAGGGGAAACTCGGCAAGGCCGGATGCAACACGCGGGCGACGTCCTCCCTGCCCTCCAGCCATTGCGCGATATCAAGCGCGCTTTCATAATGCCGCTCCAGACGCAGGCCCATGGTGCGCAATCCGCGCAGGATCTGGTAAGCGTCATCGGGCGCGCCGCAGATGCCGAGCACACCGTTTGCTTCCTTCAGCCGCTCCCAGTGCTCGGCATTGGCCGACACGGTTCCAAGCAGGATATCGGAATGGCCTGAGGGATATTTCGTGGATGCGTGGATCGAGATATCGACGCCGTGATCGAGCGGTTTGAAATAGAGCGGCGTCGCCCAGGTATTGTCCATCATGACAACGGCGCCGCGGCGGTGCGCCACCGCCGAGATCGCCGGGATATCCTGCATCTCGAAGGTGTTGGAGCCGGGAGCCTCGGTGTGGACGACCCTGGTGTGCGGTCGGAAGAGCGTCTCTATGCCGGCGCCGATCGACGGGTCGTAATATTCGACCTCGACGCCAAGACGCTTCAACATCGTGTCGCAGAAATGGCGCGTCGGGCCGTAGACCGAATCGACGACGAGCGCATGGTCGCCGGCGGCGACGAAACCCAGAAACGGAATGGTCACGGCTGCAAGGCCCGAGGGGACGAGGATCGTGCCGGCCGAGCCTTCGAGTGCGTCGATTGCCTCGCAGAGCGCATCCGTCGTCGGCGTACCGCGCGTTCCATAGGTGTATTTCTGCGAGCGTGTCTCCATCGTGCGCGCATTCGGAAACAGCACCGTCGAGGCATGCACGACTGGCGGATTGACGAAGCCGTGATAGTCGAAAGGGTCGTTGCCGATATGCGTCAGGCGGGTGTTGATGCCGGCATTCTGCAGCAAGCTGTCTTTTTCTTTCATGTCGGAAATAGCCTTTGGCGAGGGGCGCAAAACCAGACTTTTGGACGCCCCGCCGTTTCCGGTCAACCCCTTGACCGTGGGTTGGCGACAACGCTTGGACATGATGGAATTTCCGAATTTCGCGTTATTTTTCCGCAATCGGACGCCTATTTCATAGCCAACCGCCCTCGAATGCGGCGCAATCAACCAAAATTCTGAATTTTGCCGCAATTATTGATGGTGACACTTGACCATGGTGACATTTGCGACTGTGATAGGGCACTCGCGCCGGGAGGGTGTCGAGACATTGGGGGCGGCAGGTTTTTCCGCCGGAACTTCCCCACAAGAAAATATAAGACAACGGAAAAGGTTGGGAAAAAATGAAGAACAAGCTTCTGTCCGCCGCACTCGGCGCAGCAGTTTTCGCTCTTGGCACCTCGGCTGCCTCGGCCACCACTCTCGGAGACGTCAAAGCGAAGGGTTTCGTGCAATGCGGCGTCAATACCGGCCTTCTCGGTTTCGCGCAGCCTGATGCATCCGGCAATTGGGCCGGCTTCGACGTCGATTTCTGCAAGGCCGTCGCTTCGGCCGTCCTCGGCGATCCGACCAAAGTCAAATATACGCCACTGTCGGCGAAAGATCGTTTCCCGGCACTGCAGTCCGGCGAAATCGACATTCTGTCGCGTAACACCACCTGGTCGATCAACCGCGATACCGCACTCGGCTTCAACTTCCGCCCGGTCACCTATTACGACGGTCAGGGCTTCATGGTTCGCAAGAGCCTGAACGTGAAGTCGGCGCTGGAACTATCAGGTGCGGCCATCTGCGTGCAGTCGGGCACGACCACCGAACTGAACCTCGCCGACTATTTCAAGGCGAACAACCTTCAGTACAATCCGGTGGTTTTCGAAAAGCTTGAAGAAGTCAACGCCGCCTATGATTCCGGCCGTTGCGACGTCTATACCACCGACCAGTCCGGCCTCTATTCGCTGCGCCTGACGCTGAAGAACCCCGACGAGCACATGGTCCTTCCGGAGATCATCTCCAAGGAGCCGCTCGGCCCGGCTGTGCGCCAGGGCGACGACCAGTGGTTCGACATCGTTTCCTGGACGGCCTATGCGCTTGTTAACGCCGAAGAATTCGGCATCACCCAGGCGAATGTCGACGAGATGAAGAACTCGCCGAACCCCGATATCAAGCGCTTCCTCGGCAGCGAGGCCGATACCAAGATTGGCACCGACCTCGGCCTGACCAACGACTGGGCTTACAACATCATCAAGAACGTCGGCAATTACGGCGAAGTCTTTGAGCGCAATATCGGCCAGGGCAGCCCGCTGAAGATCGCACGCGGCCTCAACGCTCTCTGGAGCAAGGGCGGCATCCAGTACGCTCCGCCGGTTCGCTGATCGCGCACCGCTTGAAAAGCAGGGAAAGGCGGTAAAACGCCTTTCCTCTTCCAAAAAAGAAAAGCCCAAAAACGGGCTCACAGGGGATTGGCGCGGCATGACGCAAGAGGCATCTGTACCTTTGCATGCGACCGGCTGGAGTTTGAGCTCCGCCATGTACGACCCGAGAATTCGGGGTATTTTCTTCCAAATCCTAACCGTCGTGGTGCTTGTCGTGGCGATCACATGGATCGCGCACAATACGGCAGCAAACCTTGCCCGCAGCAATACGGCATCGGGTTTTGCCTTCCTGCGCGGACGCGCCGGTTTCGAGATCGGCCAGTCGCTGATCGGCTATTCGAGCGACAGCACCTATGGACGCGCCCTGCTCGTCGGCATCCTGAACACGATCCAGGTCGCCATCACCGGCATCATCACCGCGACGATCATCGGCTTCGTCATCGGCATCGGCCGGCTCTCGCGCAACTGGCTGATCGCCAAGCTCTGCACCGTCTATGTCGAAGTATTCCGCAACATCCCGCCGCTGCTCGTCATCTTCTTCTGGTATTCCGGCGTTCTTGCCGTGTTGCCGCAGCCGCGTGAATCGCTGCATCTGCCGCTCAACATGTTCCTCAACAATCGCGGGCTCGCCTTCCCGAAGCCGATCTTCGAGACCGGCATGTGGGTTGTCGGCATCGCGTTTTTGATCGGGATCGTCGCAACCGTCCTGATGACGAAATGGGCGCACAAGCGGCAGGCGGCAACAGGCAAGCAGTTCCATACGATCTGGGCGGCGATCGGCCTGATCGTCGGGCTGCCGATTCTCGCCTTCCTGCTAAGCGGCCTGCCCATGTCATTCGACATGCCGGTTGCCGGCAAGTTCAACCTGACCGGCGGCAGCGTCATCGGTCCGGAGTTCATGTCGCTCTTCCTGGCCCTCTCCTTCTACACCGCAGCCTTCATCGCCGAGATCGTACGCAGCGGCATTCGCGGCGTGGCGAAGGGCCAGTCGGAAGCGGCAGGCGCGCTCGGGCTGCATCCATCGAGCATCACGCGCCTCGTCGTGGTGCCGCAGGCCCTGCGCATCATCATTCCGCCACTGACCAGCCAGTATCTGAACCTGACGAAGAATTCGTCGCTGGCGATCGCCATCGGTTTCGCCGATTACTTCGCCGTCAGCGGCACGATCCTCAACCAGACCGGTCAGGCCGTCGAGCTCATGTTCCTGGTGGTCGTCGCCTATCTGCTGCTCAGCGTCGTGACCTCGGTCTTCATGAACTGGTTCAACGCCAAAATGGCCCTGGTGGAGCGATAAGATGTCGATATCGAACCAATCCTTCGTCAGAACCGCCATGCTGGCACCCGAACCGGCCCCTCCCGGCGAAAGGGGCGCCCTCGCCTGGGTCCGCAAGAACCTGCTTGCGACACCCAAGGATATAGTGATGACGGTGCTTGCACTCGCCGTTCTCGCCTGGGTACTGCCGCATATGATCAACTGGCTGTTCGTCCAGGCCGTCTGGAGCGGCCCGGACCGGACATTCTGCGCGACAACCGTGCAGGGCGGCATCCAGCCGGATGGCTGGAGTGGCGCCTGCTGGGCCTTCGTCAACGCCAAGATGGATCAGTTCGTCTATGGCCGTTATCCGCTCTCCGAGCGCTGGCGCCCGACGATCGTCGGCATCCTGTTCATCGTCCTGTTGGTGCCGATGCTGATCCCCCGCGCCCCGCGCAAGGGGCTGAACGCCATCTTGCTGTTCATCGCATTGCCGCTTCTGTCCATTTGGCTGCTCTGCGGCGGTTTCGGGCTTGAGCCGGTCGAGACCTCGCTCTGGGGCGGCCTGATGGTGACGCTGGTACTCTCCTTCGTCGGCATCGCCGTATCGCTTCCCTTCGGCGTCATCCTGGCACTTGGGCGGCGCTCGCATATGCCGATCATCCGCACAGTCTGCATCGGCTTCATCGAGATCGTCCGCGGCATTCCGCTGATCGCCGTGCTGTTTATGGCAAGCGTCATGCTGCCGCTCTTCCTGCCCACCGGCTGGAATGTCGACAAACTGCTCAGGGCGCTGATCGGCGTCGCGATTTTCACCTCGGCCTATATGGCGGAGGTTATCCGCGGCGGTCTGCAGGCGATCCCGAAGGGTCAGTTTGAGGGTGCCGATTCGCTCGGCCTCGGCTATTGGCAGAAGATGCGGCTCATCATCCTGCCGCAGGCGATCAAGCTGGTCATACCGAGCATCGTCAACACCTTCATCGGTACGTTCAAGGACACATCGCTGGTCTCGATCATCGGCATGTTCGATCTGCTCGGCATCGTCCGCCTGAATTTCAGCGACGCTTACTGGGCCAGCGCCGTCACGCCGCTGACCGGCCTGATCTTTGCCGGCTTCGCCTTCTGGCTTTTCTGCTTCGGCATGTCGCGCTATTCAGCATTCATTGAACGCCATCTCGATACCGGCCACAAACGATAAGAATGAGGGAAAACAATCATGGCTGAAGCTCCAGCTAAAAAGCTCACCGTTTCCGCAACGGAAGTGGCGGTCGATATCATCAACATGAACAAGTGGTACGGCGATTTTCACGTGCTGCGCGATATCAACCTTAAGGTCATGCGCGGCGAGCGCATCGTCATCGCCGGCCCGTCGGGTTCCGGCAAGTCGACGATGATCCGCTGCATCAACCGCCTGGAAGAGCATCAGAAGGGCCGCATTATCGTCGACGGCACCGAACTCACCAACGACCTGAAGAAGATCGACGAGGTCAGGCGCGAAGTCGGCATGGTGTTCCAGCACTTCAACCTCTTCCCCCACCTGACGATCCTCGAAAATTGCACGCTGGCGCCGATCTGGGTGCGCAAGATGCCGAAGAAGCAGGCGGAAGAAATCGCCATGCATTTCCTCAAGCGCGTCAAGATCCCCGAGCAGGCCAACAAATATCCGGGACAGCTTTCCGGCGGCCAGCAGCAGCGCGTGGCGATCGCCAGGTCGCTATGCATGAACCCGAAGATCATGCTGTTCGACGAGCCGACCTCGGCGCTCGATCCCGAGATGATCAAGGAAGTGCTCGACACCATGGTGGGCCTTGCCGAGGAAGGCATGACCATGCTGTGCGTCACCCATGAAATGGGCTTTGCCCGCCAGGTCGCCAACCGCGTCATCTTCATGGATCAGGGCCAGATCGTCGAGCAGAATTCCCCGGCCGAGTTCTTCGACAATCCGCAGCACGAACGCACCAAGCTGTTCCTCAGCCAGATCCTGCATTAGGCAGATCCTGCATAAGGCTGGGGAACCGAGCAATTTGAAAGACCCGCCGTGCCTTCCGGTTCGGCGGGTCTTTCACGTTCAGCGCGAGGCTGACGCCTGCAGCAGGCTGCAGAGACCGGCAAGGCCGGAATCAGAACCACCTGAGGCCGAGCCGCCAGGCGATGAGATATCAACGCAACGGACAAGCATCTTGCGTTGCTCATTGACCGGCCTCGACCGGAAGTCATCCAGGATGCGGGCCTGCGATGCGCTGAGGTTACCGTCTGCCGCGGATTTGTTGCTGCCCCCTGCCCCGCCGATGGCGAGATTGGCATCGATGCCGCTGCCGCGTCTGACCGAGGCCGTGGCATCGGTATCAAGCCCACTGGAGCCGCCGATGCGTGCATTGAGATCGGCATCAACGCCCCGGCCGCCGCCGGCATTGGCGGTCGCATTGGCGTTGACGCCGCTCGAACCGCCGACGGAAGCATTGGCATCGGCGCGGATGCCACTGCCGCCGCCAAGCGACGCCCCGACATCGGCGCTGGCGGCATTGCCGGCATTTACCGATACGCCGACATCGATGGCGTGTGCATCGCTTGCCGGCATGGCAAGCAGGGCGCAGGTGGATGCAAGCACCGCCAGGGATAGTCCATTGTGATTATGGGTCATGTTTTTCCTCCGTTTCCCATTCGCCAAGCGATCTGCCCGGCAATCGAAAATCGAGGAACGCGCGTGCCTTCGATCGTCTGGACGCCTGCAACCTGCGGGACATCCATGGCAAGGCAACGTGAAGGGATGACGAATGTTTCACAACACAGCGGGGCAAGTCGGCTCTGTGGCGTACAATGATCTTTCACGGTTATTGAAATACGAATTGCCAACCCGACTGTGCCGAAAGCGAGCATGTCTTGCATCGGCCGGAGTGCCGGCCGAGTATTTCCTTCCCGGCCGCGTCAGCAATCTTCACAGCGGGCAAGAAAAGCGCAGATCTCGATGCGACTGGACGGCGATTGATCCATTCGCAGCGTTTTGCGGGTCGCCTGCACCTTGCCTTGAAACTGGATTTTCCATCATCGATTGAGATAGGCAAAAATAACTCCCCTCCGTCTGGATATATCAGGCAGGAAGTCCATGTTTCAGCATGTTCTCATCTAATGGAACTGGAGGTTCAAGAATGGGCATTTTCGACAAGATCAAACATGCAATCTTCGGAGAAGCGAAAGCAGCCGAACCCGTTGCATCAGGCGCGCCGAAGACGCAACCCGCCCAGGCGCCCGTCTCGCCGCCGGCAGCGCCCAGTGCCGCACCTGCCGCCTCTCCCGCTCAAAGCAAGCCGGCCGCGGCACCGTCCACAGCAAATGTCGATATCGTCCCGATCCTCGACGCGGCCGTGAAAAAGAGCGGCCAGAAACTCGATTGGCGCCACTCGATCGTGGATTTGATGAAAGCGGTCGGAATGGATGCGAGCATGGCCGAGCGCAAGGAGCTCGCCTCTGAACTCGGCTATACCGGCGACATCGGTGATTCCGCCAAGATGAATATGTGGCTGCACAAGGCACTGATGAAACGCCTGTCGGAAAATGGCGGCAAAGTACCGGCCGATCTCCTGGATTGATCGAAGAGCCCGGCGCTTCGCGATCGAGGCTCATCTGTCACGGAGCGCCGGCAATCCAGTCCATGCGCCGCTCAGACCGCAGGCCACAAGTCCCCTTGCCCGCAGGCATTGGAACCAATAACGTTCCGCTCGATTACTTCGATAATCGATCAGGGGAGAACTAAATCCAATGAAATTGATGGCAGTCGTTGGCGTTGCGCTTAGCTTGGGCTGTATTTCGGCCGCGGAGTCTCCTTCAAACTATCAATCCTACAGCGGCATCCGGGTCGATACCGATCCGGTCCTCCTGGCTCGATACGACAAATCGCTCCGGTGGTGCGTGCCGGAGGCGGGTTCCTGGCGACGCGGCTCGCCGGATCCGCAAAGCCTGCATTACAACGCGGCGCTGAGAAACTGCCTCTACAGACACGGCTTCGTCGATAGAGGCGTCTACGCCTACCCGATCCCCGAGATCTACTTCGAGCATTTCCTCGATCGCTAAGAAGATCCGGGCAGCGCAGATCCGTCATGGGCCTTCAAGGTAAAACATCAGCCCGCCGTGTTGGCGGGCCGTGTCCACTGCGACTGCCCACATGTCAGCAAGTTCCTTAATCGAGCCGCAGCTTCAGCCGACCGTCGAGACCGCATGAACTTTCATATCATCGCGAACTTCGTAGAACTTGTCGCCGTCGATATAGATCGAATGGCAGCTCGGTTTTTCGCCCTTGCCATTGGAGCAAGCTTTATCGCCCTTGAATGTGAGTTTGGTTTTCACGTCGATCGTTTTGCCGCCGACATCAGCCTTACCGGTGATCGTGCCCTTCTTCCAGTTCCAGACCAGATCAGCGGTCACGGGCTTGTCCAGATCAACGATCTCCACCTTCACATGCTTGCCATCAGCAAATGCTTTAAACTCTTCCATCGTGACCTTCTTGGCGCCGGCCGGAAGATCGACGGCATAGGTGTTCACAGCCGACAGCATGAAGGCCGCAGCGCCGACGCTGGATAGGATGGTTCTCATGTTCCGCCTCCTCAGGATTGGCGGCAAATTACAACCCGTCGGGCGAAACAACATCCCGCCTATTGTGATTAGGGCAGTATACGGCAGGGCTGAACTGTCAAAATGCAGCAATTTTTCTTCTGGGCGACATCGCAATTTTTGCGCGTTGTCTTTCCTGCATCACACGAATCGAAATAAACACCAGAAACCGACCATCGGATATTTAAAGGAATAAGGTAACAATGCCTACTCGCACCATAATAGTATTGATTGCCATGGCCTTGCTCGCTGCCTGCGTACCGACTCGCCAGGAATATGATTCCTTCGTTACTTTGACGCAGGGGAGTGCAAGAGCGAGAAATGAGGCTGTCAATATTTGCGTGAAGAGCTTCGATGCAAATGCGCGCCGCAACGCTGGCATCGTGACAAACGCTTCGGACAAAGACGCTCCGCGCGTTGCCTGCAATCGGCTTCTAGCGGCGATGATTTCCGGTCGCGCCACCTACGATGACTTCGTTGACAGCAAAAGCCACAAGTTCACACCGAAGCTGATCAAGATTTTCCAAGGGCGTTAAACTGGGTCAAGCGACGGCTTGCAGCCTCGACCTTGCAAGCCGTCAACGGCCCGCTCGAAACGCGGTTTGCATTCAAACCTTAGGCACGTTTCGTTGCCGTTGTAGGTCGTATCGCCGACAGGCCTTGCAAAGCCGATGTTTCTCGGCGACGGCTGACATCGCAACAGCCGTCGGAGCAAGCTCGATGTCATAGAGCGGGACTTCCCCGGCGTGGCAGGCGCGCTTCTTGCGGCATGCCTGCCGCGGCGTTCAGAGTACCCGAATGCTGCATCGAGATCAGAAAACGAGAGCATTTCCTGATCGCCGATCCGTTTGAGCGGGGCTTATTCTGGGCCCCGAAGTGCGGGCGATTCTACGGTCCTGCCTCCCCTAACCATCGCGATCCGCCCGCATTTTTAGGGTGATTTTACCCAAAAATTGCTAAATTCAGAAAAAAATGTCGGTTCCGCCTCTGACGACAGGATTCCAGTCACGCCGTCAGGTTTTTCTAATGTTTTCAATAGACGCATTTCGCTATAGTTGCAGAAAGAATAATTCGCGAAATGCGAGACATTTATACTGCCCCAATTTGGGCGACTCGAAATTCTACAAATATTTCAAAACGTAACATCGAAGTGATTGGGATAATGTGGCAGCAATATGGCTATGTTTCTCAAGTACTTACCGTTGCGTTGCTGTTGCGCCCTCCAAAATGTCGCCCTATAACCCCCCGCCGTAAGACATGATTAACCTGAAATATTAACGGGCAGGGGTTGAGGAACAAGACAATGACAACATACTACGTAGCGACGACTGGCAGCAGCAGCGGTAACGGCAGTGCCTCCTCGCCTTTCCGCACGATCGGTGACGCGATGGCGTCGAACCTCAAGCCCGGCGACGAGGTCGTGGTGAAAGCGGGGACCTACAACGAGTCCATCAACATCGACAAGGACGGCTCAGCGGCAGGCAACATCACACTGCGCTCGGAAGTGCCCGGGGGGGCGCTGATCCGGCCGCCAGCGGGCTCATACACCGGGATCAGTGTCAACGGCAACTACGTGGTCATCGACGGCTTTGACATCAAGGGCGGCACTGGCGACGGCATCGAAGCGAACAACGTCCACCACATCCAGATCCTCAACAATACTGTCCACGACAGCGGCGAGTCGGGCATTCAGTTCAACCAATCGGACTTCATCCGGGTCGAAGGGAACGAGACGTACAATAACGCGTCGTCCGGCTGGTACTCGGGCATCTCGATCTACGAGAACCGGAACATTACCGGCGATACCTCGACGGACGGCTACCGGACGATCGTGCGGAACAATATCTCACACGACAACGTCACGAAGGCGGGTGCACACACCGATGGCAATGGCATCATCATCGACGATTTCCAGAGCACGCAGTCGAGCGGTCATCCGAACTACACGTTCAAGACCCTGGTTGAGAACAACCTCGTCTACGAGAACGGTGGCAAGGGCATTCAGGTTACCTGGAGCGACTCTGTCACGGTGAAAAACAACACCGCATACCACAACAATCAGGACAACGCGAACACCGGCACCTGGCGCGGCGAGCTCAGCAACTCCGCGTCGAACAACAACACCTGGGTCAACAACGTCGCCGTAGCGGACCCATCGGTGAACAAGAACAACACTGCGATCGATAACACGTCTACCAGTGGCGCCAATAGCAACGTCGTCTGGGCCAACAACATCACCTACAACGGCACGGCCGGCCAGGCATCGGTCAAGACCGACGGCGGCAACGCGATGCCCAGCACGGCGAACGGCAATAAGCTCGGCGTCGACCCGACATTCGCGGGGGCAGCGAGCGACAACTTCCACCTCGGCTCCGGCTCGTCGGCGATCGACAGCGGAACCAGCAAATACGGTGTCGCATCGGTCGATCTGGACGGCCACGCTCGCGTCGTTGGAACTGTCGATATCGGTGCCTACGAATCGGGCTCCAGCTCGACCCCGGGAACGCCAACCACGCCGACAACGCCGACAACGCCGACGCAACCGACAACGCCAACAACGCCAACCACCCCGACGCAACCGACAACGCCAACCGCGCCGACAAAGGAATTCGTCGGCACCAATGGCAACGATATCCTGCCACACACCGGTCAGTCGAACGGCGGCAACGAAACCTTCAAGGGTCTCGGTGGTAGTGATGTGTTGAAGGGCGGGGCCGGCGCGGACGCGCTCGACGGCGGTACTGGCAACGACACCGCCAGCTATGCGGGCTCCGGCGCGGTCAACGTCAACTTGGCGACTAAGGTCGCATCGGGCGGCGAGGCGACCGGCGACAAGATCGCCAGTATCGAAAACTTGACCGGCTCAAGCTACAACGACGTACTGACCGGCGGCAACGGCGGCGGCAACGTTCTCACTGGCGGGGCTGGCGCGGACAAGCTGGATGGCGGCGCCGGCAATGATGTCCTGATTGGTGGTGCCGGAAAGGACATTATGACCGGTGGCACCGGCGAGGATAAGTTTATCTTGAAAGCACCGACGGAAACCGGGTCCGGCTTGAACCGCGACGTCATCACCGACTTCCAGCACGGCATCGATAAGATCGACCTCTCGGCGATCGATGCGAATGGCTCTGCGGCGGGCAATGGAACCTTCCATTTTCAGGCACAGGAGAATGCCCTGTTCGACCACAAGGCTGGCGCGCTCGCTTGGCACTATGACGACCAGTCCGGAACCGCGAACGATGTTACCGTTATCCAGGCCGACACGAACGGCGACGGTGTTCATGACTTCGAGGTTCAGCTGAAGGGCTTGGTCCACTTGGGGGCAGGCGATTTTCTCCTGTAATTGTCCCCGTTGTGGCGGTCGTCCGATCGCCACAACCATCGTGCTGACATCCGAGCGCCGATCAGGCGTTCGGACACCAAGGTCTCCGTCATCGTCGACGGAAGGTTGCTGGTGACTAACGTGGCAATCATGCATAAAACAAAGCTAAAGCGCGTCGCATCAATCAAGTTTGATGCGACGCGCTTTATCTGTCTGTCATCCGTTTCCGGAAGCAGTTGGCCGACAGCACGCCCGACAATGCGGGCCATGATGCGGCTGTCAAAGATGCAAGATATCGGGATATTGAATGGTCGGAGTGGAGAGATTCGAACTCCCGACCCTCTGGTCCCAAACCAGATGCGCTACCAGACTGCGCTACACTCCGTGCCGTGGCGGGGAGATACACGGTTCACTTCGCCGTCGCAACCCATAAATCCAGCGCGGGTCGAAGAATCCCGCCTGATACGTCGATGTCTCTAGAAAAAGCTGCATGACGCGCGTCTGCGCCGCCGGACGCAACTAGACGTCAGGAGAGCGCTGCCTCAGCCGCGTTCGAGCAGACCGATATATTGAGCGTAGCTAATGGCAACGTAGAAGAAAGCCGTAATGCCGGCCCCGATCACAATGGCATTGAACTCCGCCGAACGTCTCATCATGCGTGCAATCCACTGAAATTGACTGCGCCGTAAATAGTCCCGCGGGTTGGCCGCGGCAATCAGGTTATGATCACAACATGAGACGATCGGTAATATTGCGCAACCGGCCTGTCTGCCGGTGTCTTGCTTCCGCAGCATCGCCCTATCATCGCGATGGTACCGGCAACGCGTCATACGCCGCCTTTTTTCTTGAAAAGGCGGGGATTCGCGGATAAGCAAAATTCATCTCTTCGCGCTATCTCTCAAGATGAAGCAAGAGCCTCGGCAACGAGAAATGAGACCATTAAAGGCGGGTGTTGCCCGCATAGTCGGAGATGCGCAGTCATGTCTGCCAAGATCTATCGTCCAGCCAAGACCGCCATGCAGTCCGGCAAGGCCAAGACCCATCTGTGGGTGCTTGAATTCGATCAGGAGTCGCCGCGCAAGATCGATCCGATCATGGGTTACACCTCCTCCGGCGATACGCGCCAGCAGGTGAAACTCACTTTTGAAACACAGGAACTGGCCGAAGCCTATGCCCAGCGCAACGGCATCGAATACCGGGTGATCGCGCCGAAGGATCCGGTTCGCCAGGTTGTCGCCTATCCGGATAATTTCCGCTATACCCGCACGCAGCCCTGGACGCATTGAGATTTCTCGTCCAGAACTGCCGCATCCGATCGCGCTCCCTGAACGCGATCGCCAGACGGCCCCTTAGCTCAGCTGGATAGAGCACCTGCCTTCTAAGCAGGTTGTCGCAGGTTCGATTCCTGCAGGGGTCGCCACAAATTTAATGACCTGAAGCCGCCCGGGCTCGTCACTTCGACTTCTTGGTCGTCGTGGCGCTGACGATTCTGTCGCCCGGTTTGATCCCGAGTTTGGCGGCGATGCCGGCATTGAGTTCGACGACATATTTCACCGGGGTCATCGAATCGATGATATCGCGCGAATAGGGCGTCGCGTTTTCCTTGATGTGGCGGATCGTGCCAGTGTCGTCGGCAAAAAGCATGTCGAGCGGCAGGATGGTATTTTCCATCCACATGGTTACGCGCCTGGGCTCGTCGAAATCGAAGATCATCCCGGCATCATCTGCCATCGTCTTACGAAACATCAGCCCGTAGGCGCGCTGATCCGGCGTCGAGGCGATCTCGACGGTAAAGTGCAGCACCTTGCCCGCGGCGGTCTGGATAAGAAGCGGCTCCTTGTCGAAGCGGACCTGCTCCTCGGCGAAAGCCGGCAGCGCGACCATGAAAAAAAGCGCCAGGATGGCGCTTTTGATCGCATGAAGAAGGACGATGTCACGCATATCAATGCGACCGGCTGGCCGGGCTCGGAATGTCGGGATGGATTTCCGCGGCCATCAGGCCCTTTTCGCCGTCGCCGAAGCGGACGAGCACCACCTGGCCGGGGCGCAGTTCCGTCAGGCCGAAGCGGCGGAGCGTTTCCATGTGCACGAAGATGTCTTCGGTGCCCTCGCCGCGCGTCAAGAAGCCGAAGCCCTTGGTGCGGTTAAACCATTTGACCAGCGCACGCTCGAGGCCGCTCGTCGCGGTGACCTGCACATGCGTGCGCACCGGCGGCAGCTGCGAGGGATGAACCGCAGTCGACTGATCCATCGAAAGGATCTTGAAAGCCTGGTAGCCGCGTTCGCGGCGCTGAATGAGGGCGACGATACGCGTTCCCTCGAGGATCGTCTGGTAGCCGTCGCGGCGCAGGCAGGTCACGTGCAGGAGAACATCCTGCATGCCGTTGTCGGGCACGATGAAGCCGAAACCCTTAGCGACGTCGAACCACTTGACGACGCCGGTGATTTCAACAAGATCGACCGCCTCTGCCGATAGCTCGTCAAGGTCGGAGTATTCGTTCGATGAAATCCTGTCAGCCATAGTCGCCAGCCCCTCGAATACGCGTCACACTGTTACGGTTAACTGATTCTTGAAATCAAGATTAACATCTTGGTAACGGATAAGCGCAAGTCCTAGTTTTCGGTTATTCCCAACTGCACATTTTATATCGATGACTTGCCCGAAGCTGACCTCAGCTCGCCGAAAAAGCCAGACCCAATAAAGGAGTAGATAGAATGCGTTATCTCCATACAATGGTTCGCGTCAAAGACCTGGACGCCTCACTCGCCTTTTACACCACCCTGTTCGGGCTGGAGGAGATTCGCCGGCACGAAAACGAGAAGGGCCGCTTTACCCTGGTTTTCCTGGCTGCTCGCGACGATCTCGACCGTGCGCGCAGCGAAAAGGCTCCCTGCCTCGAGCTTACCTATAACTGGGATACGGAAGATTATAGCGGAGGACGCAATTTCGGCCACCTCGCCTATGAGGTCGACGATATTTACGCAACCTGCCAGAAGCTGATGGACAACGGCATCACCATCAACCGGCCGCCGCGCGATGGGAACATGGCTTTCGTGCGCTCGCCCGACGGCATCTCGATCGAAATCCTGCAGAAAGGCAGCCCGCTCGCCGCCGCCGAACCCTGGGCCTCGATGGGCAATACCGGCGCCTGGTAAGGCTTTTCGCCGCAAGGCTTTTGCGAGGCTTGCGGCTTTTGCGATTTCGGGTCCGGCCGGCGCCTTGACGCTTGCCGCGACCCGGCCCCGCAGGCAATCTCCTGACGACTCGACGCGGAAGATGGCGGTTTTCGACCATTTTCCGCATCAATTGGAGACTGTCGCTTGCGTAACATTGAGATGCGGCCCCTGACGGGCGCTTTGCTGATCGCCACTTCGGTGCTGGCGCTGTCCGGCTGCGCGTCGGACAAGAAGGCACTCGATTCCGCCGCAGCCGTTCCGGCACCGCAGGCAGCCGCACCGCAGCTTGCCGCGGCGGCACCCGCAAGCCCTGCCCCACGTTCGGTCTACACGGATCCCCGGCTCGTCAATGTCTCCGGCGCCCAAGCCGCGCCCCAGGCCGTAGGAGCAGATCCGAATGCCCCCGTACCGCCGGCCGATCCGGCGGCGGCAGCGCCTGCCAATATCGGCGGGCTGGTGCTGCAGTCGACCCGGATCAACGCGCAGGCCATGAGCATCTTTTCCGACCACCAGCCGGCGCCGCAGAACAACAGCACGTCGACTGTCATTCAGCCGCAGGCCTATGCGCCTGTCGGTGCAGCACCCGCCAGAAGCAGCGTCTACAGCCAGCAACCCGTAACAGAACCGCCTGCGGATCCGGTGCTGCCGCAACAATCCTCGCAGAATGGCAGCACACAGCTTGCGCCCGTCCAAACGGCGTCGCTGGCGGCAGACGGCAATCCGGCCCCGACGATGAATGCGCTCTACAGCGCGCCGAAGCAGAACCTGCTCGGCAGCCTCACCGGCCTGTTGCAAAAAGCGTCCCTGCCCGGCATGACGCGGATCGCGCCGAACGGGCTGCATGTCCAGAACGACAAGGTCGAGGTCGGCTGCTTCAAGCCCGAGCTGCTGAACGTGATCAAGACGGTCGAAACCCATTTCGGCCGGCCTGTCATCGTTACGTCGGGCTATCGCGACGAAGAGCATAACCGCCTGGTCGGCGGCGCCGACGAATCGATGCACAAGAGTTGCGAGGCGGCCGACATTCAGATCGACGGCGTCACGAAATGGGATATCGCCGCCTATATCCGCTCACTGCCGAACCGCGGCGGCGTCGGCACCTATTGCCACACGGATTCGGTCCATCTCGATACCGGCAAAAGTCGCGACTGGAACTGGGGCTGCGGCGGCAAACGCGCGCCTATGGCGACCGCAAGAGCGATCTGACGGCCGCGCGTTCTTCGCATGACCTTACGGAAGCGCCGCCTCGTCTTGTTGAAGAGATAGCCGGCAGCCCGTTGATTCAGCTTCAATAATCAGCTCCTCGAACGCATTCGGATTTCCTGTCATTTTTTTGAAAGAAACCGAATTTGCCGCTTGCGGGATTCATAACGCCTGACTATAAGGGCGCCACCACGAAGGAAGCGCCCTTCGTCTATCGGTTAGGACACCAGATTTTCATTCTGGGAAGAGGGGTTCGACTCCCCTAGGGCGTGCCACTTTCTCTCCATATAGAAGCCATTGCATCCGCTTGCAGAAGTCTGCGCGTGCTCCTATTTTAACGGGGCCGGCCTGCGCCCTTCGTCTATCGGTTAGGACGACAGATTCTCATTCTGTAAAGAGGGGTTCGACTCCCCTAGGGCGTACCAATTTTATCCAAATCAACTACCGGCGCGGCACCGGATCAATAGCCTGTCCGACAGACGGTGTCGTCCCCGCCCTCTTTGACTAAGACGCTTGTTGATGGATTTCTGGGCATTCCCCATTTGCAACGAAACAGGTCGGCTCAGAATGCGTCGAACCTCGACTTCCGATTCCGAGGACAACAGTACCCGCCCGCCCCGGTCGTCTACGTACCTGCACAGCCCGCAATGCGGATCACCAACTGCAACAGACTTGGCAATGGGTCTCCTGCGCGACATTCTGAGGCGCGTATCTCTGCGGCCTCCGCAACTGGCTTATCGGCATAGCGCCACGTTTCTCCACAGCCACAAATAAATCGGCGAAAACGATGATTTTTTCGCGTCTTGGCGCTTGCGGCTTTTGAAGGTGCTGACTATAAGGGCGCCACCACGAAGGAAGCGCCCTTCGTCTATCGGTTAGGACACCAGATTTTCATTCTGGGAAGAGGGGTTCGACTCCCCTAGGGCGTGCCACTTTCTTCTCTCTGAACTCCACATCGTCAGCATTTTTTGCGCGGCTATTTTATTTTGCCGGCGCAGCATCGCAGACGCGAAGCTGGATGCGGCGGGCGCCCTGGTAATGCTCGGCACCGAGCGAGCCTGCAACATGCAGGCTGGCGCCGCGTGAATTGATGAGAAGATTGCCGAGTGCCGTATCGGCGGCGCGGAAGGCGATGCCGTCGAGCCGCGATCCATCCATTGCCTCCATCGTCACCTTCACATGTTTCTCCCCGACCAGGCGTGCATCGCGCACCCGATGCGCCGGCACGGCAAAGAGCGGCTGGGCGTGGCCGGAGCCATAGGGGCCGGCGGCCTCCAGGCGGTCGATGAGTTCGAGCGTGGCGCCGCTGGCGCCGATCGCCCCGTCGATCTTCAAGGTCTCGTTGGCGACGAGGTTCGCCACGGTTCTTGCCGACTTCTCTGTGAAGAAGGTCCTCAACCTGCCGAGATCGGCGCGCTCGACCGTCAGCCCCGCGGCCATGGCGTGACCACCGCCCTTGATCAGCAACCCTTCATCGACCGCCGCGCGCACCATCCGGCCCATGTCGAAGCCGTTGATAGAGCGGCCCGAGCCGGTGCCGCGGCCGGAGGTATCGAAGGCGATCGCAAAGGCCGGCCGTTTGAACTTCTCCTTCAGCCGCGCCGCGATCAGTCCGACGATGCCGGGATGCCATTTCTCGTGGGCGGTGACGATGACGGAGGCGCCCTCGCCGTCGCCATATTCGGCGAGCGCTTCGGCCTCAGCCTCCTGCAGCATGATCGCCTCCATCGCCTGGCGCTCGCGGTTGAGCTCATCCAGGCGCTGGGCGATCACCTCAGCCTCCCCCGTGTCATCGAGCGTCAGCAAGCGGCTTCCGAGCGCGGCATCGCCGATCCGACCGCCGGCATTGATGCGCGGACCGATCAGGAAGCCGAAATGATAGGGTGTGACAGGGCCAGCGAGCCCGGCCTTGCGGAACAGCGCTGCAAGCCCGGCATTGCTTTGGTGGCGGGCGGCGACCAGCCCCTTCACCACATAGGCGCGGTTGAGGCCCTTCAGCGGCACGACATCGCAGACTGTCGCCAACGCGACGATATCCAGCCATTGCAAGAGGTCGAGCGCCAGGATGCCCTTGTTGCCGGCCGCCCGCAGCAGCCTCAGTGTGGCGACCAGCACCATGAAGACCACGCCGGCGGCGCAAAGATGCCCCTGCCCCGACAGATCGTCCTCGCGGTTCGGATTGACGAGCGCATGGCAGGGCGGCAGCTCATGTGTCACCTGGTGGTGATCGATGACGACGACATCGATATTGCGCGCGGCGGCGGCGGCCAGCGCCTCGTGACTGGTCGAGCCGCAATCGACCGCGACGATCAGCCGGGCGCCGTTGTCGATCAGCTGGTTGATCGCCGCCGGATTGGGGCCGTAGCCTTCAAAGACGCGGTCGGGAATATAGATGTGCGCCTTGACGCCGAAATGAGTGAGGAAACGAAACATCAGCGCCGAGGAAGCCGCACCGTCGACATCGTAGTCGCCAAAGATCGCGACATTCTCGCCGCGCTCGATGGCGCTCACCAGGCGGGTGGCGGCCTTTTCGCAATCCGTCAAAACATGCGGATCGGGCATCAGGCCGCGGATCGTCGGATCGAGGAATTCGATCGCCTCGTCCACCGTCACGCCGCGCCCGGCCAGCACGCGGGCGATCAGATCCGGCATGCCGTGGATTTGCGACATGGCCAGCGCCCGGTTCTGCCCGGCCTGGTCGAGCCGCGCCACCCAGCGATTGTCGAGCGCGGATTTCTCCACGCCGAGAAACGCGCGCTGTACCGGATCGACGAGATCTGCCATGCCATACTCCGCTGACTTCATCTGCTCTTTCTACAGAAGCAGCGGAGATAACATAGCGATGGATTTACAGACACGGATTTTTACCAGAACACCGCCCAGATGATTGCGGCGACGCCGGCAAGCTGCACGAGCAGGAAGGAGAACAGCGTCAGCAGAATAGCCCAGTTGCGGCCTTCCGTGTATTCATCGCCGTCAGCCTCATCAGGGACCTCTTCGCGAATGTCACGGTAGGCCGGCTTGAGAATTTCCCCAAGCATATCAGGACGGTCCGGCGGCACCTCGCTCGGGCGGCCATACCCCTTGCCGGCGTGGCTGTCCTTGCTCATGAAATTCTCCACGCCGACGACTCACCATCTATGGTTTTATTTATATCAATATTTCGGTATTTGTTAATATAGACTTCCGTAAGGGGAGCCCGGACGATCAACAAAAAAACCGCCCTGTCTTGTTGAACTGCCAGTTCAACAAGACAGGGCGGCTGATATTCGCCGGCTGGAAAGGCTTAAGCTTCTTCTTTCGGCCGCTCGATGCGAATCACCTGCGGTTCGCCGAAGAGATAGCCTTCCGATTTGATCGAGGCGACCGCCTTGCGCACCGACTCTTCCATCGTCGCGTGGGTGACGAGAATGATCGTCTGGTGGTGCGACGGCGCCAGATGCTGCTTGGAGCGCTGGACGATCGATTCCAGCGAGATGTTGTTTTCCGCCATGCGGGTTGCGACGCTGGCAAAGACGCCGGTGCGGTCGAGCACGGTCAAGCGGATAAAGTAGCCGCCCTCGTGGCTCTGCATCTGCGCCTTGCGGTAGGGTTCCAGCGCCTTTGCGGGATGGCCGAGCACCGGTACGCGCTGTGCGCCCGGCTGGCTTTTGGCGATATCGGCGATATCACCAAGTACGGACGAGGCCGTCGCATTGCCGCCGGCGCCGGGACCGACCATCAGCAGTTCGCCGAGCACGTCGGATTCGATTGCGACAGCATTGGTGACGCCATCGACCTGGGCAATGACCGAATCGACCGGCACCATGGTCGGATGCACGCGCTGCTCAATGCCGGTGTCGGTTCGCTGGGCAACACCCAGGAGCTTGATGCGATAACCGAGCTCGGCGGCAGCGTGGATATCCTCGATCGAGATGTTGGTGATGCCTTCGAGATAGATATCGTCGGCCGCGATGCGATTGCCGAAGGCGAGCGTCGTCAGGATGGAAAGCTTATGGGCCGTGTCGTTGCCCTCGATATCGAAGGCCGGATCGGCCTCGGCATAACCCAGCCGCTGGGCTTCCTTCAGGCACTCGGCGAAGGAAAGCCCCTCCTTTTCCATCTTGGTCAGGATGTAATTGCAGGTGCCGTTCATGATGCCATAGATGCGCGAGACGGCATTGCCGGTCAGCGATTCGCGCAGCGCCTTGATGACCGGGATGCCGCCGGCGACTGCGGCCTCGAAGTTTAGAAGCGCGCCCTTCTCCTCGGCGATCGTCGCAAGCTCGACGCCGTGATAGGCAAGCAGCGCCTTGTTGGCTGTCACCACATGGAGACCGCGCTTGAGTGCGGCGCGTACGGAGGTGTTGGCAGCCCCTTCGGCGCCGCCCATCAGCTCGACGAAGACGTCGATATCGCCCTTTTCGGCAAGATCTTCCGGCCGATCGAACCAGGTAACAGCGGAAAGATCGATGCCGCGGTCTCTCCTTTTGTCACGCGCGGAGACCGCCGTGATGGTGATCGGACGCCCGCAGGTGACGGCAAGCTCGTTGCTCTTCTGCTGAATGATGCGGACTAGCGAGGCGCCAACGGTGCCCAAGCCCGCAATGCCGATTTTGAGGGCATCTGCCATGGATCGATCCTGAATGTCTGTGTGGCGGCAGCCGCAGGACGCGGCTGCCTTTAAGAGTTGGATTAACGGTGCGCGTTCAGCGAAATGACGTTGTGCATCGTTTCGTCTGCCGTCGACATGAACTTCTTGATGTTGCGCGCAGCCTGGCGGATGCGGTGTTCGTTCTCGACGAGCGCCAGACGGACGTAGTCGTCGCCCTGTTCGCCGAAGCCGATGCCGGGAGCAACGGCGACGTCGGCCTTCTCGACCAGCAGCTTGGAAAACTCAAGCGAGCCGAGATGACGGAACTTTTCCGGGATCTTCGCCCAGGCGAACATGGTGGCAGCCGGCGGCGGCACGTCGAAGCCCGCCTTGCCGAAGCTTTCGACCATGACGTCGCGGCGGCGCTTGTAGACGTTGCGAACCTCCGCAATGTCGGAGCCGTCGCCGTTCAGCGCATGCGTCGCCGCCACCTGGATCGGCGTGAAGGCGCCGTAGTCGAGGTAGGACTTGACGCGGGTGAGCGCCGCGATCAGCCGCTCGTTGCCGACGGCAAAGCCCATGCGCCAGCCAGGCATGGAGAAGGTCTTCGACATCGAGGTGAACTCGACCGTCACATCGATTGCACCCGGCACCTCGAGAACCGACGGCGGCGGAGCGCCGTCGAAATAGATCTCCGAATAGGCAAGGTCGGAAAGCACGATGATGTCGTGCTTCTTGGCGAAGGCGATGACGTCCTTGTAGAAATCGAGTGTCGCGACCAGGGCAGTCGGATTCGAGGGGTAGTTGAGGATGAGTGCCAGGGGCTTCGGGATCGAATGCCGGACCGCGCGCTCAAGCGGCGGGAAAAAGCTCTCATCCGGCTCCACTGACATGGAGCGGATCACGCCGCCCGCCATCAGAAAGCCGAAGGCGTGGATCGGATAGGTCGGGTTCGGGCAGAGGATGACGTCGCCGGGCGCGGTGATCGCCTGCGCCATATTGGCGAAGCCTTCCTTGGAGCCCAAGGTGGCGACTACCTGGGTATCCGGGTTGAGCTTGACGCCGAAACGGCGGGCATAATAGGCGGCCTGGGCGCGGCGCAGCCCCGGAATGCCCTTGGAGGACGAATAACGGTGGGTGCGCGGATCCTGCACGACCTCGCACAGCTTGTCGACGATCGACTGGGGAGTGGGAAGGTCGGGGTTTCCCATGCCGAGATCGATGATATCGGCGCCGCCCGCTCGCGCGCTTGCTTTCAAACGGTTGACCTGTTCAAAAACATAAGGCGGCAAACGCCGGACTTTGTGAAACTCTTCCATTTCATTCCCCATGGAAAGGCGGCTTTCGGGCCGCAGTCGAAGTTCGTTCCGTCTCCCGGCGGCTGCGACACGAACTTCAGAATCGCAACGCCGTATTCATCAGACCCAAGACACGCGGCAAATCTTTGACGGAAAAGCCGCATAAAGCGCATTATCGGGAAAATCTTGTCTTCCGATCCATCCGGAAGGCTTTGCGTCCAAAATGCCTGAAAGGCAAGGTCTATTTGGAGATTTCGGAGAGCGTATCAGCGCCGTGCTCGGCGGCGAGGCGGCGCATTTCGGCGGCCTTGGCCTGATATTCGGCTTCCGAGATCGTGCCGGCCTTACGCCGGGCGGCAAGTGCGGTCAGCTGATGTTGCAGTTCGGCTGCCTGCTCGTCGCTCATCTGCACATTGGCGGCCGTCAGCGGCGCGCCGAAATTTGGGTAACCGTCCGGCGACTTCGCCAGGCCGCCTTCGACCGCATCGCCCTTGGTGGCCGGCATGACCACGGCGGTCGGCGCCGCTCGCTTGGCGGCGGCTGCGGCCTTCTCCTCGGCCGTCAGATTGCATCCGGCCAGGGCCATCGCCGCCGCGGCGCAGATCAATGCGGTGCGGTTGAAGGTTGCGATGCGCCGAATGCCGTTCTTCGTCATGCCTCAAAATCCAGTTCTGACTGCGTCGACTGTTAAATTTGTCGCAGCGACAAAGCAATAGCATGAGCCGGCGCGGGTGGAACTTGTTTTCTCGTTCAATCACGATGTACAACGATTGGATAAAAAGAGTGCTGCCGCCGGAGGAAATGGTGACCGACAGCAAGCAGGAGAATGGCGGCCAGAAGAATGGCGGCAAGGCCGGTTTCGACGCGACCGATCTCGATCCCTATCTGTTGAAGGATCCCGAGGCGATGGCGATGAATTTCGCCCGGGCGCTCGAAAATCTCGGCCAGGCGGCCTCGGCCTGGCTTGCGCCGCGCGAACGCGGCGAGATCAGCGAAACCGTCGTCGATCCGATGACCGACATGGTCAAGACGCTTTCCAAGGTCACCGAATACTGGATTGCCGATCCCCGCCGCACCTTCGAGGCGCAGACGCAGCTGATGTCCTCCTTCTTCGGCATCTGGATGCGCTCTATGCAGCGCATGCAGGGCGAGCCCTCGCCTCCGGAACCGGACACCCGCAAGGACAAACGCTTCTCCGACGAGGACTGGCAGAAAAATCCGTTCTTCGATTTCATCCGCCAGGCCTATTTCGTCACCACCGACTGGGTGGAGAAGCTGGTGTCGGAGACCGACGGCCTCGACGAGCACACCAAGCACAAGGCCGGTTTCTACGTGAAGCAGATCACGGCAGCACTCTCGCCGAGCAATTTCGTCGCCACCAATCCGCAGCTCTATCGCGAGACGATCGCAACCAGCGGCGAAAACCTGGTGCGCGGGATGAAGATGCTGGCCGAGGATATCGCTGCCGGAAAGGGTGATCTTCGCCTTCGCCAGACAGACATGACGAAATTCGCCGTCGGCCGCGACATGGCGCTGACGCCGGGCAAGGTGATCGCCCAGAACGACATCTGCCAGATCATCCAATATGAGGCTTCAACCGAAACGGTCCTGAAGCGGCCGCTGCTGATCTGCCCGCCCTGGATCAACAAATTCTATATTCTCGACCTCAACCCACAGAAATCCTTCATTAAATGGTGCGTCGATCAGGGTCAGACCGTCTTCGTGATTTCCTGGGTCAACCCGGATGCGCGCCATGCCGCCAAGGACTGGGCGGCCTATGCCCGCGAGGGCATCGATTTCGCGCTCGAGACGATCGAGAAGGCGACCGGCGAGAAGGAGGTCAACGCCGTCGGCTATTGCGTCGGCGGCACACTTTTGGCCGCAACGCTGGCGCTGCACGCCAAGGAGAAGAACAAGCGCATCAAAACGGCGACACTTTTCACCACCCAGGTCGATTTCACCCATGCCGGCGATCTCAAGGTCTTCGTCGACGAGGAGCAGCTTGCAGCGCTCGAAGAGCATATGCAGGCGACCGGCTATCTCGACGGCTCGAAGATGTCGATGGCGTTCAACATGCTGCGCGCTTCCGAGCTGATCTGGCCTTATTTCGTCAACAGCTACCTCAAGGGCCAGGATCCCCTGCCCTTCGATCTGTTGTTCTGGAACGCCGATTCGACCCGCATGGCGGCGGCAAACCATACCTTCTATCTGCGCAACTGTTATCTCAGGAACTCGCTGACGCAGAACGAGATGATCCTTGACGGCAAGCCAGTGTCGCTGAAGGACGTGAAGATCCCGATTTATAATCTCGCCACCCGCGAGGACCACATCGCCCCTGCCAAATCCGTCTTCGTCGGCAGCCAGTTTTTCGGCGGCAAGGTGGAATTCGTTGTCACGGGCTCGGGACATATCGCCGGCGTGGTCAACCCGCCGGATAAGAAGAAGTATCAATTCTGGACGGGCGGCCCGGCCAAGGGCGAGTACGAGACCTGGATCGAGCAGGCGACCGAGACGGCGGGATCATGGTGGCCACATTGGCTGGCCTGGATCGAGACCCATGACGGCAGGCGCGTTGCGGCGCGCAAACCGGGCGGCGATGCGCTGAACGCGATCGAGGAAGCCCCCGGAAGTTATGTGATGGAACGCGTCTGAAAGATCCCACGCATCTCTTTTTGAGACGTCATGAAAAAGCGCAACACCGCGTAAACAAATTAGAAACCATAATTCGTCATCCTTGCGAAACAGTCGGATGTCGCGGGTGGTCTAAATTCGGCCCATTTGCGCCATTACCGGCCCCGGCGAAGTGTAGTCAGTCAGTGCCGCCGGCCTGCGTAGCGAGTTTGAAAGACGAGTTCAGTATGGCGTTTGCGGTCGGGACGTTCGATGACGTCACCCCTCTTGGCGGATCTGCTTTTCGTTTGCGCAGATCTCGTGGCTTTCTTTACGGCGTCGTCGGCGCCGGATTTCTGACCTCCACATGGTTGATTGCGACCTTGGCGACGATGCATTCGGTTGCCGCGCCCGTTTCTCCGCCCGAAAGATTCACCCAGGCCGCAGCGGCGCCGAAGCCCAGGCCGGCGACGCACGAACGGCTGATCCATGTCGGCAAGGCCGATCGCTTGGCCGCCTTCGACGCCAAGCCGGTCGTCGCCCTGACGGCCGACCTCGTCCAATCGCATGCGCAGAAAACCAATGCTACTGCAACGGCACTGGCGGCACTTACAAAACACAATCGGCTTGTCATGGCTGCCGAGCAGCCTGTGGTTGCCGCGATTTCCGACAGCGCCAAATTCCGCAAGGATGACGTGGTCACGCCGCCGGCCGTCGAGGTTGCCTCGGCAGAGAGTGTAGAAGAAGATGACGGCGACCGGATCGTCGTTCCCTCGAAGGAGGCCGTCGCCGCTGCCGAACTCCCGGCCCTGCTGGCGCTTGCCGATGCCGGACCGCAGCAGATTGCGCCTGCCCCGGTCCAGCCCGCCCTCAAGACGGCGTCACTGCCGCAGGAAAAATCTGCGCCCGTAGAAATTGCCGCGGCCGAAGACCCGCAGCCTTTCGATCTCGTTCTGGCGCCGGATGCCGGTTCCGTACCGCTGCCGATGGCGCGTCCTGACGGCCTTATCGGCAAACCGGCACCGGCCGCCAAGGGTTCGCAGCGCGCCGGCGAGCCTGCCCTTGCCTATGCCCAGCCGAACTCGCCGATCGAAGACGACCAGGACGATGCAGTGCCGCGCTACGACAAGCCGGTCTTCTCGCCGAAGCTGCGCGCCGGCGTCGCCATCTACGACATCGAAAACAGCACGGTTTATCTGCCGAACGGCGAGAGGCTGGAAGCTCATTCCGGGCTCGGCAAGATGCGCGACAATCCGCGTTACGTCGACAAGAAGATGCGCGGGCCGACCCCGCCACATACCTACGCCCTCACCATGCGCGAAAGCCTTTTCCACGGTGTCGAGGCGCTGCGGCTGACTCCGCTCGAGGGGTCGGACGCCATCTATGACCGTGTCGGCCTGCTCGCCCACACCTACATGCTCGGCAAGAACGGCGATTCCAACGGCTGCGTCTCCTTCAAGGATTACAAGCGCTTCCTCGCCGCCTACAAGCGCGGCGACATCAGGCAGCTCGTAGTCGTGCCGCGCCTGAACAACAAGCCGTCTTCGACGCTCGCCTCGCTGTTTTCGTCGCGCAGTTAAGCGATGGGAGAGCAGCAGCCGCTGGTGTGCCTGCGCGCTACTTCAACCAGACTGCAATCCGCTCCACCGCCTCGGCGATCTCGGCTTGCGAGCCCGCGTAGGACAGGCGCAGGGTGCGATGTCCCTCCAGCGGATCGAAGTCGAGACCGGGTGTTGCGGCGACGTCGATTTCCGCGAGCATGCGCTTGGCAAAACCCATGCTATCATTGGTGAAGCGGGTGACGTCGAGATAGGCATAGAAGGCGCCGTCCATCGGCGAGGCGATCGAAAGACCGATCTGCGGCAGGCGCTTCATCAGCAAATCGCGGTTGGCGGCATAGCTCGCCTTATAAAGATCGAGTTCGGCGCCGGCGCCGAGCGCGGTCGTGGCGGCGATCTGGGAGAGTTCGGGCGGGGAGATATAGAGGCTCTGCGCCAACCGCTCGATCGGCCGCACCAAGCGCTCTGGCAGCACCATCCAGCCGATTCGCCAGCCGGTCATGCAGTAATATTTGGAGAAGGAGTTGATGACGATCGCCTCGTCGGTCAGTTCGAGTGCACTCGCCTCCTCGCCGGCGAAAGTCAGCCCGTGGTAGATTTCATCGGAGATGAAGGCGATGGAATGGGCCGCGCAGTAATTCGCAAGCGCCTTCAGCCCATCGCGGCCGGTCACCGTGCCGGTCGGGTTGGCGGGGCTCGCCAGCAGCACGCCCTTCAGGCTCACGCCGCTTTGCTTCTGCGCCGCCTCGAGGCTCTCAGGGGTGAGTGTGAAGTGGGTCTCGGCGGTTACCGGCACTTCGACAACCCTCAGGCCGAGCGCACCGAGGATATTGCGATAGGCGGGATAACCGGGCCTTGCGATCGCCACCGCATCACCGGCATCGAAGAGCGAGAGAAAGGCGAGATTGAAGCCTGCAGAGGAACCGGTGGTGATGGCGATCCGCGTGGGATCGATTTCCAGGCCGTGACGAAACCGGTAATGCTGGGCAAGAGCCGTTTTCAGCCGCGCCGTCCCCAGCGCATCGGTATAACCGATCCGGCCTTCGGCAAGGGCTGCGCGCGCCGCTTCGAGGGCCGCCTGGGGGGCTGGATGCGAGGGCTGACCGACCGCCATCGAAATCACCGGATGGCCGGCTACGCGCCGTTTCGTCGCCTCCGCCAGCACGTCCATGGCATGAAAAGGCTCGACTTCGCTGCGTTTCGATATGGAAAACAAGATCGCTTCTCGCTCGGCTTCTGCAATGATGGCCCGACAATTGCCGCATTAATCGGCTCATCACAATCCCGCGAGGGCCGCGCGGGGGTGAAATTTCCTGTTTGAGCGGAACTCAACGCGCCGTACCTTGACGCGACGCATTCAAGTCCATTAACCCGGCGACGGTCATCTCGCCCAGGAGACGACCCCATCGCCGTTGACGAGGATATCATGGCCTTTCTTCCGAAAACCTTCACCGCACTGGCGCTTGCCGCATCGATCGCCCTTCCCTTTCCGGCAGCAGCGCTCGACGACCAGCAGAAGAAGGAGTTCGGTGAATTCATCAAGCAATATCTGATCGAAAATCCCGAGATCATGCTCGATGTCCAGGACGCTTTGCAGAAGAAGCAGGAAGCCCAGCGGCTGGTGAAGGCCAATATGGCGATCGAAGAGAACACCAACGACATCTTCGATTCGAAGAACGACGTCACGCTCGGCAATCCCAAGGGCGATGTCACCGTCGTCGAATTCTTCGATTATAATTGCAGCTACTGCCGTCACGCGCTTCCCGACATGCAGGCAATGCTGAAGAAGGACAAAAACGTCCGCTTCGTGCTCAAGGAATTTCCGATCCTCGGACCGGATTCGGTCGCTGCCCACAAGGTGGCCGACGCCTTCCGCAAGCTGGCGCCTGAAAAATATTCCGATTTCCATGTCGCCCTGCTCGGCAGCGAAGGCCGCGCTTCGGACGAAACGGCGATCGCGGTTGCCGCTTCGCTCGGCGTCAGCGAGGACAAAATCCGCGCCGAGATGGCGAAGAACCCGAATGACGGCATCGTCCAGGCTACCTACCAGCTCGCCTCCAGTCTCGGCATCAGCGGCACGCCGTCCTATGTGATCGGCACCGAACTGGTGCCGGGCGCCGTCGGGCTCGACGATCTCGAAACCAAGGTCAAGAACATGCGCAGCTGCGGCAAGACCGCCTGCTGAGCACGTCAGCCGCCGGACGGCTGCCCATCAAATCGCCAAAATCGAAGCGTTTCAACCATGTGGACAAATGTGGCGCGATTCCTGCCGGCAATCCGTAAGGGCTTTCATTCGGCCTTCGCGGAGTCTATAGGTTGCCGTCGTACATTTTACGGAACATTCGATGACGCAAACGATTTTTGTCCTGAACGGCCCTAACCTCAACATGCTGGGCAAACGAGAGCCCGGCATTTATGGCGGCAAAACGCTGAAGGACATCGAGGCGGACTGCAGAGCCGCCGGCCGCGAACTGGGCTTCGACATCGATTTCCGCCAGAGCAACCACGAAGGTACGCTCGTCGACTGGTTCCATGAGGCCGACGAGAAAGCCGCTGGCGTCGCTATCAATGCGGGCGCCTATACGCATACATCGGTTGCGCTGCATGATGCGATCCGCGCTATTTCCATTCCCGTCATCGAACTCCACATATCCAACGTCCATGCACGGGAAGAATTTCGCCACAAATCGATGATCGCGCCGGCATGCAAAGGCGTGATCTGCGGTTTCGGGCCTCACAGCTACATCCTGGCGCTGCAGGCGCTGAAGAACATCACGGCATAAGAAGAAGACAGGGCAACACCATGGTTGAAAAGAAATCGGGTATCGATCAGGCACTGATCCGCGATCTCGCCAATATCCTCAACGAGACCGACCTGACCGAGATCGAGGTCGAGCAGGACGACCTGCGCATCCGCGTTTCGCGCGCCGGCACCCAGCAATATGTCCAGGCGCCGATCGCAGCGCCTGCCTATGCCGCACCCGCAGCAGCCACTCCGGCAGCAGCAGGCGCTGCACCGGCCGCAGCTCCCGCCCGCAACCCCGCCAATACAGTCAGCGCACCGATGGTCGGCACCGTCTACATGGCGCCGGCACCGGGCGCGCGCCCGTTCATCGAAGTCGGCGCCACCGTCAAGGAAGGCCAGACGCTGATCATCATCGAAGCGATGAAGACGATGAACCAGATCCCTTCGCCGAAGTCAGGCAAGGTGACCGAGATCCTCGTCGATGACGGACATCCCGTCGAATACGGCCAAGCCCTCGTCGTCATCGAATAGGCCGATGCCCATGATTTCGAAAATTCTCATCGCCAATCGCGGGGAAATCGCCCTTCGCGTGCTCCGGGCCTGCAAGGAGCTCGGCATCGCCTGCGTCGTGGTGCATTCGACCGCCGACGCCGATGCCATGCATGTGCGGCTTGCCGACGAAAGCGTCTGCATCGGTCCGCCCTCCTCGCGCGAGAGCTACCTCAATATCCACCAGATCGTCGCCGCCTGCGAGATCACCGGCGCCGATGCCGTGCATCCAGGCTACGGCTTTCTGTCGGAGAATGCCAAGTTCGCCGATATTCTCGAAGCCCACGGCATAACCTTCATCGGGCCGACGGCGGACCATATCCGCATCATGGGTGACAAGATCACCGCCAAGACGACGGCGCTGGAGCTCGGCATTCCCGTCGTTCCGGGCTCGGACGGAGAAGTGAAGACCGAAGAGGACGCGCTGAAGACGGCCGCCGAAATCGGCTATCCAGTGTTGATCAAGGCAACGGCCGGCGGTGGCGGACGCGGCATGAAGGTCGCCAAGAGCGAGGTCGACCTGATCGAGGCCTGGTCGACGGCGCGCACGGAAGCGGCAGCCGCCTTCGGCAACGATGCCGTCTATATGGAAAAATATCTCGGCAAGCCGCGCCATATCGAAATCCAGGTGTTCGGCGACGGCGAAGGCAATGCCATCCATCTCGGCGAGCGCGACTGCTCGCTGCAGCGCCGCCACCAGAAGGTCTGGGAAGAGGCGAATTCGCCGGCGCTCAACGTCGAGCAGCGCATGAAGATCGGCCAGGTCTGCGCCGACGCCATGAAGAAGCTGAAATATCGCGGCGCCGGCACGATCGAATTCCTCTATGAGAACGGCGAGTTCTATTTCATCGAAATGAACACCCGCCTGCAGGTGGAGCATCCGATCACGGAAGCCATCACCGGCATCGATCTGGTGCACGAGCAGATCCGCGTCGCCTCCGGCGGCGGTCTCTCGGTGACGCAGGATGAAGTGCATTTTTCCGGTCATGCCATCGAATGCCGCATCAATGCCGAGCACCCGCGCACTTTCGTGCCCTCGCCCGGCACGATCACGCATTTCCACGCGCCGGGTGGTCTCGGCGTGCGCATCGATTCCGGCGCCTATCAGGGCTACAAGATCCCGCCCTATTACGACAGCCTCATCGGCAAGCTGATCGTGCACGGCCGTACCCGCGTCGAATGCATGATGCGGCTGCGGCGGGCGCTCGACGAATTCGTCGTCGACGGCATCAATACGACGCTGCCGCTGTTCCAGGATCTCGTCTCCAACCAGGATATCGCCAACGGCGACTACGACATCCACTGGCTGGAACACTACCTCGCCAACGAACCGGCGGCATAGGGCAGGAATGGCGGGATCGCGCAGGAAGTCACCAGGCATTACCCCTGAAATTCTCCTGCGCGCCTACTCCATCGGCCTTTTCCCGATGGCTGAATCCGCCGACGACCCGGAGATTTTCTGGGTCGAGCCGGAATTGCGCGGTGTGCTGCCGCTCGACCATTTCCACCTGTCGAAGAGTCTTGCCAAGACGGTGCGCAGGAAACCCTTCGAAATCCGTTTCGATCACGCTTTCGAGCAGGTGATCGCTGCCTGCGCCGAGGAGACATCCGGTCGCCCGAGTACCTGGATCAACAAGACGATCAGGTCCCTTTATGCGACGCTCTTCGACATGGGCCATGCCCATACCGTCGAAGCGTGGGACGGCGACGAGCTGGTCGGCGGCCTCTACGGCGTCTCGCTCGGCTCGGCCTTCTTCGGCGAAAGCATGTTCTCACGCCGCACGGACGCTTCGAAGATCTGCCTCGTGCATCTGGTCGAGCGACTACGGGAAAGAGGCTTCACGCTGCTCGATACACAGTTCACCACCGAGCACCTGAAGACGTTCGGGGCGATCGACGTTGCGAAGGCCGATTATGGCGTGCTGCTTGAAGCCGCGATGGTATCGCCACACCTGAAGTTTTAAGCGCGATCATTTCATCCCTGCGTTGATTTTCCAGCCGATTTGAATAGGTTCGGAAAATGCAATGGGGGATAGAATTTTGAGACGATATTTTGCGGCGGCGATCCTTTTCGCCTTGTTCACAGGCCAGGCCGACGCCCGACCTTACCAGGAGATGTTCCCGGACAGGAGCGATTTTTCCGAAGCGGAAAAACCGTTGCTGGAGAAGCTCGATTTTCAGCAGGGTGCGATCAAGCTGCCTGAGGCAAAGGCGACGCTGAACGTGCCCCAAGGCTTCTATTACCTCAATTCCGCCGACACGAAAAAGGTGCTCGTCGATATCTGGGGAAATCCCGCGGCTGCGGCGGAGGGAAAGATGGGGATGATCTTCCCGGCGAAATACGCGCCGACCGATATCGAGGCCTGGGGCTCCGTTGTGGAATACAGCGCGGACGGCTATGTCTCTGACGCCGATGCCGCCACGACGAATTACGACGAACTGCTGCAGAACATCAAGGATTCCATCCGAGAAAACAACGTCGAGCGCGAAAAGCAGGGTTTCGAGAAGATCACGCTTGTCGGCTGGGCCTCGACACCGCATTACGACAAATCGGCGCATGCGCTGCACTGGGCGCGCGATCTGGTCTTCGGCGATGATGCACAGGGGCAGCACACGCTGAACTATTCCGTGCGTGCGCTCGGCCGCGAGGGTGTCTTTCAATTCAACTTCGTCGCTGCCCTCGACCAGTTGAAGGAGATCGAGGACGTCATTCCGACAGTCACGAAGCTCGTGCAGTTCGACAAGGGAATGGCCTATGCCGACTATGTCGAAGGCGACAAGATCGCGGCCTATGGGATGGCGGGAATGATCGCTGCGGGCGCCGGCGCCAAGATTGCCGCGAAGGTGGGATTGCTGGCCGTTGCCCTCGCCTTTTTCAAAAAGGCCGGCATCCTTGTCGTCATCGCGGCCGGCGCTGTGCTTCGCTTCGCCAAGGGCCTTTTCAACAGGAACAAGACGCCCACTGCATAGATCCTGCTAGGGCCAAGATCACCGCCGGCGACACGCGTTAGCGCGCTGTCGCCTTGGCGTTGTCAGGCGCGGGGACATCCGAGTTTGCCTTGCAGTCCTTCAGCCAGACGTCGTAGATCGGATGCTCGACGGCGTTGAGGCCGGGGCTGGCGGCAAACATCCAGCCGGTGAAGATGCGGCGGATCTTGCGGTCGAGGGTGATCTCGTCGACTTCGACGAAACCGTCGATCTTCTGCGCTTCGGCCTGGTCGCGCGAGTAACAGGCCTTCGGCGTTACCTGCAGCGCGCCGAACTGGACGGTCTCGTTAACGTAGACGTCGAAGGTGGTGATGCGGCCGGTGATCTTGTCGAGGCCAGAGAAAACGGCTACCGGGTTTTCAATGCGTGCAGCACGTGCCGCAACCGGCGGAAGCAGGACCGAGAGCGCCAGCAGCGACCCGGCGGCACGCAGCGCCCTGTTTCGCGTGAAGAGCTTCATGTGTACCCGTCTCCAGATATTCTTCGTTCACGGCCGCGGTCAAGCGCGGCCAACCTGCGGGTAAAGGTCAATTGTGGCCAAA
Organism: Rhizobium sp. 268; assembly: GCF_036571585.1. Taxonomy (NCBI): domain Bacteria; kingdom Pseudomonadati; phylum Pseudomonadota; class Alphaproteobacteria; order Hyphomicrobiales; family Rhizobiaceae; genus Rhizobium; species Rhizobium sp. 268. The sequence continues at coordinate 165,625 of NZ_JAPPSO010000009.1, read as the reverse complement.
AGCCGGGTTTGGGATTGCCCCGGTCGAGCCGTCTCAGTTGCCCGGCGTCCAGGCGTCGTAATCGCCGGTGACCCGCGGACGCTCGCCCGGAACGGCGATGGATCCTGGCGGACGGTAGGCCTGCGGAGAACCGGTGAAGTTGGGACGATGCGCCTTCTGCCATTCCTTGGCGACGTAGTTTTCCTTGGACGGCGGAACATCGGTGCGGTGATGCATCCAGCCATGCCAGCCCGGCGGGATGGCGGAGGCATCGGCATAACCCTTGTAGATCACCCAGCGCTTCGGCAGACCGTAGGACGACATGCCGCCTTCATAATAGACGTTGCCGAATTCATCCTCGCCGACGCGCTTGCCGAAACGCCAGGTCGCAAAACGCGTGCCCATCGTCTGACTGTTCCACCAGGTAAAGGTCTGAACCAGAAGATTCCACATGTCTTTTCCTTGTGCCCGCCAGATGCGGGCCAAACCAGAATTCGTTTTCTCGCTTATGCCGCCGCCAAGCCGAATTGTCCAGCGATTCCGCGACAGCCAAAGGTCATTTCAAAGCCATCTTGAAGCCGAGATGCGAGGGCTTGAAGCCCAGTCTTTCATAGAAACGATGCGCATCCTTGCGGATCGCATTCGAGGTCAAAGCTACCCGCTTGATCCCGCGGCTTTTTGCCTCGGCAATGGCGAACTCGATCATCCCGGCGCCGATCCCCTGCCCACGCATGTCGGCCCGCGTCTGCACCGCCTCGATGATCATCGCCGACGAGCCTCGGCCAGTCAGCGTGGTCGTGACCATCGTCTGGAACGTGCCGACAACCTCGCCGCCGCGCTCCGCGACATACAGCACCTGGTCGGGCGAAGCCTCGATGGCCGCGAAGGCCCTGACATAATCGGCAAAGGCCACTGGATCGGTGGTGTCGCCATGACCGCCGACGGCGTCGGCGGCAAATATTGACACGAGAGCGTGCAAATCCTCCCTGCGCGCCTGGCGAATGCGAATGTCGGGCAATTCGCCTTCCACGCCTCAATGCCCCTCGAGCGTTTTTTCGAGGATCACCGCCGGGATGCCGGATTGCCCAGGCGCGCTATTCTCGTTGCGTCCGACTTCGGCAAAGCCGTGCGCCTGATAGAAGGCGATCGCCGCTGCATTTTGCGGCTCGACTTCGAGGCGCATGATCTCCGCATCCGGAAAGCAGGTTTCGAGCTCGGCGAAGAGATCGCGGCCGATGCCCTGGCGCTGTAGCGCCGGAGCGACATAGAGCAGATGCAGCATGACCGTCTTCGTCAGCTCCTGCGACATCGCCGCATACCCCATGCCGCCGATTTTGCGGCCGTCGTCGGCAACGAGGAATTCGGCATCCTTGCGCACCAGGCGCGTTTTCAGCGCCTCCGGCGAAAACAGCTGGGCAGTGAGCTCCTCCACCCTGGCTCTGCCGTGGAGACTGTCATAGGTCGCGTGAAAACTTTCCACCAGCAGGGCGCGGACCTTCTCCAGGTCGCGCTCGCCGGCAGTGCGGACGAAATACACCGCTTATTCCTCGATGCCGAGCTTCGCCTTGACGAGCGCCTGGACGGCCTGCGGATTGGCCTTGCCGCCGGTCGCTTTCATCACCTGGCCGACGAACCATGCGGCCAAGGTCGGCTTCGCCTTGACCTTCTCCACCTGATCGGGATTGGCGGCAATGATCTCGTCCACGGCCTTTTCGATGGCGCCCGTATCCGTCACCTGCTTCATGCCGCGCGCTTCGACGATCTCGGCGGGATCGCCGCCCTCGGTCAGCACGATCTCGAAGAGATCCTTGGCGATCTTGCCGGAAATGGTGCCAGCCTTGATGAGATCGATGATGGCGCCGAGCTGGGCCGGCGAAACCGGCGTCTGCTCGATATCCTTGCCGGTGCGGTTCAGCGCGCCGAGCAGGTCGTTGATCACCCAGTTTGCCGCTGTCTTGCCGTCGCGGCCTGCAGCCACGGCTTCGAAATAATCGGCGATCGCCTTTTCGGAGACGAGCACCGAGGCGTCATAGATCGACAGGCCGAGCTCGCGCACGAAGCGCTCCTTCTTGTCGTCAGGCAATTCCGGCAGATCGACGGCGAGCGCCTGGACGAAGGCGTCGTCGAATTCGAGCGGCAGCAAGTCCGGATCGGGGAAATAACGATAGTCGTGCGCATCCTCCTTAGAGCGCATCGAACGCGTCTCGCCCTTGTTCGGGTCGAACAGCCGCGTCTCCTGCTCGATCGTGCCGCCATCTTCCAGAATGCCGATCTGGCGGCGGGCTTCATATTCGATCGCCTGGCCGATGAAGCGGATGGAGTTGACGTTCTTGATCTCGCAGCGCGTGCCGAAACCTTCGCCGGGGCGGCGGACGGAGACGTTGACGTCGGCGCGCATCGAGCCTTCGTCCATGTTGCCGTCGCAGGTGCCGAGATAACGCACGATCGAACGCAGCTTGGTCATATAGGCCTTGGCTTCGTCGGACGAGCGCATGTCGGGCTTGGAGACGATCTCCATCAGCGCGACGCCGGAGCGGTTCAGATCGACATAGGACATGGTCGCATGCTGGTCATGCAGCGACTTGCCGGCATCCTGCTCCAGATGCAGGCGCTCGATGCCGATCTCGATATCCTCGAACTGGCCCTGGCGGTCCGGCCCGAGCGAAATGACGATCTTGCCCTCGCCGACGATCGGATCCTTGAACTGCGAGATCTGATAGCCCTGCGGCAGGTCGGGATAGAAATAGTTCTTGCGGTCGAAGAGCGAGCGCTTGTTGATCTGGGCCTTGAGGCCGAGACCGGTGCGCACGGCCTGCCTGACGCATTCCTCGTTGATGACGGGCAGCATGCCGGGCATGGCGGCATCGACCAGCGAGACGTTCGAATTCTGCGGCTTGCCGAATTCCGTCGAGGCGCCGGAGAAGAGCTTCGAATTGGACAGCACCTGGGCATGGACTTCCATGCCGACGATGACTTCCCAGTCGCCGGTGGCGCCGGAGATGAAGCGTTTCGGATCAGGCGTGCGGACGTCGACAAGGGTCATCTGATACTCTTTGCAGGCTGTTCTTTTCCACTGGTGAGGTAACGGAAATGGGATGTCGGTGCAAGGCTTTCGCGGAATTGTGTAGCAGTGGCCGTTGCCCGCTTCCGCCCAGATCGAGGCGGCTTTGCACCTGAAGCGCGACGGCTCAATATTTGATCATGCTAATGGACATGAGTTTAGCCCGCTCCCGGTTGTCGTCAGCATCAGGATCTCTATCTTCAGCCACGATGCCGCTTTGATTTGAGATCTTCGCACGACGGAGGCAGTATTGAAGGATTATCTTCCCTATCTGGCCGGAGCCTTGGCGGGAGTGCTGATCGCGTTGACCATTTCCGCCCTGTTGACGCTGCAGGGAACACCACAACTCATTCTTTTCGCATTGCTGCCGGCAATCGGCGGAGCGATCTTTGAGCGCGTTCTCCAGCGTCGATCGGATAAGTTGTAAAGCGTTATGGCAAAGCTGAAAGAAATCGTGGTTGATTGCGACGTCCCCTCACGGGTTGCTCGTTTCTGGGCGGCTGCGCTCGATGGCTACGAAGTGATGCCCTATGACGATGCGGAGTTGGCCCGCCTCGCCGCGATCGGACTGACACCTGACACGGACCCGACCGTGATGGTCGATGGTCCGGGCCTGCGCTTTTGCTTCCACCTTCGTCGGGGAGAACGTCCCATCCGCAACCGCGTACATCTCGATATCGCCGCTCCAGATCGAGAAAAAGAAGTTCAGCGGCTCTTATCCCTCGGTGCGACATTCGTCCGCGAAACGAATAGCTACAGCGTATTGTATGATCCCGAAGGCAACAATTTTTGCGTGACGTCCGAATAGTCCGCTATGGGCTGAACACTGATATTCGCAAAGCGAGCAATCTTTCGCTTTCCGCCTGACTTTCGAAATGTCAGAATTCCTGCCCGTACCCACCCTAACCGTCCGAAACCAGCGATTTCGTCAGCCCGACCGAGGGCACGTCGCGGTCGAGCTTCGGATTATAGGCGACCGAGAGCCAGTGGATGCTGTAGCCGTGCTTGCGGAAGAAGCCGATCGCCTCGTTGTTGCCGGAATGGGTTTGCATCGCCGCCTTTTCCAGGCCCTGCTCGGCAATCTCCTTTTCGATCCGCTCGAGAAGGGCGGAGCCCAACCCCTGGCCGATGAAGGCCGGATCGATCCAGAAATCCGAGATGGTTTCGTCCAATCCCTCGCGCGCTGCCCAGCCTGCGACCTGGCCGTTCTGCTCGACGACGGTGATGGTCAGCCAGTCGTTTTCCACGAAGTTGCGAAAGGCGTTGCGGGCTGCATCGATCATCGCGTCCGATTCGCCGATCGACGCCATCGCTTTTTGCCAGGCCCTCAGCCCGATCTCGCTCAACAGCTCCGCTTCGCCGTCGCGGGCATTGCGAATGTGGATCAACGACACCTCCGCGTTACCCCGCAACTAGACCATTGAGTCGGGGAATTTACCAGTACCCCCCAGCGGGACGATGGCTGGAAACTGGAGTTTTCGACCGGTTTGATCGGCGATCGCGGTCTTGACCGCCTTTTGCGATCGAAATAATAAACTCCTTATGTTGAGCCAGTCACAGACCCGGTAAAGGCCCTGCCCGCAAGTCCGCTTGCGCGCATGGCCCGAAAAAACGAAGCCCTGACGTTCGAAGGAGCGCCAGATCGTTTTTGTGCGCCCTGCCGGGCGCGATACCGGATCTCAACAGATGGACATTTCCCGCACGGAGCAGCGCATCCTGCATCTCATGGCCCAAGGCGGCCGCATCGAAATTTCCCGCGACGACGACAGGAAGATCGAGGCGGTCAGCTGCTTCACCCGCGATGGCTGGCTCTATCCCGGCGTCGACCTCGATCTCTTCCGCAGGCTGAAGCGGCTGAGAGCGATCAAGTCCTCCAGTGGCCAGCCCTACCGGATCACCGAAAGAGGGCTGAAGCTGGTCAGGTCGCAGCTGAACAACAGATAGCAACCAACCATCCTGGCCGCGTCTCGAACGGCGCGGTCAGGACTAGTCTCAGGCCTTTGCAGAGAGTTCCGTCCGCATCGCCGACCATTCCTCGGCCATCGTGCCCGTGCCGCGTCGCTTGCCGGCGCGGCGATACCAGTAGTCGGCATTCCAGTCGTCGCCTTCGATGCGATGGCAGAGCGCATGGCCCCAATCGAACGGTTGCTCGCCCTCGTGGCGCTGACAGATTTCGTGAACCGCCTGCCAATCCGCGCCCACGGTGAAGCCGCCGGCTGCAAGGCGATCAGTTGCCTCGATCAATCGCGCAAGATCATTGGTCGCCACACGCTCCTCCTGATTCCCGTTATCGATCAGCCAACAGCTTCTTAAGATGCACCTTTTCGCATTCGACGCCCATGCTCTGGAAGAGCGGGATCGTGCGGCCTGTTACCACCACTTGGCCGGCGTGAACCGGCCGGCTGCCTGCTCGATGACGTGAGCAGTCTTGAAGAGGGTTTCCTCGTCGAAGGGCTTGCCGATCAGCTGCAGGCCGAGCGGCAGGCCCTTCTGGTCGAGACCGGCGGGCACGGCGATACCAGGCAGGCCGGCCATGTTGACCGTGACGGTGAAGATGTCGTTCAGATACATCTTCACCGGGTCGGCAGCGAGGTTCTCATCGGCGACGCCGAAGGCGGACGACGGGGTTGCCGGCGTCAGGATGGCGTCGACGCCGGCGTCGAAGGCGAGTTCGAAATCGCGCTTGATCAGCGTGCGGACCTTCTGGGCGCGGATATAATAGGCGTCGTAATAACCGGCCGACAGCACATAGGTGCCGATCATGATACGGCGCTTGACTTCCTGGCCAAAGCCGGCGGCGCGCGTCTTCTCGTACATGTCGACGATATCCTTGCCGTCGACGCGCAGGCCGTAGCGCACGCCGTCGTACCGCGCCAGATTCGATGATGCCTCGGCCGGAGCGACGATGTAATAGGCCGGAAGTGCGTATTTGGTGTGCGGCAGCGTGATGTCGACGATTTCGGCGCCGGCATCCTTCAGCCAGGCGATGCCCTGACGCCAGAGGGTCTCGATCTCCTCAGGCATGCCGTCGACCCGGTATTCGCTTGGAATGCCGATCTTCATGCCCTTCAGCGACTGACCAAGGGCTGCCTCATAATCCGGAACGGGCAGATCGACCGACGTCGTGTCCTTGGCGTCGACGCTGGCCATCGACTTCAGAAGGATGGCGGCATCGCGCACGTCACGGGCGATCGGGCCCGCCTGGTCGAGCGAGGAGGCGAAGGCGACGGTGCCCCAGCGTGAGCAGCGGCCATAGGTCGGCTTGATGCCGACGGTGCCGGTAAAGGCGGCGGGCTGGCGGATCGAGCCGCCGGTATCGGTTGCGGTGGCGCCGGCGCAAAGATGCGCGGCAACGGCCGCGGCCGAGCCGCCGGAGGAGCCGCCGGGAACGAGCTGCTGGTTGGACCCTGCTGCACGCCAGGGGTTGATCACCGCGCCATAATGCGAGGTCTCGTTGGAGGAGCCCATGGCGAACTCGTCCATATTCAGCTTGCCGAGCATGACGGCGCCGTCATCCCAGAGGTTCTGCGTGACGGTCGATTCATAGCGCGGCTCGAAACCATCGAGAATATGGCTGCAGGCTTGGGTGTGGACGCCTACCGTGGCAAAGAGATCCTTGATGCCGAGCGGGATGCCTTCGAGTTCGCCGGCCTTGCCGGCAGCGATGCGCTCGTCGGAGTTCTTCGCCATCAGGCGGGCGAGATCCGGCGTCACCTTGATATAGGCGTTAAGATGACCATTGGCCGCATCGATCGCCGAGATATAGGCCTCGGTCAGTTCGAGTGCGGTGATTTCCTTGGCGCGCAGCTTGCGGCGGGCTTCGGCAATGGTCAGGCTGGTGAGTTCGCTCATGATGTTTTCGCTTCAGATCTGAAAATGGCAACAGGGGTCGGAAAGAGGCTTGAAGCCCTATTCGACGACTTTCGGCACCAGGAAGAAATTGTGATCGGTGACGGGCGCATTGGCAACGATATCGGCGGCCTTGCTGCCGTCGGTCACCTCATCCGTCCGCTTCTTCATCGCCATCGGGGTGACGGATGTCATCGCTTCGACGCCATCGACATTGACTTCGGAGAGCTGCTCGACGAAGCCCAGGATACCGTTCAGCTCGCCGACCATGCGATTTGCCTCGTCCTCGGAGACGGCAATACGGGCAAGGTGGGCAACGCGCTTCACGGTGGCAAGGTCGACGGACATGGCATTCTCCGGATGGGATTTTTCCTACCCGCTATAAAGGCCATGTCCGCCCGGTGCAACGGGATTTCGTCAGATCGACAGGCTCTCCGCGGGCTTCAGCGCCTTCACATCCGTCTTCGATCCCTCCATGCCGGCAACGAATTTATCGGCCGTCTGCTCGATGATCGGGAAGGTGCCGTAATGGCAGGGAATCGCGGTCTTAAAGTTGAAATAGCGCCGGCAGGCAAGGGCCGCCACGGCGCCGCCCATGGTGAAGCGGTCGCCGATCGGCACGAGGCCGATATCGGGCTGGTGCAACTCATTGATCAGCGCCATGTCGGCGAAGATGTCGGTATCACCCATGGCGAGGATCGAGGCTTCATCCTCGAAATGCAGCATCAGGCCGTTGGCATTGCCGAGCGCATGCGAGACGCCGTCTTCGGTGATCTGGGCAGACGAGTGCAGCGCATTGGTGAAGGTCGCCGAGAAACTGCCGAGCGCGATCGTGCCGCCGGTATTGCCCATCTCGAGCCTGTCGAGACCCTTGGAGCCGAGCCAGGCGGCAAGATCGGCATTGGCGAGAACGACGGCGCCGGTTTCCTTGGCAAGCGCCACTGTATCGCCGACATGGTCGCCGTGCCCATGCGTCAGCAGGATATGAGTAACGCCTGCAGAGACATCCTTGATATCCTGGCCGGAGAAGGAAGCGTTATGGCTGAGGAACGGATCGAGCAGGATCGTCGCTTTTCCGATCTCGATGCGGAAGGCGGAATGGCCAAGCCAGGTGATCTTCATCAAATCTCTCCTTTATTACGTGATGCAAAAGCCCGTTCGGGAAGGTCCAGATGATTTCAGGCCGGATCTGCCTAAAATCTGAATCCGCATCTCAATCAAACAATTGGAGCATGATGTCATGAGAAAACCGCTCACACTTTTCGGCATCATGCTCTATGGACATATCTCATGCGGCCGCAAAGAAAAGCGGTGGCGACTTCAATTTCTTTTGACGGGATGAAATGGCGATGACGGTGCTGACGATCGAGGAAATGGCCGAGACGCTTGCCCCGCGGCAGGCCATTGCCGGCCTCGATCTCGGCACCAAGACGATCGGGCTTTCGATGTCCGATCTCGGGCGGCGTTTCGCCACGCCCCGCCCGGTGATCCGGCGCGTCAAGTTCACCATCGATGCGCAGGCGCTCATGGATTTTGCACAATCGGAAAAGGTCGCGGGTTTCGTCATCGGTCTGCCGATGAACATGGACGGATCGGCAGGTCCGCGGGTGCAGGCGACGCGCGCCTTCGTGCGCAATATGGAGCAGAAGACGGCGCTGCCCTTTGTCTACTGGGACGAGCGGTTATCGACGGTGGCGGCTGAACGGACGCTGCTCGAAATGGACGTCTCGCGCGCCAAACGGGCCGAACGGATCGATTCGGCCGCCGCGAGCTTCATCCTTCAAGGCGCGCTCGACAGGCTTTCCTTGCTGGCGAGATCCGATGGAGACGAATTCAGCTGACGCGCCTTCCACCAGGCGACGATCGACCTGCGTTTCCGGAAGCCGAGGATGGCGAAGACGACGAGACTGTCGACGGCGATGGCGCGGGCAACGAGCGGCGGAATGTTTTCCGGCGGAATGCCGAGCGCCTCGCCATAGAGCTGGAACGTCAGGTCATGGACCTGCCGCGACAGCATGAAGATGCCGAAATTCATGTCGTAATAGGAGAGCCAGTACCATCCGCCCAGAAAGACGATGGGGCCGGCCCAGAAGATCAGAAACCACTTCATGCGGCCTCACCTCCATGCTTGCGCGCGACGGGCAGATCGAGGGAAACCAACCGGGTCGACAATGCCATGATGCACAGCACCAGCGTCGGAATTGCGATATCCAGCGCCAGGACCGCGAAGAACATCATCGCAGTCACGAGAAAGGCGGCTTTGGCGATCCTGGTTCCCATTGATGTCAACTCGGGGGCTCTTACTCATTCCATCTCTGCTCCCCTTCACACTGTCGGGTTAACCCAGGCCAGGCAACGTAAACCATTCATTAAGGTTAACGCGGCAGCCGCTGCCTGTGGATGAATGAGCTGTCAGCCGTAGACGCCGCGCACGATGCGCTTCAGCGCCATCGCCGCCTTCTCCCAGTCCTTCGGCGTCTTCAGCGACAGACCGGCGCACTGCCCGCCGCTTGCTGCGGCAAGCACGAGATGCTGGATCGCGGCGATGATGACGGCATTGACGGCCGCGGCATCAACACCTTTCGGCGGCGCCAGCGAGCCGCGCATGCGCTCCAGCCAGAGAGCCAAAGCCTTCGAACGCGCTTCGGAAAGCCGCCTCACCTGCTCGGTGTTCTCAGATATCTCCCAGGCGAGGATGCGGCGCATCAGCGGATCGTTTCTCAAAGCGTCGAGCAGGAGAAGCGACAGCCGCTCCATCAGGTCGCCATAGGTCAACAGGAACATGCCGCCGGCATCTTCGGGAATGCGATCCTTCACCCAAGTGCCGAGATCGGCGCCGATCGCCTCGACCAGACCGTCAAGACCGCCGTAATAACGATAGATCAGCTGCTTGTCGCAACCGGCGCGGCGGGCGACCGCATTGATGCCGAAATTCTGGAAGCCCTCCTCGGCCAGCAATCCCTTGGCGGCGGCAAGGATGGCGCGCTCGGTGGCGCCCCGATCGCGCACTCGCCGCTCCGGCTCGCCGCCGGCCTCAGGCAAATTTTCAAGTTTTACCGCTTCATCAAGCACGAACGACCCTTCCCCACTGTCACCATCGGTGAGTAGCGAGGAGGCTTCATGCAATCAATCCTATCCTCTTGAGAAGATTGTGGATATTCCATCCTGTCCGAGGATTTGACGATGAGCCGATGCGGGAGGCTGCCCGCTATGCGATTAGGATCTGCTGAGAAATCTCGTCCCGACGGTTGATCGCGATGGACGAACCCGGCATAGCTACATTATGAACAATTCTAATATTCTCCGCTAAGGCCCTGCAATGGTGAACTATATCGAAGCCTCTTCCGCGCCCTCGAAGAATACGGGCGCCATCCGGCTTTACGACGCGCAAGCATTCGAAGGCATGCGCAGGGCATGCCAGCTGACGGCGCGCTGCCTCGATGCGCTGGCCGACATCGTCAAGCCGGGGCTGGTGACCGATGACATCGACCGGTTCGTCTTCGATTTCGGCATGGATCACGGCGCCCACCCGGCGACGCTGAATTATCGCGGCTACACCAAATCGACCTGCACCTCGATCAACCACGTTGTCTGCCACGGCATTCCGAACGACAAGCCGCTGCGTGAGGGCGATATCGTCAATATCGACGTCACCTTCGTGCTCGACGGCTGGCACGGCGATTCCAGCCGGATGTATCCGGTGGGAACGATCAAGCGCGCCGCCGAGCGACTGCTCGAGGTCACCTATGAATCGCTGATGCGCGGCATTTCCGCCGTCAGGCCCGGCGCCCGCACCGGCGCAATCGGCGAGGCGATCCAGACCTATGCCGAGGCCGAGCGTTGTTCGGTGGTGCGCGATTTCTGCGGCCACGGCGTCGGCCGGCTGTTCCACGATTCACCGAATATCCTGCATTACGGCCGCGCCAATGAAGGGCCGGAACTGCGCGAAGGCATGATCTTCACCATCGAGCCGATGATCAATCTCGGCCGGCCGCATGTGAAGGTGCTGGCCGACGGCTGGACGGCGGTCACCCGCGACCGGTCGCTTTCGGCGCAGTACGAACACACCATCGGCGTCACCTCCGACGGCTGCGAGATCTTTACGCTGTCGCCAGGCGGGCTCGACCGCCCGGGCTTGCCATCGTTTGCCGGGTGACGATCCGATGGCGAAGAGGCCGGTTGCGACATCTTCCGACGACGAGCTGCCTTTTGAGACCGAAGAGCCTGTTGCCGCCGACGAACGCTCGTTCTTCGGCGGACAGCCGCAAAAACCGGCCGCGCCGAACGCCAAGGCCGCCCTGCCCGCTTCGCTCGCCGCTCAGGAGCATTATCACGGCCATCGCGAGCGGCTGCGTGACCGCTTCCGCGAACAGGGCGACATCGCCCTTGCCGACTATGAAATCCTTGAACTCCTGCTTTTTCGCCTGATCCCGCGGCGCGACACCAAGCCGATCGCCAAGGCGCTGATCGAACGCTTCGGCTCGCTTTCCGGCGTTTTTGGCGCGCCGGCGGCGCTGCTGACCGAGGTGAAGGGCGTCGGCGAGGCCGTGGCGCTCGACCTGAAACTGATCTCGACGGTGGCCCACCGGACGCTGAAAAGCGAGATCAGAAGCAAGCAGGTGCTCTCCTCCTGGTCTTCGGTCATTCAATACTGCCACGCCGCCATGGCGCACGAGACCCGCGAACAATTCCGCATCCTCTTCCTCGACAAGCGCAATGTGCTGATCGCCGACGAGGTGCAGGGCCGCGGCACGGTCGACCATACGCCGGTCTATCCGCGCGAAGTGGTCAAGCGCGCGCTCGAGCTTTCGGCAACGGCGATCATCCTCGTCCACAACCACCCGTCCGGCGACCCGACGCCCTCACGTGCCGACATCGACATGACCAAGGTGATCATCGAGGCGGCCAAGGCGCTCGATATCACCGTCCACGACCACGTCATCATCGGCAAGGACGGCCATGTCAGCCTGAAGGGGCTGAAGCTGATCTGAAAGCACAGGGCCGGCGGAAGCGGCAGTCGAATCGACGGATTGGATTTTGAGGGAAATGGGCGCGCTATTGTCCGGTAACGATCGGAATACGAGGATCATCCTTGCTGCCCTGGAGGCGGCTTGCCAACGCAACAGTCAAAGCCTGGGCCAGGCACATCGGAGCAGCAAGAGAGCGCGAGAACGTGTATTCATGCTCCGGGACAGGGAAGAGAACCGTCGCAGACTTGGCCAAAGGTGAAAGTGTGCTGTCGGAAATGGCGACGATAGAAATGCCCCGGGCGGCCGCATCTTCCACCACGTTCACAACTTCAGTCGCATAGAAACGAAACGATACGGCAAAGAGGAGATCCGTATCCTTCATCGTACGCCCCATATATGTGGCAAGCCCACCACCTGGGTCGAGAAGAACACATCGCTTTCCAAGCATGGTAAGAACGTACCGTAGCAATTCAACCACTGGCGCTGAACGCAGCTGACCGATTAAGAAGATTGTCTCGCTTTTTTCCAGAAGGTCGACCGCTGTGGCCAAGTCCTCACCGGAAATTTGCGCAAGAATGTCCTGTAAGGACGCTATATCGCGCACCACGAGGTCGCGAAGGAATCCCGCCTCGCTTCTATCCGTCCGCGCACCGAGCTCCGTCTCCAATGCCTTCTTTCGCGCTTCGAAACCAGGAGCGGCGGTGGAGAGCCGGCGCTGAAACAAGCCTTGCAGATCCTTGAAGCCCTCATAGCCGAGGTACTGGGCGAAACGGACGAAGCTGGAGGCGTGAATGCCACAGCGCTCCGCGATCGCATTGACAGAGAGGACTGCCACATCATTCGGGCTCTGGGTAAGATAGACTGAGATTTTCTGATAGGTTTTGCTCATGTCGCCGTAGCGGTCATGAACCAGACGAATGAATTCCTCGTAATCTCGCGGTGGTTCGATCTTCGCCATTTCCTAAACCTGCAAATCTCATTGCATCATGCGCTGAACAGCAAAAGATTGGCAATGTCAAATCGATCTGCCTTGCCGGGCGGCTACCGGAGCCGCCCGCAACCCTTGCAGCGCAAGATCAAAAGGACTGTTGTCCCGTCAGCTTTTCAATGATCTTGTCTATGGAAACGGCGAGGACCAGCAGAAGCCCGGTGACGATCAGACGAACTTCGTTCTCCACACCCATGAGATTAAGGCCGTTTTGGACCGTGCCGATGACCAGGGCTCCCAAGAGTGCTGCGTGGATAGCGCCTCGCCCCCCGAACAGGCTCACGCCACCGATGACCGCCGCCGCGATTGATTCCAGCAACAGTGTTCCACCGCCGACGCCGCCGCCAGAGAAGACACCGACGCCGAGAGTTCTCGACGATGCAACGATCCCAGCAATTGCCGCAATACCGCCGGCGATTGCAAAGGCAGCCATTCGAATGAGTGGCACGTTGATGCCGGCTCGGCGTGCCGCTTCGTCATTATTTCCAACCGCATATAGATAAAGGCCGAATTGAGTTTCGCCTAAGACATAGCCGCCGATACCAAGGAGAAACACAAAGATCAGAACGGGCAACGGAATGCCTTGACTGGCATTGAGGACGAGCACAACCAGTGCCCCCAGAATGCCTGCTCCGAGGAGAGGAAGCAGCACGCTATGAAGAATCGATACTTCAAGGCCTGCTCGCTGTCGCCGGACGACGCCAGAAAAAATCAACCCTCCGAGCAGTATCAACCCAACTGCCCAGGCGATCCAGGCGCTGGCGCCTGCGACAGTCGTCTGCGCTATGTATTCAACCCCTGTCCCCATCAAGGCATAACGCGCGGTCGCAGGAAGCAGAAGCAATTGAATGCCGTTGAGTGCAAGCCCCAGGCCCAGGGTGACGACGAACGATGGCACTCCCACCCAGTTTACCCACCGCGCGGAACAAGACCCGATCGCTGCGCCGATCACAATTGCAACAGGCAGCGCCAGCCAGGGCGAGAAACCATAATCGACGATCAGCTTTGCGCTGAAGACTGCCGTGACCCCATGTATTGCCGCGATCGAAAGATCGATCTCCTTAACCAGGAGGACAAACATCAAACCGAGCGCCATCATGCCGACGACCGTCGATTGCTGAAGCAGGTTCGATAGATTTCGCGGCGTGAGGAAAATATCGCTCTGAGTGGCAAAGAAGATCCACAGCGCGATCAGCGCGATGACCACGGGCAGCGCCCGCAGATCGCTGTTGAGAAGCTCTCCGAAAGTGCGTCGCTTCGGCGCGGCGGTTGTGGAGATGGAGGCCATGGTATTCGTTCCTTGACTATGGAAAGAGTTCTGGTCAGCCGGCAAGATTGACACCCTCGTTGCCGCCGACCATCGCGTTGACGACCATTTCCCCGGTCACATCCTTGGAGCGAAAGCTCGCCGCATTCGCGCCAAGTCGCATGACTTCGATGCGGTCGGTCGAATTCACGACAAAGTGGTGGATGTCGTGACTGACAATGACGATACCCAGTCCATCATCGGCCAGGCCGCGGATAAGGTCTGCGACCTGTTGCGCCGCCGAGTGGCTAAGGGCTGCGGTGGGCTCGTCGAGGATGACCACCTTGGGCTTCCAAAGAATGGATCTTGCTATCGCGATGTTCTGACGTTGGCCGCCGGACATGGCGCCAACGGGCCGGGTCAGCGAAAGGTTGCCCAGACGCATTCTCGTCATGACTTCGCGGGCGCGCACTTCGCATTCCGCGCGGCGGATGCGGCGGCCGAAAATGCCCGAGCCGGTCAATTCACGACCGAGAAACAGATTCTGGACAGCGTCCAGATTGTTGCAGAGCGCAAGATCCTGATAGACCGTCGCAATGCCTTGCGCAGTGGCATCCGCCGGGGTTCGGATCGTAACCGGCTTACCTTCGATCTCATATTCTCCGGAGTCAGCCGCGTAGACGCCTGCCATCACCTTCACGAGCGTCGATTTACCCGCGCCGTTATCGCCCACCATCGCGACGATTTCGCCGGCATGGACTTCAACGGAGGCTCCTCGCAGGGCGTGAACCGAGCCGAACGATTTGTGAATGTTGCGCATCGAAATGAGCGGAACAGACTTTTTGGTTGAAAGGGCTTTATCCTGTGAACGCCCTGAATCGGTCACGGTCATGTCATCCTCGGAAGGGTCTTGATCCTGCAACGGAGGAAGACGGCCGCGCCGCCCTCCCCCGCAACAACCGATCAAATTAAAGATTTTTCTTGCAGACGTCGGCCGTTTCGATGCCTTTGCAGATTTCTGCCCAGGTCCAAACGCTTTTCGAGACCACGTCGCCAAGATTGTCCTTCGTGATGTTGCTCACCGGCAGGAACACGGCCGGGACGTCCATGAAGGTGTTGTTGACCTTGCCGTTGACCAGGTCTTTCGGCACCCCCTTGCCCGCAACGATCGATGCGACGACTTCCGCGGCTTCGTTTGCCTGGACCTTCAGGTCCTTGAGAACGGAGTTGTCCTGCCAGCCTTGCGCGATGTAGCGGAGCGCCTCTACCGTGGCATCCTGGCCGCCGGTGACGAGCTTCTCTCCCGGCTTTGCTCCCTGGGAGATCAGCGCCGCAACAGACCCACCGGTAGTGCCGTCATTCATGCCGAGAAAGACGTCGACGTCGCCACCATTCTTCGTCAGGCAATCTTCGGCGAAGTTCTGAGCCAGCACCGGATCCCAGTTCTGCGTGTACTGTTCGCAAACGACCTTGACCTTTCCGGAGTCGATCAGCGGCTGAAGAAATTCATTCTGGCCTTTTTCGTATTGCCCGGTGCCGTACTCGCCCTGGTTACCCTTGACGCGTGCAACCTTGACCGGCGATTTCGACATGGCCTTGATCAGTTCCGCAGCGCGTTTGCCCTGCGCCTGACCAACCGCCAGCGAGTCGAAGACGATGTGGGCTTCGGCCTTTCCGCCGACAGCATCGTGATCGTAGAGAACGACAGGAACATTCGCCTTGGCCGCCGCGGCAAGCTCACCGGCGGCAAGGTTCGCGTCTGCAGACGTGAGCAGAATGACCTTTGCCCCCTGAGCGATCGCATCTTCGACCTGAGCCTGCTGTTTATTGGGATCGCCCTGCGCATTCTGAACCACGACTTCAACGTCGGGCGCCTTTTCCTTCATCGCCTGAACGAAGAACGGCGCATCGCGGCTTTCGAAGCGAATTGTCGTTTGATTTGGCAACAAGAAGAAGACTTTCGCCTTGTCCTGCGCGACTGCCACGCCGCCCATTGCGACTGCGATAACTGTTGTGGCCATAAGGCCACGGATCAGACGTTCCATCTCTTACCTCCCATGGAACAAAGTGCATCCAGGACCGACAGATTTTCTAGGAACGACGCCTCCCAGCGCCAAACTTCTGCCTGCCCATGATTGCTGTCGAGAACCTCAATTGCAACAACCATTGCAAAATAAACTAATCAGCAATAATCACTGAGTCAAACCATATTTCAATGCTTAATGTCATTTTTAATACGTGCAATTTTCATTGCTAGTTACGCATAGAATTTCGTGGGCGCGGAAGCCAGGCCCTCACAACATTCAGATTGTAACTTATCGGCTTGCTGGCCTAGGTCGCTTGCAAGTACTGGGCGTTCACAACGAGGCTCGGATCTATTCTTCCGGCAAAAAAATCGAGCACATTTTGAACCGATGCTACGGCCATCCGCTCACCGCATTCACGGGTCAGTCCGGCGATATGCGGTGACAGCACCACCTGATCGAATGCTAGAAGGCGGCAATCCTCAGATGGTGGTTCGTCGTCAAAAACGTCGAGCCCTGCTGCGCCGAGACGACCGGATTGCAGTGCTTCGATCAAAGCTGCCTCATCGACAACACCACCGCGGGCTGTATTGACGAGGATGGCACCGGGGTTCATCGCGGCAAGTTCATCTTTGGCTATTATCGGTCGATCGGCCTTTGGAACATTGACCGAGACTACGTCAGCCCACCGAAGGCCATTGAGGAGGCTGCCCTCGGGCAAGACCGCCCCCCCGGGCCAGCCTTGGGCCTGCAGATAAGGATCAAAAGCTCGGATCTCCATGCCAAAGCCGGCGGCCATTCTGGAGAGATGACGCCCAATGCGACCGAACCCGATGATCAGCAGGCGCTTTCCCGAAATCTCTTCCGCCTCCAGCCGATTCCGCCATCCCCATTCCGATGGATTGCGCACGGCACGATCGCCGCGAAGAACCCGTTTCGCCGCCGACAGGATCAACATCATGGCGTGTTCCGCCACCGACACCGAATTCACGTCGCCGACTACTGCAAGTGCAATGCCTCTTTCATTGAGCGATGCCAGATGTACGGCATCGTATCCAACGCCATGGCGTGAGACGATCTTTAAGCGGTCCGCATTCGCAACAGTCGATGCTGAAAGCGGCTGCGTGCGCAACACCAGGGCGTCAGCCTTGCTGATAAATGGATGATAGGATTGCTCCGACACTTCTTCCACGTAGTCGAACGTCACGCCCGGAGCGCTTTTCAAGAGCGCCATGCCTGACGGATGCAACTTTCCCGCAATGAGAATATGGGGCATCAGTAGGCCCCCTTTTCAGCTATACCCGCCGTCTGTCCTACGAGGTCGCGGAACTTCGCGACGCTCGCCGCCGCTGCAGCCGCCAACAGTCTGGTGTCGCCGGACACAGTTGTCATATCGAAACCCCACTGAATGGCGCGGGCGGCATATTCCGGCGTGCCGCAATGAAGGGCGGCGCGAATTCTATTCTTCTTGCAAACAGCGACGATGCGCTGGAGAGCGTCGATCATTTCCGGCTCTTCGCGATCGAAGGCCGGCGCAAGCCGACCGTCGGTCAAACTGAAGGTCAGATCGGCTGGACCGACATAAATGCCATCCAACCGTGGCGTTGCGGCAATTGCATCGAGGTTCTCCATCGCTTGCTTGGTTTCGACCATGGCGAAAGCAAGGACTTCTCCATTCGCCTCAGCCGCATAGTTCGGCCCGGCGGCGAAGCTGACGCGTGTCGGCCCGAAACTGCGCTGACCGTGAGGCGGATAGCGTAGATAGCTGACGAATTCGGCCGCCTGTACGGCAGTGTTGACCATCGGGCAGATCACGCCATAGGCGCCTGCATCCAGCACCTTCATGATAATGCCGGGCTCCAGCCAAGGCACGCGTGCCATTGGCACGACACCGGAGGCGCGCATGGCCTGAAACATCGGCAGCACCGAACCGTAGTCCAGCGCACCATGCTGGATGTCGATCGACACTGAGTCATAGCCTTGAGCTGCCATGATCTCCGCCGTGAACGCATTGCCGATTGACAGCCAACCATTGATCGAGGGGCGACCTTGAGCCCAGATTTCCTTCAACCTGTTCTTGATCATACCGGCAGCCCTCAAAACACGATCTGGGCAAGCTTGATGTCGAGATAGTCGCCAATGCCTTCAATCCCGCCCTCTCTGCCCATGCCGGAATGGTTGGTGCCGCCAAACGGTGCCTCGGACGCCGCCAGCGCAAAGCTGTTAATACCGACCATCCCTGCCTTCAGCGCCGATACCGTTCGCCGCGCCCGATCCGGCGACCGGGTAAAAGCGTAGGCCGACAGTCCCATGTCTGAAGCGTTGGCGCGCGAAAGAACTTCATCCTCCTCGTTAAACCGTGTGATTGCGGCAATGGGGCCAAAATTCTCGTCGGCGAAGACTTTCATATCGTCGGTGACATTGGTCAGAACGGTTGGCTTGTAGAAATGACCAGCGTTGAATTCCGACGCGCGTTCGCCGCCCGCCGCAACGTGCGCACCTGCTTTCACAGCATCCGAGACAATCGACTCAATCTCCGATAGGCGTCCGCCATTGATCAGAGGCCCCATTTGCACGGAAGGATCGAGGCCGTCGCCGAGTTTGAGCGCGTTTGTGCGGGAAACGAACCCGTCAACAAACGCGTCGTGCAAGCGTTCATGCACGAAGAAGCGATCCGGGGTCACGCAAACCTGGCCAGCATTTGCAAACTTTGTCGGCACGGACACGTTCAGTGCGAGCTCGAGATCGGCGTCGTCATAGACGATCAGCGGAGCGTTGCCGCCGAGTTCCATCGATACTTTCTTCACTGTATCGGCGGCATCGCGGATCATCTGCTGACCAACGCGTGTCGAGCCGGTCAGGGACACCTTGCGCACCGACTTGTCCGCCATGATTGGCACGTAGGTCGTCGCTGTCGGACCGACGACGAGATTGACGACGCCATCGGGCAAGTTGCCCGCCCGCATGCAATCGACCATGACCATGGCAACGCCCGGCGTCTGGGTCGAAGGTCTGATAATGATTGCACAACCCGCCGCAAGCGCCGGTGCCGCCTTGCGCGCGACGAGTGCCGCGGGAAAATTCCAAGCGGTAAAGGCGCCAACGATGCCGACCGGCTCACGTGACACCTCGAAGCGACCACCCGGCACGCGCGATTCAATGATCCGGCCATAGATGCGGCGTGCCTCTTCCGCGAACCACCGAAACTGATCGATGGACAGTCCCCATTCGCGCTCTGACTGCGCGATCGGCTTGCCGGTCTCGGCGGAAATCATCCTTTTCGCCTCATCGGCACGGCGGAGCATCTCGTCGGCAATCCGATGCAGGGCGTCGGCACGTGCGAAAGCGGCCGTCGTCCGCCAAGCCGCGAAGCCTTTGCTGGCTGCAGCCAGGGTTTCCTGCGTGTCGGCGGTCGTCGCTACGGGAACTGCGCCAAGAGCGCTCTGAGTGACGGGGCTTAGGACGTCAGCCGTTGCGCCGTCGGAGGCACGGCGCCAGTTGCCGTCGATATAGAGTCCAAACTTCTGATACATGGGTCACCCAATTTCGCTGGTTTTTATGGCGCGGCCTTCGGCCGCCGATTTGATTGCCGCTTCGGCCAGGATCAGAGCCTGACGACCATCCTCAAATCCAACCTCCGGAGCCTTGCCGGCGCCAATCGCATCGACGAAAGCGCTGATTTCAGCCATGAAGGCCTCGGCGTAGCGATCGATGAAGAAGTTGAGAAGCGGCGCGCCTTTGCCGGTGAAATCGGCACCGTGCAGCGTCGTCATGTTTGGGCGGCGATTTTCGGAGACGACCATTCCCTTTGTGCCGAGCGCCTCAACCCGCTGGTCATAGCCGTAGACGGCCTGGCGAGAATTATTGATGATGCATTGCTTGCCCGATGTGGTCTTGAGGACGACCGTCACGGTGTCGTAGTCGTCCAATCGCTGCATAAGAACCGGATCGACAAGACGGCTACCCACGGCCGAAACCTCGATCACCTCTTCGCCGAGCATGAACCGTGCCATATCGAAGTCATGGATGGTCATGTCGCGAAAGATGCCGCCGGATGCTTCGGTATAGGCGACCGGCGGCATTCCGGGGTCGCGCGAGGTTATAACGACCTGATGAAGGTCCCCGATATCGCCTGCACGGATAGCATCGCGCGCCGCCCTGTGGCCGGGATCGAAGCGGCGGACAAAACCGAGCATGATCGGTACCCTGGTCGTCCCAATTGCCTCCGCACATTGCTGGACACGCTTGAGGCTCAAATCGATCGGCTTCTCGCATAATATCGGCTTGCCGGCCGCGACGGCTTTCTCGATGAAATCTGCGTGTGTCGGTGTCGACGTGGCGATCAGGACCGCATCAACGGCGCTGCTGGAGAACAATCGCTCGGCAGAATCAAAGACGGCCACACCGTGTTTGCTCCCAACATCGTCTGCCGCAGAGCGATGAACGTCGAAGACGCCCGCAAGCGTCGCCCGCGGATGGGCAGCTATGTTTTCGGCATGCATGCGGCCAATACGGCCGCAGCCGAGAACGGCAATTTTCAACATCAAGATCCTCTCATTTCTATTTTTGCAATGATTGTTGCGGAACTATTGCTTTGTCAATTAATATTTCGTAACGTCGAAAAAACATGATCCATGGGAGGAGACCGGATGTCCCGGAAGACCGTACGCCTGACGATGGCGCAAGCGCTTGTGCGCTACTTATGCAATCAATTCACGGAGATCGATGGCGAGCGCTTACCGCTTTTTGCCGGCGTGTTCGGCATTTTCGGTCACGGCAACGTGACTTGCTTGTCGGAGGCGCTGGAGTCGGTGCAGGATCAGTTGCCAACCTGGCGCGGTCAAAATGAGCAGTCGATGGCACTCGCAGCGATCGCTTTTGCCAAAGCCAAACGCCGACGCCAATTGATGGTCGCGGCGACCTCGATCGGACCCGGTGCGGCCAACATGGTGACAGCGGCTGGCACAGCCCATGCCAACCGCCTGCCGGTGCTCCTGATCGCGGGAGATACGTTCGCAAACCGAATTCCCGATCCAGTTCTTCAGCAGGTTGAGCATTTCAGTGACCCGACCGTGACGGTCAACGACGCCTTCAAGTCAGTCACCAGATATTGGGATCGCATCGTTTTGCCTGAACAGATCATCTCATCCTTGCCGCAGGCAATCGCCACGATGCTTGATCCCGCAGACTGCGGTCCCGCATTCATTGGCCTTGCACAGGATGCTCAGGAAGTCGCGTTCGACTATCCCGCCGCGTTCTTCGAGCCCGCTGTATGGTCCATACCCCGCCCCCGTGCCGACAGAACAAGGCTTGTGGAAGCAGCCGCATTGCTCCAGGCCGCGAAGAGACCGCTGATCATTTCGGGAGGTGGCGTCCGCTATTCGTCGGCCGAAGAGAAGGTCGCGGAATTTGCTGTCAAACGCGGCATCCCGATCGTCGAAACAATCGCCGGCAAAGGCGCGATGACGCACAACCATCCCGCTCACGCCGGCCCCATCGGGATCGTTGGATCAACCTCGGCGAATGCGCTTGCCGGTGAGGCGGATGTCATTCTGGCGATCGGTACACGATTGCAGGACTTCACAACCGGTTCATGGACCGTGTTTCAGCAGGATGCAAAGTTCATTTCGATCAATGCCGCGCGCTTTGACGCGGTAAAGCATCGCGCACTTGCCGTCGTCGGGGATGCTCTCGAAACGGTGATTGAACTGGACGAGGCTCTCGGTGACTGGAAGGCCGATCCGGCGCTGCTTCCGAAGGCGCAGTCGCTATTTGCCGATTGGAACAAGCTCCTCGATCGGCATCAAGCGGTCACGAATGGGCCGATCCCGACCTACGCGCAGGTGGTCGGCATCGTCAACGAAACTTCAAAGCCGAACGATACGCTGATCGCAGCGGCAGGCGGCACACCCGGTGAGGTGACCAAGGGCTGGCGCGTCAAGAATCCCAACACGTTCGACTGCGAATTCGGCTTCAGTTGCATGGGATACGAGATCGCCGCAGGTTGGGGCCATGCGATGGCGAAAGCCGGTAACGGCACGCCGATCGTGATGATCGGCGACGGCACCTACATGATGATGAACTCCGACATCTATTCGACGGTATTGACGGGCCACAAGATGATAGTCGTCGTCTGCGACAACGGCGGTTATGCCGTCATCAATCGTCTCCAACAGTTCAAGGGCGTGCCTGGTTTCAACAATCTCATCAAAGATTGCCGCGTCAAGGAGCCTTTTGCCGTCGACTTCGTCAAACATGCTGAATCGATGGGTGCGCTCGCCCGGCGCTGCGAAAGCCTTGCCGATCTGAAAACCGCAATGGAGTGGGCACAAACGACCGACCGGACGACGGTCATCACCCTCGTCACCGATGCCCATGCCTGGGTGCCGGGCGATGCGGATTGGGACGTCGGCGTTCCTGAGGTCTCGGAGCGTAAATCCGTTCAAAAAGCACGCGCTGATCAGGAAAAGATCCGCCAGAAGCAGCGCGTAGGTGTTTGAGATGAACAGTATCGAGGGAAAAATCGCCGTCGTCACGGGTGGGACGCAGGGACTGGGTGCGGCAATTGCGCGACTTTTCGCCAAAGCAGGTGCCGCCGGCATCATCACCTGCGGACGAAATGCCGGGAAAGGCAACGCCGTTGCGGCCTCGATAACGAGCGAAACCGGGGTGCCGGTGACATTTGTCCCGGCGGATCTTGAGAAGGTCGAAGATTGCCGGTCGATCATCGCCAAAGCGGACTTCGAATTCGGCAGAGTCGATATTCTGGTCAATGCCGCGGGCCTCACTGACCGAGGCAATCTTTTGAATTCGTCTCCAGATCTTTTCGATCGAATGTTCGCCGTCAACGTTCGGGCACCGTTCTTTCTGATGCAGGAAGCGGCGAGACTGATGATCCGTGGTGGCGTCAAGGGCAGTATGGTCAATATCGGCTCGACATCGGAGCATGCGGGCCAGCCATTTCTAGCTCCCTATTCTGCGTCGAAGGGTGCGCTGGCGACGCTCACCCGGAACTCCGGCTACGCCCTGATGCGCAACCAGATCCGCGTGAACCAGCTCGATATCGGTTGGATGGCGTCTGACGGCGAAGATCGCATTCAGCGCGAATACCACGGGGCCGACCCCAACTGGCTCGCCACGGCCGCGGCGGCGCAACCCTTTGGCCGCATTCTGGCGCCCGAAGAAGTCGCCCGGGCCGTCCTCTTTCTCGCATCGAACGATTCGGGAATGATGACAGGCTCCGTCGTTCATTTCGATCAATCGGTCTGGGGAGCCTATGACGGCGGCCCCCCGGCGCCGGCAGAAGCCTTATCCGAATAGGAAAAAAGCATGAAAACGATCAAGGGACCGGGCATCTATCTCGCCCAATTCGCAGCTGACGAAGCCCCCTATAACTCGCTTTCCAGCCTCTCCAGGTGGGTCGCGGCCAGAGGTTTCGCCGGCGTTCAAATCCCGACCTGGGATAATCGCCTGATCGATATGAAGATGGCAGCCGAAAGCAAGACGTATTGCGATGACCTCAAGGGGGTGCTGGCGGAAAGTGGCCTTGAAGTGACCGAACTGGGCTCGCATATCACGGGCCAGCTCGTTGCCGTCCACCCTGCCCATGACCGGATCATGGACAGTTTCGCCCCCGCCAATGTCCACAACAATCCGGCCGGGCGCCGAGCATGGGCTGAGGAACAAATGCGTTTTGCTGCCCGCGCCTCGCGGAATCTCGGTATTGATCGCCATGTTAGCTTCACCGGATCGCTGCTGTGGCCCTATCTCTACCCCTATCCGCAATGGCCGGAGGGCCTGGTCGACGAGGCTTTCGATGAGCTTGCAAGGCGCTGGATGCCAATTCTGAACGACTTCGATGAACAGGGCGTCGATCTCTGCTTCGAGATCCATCCCTGCGAGGATGTCCACGACGGACTGACCTTCGAGATGTTTCTTGAGCGCGTCGGCAATCATCGCCGCTGCAACATCCTCTACGATCCGAGCCACTTCGTCCTGCAGGCGCTCGACTATCTAGAATTCATCGATCACTACCACGAGCGCATCAAGATGTTCCACGTCAAGGATGCCGAGTTCAGGCCGAACGGCAAAACGGGCGCCTATGGCGGATTCCAGCCTTGGTCGAAGCGCGCCGGACGATTCCGGTCACTCGGCGACGGTCAGGTAGATTTCGGCGCTGTCTTCACCAAACTGGCAACCTATGACTTCGATGGATGGGCGGTACTGGAGTGGGAGTGCTTCATCAAACATCCGGAGGACGGTGCCGCGGAAGGCGCAAAGTTCATCCGCGAGCACATTATCAGGGTAGCGGACCGTGCGTTCGATGACTTCGTGAAATCCGGCGCCAACAAGGACGCCAATCGAGCCATGCTCGGACTTGATTGAGGACAGCCATGACGACAAACTCTTCTTCGCAAATGCCGCTCCGCCTCGGAATGGTGGGGGGCGGCAACGGCGCCTATATCGGCAATATTCATCGTATCGCGGCTCGCCAGGACAGGGCGTGGGCCTTGGTCGCTGGCGCATTCGACGTCGATGCTGCCCGCGGTCACGCCTTCGCGGCAAGCGAAGGTTTGGATCGCACGCGCTCCTATGATGATTTCAAGGCGATGATCGCGGGCGAAAGCCGCCGTGAGGATCGGATCGATGCCGTTGCGATCTGCACGCCCAATTTCACTCATTTCCCCATCGCCAAGGCTTTTCTGGAAGCAGGTTTCGACGTCATCTGCGAGAAACCTTTGACCGCAACTTTGGAAGACGCTGTCGCGCTCGAAAACTTGGTTCGCAGTAGCGGCCGGTTCATGGGGGTCACATATACCTATTCTGGCTATCCGATGATACATGAAGCCAAGCATATGGTTGCGACCGGTCAGCTCGGAAAGATCCGTACCGTCCAAGTTGAATACCCGCTGGAATGGATGGCAACCGCCATTGAGACAAAAGGCAATGCTCAGGCCGCCTGGCGCACTGATCCGAAGAAAAACGGTCGTGGTGGCTCGATCGGCGATATCGGCACGCATGCCTACCATCTGGCTGGCTTCGTCTCAGGCCTCAAGCTTCAATCGTTGACCGCGGATCTCGCCACCTTTGTTGAAGGGCGCGCCTTGGATGACAACGCTCATGTCATGCTGCGCTATGAAGGCGGCGCCCGTGGACTTCTCTGGTCTTCACAGGTAGCGCTTGGATCATCAAATGGCGTGCGGCTCCGGGTGTTTGGCGAGCAAGCCTCGCTAACGTGGTTCCAGGAGCAACCGAACGAGCTCGTGCACGCTCGGCTGAACGGAAGGACTGAAATCATCAAACGCGGTGCGGACGACCTTAGCGAAGGCGCCAAAGCGCGGATCCGCACACCTCCCGGCCATCCCGAGGGTTATCTCGAGGCATTTGCGAATCTGTATGCCGGCTTTGCTGAAGCAATCCGTGCCAAGCGCGAAGGACGCGAACCGACAGCGATCGGACGCGATATTCCGACTGCACATGATGGGCTCAAGGGTGTCGCATTCGTCGATGCCGTTGCTGACTGCGCAGCGGCAGCCAATCAGCCTTGGTTTACGCCAATTGCCGTTTAACCATTCAAGCCCGTCAACGCGGCCAAGGCGCTCCGGTATCCCCGTCCACGACGATGGCATCATCGGCGGGGATGGCCATGTCAGCCTGAAGGGGCTGAAGCTGATCTGAAAAGCACAGGCGGGCTTGAATCGACGCTCGTAAAACAATCTGTAACATTGACCGGCTACCGATAGAGGGGCGACATTTCGCGGCGCAATGATTCCTTTCCAATCCGGGGCCAGATGATGCTTCAGTACGATCTTGTTGTGGTGGGCAGCGGTCCCGCAGGGCGCCGCGGCGCGATCCAGGCTGCGAAACTCGGCAAGAAAGTGCTTGTCATCGAGCAGGGCAAACGCGTCGGCGGCGTCTCCGTGCATACCGGCACCATCCCCTCCAAAACGTTGCGCGAGACCGCCCTCAATCTTTCAGGCTGGCGCGAACGCGGCTTCTACGGCCGGTCTTACCGCGTCAAGGAGGAGATCAGTGCGGATGATCTGCGCCGCCGCCTGCTGATCACGCTCAATCACGAGGTCGAGGTGCTGGAACATCAGTTTGCCCGCAACCGCGTGCAGCATATTCGCGGCAAGGCGAGCTTTATCAATGCGTCGACGCTGCAGGTGATCAAGGATGACGGCGAGATCACCCAGGTCACCGCCGCCAGCGTGCTGCTTGCCGTCGGCACAAAGCCGTTCCGTCCGGATTACATCCCCTTCGACGGCAAGACCGTTCTCGACAGCGACGAGTTGCTCGATATCCAGGAATTGCCGCGCTCGATGGTCGTCATCGGCGCCGGCGTCATCGGCATCGAATATGCGACGATCTTCAGCGCGCTCGACACGGCCGTCACCGTCATCGACCCTAAGGCGACGATGCTCGACTTCATCGACAAGGAAATCGTCGAGGACTTCACCTATCAGCTGCGCGACCGCAACATGAAGCTGCTGCTTGGCCAGAAGGCCGACAAGGTGGAGACGCTTGAGGGCGGCAAGGTCGAGCTGACACTCGACAGCGGCCGGCGCCTGACAACGGATATGGTGCTGTTTGCCGCCGGCCGCATGGGCGCAACCGACGCGCTGAACCTTCCGGCGATCGGCCTCGAAGCCGACAGCCGCGGCCGCCTCAAGGTCAATCCGGAAACATTCCAGACATCGGTTGCCAACGTCTATGCCGCCGGCGACGTTGTCGGCTTTCCGAGCCTTGCCTCGACCTCGATGGAACAGGGTCGCATCGCCGCCCGCGTCGCGATCGGCGCGGTTGCCAAGGAGCCGCCGAAATATTTCCCCTACGGCATCTATGCCGTGCCGGAAATTTCCACCTGCGGTCTGACCGAAGAGGAGATGAAGGAGCGCGGCATTCCCTACGAATGCGGCATCGCTCGTTTCCGTGAAACCTCGCGCGGTCATATCATGGGCCTCGACACCGGGCTTTTGAAGTTGATCTTCTCGCTGAAGACACGCCGCCTGCTTGGCGTGCATATCGTCGGCGAAGGCGCCACCGAGCTGGTGCATATCGGCCAGGCGGTGCTCAATCTCAAAGGCACGGTCGAATATTTCGTCGAAAACACCTTCAACTATCCGACGCTTGCGGAAGCCTACAAGATCGCCGGCCTCGACGCCTGGAACCGGATGGGCGACATCAAGTCGGAACTCTGAGGGCGTCTCATAAGCGGCGGGCTCGTCTAGATCCGGCCGCCAAAACGGAGCCGAACGCTATTGCGCATCATTTCGCTGAACGCCTGGGGCGGCAGGCTGCACGAGGCCCTCATTGACTATGTGAGACGGGCCGATGCGGATGTGCTGTGCCTGCAGGAGGTGTTGCGGGCGCCGGGGGCGAATGAGGGATGGTCGATCTATCGGGATGGGGAGCTGGAGCTGCCTCAGCGCGCCAATCTGTTTGCAGAGATCGGCGCCGCCCTGCCCGGCCACGACGGCTTCTTCTGCCCGACATCGAGAGGTGAGCTGTTTAACGGCGATAGCGCCATTGCCGCCGAATTCGGGCTGGCGACCTTCGTGCGCAAATCGCATTCGGTCATCGCCCAGGGGCTGGACTTCGTGCATGGCAGGTTTTCCGCCAATGGCTGGGGTGAACATCCGCGGCCGCGGAACGCCCATTGCATCCGCGTCTTCAGCCATGAGCACGCTTCCAGCCTGACCATCGCCCATATGCATGGCCTGCGTGATCCGGCCGGCAAGGGCGACACACCCGCCCGCGAGAAGCAGGCGGCCGCACTGGTTGCGCTTGTCGAGCGGGTCTGGCCCGGCAACGAAGGGCTCGTCGTCTGCGGCGATTTCAACATATTGCCCGACAGCGAGACTTTCACGATTCTCGCCAGACTCGGGCTTTCCGAGCTGGTCACCGGAAACGGCCTTGTAGACACGCGAACCTCCTACTATCTGAAGCAGGGCCGCTTTGCCGATTACATGCTGGTCACACCGGAGGTGAAGATTGCCAGGTTCGAAGTGGTCGAGGCGCCCGAGGTCTCCGACCACCGCGCATTGCTGCTCGATATCGGGTAGTATATTGAGGAATGTGCTGCGAGAAGCGTTTTGCGTGCAGCGCCGTTTTTTTACGCCTTAGTTTGACCGCCTGAATCGTATTGATACGCCATGCCTGATAGATGCATTCAACGCCATTTTGCCTCCGGCAAAAGCTTCTGAAGAAAGATAGATAATCTTGTCCCATGTCTTGGAAGCTGCACGCCGACGTTTTCAGCTGATCCTGATCAAGCCGTCGCATTATGACGACGACGGCTATGTCATCCGCTGGTGGCGGGCGATGATCCCTTCCAATTCGCTCGCGGCTCTCTATGGCATCGCTGCCGAATGCGCGGAACGCAAAGTGCTCGGGCCCGATACGGCGATCGACATCACCGTGATCGACGAGACCAATACGCGGATCGACTTCGCCGGGCTACTCGCACAGTTCAAGCGCCACGACAATTTCGGCATGATCGCGCTGGTTGGCGTCCAGACCAACCAGTATCCACGTGCGCTCGATATTGCCCGGCCCTTCCGCGATGCCGGCCTGCCGGTTTCGATCGGCGGCTTTCATGTTTCCGGCTGCCTGTCGATGCTGGACGGCAAGGCGGTCGGGCTCGAAGCCTGCCGCGATATGGGCATCTCGATGTTCGCCGGCGAGGCCGAGGGCCGGCTGGAAATGGTGCTGCGCGATGCCGCAGGCGGCGAGCTGAAGCCGCTCTACAATTTCATGAATGACCTTCCCGGCATCGGCGGCACGCCGGTTCCCTTCCTGCCGAAGGACAATATCCAGCGCACGCTCGGGCTCAGCACCAGCTTCGATGCCGGGCGCGGCTGTCCCTATCAGTGCTCGTTCTGCACCATCATCAACGTGCAGGGACGCAAGTCGCGCTTCCGCTCGGCCGATGACGTCGAAAAGCTTGTGCGGATGAACTGGGCGCAGGGCATCCACAAATTCTTCATCACCGACGACAATTTCGCCCGCAACAAGGATTGGGAAGCGATTTTCGACCGGCTGATCGAGCTCAAGGAGCGGGACGGCATTCCGCTCGGTCTGATGATCCAGGTCGACACGCTCTGCCACAAGATCCCGAATTTCATCGAAAAATCCCGGCGCGCCGGCGTCACCCGCGTCTTCATCGGCCTCGAAAACGTCAATCCTGACAATCTGACGGCCGCCAAGAAGAACCAGAACAAGATCACCGAATATCGCAAGATGCTGCTCGCCTGGAAGGCGCAGGGCATCATGACGCTCGCCGGTTATATCCTGGGCTTCCCCGCCGACACGCCGGAATCGATCCGCCGCGACATCGCAATCATCCAGGAAGAGCTGCCGCTCGATGTCATCGAATTCTTCATCCTGACGCCACTGCCCGGCTCCGAGGATCATCAGGTCCTATGGAAGAAGAATGTCGAGATGGACGCCGATCTCAACATCTACGATGTCGAACACGTC
Organism: Rhizobium sp. 268; assembly: GCF_036571585.1. Classification (NCBI taxonomy): domain Bacteria; kingdom Pseudomonadati; phylum Pseudomonadota; class Alphaproteobacteria; order Hyphomicrobiales; family Rhizobiaceae; genus Rhizobium; species Rhizobium sp. 268. The sequence goes on along the minus strand of NZ_JAPPSO010000009.1, from coordinate 136,026 downwards.
TGCACCGCGCATCCAAAGATGAGCAAGCAGGAGTGGGAAGATATCTACCACGAGGCCTGGGCGCTCTATTATTCGCCTGATCACATGAAGACGCTGCTGCGCCGGGCCGTGGCGACCGGGGTACCGCTCGCAAGACTTGTCAAGGTTCTCGTCTCCTTCGCAACCACCGTGCCGCTGGAAAACGTGCATCCGCTGCAGAGCGGCCTCCTCCGCCTGAAGACGCCTTCGGAGCGGCGCCCTGACCTGCCGCGCGAAAATCCGCTGGTCTTCTGGCCGCGCTTTGCCTGGGAAACATTCAGAAAACACGCTTCGCTCGCCGGCACCATCATCGGCCTGACCATTTCGGCATTCCTGATTTCAAGGGAAGCGAAGTCGAAGACCTATATGGATCAGGCCCTGACGCCGGTCGCCGACGATGAGGAAGAAACACTCAGCCTCTTCACCAAAACAGCAGGCGGCACTGCTGCCGTCAGCCATGTGAGAAAAGTCGCGGAGCTGACACGGACCGCGCATTGAATTGCAATTCCGCTGAAGCGCGTCGCATGAATCAAGTTTGATGCGACGCGCTTTAGCGGCTTGAGGTTTGAGCGTCCTGGTTTATCTGGATGATCTCAGCCACTTGCAGCGTGTCGACGAATTCGACGATCTTGACTGGTTTCCCATCCTTGAAATGGATTTTGTCGACGAATTCCGTATGGAAGCTCACGCCCGATGGAATGTGCCGGACCTCACCTTCGCGATGGGCGAAGACCATATGCTCGTCTTCGTCCACATAAATGCCGGTTGTCTTGATCTTGGATAGATCCCAGACAGTGATGAGCTGCTCTATCACCTGACGAAAGGCAGGCCCGCCGGATTCAGTCGAAAGAGGCGCCATCCGTGCATTGCCCGCCATCCGAAAGGTACAATCCTCCCCGAACAGCGCCAGCGTGCCCTCGATATCGCCGCGGCCACGCACAGCATAGATATCCTCTACCAGCTTCTTCATGTCGTTCTTTGCGGTCACTTTCAGGTCCCTCCACCCACCAGCAAATCTGCACCGAATTATACTTTATTGCAACTATTTGTTGTTTCCGATGAAGACGAGGGACTGCCGGATGCTCCGTAAAAGAAAAGGCCCCGCACGATGGCGGGGCCTTCAAACATCAAAACCGGGAAGCGATTATTCGGCGCTTTCGTCGGCTGCCTTCTTCTTCGGAGCGGCCTTCTTCTTCGGAGCGGCGGCTTCTTCGCCTTCGCCGGCGTCGGCAGCTTCAGCTTTGGCGGCAGCCTTCTTCTTCGGGGCGGCCTTCTTGGTTTCAGCCTTCGCCTCGCCCTCTTCCTCGGCGAGCAGTTCTTCCTTGGTCACCTTCTTGTCGGTGACGTCGATTTCGGTCAGCAGATGATCGATGACCTTCTCTTCGAAGATCGGCGCGCGGATCGAAGCTGCGGCGCCCGGCTGGCTGCGGAAGAATTCGAGGATCTGCTTTTCCTGGCCCGGATACTGGCGCAGCTGATCGTAGATGGCGCGCTGCATCTCGTCTTCGGTGACTTCGACGCCGGCCTTTTCACCGATTTCGGAGAGAACGAGGCCGAGGCGGACGCGACGCTCTGCAAGCGTCTTGTATTCCTCACGTGCCTTCTCTTCGGTGGTCTCTTCGTCCTCGAAGGTCTTGCCTGATTGAGCGAGGTCATTGTTCACCTGGCTCCAGATGCCGTTATATTCGGCGTCGACGAGCGAGGTCGGGGTCTCGAACTTGTACATCTCATCGAGCTGGTCGAGGATCTGACGCTTCAGCTTCTGGCGGGTCAGCGAGCCGTACTGCGATTCGATCTGGCCACGGACGATCTCCTTCAGGCGATCGGCGGATTCGATGCCGAGCTTGGAGGCGAGTTCGTCATTGATCTCGACGGCGCCGGGGGCTGCAACATCCTTGACCGATACGTCGAAGGTGGCTTCCTTGCCGGCAAGGTTCTTGGCCGGATAGTCGGCCGGGAAGGTCACGGTAATGGTCTTCTCGTTGCCGGCCTTGACGCCGACAAGCTGGTCTTCGAAGCCCGGAATGAAGCGGCCGGAGCCAAGCACCAGCTCGGCGCCCTGGTCGGTGCCGCCTTCAAAGGCTTCGCCGTCGACCTTGCCGACGTAATCCATGGTGATGCGGTCGCCGTTGGCAGCCTTGCCGGTCTTGGTCTCGTAAGCGCGGGCGCTTTCGGCAACCTTCAGGACCTGCTCGGTGACTTCGTCGTCAGAGATGTCGATGACTTCGCGGGTGACCTTGATGCCCTTGACCGACTTCAGCTCGATCGGCGGCAGCACTTCATAGGAGAGCGTGAATTCGAAATCCTGCTCGGCGGCGAGGATCTTGTCGGCTTCGTCCTTGTCCTCGGTCATGGCAATTTCCGGCTGCGTGGCAGACTTCTCGCCGCGGCTGGAGAGGATGGCGGACGGCTGCTCGCGGACGATCTCGTTGACGAGCTCGGCCATGATCGACTTGCCGTAGACCTTCTTCAGGTGAGCAGCGGGTACCTTCCCCGGACGGAAGCCGTTGATGCGGACCTTGTCCTTCACATCGGCAAGACGCTCGTTCATCTTGTCTTGCATGTCCTTGGCCGGGATAACGACCTTGATTTCGCGCTTCAGCCCTTCAGCGAGCGTTTCGATAACCTGCATGTCTTCCTACCTTCATGTCCTGGCGGCCGTGCCCAGACGCCGTTCGTTTCAATGAGCACGACGCCGGCAGCGTGCCGCGCGTGGCTTTTCCCAATTCCTGTATCATTCCACCCAAAGGGGAACGGCACTCGCTTCCGGGTATTCGGGACGACTATCTCCCGCCTGCAAACAGCTTGGTGCGGGTAGAGAGACTTGAACTCCCACGCCTTGCGGCACCAGAACCTAAATCTGGCGTGTCTACCAATTTCACCATACCCGCGTTCACAAAACCGCATGCCTATGCCTGCGCATGAGGCCTTCCGGAGCGCGGCGTCTCTATATCACCCGATTTGGTCGAGGCAAAGGAAAAATGAACGGGAAATGACAGGGATTTGCGGCCCGCAAACCGCGCTCATCCGACGAGCCGCCGGATCAGTAGAGCGGCTCGTCGTAAACCGGCTTGCCGTCAACGAGAAGACCGCGGATCTGCGCGCTTCCCGCCGGCGAGACGCGCACGGCGATTGCGACATTGCCGCCGTTGCGGGCCTCCTCGATCGGCTTGCCCTGACCTTCGGGAACGTAGTAGCGCTCGATGCCGTATTCGACGCGGATGCTGTCGCCGGCGGCAAGTCCACCGCTGTAGAAGGGCTGGCTGCGCAGGATCACGGTTTCCGGCAGCGGCGGCAGTTGGTGAAAGGACGATTCGATCACCGTCCAGAAACCGTCTTCCTGCTTCTTCAACCGAACCCATAACGTGCGCTCGCCGGGTTCTGCCGGAATGCCGCCCGAGACCGTCTGCACCGGCACCGAGGAAATGTCATAGTTCAAGACGACATAATCACCGCGCAGGAAATCGCGCGGGTCGACGGGCGCGGTCTTCAGCAGCACTTCAGCGCCATTGTTGAGGATCGACGCGCGGCTTTGGATGATCGTGCCGAGGATCACGGTCTGCAGGCCGGCGACGATGATTGCCGAAAGCAGATAACCCTTGCCGGATTGCAGCCTTGCCATCAGCGAGTTCATGCGCCCTCCCCCTGTGCATTCGCCGAAAAGCGCCGTTCAAGACGAATGACGATCCAGGCAACCAGCGCGACGACGAGACCGGAGAACAGGAAGAGGCTCGACGTGCCGAGGATCGAGCCAACGGTGACGGAAGCGAGATAAAGCATCTCGGCGGCAAAGGTCGTATAAGCGAGATAACGCACCGCGCCGTTGTCCCGGCCATGCAGAGCGATCGCCAGCACCGAGGCGGCAAGCGTCGCCACGCCCAGCACCACCAGCCGCCAGCCGTCCTCGATTTCGATATGCAGCAGCAGGAAGCCGATCGCGGCGACGAGGAAGCTGTAGAAGGCCGGGGCCGCACCGGCGCTCCGGACCAGGGAGGCGACAGACCGGGTAGGCAACGCCGTCAGGACGAAAGCCACCATGCCGCCGATCGCGAAGGCAAGCGCCACGGCGATCTCCTCGTAAAGCGTATAGAGCCAGGCAAGCCAGCCGATCAGCAGCAGATAGGCGAGATGGCGGGCCCGTTCGGCGCCAGTATACCGCACCAGCCCGATGACGATCGCCGCCATGACGGGCGCCATCCAGGGATCGAGCCCTATCCAATGCGTGTCGTAATTCTCGAGATAGACGGCAAAGGATGCCCAGGACAGGAAACCCGCGACGACGGCCACGGCACCCGAGCGGAACAGGATCGCCGAGATCGTCGCGATGGCGAACCAGAGATACATCACCGTCTGCTCGTCGCCGGAGAGATGATACATCTGTCCGACCAGAGAGATGGCGCCGCCGAAACTCATCGCGCCGATGATCAGCAAGCCGCTTGCCGCCGCTGACGCACCGCGGGCAAGCATTCGGGCGGCGGCAAGGTGTACCCCCCAGATCAGGGCAAGGATCACGCCGACGCGGATAAGCCGCGGAATGGCCTCCCAGTTGGAGGCGACGACCAGCAGGATGGCGGCTGCCAGCAGCACCGCCGCCAGCGCCATCAGCACCCGCCCAAGGCTGAAGCTTGCCGGGCGGCTGTCATATTCGGCAAGAAGCGCGCCTGCCGTTTCCTGCCCCAGCAGGCCTTTGCCCACCCAGAGGGAGAGATCCCGCTCCAATCTTCCGCGATACATGCTCCCACCCTTATTTCCGCGACGCTCGTTCCGGCGCTGCGGCTTTCGTCGTTATAGACGCAGCATCGAGGTTCGCAAACGTCCTCCCGACAAATATACAAATTCCTCATTGGTCTAAATTGGGGCGAGTATTAACCGGCCGCTAACGTCATTAGCGCTATTATAAGTGCATGTTCGAAGAGGTATGCATACTGCGCATATCCCTCATGAATTTATTGCACTGCAAAAATCCAATTAGTCATACTATTTAGAGATAACATCGAAGCACGGGGATGGCGCCCCGGCCCGGTTCTGCCGGATGCCCGCGGAATGATTGTCCGTGACGAGATTCGCAGCCGCGCACTCCTCCTCCCAAGCGCGATGCGATAAGACTGGCAACACTCCTCCTCCCAGTTGCCAGTCGTCATAATGCGCCCGCCGGATCCTCCCCCGGCGGGCGCTTTCTTGTGCAAGAACGCATTAAAGCATTGGCGTCCCAGGATTTCGGCCGGTTGATCCGGTCGTGCCACACCGCCGCCACCCCACCCTCGCAGAGGCTGCGGATACATGGGCGGCTGTCGATCCGAGGCGAAACGCCTCATTGTGGTGGACGCACAGGCGGAACCGCCGGAGGGAACAGCGCTTTGACGCAAGAACGCCCGTTCGGTGCGCCAGTCCAGATTGCTTCCCTCGGAATCATTTTGCCTATTCGTTGACCAAAAAACGGTAAGTCTTGGTCAATCACCCTTTGAGCATTGCATACTCCGCATAGGTGATCTGAAAACTTGGCTGTTTTCCTCTTTCGCGCCGCAACATATATTCGGGTCATCAAATAGAGGTCAGCGCCGATCAGTGGCTGCTGGCAGATCAAACCCTCGGAAAGGGGCTTAACATGAACTTCTCTCGCTCTTTCAATAACTGGCGCAAGTACCGTCAGACCGTCACCGAACTCGGCCGCATGAGCAACCGCGAATTGCACGACCTTGGCATCGACCGTTCGGACATCCAACGTGTTGCCCGTGAGGCTTCCGCCCGCTAGTTCAAGGCGATCGCTGCATCCTCCCAAGCAGTTCGTCCTCGATCGAAACGCCCGCTGTACCAACAGCGGGCGTTTTCTTTGTCCTACGCACTGCCGCTGTGGTTGCACGCCGTTAACCGTTTCCTTAGCCCGCTCAAAAAGTATCCACCGCCTAATTGGCAAGCATCACATTGCACAATTGCATAGCAGACGCCTTTTATTTGCACTGCACAAAAGCGCGGTTCTCGCCTATATAAACATCAACCGCAGAGAGATAGGCGATCCCGCCATCCAGCGGACATTTGTTTGAGGAAAAAGACAATGAACCCGATCCGCATTGCAAGAAGCTGGCTCAGCTACCGCCGTACGCTCAACGAACTCGGCGGGCTCTCGAACCAGACCCTGTCCGATATCGGCGTCAGCCGTTACGACATCCGCAACATCGCATCCCGCTCGTTCCGTTAATAGCCCGTCGCTAACAACGGGCTTGATGCTTCCAAGACGGCGCCTCAAGGCGCCGTTTTTGATTCCCGGGTGTTGGATCGTACCTGCCGACATGGTATCAGCCCGGAATGAACACGATCTCTTCCTATTCCCCCATCCATGTTGTCGGCGGCGGACTTGCCGGTTCGGAAGCCGCCTGGCAAATCGCCAGTTCCGGTATTCCCGTCATCCTGCATGAAATGCGCGGGGTGCGCGGCACGGATGCACACAAGACCGACGGACTTGCCGAGCTGGTCTGCTCCAACTCCTTCCGCTCCGACGATGCGACCAGCAATGCCGTCGGCGTCATCCACGCCGAGATGCGCATGGCGGGCTCGCTGATCATGGCGACCGCCGATCGCCACCAGGTGCCGGCCGGCGGCGCGCTCGCCGTCGATCGCGACGGCTTTTCCGAAGCCGTGACCCGGGCGATCCACGACCACCCGCTGATCACGGTCGTGCGTGAAGAGATCACCGGCCTGCCGCCTGGTGACTGGGATCTCGCCATCGTCGCCACCGGGCCGCTGACCGCACCGTCGCTCGCAAGCGCCATCCAGGCGCAGACGGGCGAGGATTCGCTCGCCTTCTTCGATGCCATCGCGCCGATCGTCTACCGCGAGAGCATCGACATGGATATCTGCTGGTATCAGTCGCGCTACGACAAGATCGGTCCCGGCGGCACCGGCAAGGATTACATCAATTGCCCGATGGACGAGGCGCAGTACAATGCCTTCGTCGACGCACTGATATCGGGTGACACGGTCGGTTTCAAGGAATGGGAAGGTACGCCTTATTTCGACGGCTGCCTGCCGATCGAGGTGATGGCCGAACGCGGCCGCGAGACGCTGCGCCACGGGCCGATGAAGCCGATGGGGCTGACCAATGCGCATAACCCGACGGTCAAGGCCTATGCCGTCGTGCAGCTGCGCCAGGACAATGCGCTCGGCACGCTCTACAATATGGTCGGCTTCCAGACGAAGCTGAAATATGGCGCGCAGGCGGAAATCTTCCGCATGATCCCCGGCCTGGAAAATGCGGAATTCGCCCGCCTCGGCGGCCTGCACCGCAACACCTATATCAACTCCCCCACCCTGCTCGACCCGTCGCTGACCTTGAAATCGCGGCCCGGCCTGCGTTTCGCCGGCCAGATCACCGGCTGCGAGGGGTATGTGGAAAGCGCCAGCGTCGGGCTGATGGCCGGGCGTTTCGCCGCCGCCGAACGCAAGGGCGAGGCGATCTCGCTGCCGCCGGCAACGACGGCGCTCGGCTCGCTGCTCGGTCATATCACCGGTGGGCATATCGTCACCGACGAGGAGCCGGGCAAACGCTCGTTCCAACCGATGAACATCAATTTCGGGCTGTTTCCGGAACTTCAGCCCGGATCGATCGTCAAGCCCGAGGGCGTCAAGCGTTTCCGCGGTAAGGACAAAACGATCATGAAGCGGCAGTTGATCGCGCGGCGCGCGCTTACGGACTGCGCCGCCTGGCTGGGCCAGAACTCGCCGCTCGCCGAAAGCGCCTAACTCGCTATTTAGTGCTTGTTCGCCGCCGAAATATGGTCGAACGGCAGATCCTTATCCGGCCCGGCGATATAGTTGCCGAGCAGCCAGAGCGCGACTTCCGCGGACTCCTTGGCGGAAGCGAATTCGAAATCGCCGTTGTGATGCGGCGCATCGAGGAAATCGATCACCAGGCCCCTGCCCGTTTGCGAGCTGACGACGCGCACCCGGCCCGGCTCGATCAGATGACAGGCGAAGTGGCGCGACATGTTGCGCATGAAGCCGGCCTTGTTGTCATGCAGGCGCACGAAAATGGCCTGGCCGTTGTCCGTCGCCTGCAACTGGCGGATCGCTTCGTTCGGAAATGCGCGGCCGAACTCGATGATGGCGAGGCCCGTGTCATGCAGGCCGTCTTCCTTGTTCTGCGCAGCCATGCGCGTTACCACGAAGGCAAAGAAGATGACGATGGCGAATAGAACGCACCAGACGATAATGCCCACGCCGAGTCTCCGTTCAAAAGGTAGCGGTTCAAGCCTTGTAACGCGCGAGACTTGCGCGAGTTTGACCGGTGTCAGATTTTTCTGCGGACGGCCGAAAGGGCCATACCGAGCTGGCGGCGCCATTGCGGCGGCTGCAGCGGCCGGTCGAACAGGACGGCGCCGAGCTTCTGCGCCCTGAAAAGCACGGGTTCGGCAAGCGTCGCCGGCAGGAAGGCCGGAAAGACCGCGGGCGCGATCGGCCCTGCCGCCCTTGCCTTTGCCAGATGTTCGCGACCGAGGCCGGCAAAGGCTTCGATGGCGGCGGAAATGCGCGGCCGGTCTTCGCCGGCAAGGAAGGTATCGCGGTTGAGACCGGTGGCGGACAGGATCTGCAGCGGAATATAGACCTGGCCGCGGCGGCGATAGAGCGGCATCAGCAGCAACAGGCCGGCGACCGCCTGGGCTACACCGGCATGACCGGCGGCGTCGGCCGATCCTGCGGCTTCCTCGGGCGAAAGCACCAGGCTTGCAAGCTGAATGAGGGCCGATGCGGTCTCGCCGGCATACCCTTCGAGCGACAGACGCGTTTCCATCGGATCGTCATAGAGATCGAAGGTGCGGGCCTCGATCATATCGATCAGCGTCTTGCGCGGCAGGCGGTGCGTTTCGATCGCCGTCAGAAGTGCTGAAGCGACGGGATTGGCCGCCGTCGAACCGTGGGCGCTGCCTTCCAGCAGGTCGCGCCAGTATTGCAGCCGCACCTCGCCGGGCAACGGCTCGTGCACGAGATCGCGAATGCGGGCAAGCTCGGCATTGAAGGCATAGAGGGCTGCAAGCGCGCCGCGCTTGTCCTCCGGCGACAGCAGGCAGGCAAGGTAGCGGTCGCGATCGCTGTCGCGCAGCATCGCCAGACAGATCTCCTGGTTCGTCGCCGTCTTCGCTTCAACCATCGTCAGACCGCAATCAGAGCCGCGGCGACGGCGCGCTGCTCGGCGAGCATGATATTGAAGGTGCGTACCGCAGCACCTGTGCTCATCGGATCGGAGGCGATGCCGCGCGCCTTCAACGCCTGCTTCAATGCCTCCGGCAAACGGCGAAGCTCGGTTCCGGTCCCGACGAGCAGAACCTCGATATCATCGGCCTCATCAAGCACACGGCGGAAATTTTCCGGCGATAGCGGTTTCGACATGTCCATGTCCCAGCCGTGAATGCCGGAGGGCAGGCAAAGGATCGAGCCGCGATGCGACATATCGGCAAAACGGAAGCCGCCATTGCCGTAAGTATCGATCGGCGCGCGCCCTGGAAAATGCGCGGCGCGGATTTCTATGCCTTTTGCCATGTTTTCAAACCACCGTGCCGGATTTTACACCAGCATCCGTCTTGTTGCTCTCTTCCCCGTCAGGGCTTTCCGGCCGCAGCCGGAAGACGATCAGCACAGGAGCGGCGATATAGATCGAAGAGAAAGTGCCGAGAGCGACGCCGAAGAGCATCGTAAAGGTGAAGGAGCGGATGACCTCTCCTCCGAAAAGATAGAGCGCGAGCAAGGCTAGCAGCGTCGTCGCCGCCGTCAGTATGGTGCGCGACAGCGTCTGGTTGATCGACGCATCGATCAGGATCGGCAGCGGCATCTTCTTGTATCGCTTCAGATTCTCGCGCATTCGGTCATAGATCACGACCGTGTCATTCAGGGAATAACCGACAACGGTCAGCACGGCGGCGATGCTCGTCAGGTTGAATTCCATGCCGGTCAGGACGAAGAGACCGAGCATGATGATGACATCATGCAGCGTCGCGACGATGGCGCCGACCGCGAACTGCCATTCAAAGCGGATCCAGATGTAGATCAGGATCGCCGCCAGCGCTGCCAGCACGCCGAGAGTCGCCATCATCGTCAATTCACCGGAGATGGCGGGGCCGACGACCTCGACGCGGCGAAAATCATAATCCTCCTGGAGCTCGCCGCGCACCAGCGTCGCCGCGGACTGCTCGGCATTCTCGCCGCCGCCCTGGGAGGCGATGCGGATCCGTGCGTTCGACGGCCCGCCGGCGCGCTCGACGCTGACCTCACCGAGATTGAGGTCGTTGAGGCGCGCTTGAAGATCGGCGAGGTCGGCATTGCCCTGCTTCGCCGTCACCTCGATGAGCGAGCCGCCGGTGAAATCGATGCCGAGACGCAGACCGGCAGTGGCAAAGGCGGCCATGGCGATCAGTGAAATGATCGCCGACGCCGTGAAGACGTAGCGGCGGATCCCCATGAACCGGATATTGGCGTGTTCGAAAAGATGGGTCAGAACACTTTTCGGCAGATGCCGGGGGTGGCGCCGCCGCAGCCAGACGGCAACGATCGAGCGCGTCAGCGTGAAAGCCGTGATGACGGTCGTGAGGATGCCGACCGCCAGCGTCACCGCGAAACCGCGGATGGATTCGCTGCCGAGGAAAAAGAGGATGATTGCGGCGATGAAGATCGTCACATTCGCATCGACGATCGTTGCGAAGGCGCGCGAGAAACCGCGGCCGGCAGCCTCCGCAAAGGAATGGGCAGTTTTTTCCTCTTCACGGATACGCTCGTAGATCAGAACGTTCGAGTCGACCGCCATGCCGACGATGAGTACGATGCCGGCAATCCCGGGTAAGGTGAGCGTCGCGCCGGCTAGGCTGAGCACCGCGACGATGAGGATCAGGTTGAAGACGAGCGAGACGACGGCGATGACGCCGAGAATGCGATAGAGCGCGATCATCAATGCCGCGACCAGCACGACGGCGACGAGGCCGGCAATGAGGCCGGAGAAGATGGAGTCAGCGCCAAATCTCGGGCTGACACTGCGCTCCTCGACGCTCGTCAGCGTCGCCGGCAGAGCACCGGCGCGCAGCATGATCGCCAGGTCGCGGACGCCATCCTCGGAGAAGTTTGCCGAAATTGCCCCCTCGCCGCCGGTGATCGCCGCATCGATGGCCGGTGACGACATCACCTGGTCATCGAAGACGATGGCAAGGTGCTTGCCGATATTCTGCCCCGTCACCTCAGCCAGCCGCCGCGTTCCTTCGGCATCGAGGCGGTAGGCAATCGAGCTATCCTGGGTCTGCGGATCGACGACCGGCTCGATACCGACCATGTTGCTGCCCGTGACGAAAGCCGTGCGATCGACGAGATAAGGAACCGGCGGATCGTCCAGCGAATAGAGCACCTGCGATGTCGCCGGCCAGCGGCCGTTCAGCGCCTCCTGCCCCGACATGCTTGCGTCGATCAGATGAAAGGAAAGCTTGGCCGGCTGGTTGAGGAGGTTTTTCAGCCGCTCCGCATCGACCGATCCCAGCACCTGCACGACGATCCGGTCGGCACCATCGGGGCGAACGAGGAAATTCGCATGGCCGAATCCAGCGATACGGCGGGCAACGATATCAAGCGACCGAGTCCGGGCGGAAGCGACGTCGGCGGTAATGCCGGCGTCGGAAATCTGCAGCGAGAGTTGCCCGTCCTCGTCCTGCCGCAGCGCGACCTCCGGTCCGGCACGTCCGCCGGGCGCCGTCAAAGGCTTCAGGAGATCGACCGCCTTTTGCGTCTCAGCCGGATCGGTGATCCGGACGGTGACAGTCTGGTCGTTGCCGGTCAGCCCGGTATAGCGGATGCCGGCGCCGCGCAGCGTGTTGCGGACATTGGCGACCGCCTCTTCCAGGCGGTCCTTGACGATATCGGAACGCTCGACCTTCAGAACAATATGCGAGCCGCCCTGCAAATCGAGACCGAGCGTTAAGCGGTCCTGCCGCAGCCAGCCCGGCAGCGAGGAACGCTGTGCCTCGCTCAGCAGATTGGGCGCAGCGAGGACGATGGCAGCAAACGCGGCCAGCCAGATCAGAAGTGTTTTCCAGCGGGAAAAATGCAACATTCTCTCGACGATCTTCCGATCCGGCGGTGCTGCCGGTTCGCTTGTTACGCTGCGTCGGCCTTGACGGGTTCACCCTTGACGCGCACATCCGAAATACCGCTGCGGACGATGCGCACACGAACACCATCGGCAATCTCGACTTCGACTTCCTTGTCGTCAATAACTTTGGTGACTTTACCGACGAGACCGCCACCGGTGACGACCTGATCGCCGCGACGGATCGCCTTCAGGGTTTCCTCACGCTTCTTGGCCTGTGCGCGCTGCGGACGGATCAGCAGGAAGTACCAAACGACCATCAGCGGCACGAACAGGATGATCATTTCGAAACCGGAGCCGCCGAAACCGGTTGCGGTATCGGTGGCACTCTGGGCGAATGCCGGGGTGATGAACATGCTAAACTCCTCAGGCTTGGCGGCGGAACTCCGCCTCATTTTTCAGGTTGCCGGACTATAATTGCCGCTTCGATGAATGCAACAGAAACAGCCCGAAACAGTACCGATTCCGCTGCCTCATAACCTTTCCGCCGGCAAAACGCCATGCTACCCCGCATCGAAAGATAAAGCGGATTGCCGCAGCAAGAAATCAGGAGCTTGCGATGACCGAGGAAATCAACACCGCGCTTCTTGCCGAGCTGAAGCGGCTTGCGAATGCCGTCGAGCGCCTTGCCGGACCAGCGCCTGCCGTCAACGATTGGGATGCGGCCGACTGTTTCGTTTGGGCGCCATCGCGCCTGCATCTGCAGCCGGTGAAGAAGCCGAATCGAGTGGCGCTGAAGCTCATCCGCGGCGTCGATCATGTGCGCGACATCCTGCATGAGAATACAGTGCGCTTCGCCGAAGGTTATGCGGCGAATAATGTGCTGCTCTGGGGTGCGCGCGGCATGGGAAAATCCTCTCTGGTCAAGGCCGTGCACGAGGATGTCAGGTGCGAAAGCGGCTCTGCGCTGAAGCTGGTCGAGGTCCATCGCGAGGATATAGCGAGCCTGCCCAACCTGCTCGACCTCGTGAAGGACACGCCGTACCGCGTCATCGTCTTTTGTGACGATCTCTCCTTCGACCACGACGACACCGCCTACAAGTCGCTGAAGGCGGCACTCGACGGCGGCGTCGAAGGGCGGCCGGACAATGTGCTCTTCTACGCCACATCGAACCGGCGCCATCTGCTGCCCCGCCACATGATGGAAAACGAGCAGTCGACGGCGATCAATCCGTCTGAGGCCGTCGAGGAGAAGGTTTCGCTATCCGACCGCTTCGGTCTCTGGCTCGGCTTCCACAAATGCAGCCAGGAAGATTATCTCGGCATGATCGACGGCTATGCCGACCATTTCAAGCTCGGGCTCGAACGCGACAGGATGCACGCCGAGGCACTGGAATGGGCAACCACGCGCGGCGCCCGCTCCGGCCGTGTCGCCTGGCAGTATATCCAGGATCTGGCCGGACGCATGCGCGTCCATATCGAGCGAGGTTGAAGCGCGTCGCGCTCTTTCAGATCCGTCGTTGCCGCAAAACCGCAGCACACTTTTGCGCGACATGCCTTAAATGACAAAAGCCCGGCGGGTGGCCGGGCTTTTGCGCTTCCTGGGACGCTGTACCTATTCCAGGAAAGTCATCGGGTTGACCGGGGATGCGTCCTTGCGCACCTCGAAATGGACCTGCGGCTGCTTGACGTCGCCGCTCATGCCGGAGACGGCGACGGTCTGGCCGCGCTGGATCTTCTGGCCTCGGGCGACGCTCAGCGTATCGGCATTTCCATAGACGGTGACGGTGCCGTCGTCATGACGGACGAGAACAGTGTTGCCGAGTTCCTTCAGGCCGTTGCCGGCATAGATGACAACGCCGTTTTCGGCAGCCTTGATCGGCGTTCCCTGCGGCACCGAAATGTCGATGCCGTCATTGCGGTTGCCGTTGACGTTGGCGCCGTATGAAGCAATGACCTGGCCGCGGACCGGCCAGCGATACTTGCCGATGCCGGTCGATTCCGGTGCGGCGGAGCTGACATCGGACTTCTTTTCGACATCGTCGACCGTCTGAGTGGCGACCGGCGCCTTGTAGGGTGCGGGCTCGACGGAGGCCGTCTGCTGGGCGGGCGCCGTTTGAGCTGGCTTCGGATCGACCTTCTGCGGCTGGATCGATGCTGTCTTGATATTGTCGGCGGTGCCGTTCGGGATCTTCAGCGCCTGACCGACCCTCACCGAGCTGGCTGACAGATTGTTGGCGGCCTTGAGATCGTCGATCTTGGTGCCGGTCGCCTTGGCGATCTTTGCCAGCGAATCGCCTTGCTTGACGACATAGGTGCCGGCAGGCGCTTTCGGATCCTTGCCGGCGCCGGGCGGAAGCTTGCCGGTGGCATCGGCGCTCGCCATGGTCTTGTCGCGAGCGGAATTGGCGCCGGGAACGACAGCGACGTTCTGCTCAGGCGCCCTTACCGGTTCCGGCATCTTGCCGGGCTTGGAGAGGTCAGCCGCCTGCGACGCTGCCTTGACAGCGTTGCCGCCATTGAAGGTCGGGATCAGGATCGCCTGGCCGGGCATGGCGGCGGAAGCCGTCTTCAAGTTGTTGACCCGCAGGATTTCCTTTTCTGGAACACCGAAGCGCCTGGATAGCGTGGCAACGCTTTCACCCGGACGCAGCGTCACGGAAGGGGCATTGGTCCCGGACCAGCCGGAAACCTTCGGCGTCGTGCCCGTCGTAAGGGTATCAGGCGTCAGCTTCGGCGCGGTCGGGGCCACCAATCGGTTTTTTTCGGCCTGGGGCGCTGAAGGGAAAGGCTGGGCGAGCGCGACTTCCTTTTCCCGTTGCCGGACCGGTGCAACGGCGCTCGGAGCTGCAAGCTCGGAACGCTGCACCGCAACCGGCGCGGAAGCCATACGGGCGCTCGACGTGCGGACCGGATCATAACTAGGGTTCGACGGGTAAGGCTGGTTCAGTGCGCCATTGCCGCCGCCATAACCCGACTGACTTGCAACGGCGGAGCCGCCGAGATCGGCGCGCGGCACCGGATCAGACTGAGCGCCGCCCCTGCGCGGAATGGAACTTGTGGTGATCTGATCCTGCCCTGAGGAGGAAAACAAGCCGCCAAACCGTGTCACATCGGAACTGCAGCCCGTTGCGGCACTTGCCAGCAGGCCCACAACCAGAAGATTACCGGCCGACTTCCCGAACTTCGGCGAAAGACTGAAACGCATTGACTCGACCCACTGAGAACGCAACCATTTGTGAGTCTATTAAAACGCGTTAGTATTACCACGCAGTTAAGATGCTGGAATCAGTGCGATATTTTTGAGAAGTTGATAACCATAGCTTACGGGTGAAAAATCGTAGAGCTTATAGCAGCGAGGCAAGGCGCGGAACGATGGGCAGATAAGGGGCTTCGAACAGTTCCTCGCGTTCGAAACGGCTGCCGGTTTTCGTCAGCCGCACCATGCGGCATTCGTTCTCGGAGATCATCA
Source organism: Rhizobium sp. 268 (assembly GCF_036571585.1). Lineage (NCBI taxonomy): Bacteria > Pseudomonadati > Pseudomonadota > Alphaproteobacteria > Hyphomicrobiales > Rhizobiaceae > Rhizobium > Rhizobium sp. 268. The sequence continues at coordinate 120,484 of NZ_JAPPSO010000009.1, read as the reverse complement.
GCGGCGCGATCATCGAACCGCCGGAAACAAGCTGATCGGTATAAAAGCGCGGCATCGCATTGAATGCCGCCGTCACCAGAATGCGGTCGAAGGTGCCCTCGCCCTGCATGCCGGCACTGCCGTCGGCGTGGCGGATGATGACGTTGCGCAGACCAAGCGATTCCATGCGCCGCTGCGCAGCCGATGTCAGCGTCTTATAGCGGTCGATGGACAGAACACGCTCGGCCATGCGGCCCATGACGGCGGCCGTAAAGCCGCTGCCGGTGCCGATTTCCAAAACGCGCTGACCGGGTTTGAGCTTCAGGTGATGCAGGATGCGGACGACAAAATCGATGCCTTCAAGGAAGGAGCCGCATTCGATCGGGATCGTCCGGCTCGAATAGGCGTCATCCGAAAATTGCGGCGGCACGAAGAGCGAGCGCTGCGTCTGCTCGACCGCGGTCAGCAGATCGAGGTCGGAGATGCCTTCGGCACGCAATCTGAGGACGAGCGCCGCAAAGCCCTCTTTCTCGGCCAGTCTTGCCGTCAAACCTGTGCTCCGTATCCCAAGGCCCGCGCCACGCGGTCCGTTACGGAATAATCGGTCAGATCCAGTTTCAAAGGCGTTACCGAAATCTTGTTATGCTTCAAGGCGTGAATATCGGTGCCTTCGATGAAGGCGCCGGCGCGTTCGCCGAACTTCAGCCAGTAATAGGGAAAGCCCCGGCCATCAGAGCGGGCATCGACCTGCAGGTTGAAGGCGAGCTTGCCCTGCATGGTCACCTCGGCGCCGTCGACCTCGCCCGGACGGCAGTTCGGGAAGTTGAGATTGAGGAACGTGCCCTCCGGCAGATCCAGAACCATCAGCTTTTCCAGAAGAGCCGGCGCATGCGTCTCGCAGACCTCCCATGGCACAATGCGCGCACCATCTTCATAGAGATAGGCCTGGCTCAGCGCGAAGGAGCGCACGCCCTGCATCGTGCCTTCGATGGCGCCGGCGATCGTGCCGGAATAGGTTACGTCGTCCGCGACGTTGGAGCCCGAATTGACGCCTGACAGCACGAGATCGGGCCTGATGTCCATCACCTGCCGGATGCCCATGATCACGCAATCGGTCGGCGTGCCGCGCAAGGCGAAATGCTTGTCAGAAATCTTGCGCAGCCGTAAAGGCTCGGACAGGCTCAGCGAATGGGCAAGGCCGCTCTGGTCGGTCTCGGGCGCCACGATCCAGACATCGTCGGACAGCGTGCGGGCGATCCGCTCCAGCGCGGCCAAGCCTTCGGCGTGAATGCCGTCGTCATTCGTAAGCAGGATGCGCATTGCCTTAGGCCGCCCGTTCGATCTTGGTCAATCCGCCCATATAAGGCAGCAAAACGTCCGGAATCGTGACGGAACCATCGTCGTTCAAATAATTTTCAAGCACGGCGATCAAGCAGCGGCCGACAGCGGTTCCGGAGCCGTTCAGCGTGTGCACGAACCTGTTGTTCTTGTCGTCCTTGCCGCGGTAGCGCGCATTCATCCGCCGGGCCTGGAAATCGCCGCAGACCGAGCAGGAGGAGATTTCGCGGAAGGCATTCTGTCCCGGCAGCCAGACTTCGAGATCGTAGGTCTTGCGCGAGCCGAAGCCCATGTCGCCGGTGCAAAGCGTCATCGTGCGGAAATGCAGGCCGAGGCGCTTCAGTACTTCTTCGGCGCAGGCGGTCATCCGTTCATGCTCGGCGATAGCATTCTCGGCGTCGGTGATCGAGACCAGCTCGCATTTCCAGAACTGATGTTGGCGCAGCATACCGCGGGTGTCGCGGCCGGCCGAGCCCGCTTCCGAGCGGAAGGACGGCGTCAAGGCGGTGAAGCGGAGCGGCAGCTTTTCCTGGTCGAGGATTTCCTCGCGCACCAGATTGGTCAGCGTCACCTCCGCCGTCGGAATGAGATAGCGGCCATCCGTCGTCTTGAAGAGATCCTCTTCGAACTTCGGCAGGCTGCCGGTGCCGAACACTGCTTCAGCGCGAACCATCAGCGGCGAGCTGACTTCGGTATAGCCGTGCTCGCGGGTGTGGAGATCGATCATGAACTGGCCAAGCGCCCGCTCGAGCCTGGCGAGCGGCCCTGTGAGAACCGTGAAGCGCGAACCGGAGAGCTTGGCGGCGCGCTCGAAATCCATATAGCCGAGCGCCTCGCCGATTTCGAAGTGCTCCTTCGGCGTGTGGTTCCAGAGCGGCTTTTCACCGACGATGCGGGTGACGACATTGTCGTGCTCATCCTTGCCGACCGGAACGTCGTCGAAGGGAATGTTCGGGATGCGCGACAGCGCGTCGTTAAGTTCGGCCGTCAGTTGACGGTCCTCTTCCTCGACCATCGGCAGCATAGCCTTCAATTCGGCGACCTCGACCTTCAGCTTCTCGGCGAGTTCACCGTTCTTCTGCGACAGCGCCGCGCCGATCTCCTTGGAAGCGAGGTTGCGGCGGGACAGCAAGTCCTGCGCCTTCTGCACGGCGGAGCGGCGCTTTTCATCGAGGGCAACGAGATTTTGGGCCAGAGGCTCCGCACCGCGTTTGGCGAGGGCGGCATCGAGCGCTTCGGGATTCTCACGGATCCATTTGATATCGAGCATCGTCGTTCCAGGTCGTTGCAACAGAAGTGACCCGGCCAAAGCCTGACCGGGCTTCGACCGTATGAGACGGCGTTCGTGAAAGGATTTCCGGATTGCCGCTCAGACGCTGTCCGTCTTGGCAACGTCCGCGGATTCGGTGTCCTTTTCGACCGCCTGCCGGGCACGCTGGCGCTCTACGAGTCGCGCCGCATGGATGGAAATCTCGTAGAGAAGGATCGTCGGTATCGCAAGGCCGATCTGGGACATAGGATCGGGCGGCGTCAGTACGGCGGCGACGATGAAGGCGAGGACGATGGCGAACTTGCGCTTTTCGGCGAGCCACTGCGACGTCAGCAGGCCGACGCGGGCAAGCAGCGTGGTGATGACCGGCAGCTGGAAGACGAGGCCGAAGGAGAAGACCAGCGTCATGATCAGGCTCAGATATTCCGAGACCTTGGGCATAAGCGAGATTGCCACTTCGTCTTGACCCGGCGCCTGCTGCATCGACAGGAAGAACCACATGACCATCGGCGTGAAGAAGAAATAGACGAGTGCCGCGCCCATCAGGAACAGCACCGGCGAAGCGATCAGGAACGGCAGGAAGGCCTGGCGCTCATTCTTGTAGAGGCCCGGCGCGACGAACTTGTAGACCTGTGCTGCAATGATCGGAAACGCAACCACGAGGCCGCCAAACATCGCCACCTTCACCTGCGTGAAGAAGAATTCCTGCGGCGCGGTGTAGATCAGCTGCGCCTTCTCGACGTCGAGATGCGCCCATATTACGGCCGTCTTGTAGGGAATGACCAGGTAGTTGAAGAGATGCTTGGCAAAAAAGAAGCATGCGATGAAGGCGACGAAAAATGCGCCGATCGACCAGATCAGCCGCGTGCGCAGCTCCATCAAGTGCTCGATCAACGGCTGCGGCTTGTCTTCGATATCACCGCTCATGCCTCGTCCTTTTTCTTCATCTGCGCCGGCGTCTTCGGCGCTGCGGGCTTCCTGGCAGCAGTCGTGCGCTTAGGCTTTTCCGCAGGCACGTTTTCCACGGGCGCGGCGATGGCAAAGGCCGCCTTATCCGCAGCCTTGGCCCGCGGCTTGCGCACCGCTTTCGGCTTGGCGGCTACCGTATCGGCCGTGGCGACCGCGGCAGCAACGGGCTCCGGCGTCGGCGCAGGTGCCGGCACCAACGGCGGCGTTTCCGGCAGGCCCATCGACGGCGTCGGCGCGGAAACGGCAGCCGGCGGCACCTCCGTCTTGTTTTCCGGGACTGCGGTCGCCTTCTGCAAGTCGGCCTTGATCTCGTTGCCCATCTGGCGAAGCGGGTTCATCGCCTCGCGCAGGCTGTTGACCGGGTTGAGCTTCTGGGCGTCACTGAGCGTCTGGCGGACATCGTCAAGCTCGGCCTCGCGCAACGCTTCGTCGAACTGCGCACGGAATTCACCCGCCACCTTGCGGGCGCGCTGCGTCATCTTGCCGAAAGCGCGCAGCATCGGCGGCAAATCCTTGGGACCGACGACCACGATCAGGACGACCGCGATGACCAAAAGCTCGGTCCAGCCAATATCGAACATGCAAGGCTCCTGGACGGGAAGCGCGGGGGCTGCGCTTTTTCCCGCACTTGGTTACTTCGTTTCGTCGGCCTTGTGATCGACGGTCTTGGCCGTGTCGGGCGCATCTTCGTCCGTCATGCCCTTCTTGAAGCTTTTGATGCCCTTGGCGACATCGCCCATCAGTTCCGGGATCTTGCCGCGGCCAAACAACAACAGCACGATGACCAGAACGATCAACCAGTGCCACATGCTAAAAGAACCCATCATTTGCACTTACTCCCTTTATTCGATGTTCCCATGATGTAAGAATTTCCGACAGCGTTTCCAACATCAAGCCCTTTGAACTGCGCTTAATGTCACGGTATCGCCCTTTGTGACAAGCCACCGAACCGCCGAAAAATGGTGAGCACCATTGTTTTCGTCATGCATGGCAAAAGCAAGACGAAGTCCTTCAATCTTCGGAGGTAGAACGCGGGGCGAGCAACCCAAGTTCTTCGAGATCCATCTGGGTAATGGGGTCTTCGTCCTCGCTTAGCTCGTCGTTCATCAATGGCGAGGGAATGTTGAAATTCGCCGGAATGCGCCCCGAGAGCAGGCCAGCGCCCTTCAATTCTTCGAGACCGGGCAGATCGCGCAGCTCCTCGAGACCGAAATGGTCGAGAAAATCGCGGGTGGTGCCTAATGTCACCGGCCGGCCCGGCGTGCGACGGCGACCGCGAAACCGTACCCAGCCCGCCTCCATCAGCACGTCGAGCGTGCCGCGCGAGGTCTGCACGCCGCGGATATCCTCGATCTCGGCGCGCGTCACCGGCTGGTGATAGGCAATGATCGCCAGCACTTCCAATGCGGCGCGCGAGAGCTTCTTGACCTCGTTGTCATCGCGGCGAATGACGAAGGAGAGATCGGCGGCGGTGCGGAAGGCCCAGGCACCCTCGATCTGCAGGAGGTTGACGCCGCGCGGTGCATAGTGTGCCTTCAGGCGCAGCATGATGGCGCGAACATCGGTCTTCTCGGGCAGGCGCTCTGCGAGGAAGCCTTCGGACACCGGTTGCGAGGAGGCAAAAACCAACGCCTCGGCAATGCGTTCTGCCTCGATCTCGGCCTGCAGGTCGCGGCTCCTGCCTTCGAAATCGTCCTCGAAATCCTCGTCGCTCTTCGGATCGATCAAGCCGGCTGCTCCTGCTCCACCACCTGCAGCGTGGCGTGTTTTGGTCCGCGGCGCATGTATATCGGTTGAAAGGCGCCGTCCTGGCGGATTTCCAGCTTGCCCTCGCGCACCAGCTCCAGCGAGGCGGCAAAAGCGCTGGCAATCGCCGTGACGCGTTCCTCGGGCGCAGCGAGATAACGCAGCAGATAATGCTCCATCGCCGTCCAGTCGCCGATCTCGCCGATCATTTGGGTCAGCAACTCACGCGCATCGGTCAGTGACCAGACGTTGCGCCTCTCGATCGTCACCTGGGTAACGGCATTGCGCTGGCGCAGCGCCGCATAGGCGGTCAAAAGATCATAGAGGCTTGCCGCGTAGGCGGATTGCTGCCGGTCGGGAATATGCTCGGGCGCACCGCGCACGAAGATGTCGCGGCCGAGGCGGTTGCGGTTGACGAGGCCTTCGGCGGCCTGGCGCATGGCTTCGAGGCGCTTCAGCCGGAAAGCGAGCGTTGCCGCCATCTCTTCGCCCGACGGACCGTCATCCTTGATCTGCTGGGGTATCAGCAGCCGCGATTTGAGATAGGCAAGCCAGGCTGCCATGACGAGATAATCGGCGGCAAGCTCGATGCGGATACGCCGGGCGCTTTCGACGAACTGCAGATATTGCTCGGCCAGTGCCAGCACCGAAATGCGCGACAGATCGACCTTCTGGTTGCGGGCGAGATAGAGCAACAGATCGAGCGGCCCTTCGAAGCCGGCGACATCGATCACCAGCGCCGGCTCGTGGCTGGCGCGCTCGGCGCCGTTCTCCTGCCACAACTTGTCCATCGGCGTTGCCGCCTGCGGACGCTCCGTGCCCTTGACCGTGATCACCACCCTGCTCCTCTTCGATCACACGATCGCAAACATCGCCTCGAATTCCGCCCGCAACTCCGCCTCATCGGCGGCATCCGGCGCGGCAAAACCTGCTTCCACCGCTTTTGCACGGACAAGCGATTGACCGGCGAGCGGCGGAACATTTGCCACGACATCCAGCATCTCGTCCATATGGCCATTGCAATGCAGCACGATATCGCATCCGCCTGCAATAATATTCGCCGCACGTTCGCCGATCGTGCCGGAAAGAGCATTCATGGAGCTGTCGTCGGATAGAAGCAGACCGGTAAAGCCGATTTGCTCGCGGATGACGCCATCGATCACCTTTCGCGAGGTCGTCGCCGGATTGTCGGGGTCGATGGCGGTGAAGACGACGTGGCAGGTCATCGCCATCAGCTCGTCCTTCATGGCGATAAAGGGCGGGAAATCATGAGCCTCCAGCTCATCGCGCGAGACGGTGACGACAGGCAGTTCCAGGTGTGAATCCGCGAAGCCGCGGCCGTGCCCGGGCATATGCTTCATCACCGGCAAGAGGCCGCCGGCCTTCAACCCTTCGGCAGCCGCCCGGCCCATGGCGATGACTGTCTGAGGGTCGTCGCCATAGGCGCGGTCGCCGATGACGCTGCTGCTGCCCTCGACCGGCACGTCGAGCACCGGCAGGCAATCGACATCAATGCCGAGGCTCGAAAGGTCGAAAGCGTGCAGCCGCGACATCGCCCAGGCAGCGCGCAGCCCAAGCGCCGGGTCTCGGCGATAGAGATCTCCGAGCGCCTGGCCGGAGGGATAACGTGCGAAAACCGGCGGACGAATGCGCTGAACGCGGCCACCCTCCTGGTCGATCAGCACCGGCGCATGCCAGCCGACGCTGTCGCGCAGTTCGGCGACAAGATCGGCGATCTGCCCTGCTTCGGAGATGTTGCGCCCGAAGAGGATGAAGCCCCAGGGCCGTTCGCCCCGGTAGAAGGCTTTCTCTTCGGATGTGAGGGCAAGGCCGCTGCAGCCAAGGATCATCGCTTTTGATTCGGTCATATCGGAATCATAGACGGCGCCCGGCCAAATGCGAGCAAGCTCGGGCGCCATGCACAAAAAAGAGCGGCGGGCCGATCCGGCCCGCCGCTCCTGTTATTTCGTTGAAAACCGATCCTACTTGGAGATCAGGCAGCTTCCGCCCGCCGCGCGATACTGTTCGCAGAGCGCTGCGGCCTCGTCCTTGGAACCGGCCGGAATACGGACACGGTAGAAAGTGCCCTTGCCGGCGATATCGGCCCTGCGGATTTCATGAGCGCGGCCACCAAGCACACCGGCGAATTTCTTCGACAGGTTGGCATAGGACTTGGTCGCCTCGTCCTGCGATGGCAGCGAGGCGATCTGGATGCCGTAGCCGCCGGCGGAGGCGGCCTGCGACTGCGGCTGGGCGGCGGCGGGTGCTGCAGCAGCGACTTCAGTCGTCTTCGGCTGCTGCGCGGGCTTCGGCTGCTGTGCGGGAGCGCGAACGTTGCCCTTTTCGGTCACCGTGCCGACGACGTTGACGGGCTGATCGACCGGGCGCGCGATCGGAACCGGAGCGGTATCGGTGAGCGCCGTGGTCTTGACCGGGCGCACCGGCGTATCGACCGGGGCGGGATTTGCGGCCTGCGCATCGGCGTCGGCTGCAAGCGGCGGCTTTGCCGGCGCGGTTTCGGCAGGCGTTGCGGAGCCAGCATCGGCTGAAGCAACCTCAGCGCTCGCCGGGAAGCTTGCAGCCGTTCCGACGACCGGCGGCACGGGTGAAGCCGATTGGGCCGACGGGGCCGTCAATGCCGGCATTGGCTGAGCGGCTTGTACAGACTGCGTCGCTGGCACAGAGGGTGTCGCCTGAGCAGCCGGCTGATCGACGGGTGCTGGTTCCTCGCGGGCGACCAGCGTGCCGTCAGGCTTGACGATCATCGTGCGGACCTTGCGCGGTGAAACCGATGGCGTCTTCTCGGCATCGCCGGCGGCAGCGTTGTCGGCGCTGTCCTGGTTCGGCAGCAAACGCGGATCTTCCGTCTCACCGACTGCGGTCGGCGAGACCTGACCACTGGCGTTGGCGTTCTCGTCGTCCTCGGGCAACGATTCCGGTGTCAGCGTCCGCTGGACGACATCGACCGGTGCCTCATCCGAAGAAACCAGCGCCTTCTGCTTCGGATCCTCGGCAGAACCGGCAACACGATCGTAGACGGCCTTGTCCTGGTTCGGCACGGTCTTGCCGCCGGGATTTTCCGGAACGACCTTGACCGGCTCCTTGTCGGCCGTGATCACGCGCGGCTCGCCGGATGCGACGATGCCAAGCCCCTCGCCGTTCCAGACGGAGGAATAGACACCATAAGCGACACCGGCGAAGACCACGAGCACGACGGCTCCGGCCAGCAGCCGGCGCATCGACCGGGCACGGCTGAAATCAGCCGCCTGGCTTGCCGATTCGATGCGGACCTCAGAGGTCTCACGGCGCTCGACCGGCTCGCGCACGCTGCGGCGGAAATCTTCTTCCAGCGCTCGTTCGAAATCATCGAGGCCGTCGGCGATGGTCGGCTTGACCGGCTTTGCCGCTGCGGCAGCAGTATCGCGAACCGGGGCCGACGTTTCCCGCGGCTTGGCCGGTTCAAAGAAGCTGGCAATCTCCGCATCGAGATCGAAATCGAAATCCTGCGTTTTCGCGACCGGCGCGGGCTGCTCGACCGGCGGCAGCGTCGGCACGTGCATATCCTCGACCGTCTCGGGACGATCCTCCGGATCGGAGATCATCGCCGGATCAAACGGCAGGTCTTCGGTCGAGTCGGCGACAGAAGACCAGTTGACGGCCGGAGTCGGAGTTGGAGCCTGGGGCTCTACGAAGGCCGGAGCAGGCCGCGCATCGGCCGATGTCGCCTGCAGGAAAGCAGGATTTTGCGGCTCAGGCGCAAGACCGGAGGCAGATCGGGGAGAGACGGCAGCGGCCGGCTGGGCGGCACGGATTGGCGGCTCCGGCTGCGGCGCGGGCTCAGCCGGAGCCAGCTCGGATTCGGAGAAATCGAGATCGGCAAGTTCCAGCTCGATACCGGCAAGATCCAGCTCGAAATCATGACCGGCGAAGGGATCGTCGGCTTCCGGCACAGGCTGCGGCGCCCGCGAATATGCCATTGCGCCGGGCTGGGGTGCAACAACCTCGGCAGGCTGCGGTACGACCGGCCTTGCGGCTTCGGCAGCATAGACCGGCGCCGGTTCGACCGGAGCAGGCTGAACGGGGGCTGCGGCGAGCGGCGCTGGCGCGATCACCTGCGGCCCGGCAAATGCGGCGACCATAGGCGCGACAGCAAGGGGAGCGGCAGCAACGGGCGCAGCCTCGATCGATGCGGCCTGCGGCGAAACGGGCGCCGTATTGGGACGTTGCGGCACCGGATAACGCGAGACGTCGGCGAGCAGATCGTCCAGATCGAAAGTGCCGACAGTGTGCGGAACTTCAGGCACGACCTCGGTCAGCGCTGCATCGGCCTGGATCTCGCCTTCGACGGCAGCGGCGATGAGATCGAAACCGGCGTCGGATCCGAAATCTTCGAGTTCGTCTTCGATTTCGACGAAGTCGTCGGCCTCGGCAATCTCTTCCGACGCCACTACCTCGTCATGGCGATCGTGCTCGGCGGGAAAGCCAAGCGACGGAGACGCGGATTCGAATTCTTCGGACGGCTCGACAGTGACGGCCGGAGCCAATTGCTCGACGACCGGGGCGGACGGCTCGATCGTGGGCTGCTGCTCTGCCGAGGCAAGATCGGCAGACGGCACTTCAGCCGCCGGCGCCTCGACCGCTTCGGCCACAGGCGCTTCTGCCACCGGCGCTGGCGGAACAACCGTTTCCTCGCGTTTGGAGGCGTGGAAATTGGCAAGCGGCAGCCTGATGCTGGCGGCCGACCATTGCGGCGCCTTGGCGGGCTGCGGCAGCGAAGAGACCGGAGCAGAGCCGATCGACAGTTCAAGCTCCTCGATTAAGTCACGTGCGCCACCGAAGGCCGATTGCACCGGCTCCTCGGAAGCGGGCTCGACGGAAAGCTGCTGCGGCCAGGCGGCCTCACCGGCGGGCGCATCCCAGTTGCTTACAGCCGGTCCAGCTTCTTCCTCAGCCTCAACGGAGGCAACGGAAACCGGCTCGGGCACTTCGGCCCTCTCGGCGGCGGTAGACACATCGAGAACGGGCTCGATGTAATCTTCAAGCGTGTCGTCATCGGAGATCGGTTCGGCGGGCCGGTCGAGCTCTGCGAGCGGACGTGGCGAATCGTAACGGTCGAACTCGCGTCCCAACTCGTCCTCGAGATCAAGGGCGGGCTCGTGCCGCATGGACTCGGTTATCGTGTTTGCTGCAACACGCGGTTCGAAGCCGACGATACGGGCAAGTTCGGCCAACGGATCATCGTCGGCAAACAGGTCATCTTTTCCGCGCGTATCATACGCAAGTTGTTTATCAGCCATGCCTATCCCACTCGCAAACGCCAACTCTGAAATGCCAGCGCATTGTGGGGAAATGGTGACGTTATCGCATTTCGTCCGGTGCGGCAGTGCCTGTAATGGCAAGTCCCGACTTCAAAACCGACGCGACGGCGTACACCAGCCCAAGTCTGGCAATAGTTGATTCTCGGTTTTTATCATTAACAAATCGTAATTCCGGCTGATCTTTACCTTTGTTCCAGTGGGCGTGGAAAGAACTAGCGAGGTCGTAGAGGTAAAAAGCGAGCCGATGCGGCTCCTGCGACTGGGCCGCCGCCTCGACGATCCGCGGGAATTCGGCGAGCTTGGCAACGAGCTGCAATTCGGCCGGATCGCCAATGCCTGCAACGGTTTGCGCGAGTTCCTTAGTGGAAACATCGAGGTCGCCGAAAGCCTCCCTCGCCTGCCGGAAGACCGACATGCAGCGGGCATGCGCATATTGCACGTAAAAGACCGGATTATCTTTCGACTGTTCCGTCACCTTGGCGAAATCGAAGTCGAGCGGCTCGGAATTCTTGCGGTAAAGCATCATGAACCGGACCGAATCACTGCCGACTTCCTCGACGACGTCCCGAAGCGTGACGAAATCGCCCGAGCGTTTCGACATCTTCACCGGCTCGCCGTTGCGATAGAGCTTGACGAGCTGGCAGAGCAGCACCGTCAGCTTCGCCTTACCGTCCGAAACGCCGCGTGCAACCGCTTCCAGACGCTTGACGTAGCCGCCATGGTCGGCGCCGAGCACATAGATCATCTCGTCGAAACCGCGATCGAACTTGTTCTTGAAATAGGCGACGTCGGCGGCGAAATAGGTGTAGGAGCCGTCCGACTTGATCAGCGGCCTGTCCATGTCGTCGCCCACTTCGGTCGAGCGGAACAGCGTCTGTTCACGGTCTTCCCAATCCTCAGGCAGCTGGCCTTTCGGCGGCGGCAAGGTGCCCTTGTAGACATAGCCCTTGAAGGTCAGATCGTTGATCGCCGTGCGGATCGCGGCCGCGCCATTGGCATGCAGGGTGCGCTCGGAAAAGAAGATATCGTGATGGACGTTCAGCGCCGCCAGGTCTTCGCGGATCATCACCATCATCGCATCGATGGTGCGGTCCTTGACGATCGGCATCCATTGGTCTTCCGGCATGTTGTGCAGCCGCACGCCATAATCGGCGGCAAGCGACTGTCCCACAGGTACGAGATAGTCGCCCGGATAGAGACCCGAGGGAATTTCGCCGATCTTTTCGCCGAGCGCTTCGCGATAACGCAGGAAGACGGAACGGGCGAGCACGTCGATCTGCGAGCCGGCATCGTTGATGTAATATTCCTTCTCGACGTTGTAGCCGGCAAAGGCGAGCAGGTTGGCGAGCGCGTCGCCGACGACGGCGCCGCGGCAATGGCCGACATGCATCGGCCCGGTCGGATTGGCCGAGACATATTCGACATTGACCTTCCGGCCCTCGCCGAGCGTCGAGCGGCCGTAATCGGTGCCGGCGCCGATCATCGCGGCGAGCAGCCGCTGCCAGTAGCCGACGGAGAGACGGATATTGATGAAACCAGGACCGGCGACCGAAACATCGGCAACGTCGGCATCCTCCCTGAGCTTGGCGATGATGATGTCGGCCAGCGCGCGGGGATTGGTTCCAAGCGGTTTTGCCAGCACCATCGCGGCATTGGTCGCGACGTCGCCGTGGCTCGCGTCACGCGGCGGCTCGACGGCAATGCGGCCGAAATCGAGCTCGGATCGCTTTTCCCTGACCAGATCGATCTGTTCAAGGGCGGTTTTGATCCTGGCTTCGAAGTCGGTAAAAAGGTTCATCGCACTCTTCCATGCATAGGCTGTGCCAAAGGCCCAAATCGGCCCTTGGCGGGGCGACCGCTGCCTATCGCAAATCCGGAGTGTGGTCAAACAATCGCCTGTGGGCGCTGATCGCATAGGTGTCGGTCATGCCGGCCAGATAATCGCCGACATGGCGGGCCTTCGGCGCATCGGCGAGGCCGGCGATATGATCGACCCAGTAATGGCTCTGCATCTCCTTGGGATTGGCCATATAGGCGGCAAAGAGATCGGTGACGATCTGGGCGGCGCCGGCGCGGATGCGCATGATATCGGGATTGCGATAGATGCGCTTGAACAACATCGCCTTGATCTGGCTATCGGTTTCGGCCATGCGGCCCGAGAACGTGGCGATGACCCGGTCGGCAGCGCGGACGTCGGCGGCGCTCTCCGGACGCAGCAGCGAAAGGCGCTCCTGCGCAACGGCGATCACGTCTTCGACCATGCGGGTGATCTGCCGCCGCATGATCTCATGGGTGAAGCGGCTCGGCTCCAGGTGCGGATATCGCCCCCTCACCTCGGCCATCAGCCCGGCAAGGAACGGGATTTCCTCCAGCATGTCGAAAGTCAGGTAGCCGGAACGCAGGCCGTCGTCGATATCGTGGGTGTTATAGGCGATGTCGTCAGCGATCGCCGCGACCTGGGCCTCGAGGCTGGCATAGGTAGCCAGTTCGAGATCGTGCAGTTCGCAATAATCGAGGATCGGCTGCGGAACCGGGCCGCGTGTGCCCACACCATCCGGCGTCAGCAGCGGACCATTGTGCTTGACCAGGCCTTCGAGGCTTTCCCATGTCAGGTTGATGCCGTCGAATTCGGCATACCGCCGCTCCAGCTTGGTCACGATGCGCAGCGATTGGGCATTGTGGTCGAAGCCGCCATAGGGCAACAGCACCTCGTGCAGCGCGTCCTCGCCGGTGTGACCGAACGGCGTATGGCCGAAATCGTGCACCAGCGCCACGCCCTCGGCCAGATCCTCGTCGAGCTTCAGGGCGCGGGCAAGCGCGCGGGCAATCTGCGCCACCTCGATCGTGTGCGTCAGCCGGGTGCGGTAATGATCGCCGTCCTGGGCGATGAAGACCTGGGTCTTGTGCTTCAGCCGGCGGAAGGCGGTGGTATGGACGATGCGGTCGCGGTCGCGCTGGAAATCGGAGCGCGTCGGGCTGCCTTCCTCCGGATAGAGCCTCCCGTGGCTCGTCCATGGGTCTGCCGCATAGACCGCTCTTTCACTGCTGCCGAAACCTAAAGCACGCGTATCGATTGTCATTCTTCACCGTCATCCTGCATGTTGCCGCATCTGCCCATTGACGCCGCTTTGCGCTCTTCATACCTATAGCCCGAAGAAACGGCAAAGAGGCGCTTTCTCAACCACCTCGGCGCATCATGGCCTTTTTCCGAGGATCATGATAAGTTTGTTTGATATCAGGCATTTGAACATTCAAGTGCCAAAACCCATTCTCTCCGGATCTTGACCCCGGCAGGAGGAAACATGACGGATACGAGTGTAACCCTTTCAGATGCCGCCGCAAAGCGTATCGCTGCGATCGTCGGCGCCGAGGCCGGCAAGAGCGCGCTGCGCGTCTCCGTTGAAGGCGGCGGCTGTTCGGGCTTTTCCTATAAGTTCGATCTTGCCGACAGCGCCGGCGATGACGACGTCGTCGTCGAGAAGAACGATGCCAAGGTGCTGATCGACAGCCTTTCGCTCGTCTACATGGCGGGTTCGGAGATCGACTTCGTCGACAATCTGCTCGGTCAATCCTTCCAGATCAAGAACCCGAACGCAGTGGCAAGCTGCGGCTGCGGCACCAGCTTCTCGATCTGAATATTCAGACGCATCGCACTGTCCTCATGAACTGGCCGACGAAGTGCCTCCGGCCAGTTTATCGTCTTGTCCTGTTATGGAAGACCACGATAAAAGAAGCGCACGAAGCGAACAGGATAGAGAGATGAAGATCGCGACCTGGAACATCAACGGCGTCAAGGCGCGCATCGACAATCTCACGCAATGGCTCAAGGATTCCGATCCGGATATCGTCTGCCTGCAGGAGATCAAGACGGTCGACGAAGGTTTTCCCAGGCTGGAGATCGAGGCGCTCGGCTATCACGTCGAAACACACGGCCAGAAGGGCTTCAATGGTGTGGCGATCCTCTCCAAGACTTCGCCGTCGGAAGTGAACCGCGGCCTGCCGGGCGATCCGCTGGACGAACAGTCGCGTTTCCTCGAAGCCGTATTCACGCTGCCCGACACACGCATCCTGCGCGTCTGCTGCATCTACCTACCGAACGGCAATCCTGTCGACACGGAGAAATATCCCTACAAGCTCGCCTGGATGGAGCGCCTGCGGAGCTTTGCCGCCGAGCGGCTGGCCTATGAGGAGATGCTGGTGCTTGCCGGCGATTACAATGTCATCCCGGAACCGCACGACTGCTTCGATCCCAAAGTCTGGGAAAGTGATGCGCTGTTTCTGCCGCAGACGCGGGAGGCGTTCCGCCGGCTGGAAAATCTCGGGCTGACGGATGCTGTGCGCGCGACCACGGATGCGACGCAGTTCTATTCCTTCTGGGATTATCAGGCCGGCGCCTGGCCGAAGAACAACGGCATCCGCATCGATCATCTGCTGCTGTCGCCTGAGGCCGTCGACCAGATGACGTCGGCTGCGATCGAAAAACATGTGCGGGCCTGGGAAAAGCCTTCCGACCACGTGCCTGTGATCGCCTATTTCGATTTCGCTGCCTGATTTTTCCCTGTCTTAAAGCGCGTCGCGATCTTTCAGATTCGCTGCTCGCGCTTTAACTCCTTGTTTTGCGCATGTCGTTATCCCGGAACCGCTGCACACTTCCGGGCGACATGCTTTAGCTCTCTGTTTTGATGCATGTCGTTATCCCGGAACCGCTGCACACTTCCGGGCGACATGCATTAGTCGTCGGAGCCGCTGGCGATGCTATGCGAGAGGGATACAGCCGTGCGGCGGTCGGCCTCGTTGGCAACCGAAAAGGCCTGCTCCTGCAACGCTTCCATCCAGCCGCAATCCTTGGGCTTGCAGCGGTCGAGTGCGGCCGTCATCATCGCCAGGCCGCGGGCCGACTGGCCTTCGTCGAAAAGAATATTGCCGAAGACCGCCATGGCGCCGGGATGACCGCTCTTGCGGGCCTGGTTCAGCCATTTCTTCGCCTGCTGCGGGCTGGCATTGCCGCCCTCGCCGGCCAGCATCATCTGCGCTAGCTGGAACTGCGCCTCGGGGACGCCAAAGGTTGATGCCACCTGAAAATAAAGCTGGCGCGCCTGGGTGAGGTCGATCCGGACCGGACTGCCTGATATGCCGTGTTTGTAATAATTGGCGAGCGACAGCAGCGCGTTGACGAAGAAGCCGGTATCTTCCGAGCCGGGCTCGACGCCCTGCTGGGCGATCTCGCTGTAAATCTTGAAGGCTTCGAAATCGTCCTGCGTTACGCCGTCGCCGTCGGCATACATGTTGGCAAGCGCCCAGCGCGAGCCGGTGTGGCCCTTTTCGGCAGCGTATTTATAGGCTTCGACCGCCTCTTCCTTCTGCCCGTTCTTATAGGCTTTGAAGCCGAACTTGAAGAGATCGAAGGGGCCGGATTCCTTGCTGACGCCCGCCTTGATGTCGAATGCGCGGACCGGGCCGGACAGCGACAGCGCTACGGCCATAGACATGCCCATCAGCATGAATTTGAACAGTTTGAACTCGGACGTCACCATTTCAACCGATTTCTTTCGCTCATCGCAGGCAGGAAGCAGCAGGGCTCGCGCCGTGCATTCCGCGGATGTATTTCGTCGAGGCGAGCGATCCCGCGGCGAGCTCCATGGCTCCTTTGCCCGCGTCGCATCCAGCCCAGTGGCCTTCTCTCGAAGGCCTAATTCTCAGCGCATCATTCAGAACCACCCGGCTCCCGGCATGGTCCGACTGCAATCTCCGTGGCACTCTTTCGGCAGGCGCGGCATCCGCCTTCCCGCCTTCACCATATTCGTAAACAGCAAATGTGACGAAAGCGGTATCGACATCTCCGGCAAAGCCGGGCCGCGCATCCGAGCGGGCCGAAAACGACAACAACCAACGGTTCGACGGCGCCGCCGCGAAGTCGGATTGGCGGCCGGAACAGCCTTGTCCAGAAAGCGAAACGACCACAATCAAACGACTGCCGCCAATCGTCCTGCGCGATCTCGTGTTACCGGAAAAAAATCGACCCATGCTACTATTTACACGCACCGTAAGCCTGCCCATCTCCTCGCCTGCCAATAGCGCTGCGCTCTCTTTGTGGCGGGAAATGGACAATTTCACCCCGCTGCCATCTTACGCCAATCGTCGTAAAAAAGTGTTGCGGAATCGTCACAAAACGGGATCAGAAAATGGCATGATTAACGGCCGTGAATAAAGAAGAGCCCGGCGGTGCCGGGCTCCTCAATTCTTCACATCGGGGAATTAGAACTTGATCTTTAGGCTCGTCGACAGTGCCGCGACCAGATCGTTGCCAAACGAATAGGAGACATCGTCGCCATAGGTCTGGCCATTATACTCGAAGGTGCCGGACGAACCGCTCGTCAATACGCCAACGGCTCCGGCAAAACGCCATTCGATATGTTCAGTCGGCGTGTAGGCGGCGCCGAGACCGAGCGTCCAGCTGTCGGTCTGTGCGCCATAACCCTGACTGGTGCCGCGGTCCCACGTGACGCTGACTGCGCCGGCCCACTGATCGTTGAACTTGTGGCCCACGCCGCCGGAGATGGTCCAGCCGTCACGATAGAGAAGGTCGAGCGAAGTGAGTTCCGTAGCGCCGCCCGCTGTGCAGGCAGCCACGCCCTTCGTCGACGTCGGGCAGAAAGGCACGGATTGCAGAACACTCCAGTTCGTCCACTTGACCGATCCGAAGGCAAGCCAATCCGGAGCGATGCCGCTTTGCAGCTTCATCTCCAGCGAATCCGGTGCTTCTGCGGAGCCGAAGACGTTGGTGATTTTGCCGCCATATATCGGCACAACTGGAACCTGACGGAGATCAACAGTCCCCGTCAGGTTGTCGTACTTGACGCGGCTGTTGTAGACGAGGCTCGCGCGCATCGCATATTCCGGAATCTCGTAAGCCAGACCGGCGCGCCAGCCCCAGCCGCTGTCTTCGAGATCGAGGCGGCCAACGCCGGTGCCGGTGCCGAGCAAAAGTGGGAGCGTTGAAACCAGACGCTCTTTGAAACCTTCAACTTCCTGATAGAAAGCGCCGCCAATGAAGCGAAGCTGTCCAGGGCCCATATCAAAACGATAGGAGCAAGTGCCGCCATAGTTGCGGGTTTTGATTTCCGTCTCGATATTGTTGTTGGCGCCAGCCCAATTCGAACCCGGGTCGGTATGCCCGCCAAAGGGTTCGGAATAGTCGACAAGGCAGTCGACTGCATCGGCGAAACCGGCCTTAAAGCCGATGTAAGGAATGGTGTAATTCGAGGTGTCGTCGGCACTGTTTGGGCGGGTGTTGAGATTGCCACCCCCCGTTAAGACGGAGGTATTCGTGTCACGGACATCCTTCAGCTTGCGCTGCGGCGTGACATAGGTAACGCCCGACTGAAACGAGAAAGGCGAGGTATCGAACAGCTGATCGATATTGTAGCCGCCGCGCTCCAGGCCGCCGGCGAAGGCCGGCGATGCAAGCGACGAAAGAAGGACGAGCGACGTTACGCCCTTGGAAAACCTACGTGATGCCATTGTGTCTCCCCCACTCCAGCAATTGATGTGACGCCACTCTAGTAAGTGTTCGCTCGACATGGCAACGCGCCCCACGGCGGCATTCCCAGGCATTACATTGGCCAACTTACGTAAAGAAATTGACGGACACGTCAAAAAATCTGGTTAATAAAATTTTATTCCAGAGTTACCGGTTTTGAGATGGGCTTTTGGGTTTTCATTCCACACATTGTGGAAGCTGTATCAATCCGACAACAGTGACAGTTTTCGCCCGCGGGAGGCCATTGGAGCCACAATCCACAGGCTCAGCGCCGGCAATCAGCCGCTTTTCAAGACCGAATCACGCGTGCCCAAAACGACAAAGACGCGCCCTTCTTGGAGCGCGTCTTTGAAATAACTTACCAAAACGGGCGATGAAACTTATCCGGCTTCGCTCACTCTGGAGAGTGCGGTCTTCAAGCTGGCGATCTGCCCCTTCAGTTCCTCGAGGCGCTCGCGTTCGGCCTCGACCACCTCGGGATTGGCATTGGCGACGAACTTCTCGTTGGAGAGCTTGCCGTCGATGCGCGAGATCTCCCCTTCCATTTTTCCGATCGCCTTTTCAAGCCGAGCCTTTTCAGCGGAAAGGTCGATCAGATTGCCGAGCGGCAGGCAGATGGTGGCCTCGTCGACGACGATCTGAGCGGCCCCCTTCGGCGCATCGTCGGCCAGCGATATCGCCTCGACACGCGCAAGCCGCTTGATGGCGGCGTCGTGGCGGAACAGCCTTTCGCGCGTCAGGTTGTTGGCCTTGACGACGACGAGCGGCGCTGTCGCCGACGGCGGCACGTTCATTTCGGCGCGCACTGAGCGGATGCCGGAGACGAGGTCGATCAGCCAGTTGATCTCGTCGGCGGCGCCGTTATCGGCATAGGAGGGAGACGGCCATTCGGCATGGCAGACCAGCGTATCGCGCTCTTTGCCTTCGCCCGCCGTATGCGCCCAGAGCTCTTCGGTCATGAAGGGCATGAAGGGATGCAGCAGCTTGTAGATCTCTTCGAGGATATAGGCGCTGCAGGCCTGAGCCTCGGCCTTGGCGCCCTGGTCCTCGCCGTTGAAGACCGGCTTCAAAAGCTCGAGATACCAGTCGCAGACCTCGTTCCAGACGAAGCGATAGAGCGCGCCGGCGGCATCGTTGAAGCGGAAGGCTTCGAGTGCTTCCGTAACGTCACGTTCCGTACGGGCAAGCTCCGTCAGGATCCAGCGGTTGATGGTGAGTTCAGCGGCCTCCGGCACGAAATGCCGATCGCTTTTCGCCCCGTTCATCTCGGCGAAACGCGTGGCGTTCCAGAGCTTGGTGCCGAAATTGCGGTAGCCGGCGATGCGGGCCGGATCGAGCTTTACGTCACGGCCCTGCGCCGCCATGATCGCCAGCGTGAAGCGCAGCGCATCGGCGCCGTATTCGTCGATCAGCTCAAGGGGATCGATGACGTTGCCCTTCGACTTCGACATCTTCTGCCCATTCTTGTCGCGCACCAGCGCGTGAATGTAGATCGTGTGGAAGGGTTCGACGGGATCGCCATTCTCGTTCTTCATGAAATGCAGGCCCATCTGCATCATGCGAACGACCCAGAACGGGATGATATCGAAACCGGTGACCAGAACACTCGTCGGATAATAGCGCGCGAGTTCCGGCGTCTGGTCGGGCCAGCCGAGCGTCGAGAAGGGCCAGAGCGCGGAGGAGAACCATGTGTCGAGCACGTCCTCGTCCCGCGTCAGGATCTCGCCCGGCTTGAAGTTTTCGAGCAGGTCCTCGACATAGGCCTTCATCGGCCCCTCATGCGACAGGTAATGCTGAATCGCCGCCTGCAGCGCCTCTTCCTCGGTCTGTTCGACGAAGACCTGACCGTCCGGGCCATACCAGGCGGGAATCTGGTGCCCCCACCAGAGCTGGCGGGAAATGCACCACGGCTCGATGTTCTCCAGCCAGTTGAAATAGGTGTTTTCCCAGTTCCTCGGAATGAACCTGGTTTTTCCCTCGCGTACGGATTCCAGCGCGGGCTGTCCCAATGTCTTGTTGTCGACAAACCATTGTTCGGTCAGCCGCGGCTCGATCGGCACGCCGCCGCGGTCTCCGTGCGGCACCATATGCTTGTGCGGCTCGATCTTGTCGAGGAGCCCGGCCTCTTCGAAAATCTCGACGATGACCTTGCGCGCAAAGAAACGGTCCTGCCCTTCCAGACGGTCCCACGCGCCATGCAGTGCGGCAGGATTGTCGAGGCCTTCGAGGAAGTCCTCGTTGTCCTTGATGGTAATCGTGGCATCGACGTTCATGACGTTGATGGCCCGCAGCTTCGCGCGCTTGCCGACCTCGAAGTCGTTGAAGTCATGCGCAGGGGTGATCTTCACCGCACCCGTGCCGGCCGTCGGATCGGCATAAGAATCGGCGACGATCGGAACCTTGCGGCCGACGATCGGCAGAATGACATGCTTGCCGACGATCGATTTGTACCGCTCGTCTTCGGGGTTCACGGCAATGCCGGTATCGCCGAGCATCGTCTCCGGCCGCGTCGTCGCGACGACGATATAGTCGCGCGTCTCGAATTCGGTCGGCTTGCCCTCCTCATCGAAGGCGATCGGATATTGATAGGTGACGCCCGGCTCGAGCGGATAGCGCAGATGCCAGAGATGGCCCTTCACCTCGTGCTGCTCGACTTCCATGTCGGAGATAGCCGTCAGGAGCTTGGGGTCCCAGTTGACGAGGCGCTTGTCCTTGTAGATCAGGCCTTCCTTGTAGAGCGTGACGAAAACTTCGAGAACGGCCTTCGACAGGCCTTCGTCCATGGTGAAGCGTTCGCGCGACCAGTCGCAGGAGGCGCCCAGGCGCTTCAGCTGGTTGAAGATCAGGCCGCCCGATTCAGCCTTCCATTCCCAGATCTTGTCGATGAAGGCGTCGCGACCCATTTCGCGGCGGCCGGGCAGCTGCTGTTCCATCAGCTTGCGCTCGACGACCATCTGCGTGGCGATGCCGGCATGGTCCATGCCGGGTTGCCAGAGCACATCCTTGCCGCGCATGCGCTCGAAGCGCACCATGATGTCCTGCAGCGTGTTATTCAGCGCATGGCCCATGTGCAGCGAACCGGTGACATTCGGCGGCGGGATCACGATAGTGAAGGTCTCGGCGCCGGGCTTGGCGTTCGCGCCGGCGCGGAAAGCGTCCTCCTCATCCCATTTCGCGGCGATTTTGGGTTCGACGGCAGCAGAATCATAGGTCTTGTCGAGCATTTTTTGACCAATTTCGAGGTTCGAGGATGGCGTTTGTAAATAGGATGGGCACGGGCAAGTCAATAAAAAAGCCGCCCCGGAGACCGGAGCGGCTTTTCAGGAAAAAGCAATCCGATCAGCGGCGCGGGCCGCGCGCCACGCGCTCGATTTCCTCGCGCACCAACCGCTCGACCAGCGTCGGCAGATTATCGTCAAGCCACTCGCGCAACATCGGACGCAGCATATCCTCGGCGATCTCGTCCAGCGAGCGGCGCTCCGCACCGTCGATGGCGGCGGCGAGTTCCTCGAAGGAGCGGCTGATCTGCAGGCCGGCATTCTCCGAAAGCAGGGTCGGCTGGACCTCATCCACAAGGCTCGGCAGGAAAGCTTCGGCCGAGGACTGAGCGGGTTCCAAAGGCGGCAACGTCGTTTCGACCGCGGCGGCGGGTTCGGCGACTGAAAGCGCCGATGCGGCGACTTGGACCCGCGGTGCTTCCGCAAATACCGGCTCGGCCAGCTGCTCGATCACGGCCTGCGGAACCGGCGCTACAGCAGCCGGAGGGAAAACAGGCTGTGTCGGCTGCGGCTGCGGTGCAGCCGCGCGCGGCGGCTCCGGCATAACCGCCGGCTGCGGTTCGGGCTGACGGAAGCCGCTCGGAATTTCACGCAACGCCTGACCGGCCTGCACGGCGCTGCGCTCGGAAGCGGCGCGGACGCGGGCGGCGACATCGGCAAGCGACAGGGCGCGGGCCGGTACTTCAGCTTCGGGGGCAGTGCCAGCCGAGTTGGCGGCGACGAAACGCGGATCGGAGGAGCGCATGGCCGGTTCGGGGAACTCCACGCCGGCATAAGTGTCATCCACGGTCAGATGGATTTCGGAACCGTTCTCATCCTCATCGGCGCCGTAAACCGGCGGCAGGGATGCGGAAATCGCCTTGCCGGCGCCGGGCTCATTGCTTTCGATGATCTGGCGGATGGAGGCCAGAATTTCTTCCATGGACGGTTCACGCGCTACACTTGGCTGAGCCATTTCTATCCCCGTTATCCAAAAACAACGACCGGACGATGTGGAGCGGTCATCCGAATCACCGCGACCTTAGAATACCTCAGACGGGAAAAAAATCATCGCGAATCAAATGAATGCGGCCATGCACAGTTTTGTTACCCGATGTTTTCGACCTGGCAGCCTCAGGATAAATGATGTTTGTGAAGGCTTTCCGGCGATGCTTGGATTTCAAACTGTTGCAGCGTCCTTTGGGCGTCGGAGAAGACGCGGCTGCGCTGTTATAAAAATGGGCGCCAGTGGCGCCCGTTGCTGATTCATCGACAAACGGCGTCAGAAAACGAATTCGCGCGCCTTGGCGAAGCCCGGCAGGGGCTTGACGGAGGCATTGAAGAAGACGTTTTCCGAAACGGCGCCCCGCTCGGCGACGAACACCTTGGCGCGGGCGGCATTGCCGTAACCTTCGACCGTGATCAAACGACCGCCATCGCGCAATTGATCGAGAAGGGCCGCGGGCACCTCCTCCACTGCGCCGTTGACAAAGATCAGATCATAGGGAGCGCCGGCAGCGTAGCCCTTTTCGAGCGGTCCGGTGACCACCTCGACCTTGGCGTAGCCGGCGAGCTGCGTCTTCGCCTCGGCGGCCAGCGCCTCGTCGCATTCGAGCGCGATGACCGAGCCGGCAATGATCGACAGCAGCGCCGATGTGTAACCGGTGCCGCAACCGACTTCGAGGACGAAATCATCCTTGGTGATTGCGGCCAGCTGCAGCAGCTTGGCGAGCGGCGATGCCTCCATCAGGAAGCGCGCCGGCTTTCCGGGTGCGGCGGCCGATATCTCGACATCGTTGTCGATGTAAGCCAGCAGCTTCGCCTTCTCCGGCACGAATGCCTCACGCGGGACCGTGAGAAACGCCGTCAGCACGGAATGCGAGGTAACGTCCGTCGTGCGAACCTGGGTGTCGACCATCTTTACGCGCGCTGCTTCGAAATCCATCATGTCCTCTCGCTCTTGAAAGCGGTTCCTGTCTCTCGTCTCTTAATCCCCGCCACCGATGCTTTCAAGGCTTGGCAGCCGCCGGCGAAAAGAATCCGGCAGGCGCTTCTTCCGCGCAACAGAGGCAATGAGGCTCTGCACGCAAACGTGGAATTCCCTGCCCCTTCATGTTATGATCTTCAACGGAGGAAATAGGAGGAGCAGGCCATGTCTGCGATTTTCGAATATCTGACGCTGTTCGATTTTTTCATCGTCGCAGCGCTCATCGGCATCTTCTGCTGCGGGCTGCTGGACGGCGAAACGACCCTGAAGTGATAAGGGCGCGGAAGCGTGCAGACCACTCATGGGGTCTGCGACGATCTTATGCCGACGGACGGCAGGGCATGCGATGGTGGGAGATGTTGGAGGCCTCGCCCGGAATTGAACCGGGGTACAAGGATTTGCAGTCCTCTGCGTCACCACTCCGCCACGAGGCCTCACAAGCTCGTTATCTGAGCCGTGGCGAGCGTTTAGAATGATCGTAAGGAAATCGCAAGAGGGCATTTCGGAAAAACGCCATTCCGCGGCAGCCGAAAAGTCCATTTTTCAGTGCCGGCCGGCACGAGCGCAGGCTCGAATTCCCTCATCGTAGCGGTGCCCTTCCCGGCAGTGATCGCATTTGAAACAAATTGTTAGCTTGACGATCGTCCTGCGGGCTTCATATTGGCCCTGGGAGGGCGATAGGAGCTGCAAATGGAGTGGGCTGCCCTCAAATCGAAGCACGTGCATGCGGCCTATGATGCCGACAGCCGCGATCTTCATGTTAAATTTCCGGGTTCTCCACCGATGAAGCATGTGGACATTCCGCCGCATGTCTACGAGAACCTGCTGGAAACGACTGATCCATACTTCTACTACAACTATTATATCGCGCCTTCCCGCGTCTCACAGAGCAGCCGACATGTCTCCCTATCCTACGCGCTGAAGCTCGTCCTCCTCCTTGCCGTCAGCAGCTTGTTGATGGTGACCAGCCTCGATCAGGGTCCCAACGGCGTTTTTGAAGAAAGCGAACTCAGGTCCAACTAGATTAGGTTCGCGTGGGCGATACACCCGGCTCAACGGCGATAAGACCTGCCGCCACACGGTTGGTCAGGCCATCGAAATTGTCGCTTCTGTTCTGATTGCGAGAGCGGCGATCGTTCCGGTCGCGATCGTTATTGCCGTCACGCTCATTGCGGCCGTTGAAGTTGCGGTAGTTGCGAGGCCCGTTATAGCTGCCGCCCTGGCCGTGATCGACCACGCAGCCTTCAGGACGGCGGCAGATGCCGCGAGCGTCAAAACCCCGGCTGTCGACAGCCTGGGCTTCAGCGGGAACGCCTGAGAGAATCGTCGCCACTGACAGGGCGACAACAAAAAATGCCTTCATGTCCTCACCTCTCAGCCAGCCGGTTTCCCACGTCTGTGCCACCAGACCGCTAGGCGGCGGCGGAGCCGGCGCGCGACAGGAAGATCGTGCGAGAGCACAAGGAAGCCGAGCGGCAACATCCAGAAGCCCAGTATCGGCAGGAAGCCCAGGAAACCGCATAGAATGAGGGCGACGCCGATCGCCATCCGCGCGATGCGGGAGCGCGGCATACCGATGCTGAAAGAGCCGAGCATGAGCCTGCCGCTTGCATGATCGATGCCGAAGCGCCCTGCCCGCTTCCTGGGCTTTTCGCCGCCCCTCGTCTCTTCTCGCTCATTCCGGTTCGTCATTCCCCAGAGATGGGCACAGACAACCCAAATACAAGTTCATTTCATTTTTTTGAAAAAACTGCTTGGCAAATCGAACAAGCATTTGTATTAGCCCACTCACACCGCGCCAAGCAGTGATCCCTGGTAGCTCAGCGGTAGAGCATTCGACTGTTAATCGACAGGTCGCCGGTTCGAATCCGGCCCGGGGAGCCATTTTCAAGTTAATCGCCTGTTTCGTTGAGAAATCCGAAGACAGGCGTTTTCTTCTCACTTTTAGCCCTAAATCAGCATCCCCTAATCCTTGCGAAAATTCACAAGGCGCTTAAATTCGATCCATCGGATAGCTTTTGCCGGTGACCACGGATGTACTGGCACCGAGCTGATGCAATCAAAGAAGGTCGGCGCGAGCGTTCGCCCCGACCTTTTTCTTTGTTCAGGCGCCAGACACAAAACGCTCGCCGAGTTGGAGCTTGGCGGGCTGCTGTGGTTGTGGGGTGAGGTCGACGGCTTCAAGAGATCGGAGCGATGCCGACTAAAAATTGAAATACACGGTCACGCCTGATCGACGACGATAGGGGTAATCGTCGCGATAGCCGTAATAGTCGCGATAGCCGTAGTGCCGAGGACGGTAGCACGAGCCGTAATACCGGCAGTCGCGGTAAGCGTACCGGCTTTTCTTCCAGTGGCCATACGCATGTCCATTGCCGTGGCGACGGTCTTTGACCTGCTCGAAGTCGGCGGTGTGCATTGCTACCGGTTTCGGCACGAAAATCGGCGTGGCGTTTAGCGGCAGAGCGAAACATGCAGTCAAGACTGTGGCTGCGACTACGGGAAAAAGCTTTTTCATCGGCGCATCCTTTCAGGCCCCGAGTCTCGGTTAATACGCATTAACCTGGCATGAACGGCTCTCCTCTGTGGAATTTCCAGAAAGACCCGCCGCCGCGCCCCAGTGTCGGAAGGGGTGGTGATCGCGCCGGTCATCGGTGTTGGAGGAGCGGAGGTCACGTCAATGTGGCGCGGATTGCGCGACTCGAAAACAGCGGCGGCGCTTCACGTGCGGTAGCCAAAGAACCACCAAAGGTGTAGAGCCCATCGACATGGCCCTAGACCCGCTCAAAGCACTCTCCGACTATTCCGAAGCCGATTGTACCGTGCAGTTCTGGATCGCCGGCGCGCCCGCAGTTGAATTCAAATCTCTACAGGCCGCCGTGAGTTACGCTAGAAATAATGGCGGACGATGGCAGGAGATCGAAATCACGGTGCATTTGCCGCGCGAGGATATCGTCTACGCAACCGACAAGGTGCACCAGTTGATCGATGCGTTGCCCCGCGGCCAGTGACATTGTTGGAATCGGCCCAAAGATCCACCTCGCAAGAGAATCAGCGTCGCCGCGGTCGTGTGCGCCCACGGGGCGCCCGGCCTTTATCGATGGTGATTGCTCAGGGCCTGTGTCCTGGCGTTCGCCTTTAACGAAAGCAACAAGCGACGAACCGGTCATCTTTGCGTTGCCGGTCTGATGGTATAGAGACTGCGGCAGGACGCGACCGCCATTAAATTAAGAATGGGGTCGGGCGGCAGATTGACGTCACGTCGCTGCCACGAGATCACGTGGCCGTTCTTTCTTGATCGTTAGAGCGTGGGAACCGTGCCCTCGGCTCCCTTCAAACATATACTATCGCCAAAACCATCAAACGGGAATGACGCCAGGAGCGGATCACGAATCCTGCCGGCCGACCTGCGCGACCGCTCACGAAGCACCTCCGCCCGCAAGCTGCCGTTATAATCGGACGAGCCGACCGCTTCTAATAGCTGCACGAACGGCCATCGCCGGGTCGGAAGCCATCGGCGCAGGCCGGATTCAAGGAATCTCCCGGTTGATATCCCGACGCCGAGCCGTATGAATTCGGCGCCGTCGAGCAGGCGGAAGTGATAAAGGCAAGACTGATTGCTCCGGCCGCTACAAATGCCCGAAATCTGTTCATCGATGCTTCTCCGATTCACGCTGTGATGCAGCCATGAGTTTCTGCCTTTGGGAGTAACGGGAGAATTTCCCCACCTTGAACCCAAGATATAGGTGCGCTCCCCGGCTGGCGTTAGCGCGAGCGCCCTAGATTTCGTCAATCTTATAATCTGCGTCTGAAGATCGTCGATGATCAAGCGGGCCGGGAACAAACACCGCGGTTAAAAGTTGAGTGGCATCAACAACGTAACGTCAGCTTTGACAGGAGGTCTCTCATGGGTCGCGGTATTCTACTTTGGCTGCTCGGTGTTCCACTGCCTATCATCATCCTTCTTGCTCTGTTTATGCGGTAGGAACAGATCATGTCGGTTTCAATGACAGGTTCCGGAGAGGTTGCCACTCCGGTTGAATCCTCCAAATCGGCCATGACATGGGGGCCCATCTTCGGGGGCGCCGCCGCGGCCATTGGCGTCACCCTCATTCTACTGCTGCTTGGATCCGGGCTCGGGCTGACCATGGTGTCGCCCTGGTCGGGGCAAAGCAGTTCGCTCGGGACACTCGGCGTGACGGCGGCAATCTGGCTCGTTCTCGTGCAATGGCTCTCTTCGGCGCTCGGAGGCTACATTACCGGCCGGCTGCGGACGAAATGGGCGGCTGTTCACACGGACGAGGTTTTCTTCCGTGACACGGCTCATGGTTTCCTAAGCTGGGCGCTGGCGACCGTCTTCGTCGCCGGGTTTCTCGCATCATCGTTGACCTCGCTGGCCGGCGCGGGTGCACAAGCCGCGGGATCGGTCGTGGGATCGACCGCCACGGCCGCCGGCACGGCAGCAGCTTCGTCGGCAACCTCGCCGGTGGATCTGTCCACGTCCTATTTTACCGACGCATTGCTGCGCCCTGACCAGGCTCGCGCCGCGGCGACGTCCAATGATGCCGCGGCAACGTCCGAGGTGTCCCGCATCCTCCTCAACGGCGCTGCCCAGGGCCAGGTTCCCGATGACGACAAGGCCTATCTTGCCACCATCGTATCGTCCCGAACGGGTCTTTCCGAAGCCGATGCACGCACCCGCGTCGATACGGTGCTGAAGCGGATCGACGACGCCAAGGTCGCCGCCCAGAAAGCTGCCGATGAGGCACGCAAGGCGGCCTCCACGACGGCCCTGCTCGGCTCGCTGTCGCTTCTGATCGGGGCTTTCATCGCCTCTGCTGCCGCAGCGTTTGGCGGATCGCAACGCGACGAAGAGGAAGATCTCATCGTTGCACGCCGGCTCTGAAAACCGCCGGAAACCGGGGGCGCGGGGTCGAAGGGCCCCGCGCCCTATTTTACGTTTGAACGCAACCCTTCGCCAGGTTGCAGTTTATTTCGCGGCGAGCGGAACATGTCGCCATTTTTGAGCTTCGGTTAGGTCACACCCTTTCCGGAGAAGATAGATGGCCAAGAAGACGAAGACCTCGCCCTCGGACAACGCGACGATTCATGATCAGAAACTGCACCGCGGTGCAGGCGGTGAGTTGCATCAGTTTGCCGAGCACGGCATGCCGGTGCTGACCACAGCACAAGGCGGCCCCGTTTCCGACGATCAGAATACGCTTCGTCTCGGCGCCCGCGGCCCCGCCCTCATCGATGACTTCCATTTTCGCGAGAAGATCTTCCATTTCGACCACGAGCGCATCCCCGAGCGGGTCGTGCATGCGCGGGGTTATGGCGCCCATGGCTATTTCGAAACCTATGAATCGCTGGCCGCCTACACCCGGGCCGATCTGTTCCAACGGCCCGGGGAAAAGACGCCGGCCTTCGTGCGGTTTTCGACAGTCGCCGGCAGCAAGGGGTCCTTCGATCTGGCGCGCGACGTGCGCGGTTTCGCGGTGAAGCTCTACACGCAGCAGGGTAATTGGGATCTGGTCGGCAATAACATTCCCGTCTTCTTCATTCAGGACGCGATCAAATTTCCGGACATCATCCATTCCGTAAAGCCGGAACCCGACAGGCAATTTCCGCAGGCGCAGTCGGCGCATGACAATTTCTGGGACTTCATCTCGCTCACCCCGGAAAGCATGCATATGATCATGTGGGTCATGTCGGACCGCGCCATCCCGCGCTCCTTCCGTTTCATGGAGGGGTTTGGCGTTCACACCTTCCGCTTCGTCAACGCGGCCGATGAATCGACCTTCGTCAAATTCCACTGGAAACCGAAACTCGGCCTGCAGTCCGTCGCCTGGAACGAGGCGGTCAAGATTAATGGTGCGGATCCGGATTTCCATCGCCGCGACCTTTGGCAGTCGATCCAGTCAGGAAACTTCCCGGAGTGGGAACTCTGTGTCCAGCTTTTCGATCAGGATTTCGCCGACACGTTCGACTTCGACATCCTCGATCCGACAAAGATCATTCCCGAGGAGATCCTGCCGGTCAAACCGATCGGCCGTCTGGTGCTCGACCGAATGCCCGAGAACTTTTTCGCCGAGACCGAGCAAGTCGCGTTCATGACGCAGAACGTTCCGCCCGGCATCGATTTCAGCAACGACCCGCTTCTGCAGGGACGGAACTTCTCCTATCTCGACACGCAGCTAAAACGTCTGGGCGGCCCGAATTTCACCCATCTGCCGATCAACGCGCCGAAATGTCCCTTCCACAATTTCCAGCAGGATGGCCACATGGCGATGCGCAATCCTGTCGGACGGGTCAATTACCAGCCGAACTCCTGGAATCAGGGACCGCGAGAATCGCCGGTTCAGGGCTATCGTCACCTGCCGGCCGAGGAGCAGGGTGCCAAGGTCCGGTTGCGGCCGGAAAGCTTTGCCGACCATTACAGCCAGGCCAGGCAGTTCTTCATCAGTCAGACTCCGCCGGAGCAACGCCATATTGCAGCAGCGCTGATCTTCGAATTGAGCAAAGTCGAAACACCGGTCATTCGCGAGCGGATGGTCTCGCATCTTATGAACATCGATGAGACTTTGGCCAGCAAGGTCGGCCACGCACTCGGCTTCAAATCGATGCCGAAGCCTGCCGATGCCGCCATGCCGACGCGCCAGGATCTCGAGCCGTCGCCGGCGCTCAGCATTATCGAGCGCGGTCCGAAGCGGTTCGAAGGACGCAAGCTCGGTATTCTTGTCACCGATGGCAGCGACGCCGCGATCTTCAAGGCGCTGCTTGCCGAGGTCACCGAGCAGAAGGCAACATTCGAAGTGATCGCGCCAAAGATTGGCGGCGTGACGCTCTCGGACGGCAATTGGATCGAGGCGCATCAGATGATCGACGGCGGACCTTCGGTGCTTTACGACGCCGTCGCGCTGCTGCCCTCGTCGGCGGGAAGCAGTGATCTGCTAAAGGAGGCAACGGCCCATGATTTCGTTTCGGATGCCTTCGTGCACTGCAAGTTCATCGGCTATGTGGAAACAGCGCTGCCCCTCATGCAAAGGGCCGGAATTGCCGATTCCCTGGATGAGGGCGTGCTTGCGCTTAGAGCGGCCGGGGATGTCGCGGCCTTTGTTAAAGCGCTTGGCAAACTGCGTGTCTGGGGCCGCGAACCGTCGGTCAAACTGAATTGAACATAGGGTGGCCATAAGAATGGCTCGTCGTCTAAAACCCGCGGAAACGCGGGTTTTAAACTGTTCGCAGCACTTAATGTATTGAGCTTGGATGATGGAAACATCTGCTCCCTCTTTCGTTTATGCGCTGTGGAGAGCCGTATGCGCTGGCGTTTTCGACAGATTTCCGACTTGGCCGTCTTGTGGGCGGGGCATCGCGTGGTCCCTGTCACGCTGGTCGCGTTGGTCGCCATATGGGCGGCGGCGGGCGTCACTTTTTCTTTCCCACGGCAATGGTTTCTGCTGACCAACATGATGGGGACACTCATCATATTTTTTATTCTTCTGCTGGTGCAGCACTCCCAAAATCGGGACATGGTGGCACTCCAAACCAAGCTCGACGAACTGATCCGATCAAGCAAGGCCGGAAATCACTGGATTGCGGCTGAGAAGAAGGAGGTCGAGGCCATCGAGGAAATGCGCCAGCAACACCATGACAAGATGACAAACTGAAAAGTCGCATCGAGGCGATATGCATCAGGTGGAGGCTGCCTCCGCGGCAGATTTCTCATCCGCTTTTTCCTCGACGCATTCGGCTTGCGCGGCAAGCGTCTTGCTCATTTCTCTGAGTTCACCCTCGTCCAACTTTTCGATGCCGACGAACTTGTTGGCGGCCTGGCTCGTCAGGATGAGTTCGTCCAGCTTGGCCTGGACCGCTTTGCCGTCACGGTTCTGGCTGTTCTGCAACACGAAGACCATCAGGAAAGTGATAATGGTCGTGGTCGTATTGATCACAAGCTGCCAGGTTTCAGAATAGCCGAAAAAGGGTCCCGATACCGCCCAGGCAATCACGAGCGTCAGAGCCGCGACAAAGGTGAACGGCTTTCCCGAGAAATCGGCGACGATGGTTGCAAAGGAAGAGAAGAAGTTGGGTTTGTTCGACATCTGAAAGGCCTCGCTAATTGCAGCGACAATGCTGTCAATCGACAACATCAACGTCATTTCCGGACCGAAGTTCCTCGCCCGGCGAGCCTACCCGCGCTACCGGAAATCCAGCCTGCTCAGAAAATATTGTGCAGCGCAGCAACTTTCCGCCGACTGACGCGTTTACGCAGGCATCACCGCCATCCCGGCTGCTGATTGGCGGAGACTTTCATGAGATCTATGTCCGACACGCTCGCACGCCTTGCTGCGTTGCGAGGAACGCTTCGCCCCCGCCCCACGCAGGAAAATCCCGATCTGATTGCCCTGGGCACATTTGGTGCAAACCCGGGTGCTTTGGGAGGTTACATCTTCCTGCCGTCGAAGCGCGCAAAGAACATGGCGCTGGTCACCGTCCTGCACGGCTGCACTCAGACCGCCGCCGGCTATGACATCGGGTCGGGGTGGTCGCGATTGGCAGAGGATTATGGTTTCGCGCTGTTGTTTCCCGAGCAGCGAAGGGCAAACAATCCCAACCTCTGCTTCAACTGGTTCAACCCGGAGGATATAGGCCGGGATCATGGCGAGGTCTTTTCCATTCGCCAGATGATCGCAAAGGTCGTTGCGGAACACAGCATCGACAGCAGGCGCGTATTCGTGACCGGGCTTTCGGCCGGTGGCGCCATGACCGCCGCCATGCTTGCCACCTATCCGGAGATTTTTGCCGGAGGCGCCATCATTGCAGGCCTGCCCTATGCCAGCGCCGCGACCATTCCCGAGGCGTTCGACCGAATGCGCGGTCATGGCGGCCCGACCGCCAAAGAACTGCAACTGCGGTTGAGAAACGCCTCAACCCACAAAGGCCCGTGGCCGACTTTGTCGCTCTGGCAGGGAAGCGCGGACAGAACCGTCGTGCCATCGAATGCAAATGCAATCGTCGACCAATGGAGAAATATCCACGGCATCGACGTATCGCCGTCGCGCGTGGAAAATATCGGACGCCATCAGCGAAGGGTCTGGACCGACGCTCACGGGGTGGAGGTGATCGAGCTCTATACGATTGCCGGAATGGATCACGGCACGCCGCTCGACGTCGGCACCGGCTACGGGGCGAGCGGCCCCTTCATGCTTGAAATCGGAATTTCCTCGACCGTCGAAATCGCCAGGTCCTGGGGCCTGGTTCCCTCGTTTGAAAAGCGGCGCAATGTAAAACCCGCTACTGCGCAACCGGAAAACGTCGCAGGTTCATCTGCCATAGGGGATGATCGCGGCGGCATCCAGAAGGTCATTGAAGACGCCCTTCGATCTGCCGGGCTGCTGCGGTAAAGCGACAGAACGGGAGCAAACTGGTTGCCACGCCATTCGCCTGGGGACCGTCCAGATTCAGCGAGAGCGCCGCTATCGGTTCTGAGACTTGGGCAGCGGACCGTTTTGATGGCTGAGGACGAGTTCGATCTGGACATCCTGCTGAAACTGCAGCACCCGCTCGCCGACGTCGCTCTCCGGCATTCCGGCTGCCAGAAGCTGATCTGCGAGCCTGCGGCATTCAGCCCTCCAGAATGCAATCGCATCCGCGCCATGTCTGCGGCCGAGTTCACGGGCGCAGCGCTCGATATTGGCGGTTCCGGTTCCGGAGGGAAAAGCAATCACCACGCCTTCACTCTGGGCGGCGGGGCGGCAGGTCATTTCAGTAGCCATCGAACACAGGTTCCTTTGATCCTGTTCGTTGTCTACGGGACTATGGTTAATGCTTTCTATCGTTCGTATCCGTTCCTTTCGATGAAGCAGAATTTGCAGTCCACAACCGTCACACTGCCTCGTCTTCGACCTTGACGCCGGCACGGGGATGCGTCGACAGTCGGTGTGATGATCGACACTCCAGGCAGCAGAGACCACCGATGACGATAAGCGCGCCCCGCGATTTCCTGAAAAGCCTGTTCGACGCGGCTGTTCGCGCCGCCGATCCGATGACCGGCATCAAGGCAAACCTGCCTGACAGGCCGCAGGGAAAGACCGTGGTGATCGGCGCCGGCAAGGGTGCCGCGCAGATGGCGCGAGCGCTCGAAAGCGTGTGGGACGGGCCGCTTACGGGTCTGGTGGTCACGCGCTACGGCTATGGCTGCGACACACGCGACATCGAGATCATCGAGGCTGCCCATCCTGTTCCCGATGCGGCGGGACTTGCAGCGGCAAGACGGCTGACGGAGACGGTGAGCGGACTGACGGAAGACGATCTGGTGATCGCGCTGATCTGCGGCGGCGGCTCGGCGCTGCTGCCCGCCCCGCCGGTGGGGCTGACACTCGAAGACGAGATTGCGCTCAACGAAATCCTGCTCGCCTCGGGGGCGCCGATCTCGGCGATGAACGTCGTGCGCAAGCATCTCTCGACCATCAAAGGCGGGAGACTTGCGGCAGCAACCAGAGCAAGGGTCGTCAGCCTGATCATCTCCGACATTCCCGGCGACAACCCGGCTCATGTCGCCTCCGGACCGACAGTGCCTGATGGTTCGACGCGGCACGACGCGCTTGAGATCGTCAAGCAATATGGATTACAGCTGCCGCAGGCAGCCCTCGACCATCTGAACTCACCCAAGGCCGATGCGCCGCGGCCCGACGATCCGGTCTTCCGACGCCACGCGCATCACATCATTGCCTCTGCCGGCGTCTCGCTGGAGGCAGCCGCCGCCCTGGCGAAGTCGCAGGGGATAGTGCCGGCGGTCCTTTCGGATGCGATCGAGGGAGAATCGCGTGACGTGGCGCTGGTGCATGCGGCGATCGCCCGCGAGGTGCTCGGCCGGAACAGGCCGTTTTCGAAGCCGGTTGTCATCCTGTCCGGCGGCGAAACGACGGTGACGCTTCGCGCCAAGGGCGGCAAGGGCGGGCGCAACGGCGAATTCGCGCTCGCCATGGCGCTAGCGATCGACGGACAGGAGGGCATTCATCTCCTTGCTGCAGACACGGACGGGATCGACGGCTCCGAGGATAATGCGGGTGCCTTCGCCGATGGCGGCACGGTCAAGCGCCTGCGCGCTGCCCGGCTCGATCCGCGCCGGCTGCTCGACGGCAATGACAGCTATTCGGGCTTTGCCGCCGTCGGCGATCTCTTCGAAACCGGCCCGACCGGTACCAACGTCAATGATTTCAGAGCTATCCTGATCCGTTAGTGGGTCTAGATCCTTCCCTGCCCGATCAGCCAGTCCACAGCCTCCTGCACTGCCTGCAGAGACGTGTATCTCGGGGAGTAACCGAGCAGGCGCCGGGCTTTGGCGATCGAGCAATTCGGGCTGCGGGCGATATGCTCCCATGTCGCCTCCGTATCTTCGGCCGTCTGGCTTTCGGCCCAGACTTCGAATGGGGCGAAGCTGAGTTTCGGCTCCCGCCCAAACCAGTGCGACATGGCTTCGGCATAACCGCAAAGCGTCAGCGCCTGCTCCGAAACCGCGTGGAAGCTCTCGCCGGTCGACGCATTCCAGTTGGCGATCGCATCCATGAACATCGCCGCCACGTCATCGGCATGGACGTGATGGACCGTCTCCAGGCCGAAGTTGGGCAGCGCAAGGGCGTCTCCGCGGGCGAGGGTCGAAAAGACCTGCAGGTTGAAATTGCCTGCAGGGTTGAGCGGCGCCCATCCGCGACCGACGATGTGGCCGGGATGAATGATGGTGGCCGGAAAGCCGCGAAGCCTTGCCTGCTGCAGCATATAGGTTTCGATCGCCGCCTTCTGGATGCCGTAGTCACCGAAGGGAGACTTCGGCGCCTCTTCGAGTGTCGGCACGGTGCGGGGGTAGCCATGGGTCCAGATGGTGCCGGTGTGCAGGAAATGACCGACATGCCCGGATAGCGCGGTCACCAGTTGCTCGGCACTCTCGAGCGTGAAGCAGATCATGTCGATGACGATATCGGCTTTCACTTCACGCACGGCCGGGCCGAATTCGCCGGTCCGTTCCATCTCGGCCCGATCCATCTGGCGCTGGTCGACGGAGGCCCAGGCGCGATTTTCGGTGTAGGGCTTTGCCGCGCCGCGGCTGATGGTAACGACGTCGTGCCCCGCCTCGACCAGACGAGGAACGAGATAGGTTCCGACATGGCCCGTCGCTCCGATGACCAAAACCCGCATTGTCGTTCCTCCCTTTGCATGATCCGCGCCGACTATGCTGCGCCGTGTCGCGATCCTGCAAGCGGAGTTTTCGCCGCGAATGGGAAAGCGGCCCCGTTATCGATTCTTGAAAACAAGGCAGGTGCCGCCGTGAGTGCGGATCTGGTTGCAGAGGCTGTTGGCTTCCAGGCGCGTCTGCCGGCCGATGCGGGCGGCATAACGCGGGCGAAAGCCGAAGCTGCGATCGCGCTGGCGCAGGATCAGCGGCTGTTCCGCATTGAGCGGCGCAGGCAGATCCTGCACCGCATCGAGAAACATGCGCCGGGCCACCGCGACATCCGCGTTCGCGGCAAGCTGGACACCCCAGGGCGCCCAGTCGCCCTCCTGACGCCACGGCGTGTCCTTCAACGTCCGGCGTTCGGCAAGCGCCACGCAGCCGTCGAAAAAGGGCTTGTCCTTATCGAGCGGGGCTGCCGCAGTTTCCGGTGGCTTTTCCTTCCACTCCTCCACCGTATGGGCGGTGATCGCCATCACGTAGCTGCGCGTCTCGTAAGGCAATCTTCCTGACGCCAGGTAAGAAGCAAGACCGTTTTCGCCGGCATTATAGGCGGCGGCGGCAAGGCCGAGATTGCCGAAACGATTGCGCAATTCGTCGAGATACTGCGCCGATTTCCGGAGCGCCTCCAGCACCTGATAGCTGTCTTCAAGACCGCGCAGTTTCGCCGTTCCGGGCATGAACTGGGCAATACCCTGCGCGCCTTTGAAACTGACCGCGTCGGGGCGAAAGGTGCTTTCGCGCCAGATGAGGCGGGCGAAATATTCCGGCGGCAACTGATTGGCCTCGGCGAAATGCTCGATCGCGGCGCAGAGATCGCGATTGAAACTGTCCTTGCGGATGCAGAGCGTCTCATCCGATCCCGACGCAGAAGGCCCGGAATAGAGACAGGCCGGCTCGGCAGCGCTTACTTCCGGCTGGGCCTTTGGCGTGTCTATGACGGTAAACAGAAAGCAGAGCGAAAGCAGGGCCTTCGCCGCTCTCTTCCCCATGCCGGACTGACGCTTTCGCCCTCTCATCGGATCTCAGCAGGTTCGACTACCATCGCGACGCTGATCATAGATAGCATCGTTCACGGCGCGACGCTTCCCCATTTCGGCAATGGCGCATGAAAAAGCCGCCGGGGGCAATGGCCGCGGCGGCTTCCAGAACGGCTTGAAAGCAGCGGTCAGGCCGTCGGCTGCTTGGTCTTCCGGAGATAGGGCAGAACCGTATCGAAGGAGCCGAAACGCGTGATCGCGTCTTCATTGGAAACCGCGGCGGTGATGATGACGTCTTCGCCCTGGTTCCAGTTCGCCGGTGTCGCCACCTGGTGCTTGGCCGTCAGCTGGATGGAATCGATGGCACGCAGGATCTCGTTGAAATTCCGGCCCGTCGTCATCGGATAGGTGAGGATCAGCTTGATCTTCTTATCGGGACCAATGATGAAAACCGAACGCACCGTGGCGTTGTCGGCGGGCGTGCGGCCTTCCGAGCTCTCGCCGGCGCCGGCCGGCAGCATATCGTAGAGCTTGGCGACCTTGAGATCCTTGTCGCCGATCAGCGGATATTCGACATCGAAGCCGGTGGCGGTCTTGATGTCGTTCTTCCACTTGGCATGGCTTTCCACGGGATCGACGGAGATGCCGATGATCTTGGCGCCACGCTTGGAAAAATCGCCCGCCAGGCCGGCCATCGCGCCGAGCTCGGTCGTGCAGACCGGCGTGAAATTCTTCGGATGCGAGAACAGCACGGCCCAGCCATTGCCGATCCACTCATGGAAGCTGATCGGTCCCTGGGTGGTGTCGGCGGTAAAATCGGGGGCAATATCGTTGATGCGTAAGCTCATGGTCGGCCCTCCAAAGCCTTGTGTTTAATGTTGTTTGTTTCAAATCGAGGCCATGGGATCCGTCCGCCGGAAGCGGTCGCGAGATTGCGGTCAACAGGATCGCACCGGCCGAAGGTTAAGAACTTCCCATTCCAGGATTTTAAGTAAGTCATATACCACGATCGCCGAAGGCATGCTCTTTCGATTTCAGGCCTGCGGCGGCATTATTTTTCCGATACATCCGAGCGATGATAAGGCCGATTTTTCAGTCGCCCCTATAGGACCGTCAGCGGTCCGCCCTTCCCCCGCTTCAGGCCGCCTGAACGGTTTTGATCCTGTCGATGCCACCGACGACAGGCGCGAAATCGGCCCAGACACCCTGCGCGCCCTTCTGCCATTCCTCCAAGGCTTCCGGCTTCAACAGCTTTCCGCCATGGCCAAGCGCCGTCTCGACGGACTTCGCCTCGTCGTCGACGATCAGTTGGTTGAAGTAAGCGGCCCCTTCGCTGGAGGCCTGCTCGAATACCGCCTTCTGATCGCCGTTGAGGCCGGCCCAGAAGGCAGAGGAATAATAGATGACGCCTGATGCCCAGATATGGCCGGTCTCGGTCATATCGGGCACGACCTCATAGAGCTTGAAACCTGAGTAGGCCGATTTGGTCAGGTCCATCGCGTCGGCGACGCCGGTTGCGAGCGCATTATAGGTCTCGGTGATCGGAATGCCGATCGGCGTGGTGCCGAATGCGCTCCAGAGCTTGGTGTGCAGCGGGCTCTGGATCACACGGATGCGCTTGCCTTTGAGCTGCTCGGGCCGGGTCACCGGTTCCTTGGTCAGGAGATGGCGCGCGCCGTAATTGATGAAATCGCCGACGACGAAATTCTGCGCCTGCAGCTTCTGTTTGAGATCGGCGCCGACATCGCCGCCGACGGTCCTGCGGACATGGTCGGCATCGCGAAAGAGGAAGGGCAGATCGAGGATCTGCAGCTCCGGTGCCCAGCCGGAAAGCGACGAGGCCGTCGAGAGGCTCGCCTGGATCGAACCGAGGCGCACGCCCTCGGCCACTTCCTTCTCGCCGCCGAGCGCACCGTTCCTGACGATATTGAACTTGAACTGGCCTGGAAGCCTGGCTTCGACCAGCTCGCCGATTTTCACCCAGATCTTGGTTTCCGGCTTGTCGTCGCCGAGCAGCGAGGCGATCGTGATCGTCGTCGTGCGGGCGGCGGCCGTGCGGACGAAAGCGGGCGCTGCGAGCGCCGTTCCGGCGAGCGCTGCGAACTTCAGGAGATTGCGTCGGTTGAGATTGTCCATGGATTGTCCTGTTCGTTAGACAATGATGGCCCAGCCGCAGAGGATTGCGAGCGAGACCAGGAGAGCGAGCAGATAGGGAACCACCGCCCGGAAGAGTTCCGAGGCGGGAATGCGGGTGACGCCGCTGACGACGAAGATCAGCATGCCGAGCGGCGGCGTCAGCCCGTGGATCATCAGGTTGACGACGATGATGACGCCGAACTGGATGGGATCGATGCCGGCGGCGATCGCTGCCGGCAGCAGGATCGGACCGAAGAGCAGGATCGCGGCCCCGATGTCGAGAACGAGACCGACGGCGAGCAGAATGACGTTCGACAAAAGGATGACGGCCAGCGCGCTGCCGCCGAGCGCCGTCGTCAGATAGGCGATCAGCGAAGACACGTCGTCGACCGCCAGCAGGAAGGCGAAAGGGCCGGCCGTGCCGATCAGCAGACCGATCGCCGCCGCTTCGACCGCCGCCTGGCGGAAGATGGCATAGAGCGAGAGGATACCGAGACGGGCGCCGATGCCGAGCAGCACCGTATAGAAAGCGGCGAGCGCTGCCGCTTCCGTCGTCGTGACGATGCCGATGCGGATGCCGACGACGACAATGACACCCAGCCCGAAGGCCGGGATCGCCTGGACCGCCGATTGCCAGCGCTGCCTCGCGGTTGCGCGCGGCAAGGGCACCTGCTCACGCACGGTCAGATGGATGGCGACCGCCAGGCATATGGCCATCAGCCCGCCGGCGAAAAAGCCGCCGACCAGCAGTGCACCGACGGAAAGATTGGTCGCCGAGGCGAGGATGAGAAAGGCAATCGACGGCGGGATGATGTTGTCGAGAACCGATGTCGAGGCGATGATCGCCGCAGCCTGCGCCGGGTGATAACCGTGCTTGACCAATTCCGGTTGGAAGGTCGATGCGCCGAAGGCGGCATTTGCGACCGAGGAACCGGAAGCGCCGGAAAAGAGAACGCTGGTCAGAAGCGTCGTCTGCGCCAGTCCGGCCCGGCGATGACCGACCATGGCGGCGGCAAAGCGCACGAGCTGATTGGCGACGCCTGATGCCGTCAGCAGGCCGCCGGCGAGCAGGAAGAAAGGAATGGCGAGCAGCAGGAATTTCGAGATACCGGTGACGGTCGCAGAAACGATCGCCGGCTCGGGCAGGCTGCTGCCGAAGGCGATGGCGGCATAGGCTGCGGCGAGAAAGGCGTGCGGCAGCGGTGCGGCAAGTACCAGGCCGATCGCCGCGATCAATCCGAGGAAGATGCTCGGCGGCCAGTCGAGATCGAGCAAGATATGCGGGATGCCAGCATAGAGCGCGATGCCGAGGGCCAGCGAAAGAGCAACCGGCAGGACCCGGCGGTCGGCGATGCGCTGCAGAAGCAGCACGATGAGGATCAGCGCGCCGCCGGCACCGAGGAAGCTGAAGCGGATCCATTCCGGCAGGCCGAGCGTCGGCGAGACGCCGCCAAGCATCGTCATGATCTCGCGGCCGCCGAAAGCGAGGATCAGCGCCGAAAGCACGGTGAAGACATCGGCGCCGATCCGCGTCAGCTTCTGCAGGCCTTCCGGCAGCATCCTGACGAAAACGTCGAGACGCATGGCAAGGGCGCTATTGAGGCTGAGCGGCGCGCCGAGCGCGACCAGCGCCACATTCAGCCAGATGCCGAAATCCTCGGTGCCGATGAAGCCGGTACCGAAGAAATAGCGCAGGCAGACAGTGACTAGCACCATGACGAGCAGCACGGCGAGAACGAGCGCTGCGGCAACGCCGAGAACGGCCTCAATTACCCGCAGTGCCCGCGCCGCAAGCCCGTCATCCCCTGCCCGTTGGATCGGATGAAATTCACTGGTGGCCAATAAAACCTGCCTTCTGCCCCGAGGATCAGGCGCTGCCGACACTCGAAAAGATCGAGGTCGAAAGCGCCACGCCTTTTCGCCCAAACGGAGCGCTTCCTCAAGCGTCAATGGGCTAGAAAAGTTCGCTATCGATATCGGTCTCGCGCTGTAGACGCCTGAAAGTGCGGCAGTATGATCAATTTTTAAGCACGATAGCTTCTGCACATTTATGAGGCGCAAACCTTGCCAAAATTGCTGCGCTGCGTCATAAATATAATCATGAAGCATCTCGATCTGACGATTCTGGTGATCGACGAAAATGCCATCCGCGCCTCCATCATTGAAGAAGGGCTGCGCGAGGCAGGGCATGCGCGCGTCACCGTCGTGCATGAGGTCAACGGCATCGCGCGAACGATCGA
Source organism: Rhizobium sp. 268 (assembly GCF_036571585.1). Classification (NCBI taxonomy): domain Bacteria; kingdom Pseudomonadati; phylum Pseudomonadota; class Alphaproteobacteria; order Hyphomicrobiales; family Rhizobiaceae; genus Rhizobium; species Rhizobium sp. 268. The sequence continues at coordinate 79,495 of NZ_JAPPSO010000009.1, read as the reverse complement.
AACGCTGATGCCCGATGTGATCATCATCGATATCGAAAACCCGAACCGCGATATGATGGAGCATCTGTTCCAGCTGACTCGTACAGTCAGCCGTCCGATCGCCATGTTCGTCGATCGCTCCGACACGGCCTCCATCGAGGCTGCGGTCGATGCCGGCGTCTCGGCCTATATCGTCGACGGATTGAAGAAGGAACGCGTCAAACCTATTCTCGACATGGCCGTCAGCCGCTTTAATGCCTTTAGCCGGCTGCGGCGGGAGCTTGCCGATGCCCGCTCGGCGCTGGAGGAACGCAAGCTTATCGAGCGCGCCAAGGGCATCTTGATGAAAATGCGCGGACTGTCCGAGGAAGAGGCCTTCGCCCTGTTGCGCCAGACGGCGATGAACGAAAAGAAGAAGATGTCGGAAATCGCCCAGAGCGTTGTCACCGCCGCGGGACTTTTGATGTGATCGCGGGCCTCCTCAATTTCCGGAGGAAACCGGAGTGGATATGATGACGAACACCGCCAGTTCCAGCGGAGGGCTGCCCTCGCCCGCGCATGTCAACAGTGAAGGGCCGAAGGTGCTACGGGCCGGTTATATTCCGCTCGTCGATGCATCGGTACTGATAGCGGCGGCGGAATTCGGCTTCGCGCAGAAGGAAGGCTTGACGCTCGATCTCGTCAAGGATGTCTCCTGGGCGAATGTGCGCGACCGCCTAGCATTCCGCCAGTTCGACATCGCCCATATGCTGTCGCCGATGCCGGTCGCCTCCATGCTCGGTCTCGGCTCCAATCCCTCGCCGACGATCACACCGTTTTCCCTTGGGCGCGGTGGCAATGCGATCACGCTGTCGACGCGGCTCTTCGACAGGATGCGGGATGACGCCCGATTGCCGGAGATGGCAAGCGCGCTGGATAACGCCCATGCCCTGGCCCAAACGATCGCGGCGATAAAGGCGCGCGGCGCGCCGCTGCCGACGTTCGGGGTTACCTATCCCTTCTCCTCCCACAATTACGAATTTCGCTACTGGCTAGCGGCCGGCGGCATCGATCCCGACAGGGACGTCAAGCTCGTCGTCGTGCCGCCGCCGCTCACCTCGGACGCACTGGCAGCCGGCGCGATAGATGGCTTCTGCGTCGGCGCGCCGTGGAACATGGTCGCCTCGGAGCGCGGTGTCGGCCGCATCGTCGCCGCCAAACAGGACATCTGGCCCTCGGCCCCGGAGAAGGTGATCGGCATGCGGCCGGATTGGGCGGAGAGCCATCCGGAGACCGTTTCCCGGCTAATCGTGGCGCTCGACGCGGCAGCCCGTTGGTGCGACATGCCGGACAATCACGACGCGTTGGCGGCGGTCCTCGCCGATCCGCGCTATATCGCCGCCCCTGTCGGCATCATTCGCCGAGTTCTCGCCGGCGAATTCAACCTCGATGCGAAGGGCAACCGGCGCATTATCGCCGATTATTTCCAGTTTCATTCCGGCTTCGCCAATTACCCGAGACCAAGCCATGCGCTGTGGATCTACAGCCAGATGATCCGCTGGGGACAGGCCGAGACCAGCCTCAACGAGGCGCGGGCCGCCGCCTCCGCCTACCGTCCCGATCTCTATCGCAGAGCGCTCGGCGACGCCAATGCACCTGATGACGCCGACATCCGCATCGAGGGCAATGATGAAGGCGATTGCTTCATGGACGGCCACGTCTTCGATCCGGCGGAACTGCCGGACTATGTTGCGAGCTTTGCCGTCAAAAGCGCCCTGCCCTTCGCCCCCCACAGCGATGAGACCTGATCCATGCCGACCTGCACAAAACGCCAGCAATGTTCGATGCCCACCATCACCGCAACGCACAAAAGATTTGCACGTTTTTTGGCAGCCGCAAAAACGTACAGACGACCAGTTTTTAGAAATTCCATTTCTATTCAGTCACTTAAAGAAACAACACTAAACTGGCACGCAGTTTGCAAGGATACTGGTGCACAGATCAATGGCGATCAGCGCAGTATGAGGGCGCAATAGTCGCTCCGAGAAGACCATGAATTCGGCGTCCAACGGCGGGCGCCACCAGCAAAGCCGCTGATCAGGATATTTCGCGCGCCTCGTGCATGCGCAGCCTGACCAGCGGCTTTTTGTTTTTAACCCCCCCAGCAATGGATCGGCACGACCTTGTCGCGCCACGGAGAAGCCATGTCTGTCATCGAGAAAGCGCAGCCCATGTCCGCCGGCGAACCAGCCAAAGCATTGTGGATTTCCACGGTCGCCTTCACGCTCTGTTTCGCCGTCTGGACGATCTTTGCGATCATCGGCATCCGCATCAAACAGGACCTCGGCTTGAACGAGGCGGAGTTCGGATTGCTGATCGGCACCCCTGTTCTGACCGGTTCGCTTGTGCGCATCGTCCTCGGCATCTGGACGGGGCGTTACGGCGGCCGTCTCGTTTACACCCTCACCATGCTTGCCGCCGCAGTGGCGACCTTCCTGCTCTCCTACGCCCAGACTTATACGCAGATGCTGATCGCCGGCCTCGGCGTCGGGCTTGCCGGCGGCTCCTTCGCGGTCGGCGTTGCCTATGTCTCGCCTTTCTTCCCGGCGGAAAAGCAGGGCACGGCGCTCGGCATCTTCGGCGCCGGCAATGTCGGCGCGGCTGTGACCAAATTCGCTGCTCCCTTCGTGCTGCTCGCTTGGGGCTGGCAGGCGGTTGCCGAGATCTGGGCCGTCTGTCTGGCGCTGATGGCCATCGTCTTCTGGTTCACCACGTCAGATGATCCGGCCTTTCGTCTTCGCCGCGAGCGCGGCGTCGCCTCCAAGAGCCTCGCTCAGGAATTCGCGCCGCTGCAGAACGTCCAGGTCTGGCGTTTCTCGCTCTACTATTTCTTCGCCTTCGGGGGCTTCGTAGCCCTGTCCTTGTGGCTGCCGCGCTATCTGGTCGGCGTCTACGGCTTCAACCTGGAAACTGCCGGCATGATTGCGGCCGCCTACTCCATCCCGGGCAGCATCTTCCGCGCTTTCGGCGGCGTGCTGTCGGACAAGAAGGGGGCGCGCAGCGTGATGTATGCGATGTTGGCCGTCTCGGCCGTAGCCACTCTCATCCTGTCGCTGCCGGCTACGACCATCACGCCTGTTATCTTCATCGTCGTCATCTTCGTGCTCGGCTTCTTCATGAGCCTCGGCAAGGCCGCCGTCTACAAGCACATTCCGGCCTATTACCCTGAAAGCGTCGGCGCCGTCGGCGGCATCGTCGGGATGATGGGCGGTCTCGGCGGCTTCATCCTTCCGATCGCCTTCGGCCTCCTCAAGGACATGACCGGCCTTTGGTCCAGCTGCTTCCTGCTGCTCTTCGCAATCGTCGCGATCTCGCTCGTCTGGATGCACCTGTCCGTCAAGCAATTGTCGCGCCAGGGGGCCTCGGCGCCCGTGGCTGCAACCTGATCTAAGGACTAGGAAACATGACAGAAAAACTCGTCATCATCGGCAATGGCATGGCGCCCGGGCGCATGCTGGAGCACCTCCTCGAACGGGCGCCCGGACGCTATGAAGTTACGATCTTCAATGCCGAGCCGCGCGTCAATTACGACCGCATCATGCTGTCGCCGGTTCTCTCGGGAGAAAAGGACTACGAGCAGATCATCATTCACGGTGACGGCTGGTACATCAAGCACGGCATCATGCTCTACAAGGGCCACAAGATCGTCAACATCGACCGCGATGCCAAGACGGTCACCTCTGACCACGGCGTAACCGAAAGCTACGACAAGCTGGTGATCGCCACCGGCTCCGTGCCCTTCATCATCCCGGTTCCCGGCAAGGATCTGCCCGGCGTCATTACCTATCGCGATCTCGACGACGTGCAGGCCATGCTGCTTGCCGCCCAGTCGCGCGAAAAGGCGGTCGTCATCGGCGGCGGTCTTTTGGGCCTCGAAGCGGCAGCTGGCCTCGCCCAGCGCGGCATGGACGTCACCGTCCTGCACGTCATGCCGACGCTGATGGAGCGCCAGCTCGATCCCGCCGCCGGCTATCTGTTACAGAAGGCGGTCGAGGAACGCGGCATCAAGGTCATCTGCAAGGCCAATACCAAGGCGATCATCGGCAATGGCAAGGTCGAAGGCATCGAACTCGACGACGGCCGCATCATCCCGGCAACCCTCGTCGTCATGGCCGTCGGCATTCGTCCGAGTGTCGGCCTGGCGAAGGACGCCGGCCTTGCGGTCAATCGCGGCATCGTCGTCGATGCCGGCATGCAGACTTCGGATGGCGATATCTTTGCGCTCGGCGAATGCGCCGAGGTGGGCGGCATGGTCTACGGCCTCGTCGCCCCGCTTTACGAGATGGCCCGCATTGCCGCAGCACATCTCTCGGACGACCATTCGCCGGCTTTCGTGCATGCGGACACGCCGACCAAGCTGAAGGTCACCGGCATCGAACTCTATTCGCTCGGTGATTTCGCCGATGGTGACGACCGCGAGGAGATCGTGCTGCGCGATGCCAGCGCCGGCGTCTACAAGCGCCTGGTGCTGAAGGACAACAAGATTATCGGCACCGTGCTTTACGGCGAGACCGCCGACGGCGCCTGGTTCAACGATCTGAAGAAGAAGGCGACCGATATTTCGGAGATGCGCGAGACGCTGATCTTCGGTCAGGCCTATCAGGGAGGGTCGCCGCTGGACCCTATGGCGGCCGTTGCAGCCTTGCCGGATGACGCGGAGATTTGTGGCTGCAACGGCGTATGCAAGGGCAAGATTACCTCGACGATCACCAGCAAAGGGCTGACGTCGCTCGACGACGTGCGTGCTCATACCAAGGCATCCGCCTCTTGCGGCTCCTGCACCGGCCTCGTCGAACAACTGATGGCGCTGACGCTTGGCGACGGCTACAATCCGGCCGCCGTGCAGCCGATGTGCACCTGCACCGAACTCGGCCATGACGATGTTCGCCGCCTGATCAAGGCGAAAGGCCTGAAGAGCATTCCTGCCGTCATGCAGGAACTGGAATGGAAGACCTCCTGCGGCTGCGCCAAGTGTCGGCCGGCGCTCAATTATTACCTCGTCTGCGATTGGCCGGACGAATATGCCGACGACTACCAGTCGCGCTTCATCAACGAGCGCGTCCACGCCAACATCCAGAAGGACGGCACCTATTCCGTCGTTCCCCGCATGTGGGGCGGCGTCACCAATGCGAACGAGCTGCGCGCCATCGCCGATGTCGTCGACAAGTTCGAGATTCCGATGGTCAAGGTCACGGGCGGCCAGCGCATCGATCTGCTCGGCATCGAGAAGGAAGATCTGCCCGCCGTCTGGGCCGATCTCGGCAAGGCCGGCTTCGTCTCCGGCCAAGCCTATGCCAAGGGCCTGCGTACAGTGAAGACCTGCGTCGGTTCGGACTGGTGTCGCTTCGGCACCCAGGACTCCACCGGTCTCGGCATCCGCATCGAGAAATTCATGTGGGGCTCGTGGACGCCGGCCAAGCTGAAAATGGCCGTGTCCGGCTGCCCGCGCAATTGCGCCGAAGCAACCTGCAAGGATATCGGCGTGATCTGCGTGGATTCCGGTTTCGAGATCCATTTCGCTGGCGCAGCCGGTCTCGACATCAAGGGCACCGAGGTGCTCGGCCTGGTGAAGACCGAGGACGAGGCGCTGGAGCATATCGTGGCGCTGACGCAGATGTACCGCGAGCAGGCCCGCTATCTCGAGCGCATCTACAAATGGGCCAAACGCATCGGCCTGGATGAAATCCGCCGCCAGATCATGGACGATGCCGAAAAGCGCAAGGCCTATTACGACCGCTTTGTCTTCTCCCAGAAATTTGCCCAGGTCGATCCCTGGTCGGAGCGTGTTTCCGGCAAGGACAAGCACGAATTCAAGCCGATGGCGACGATCGGCTATCCGCAGGCAGCCGAATAAGGAGATGGACATGAACTGGATCGCAATCGGTGACATCTCCGATATTCCCCTGCGCGGCGCGCGCTGCGTGAAGACGCCGCAGGGCAAGATCGCCGTCTTCCGCACGGCCGAAAACGAGGTCTTCGCCATCGAGGATCACTGCCCGCACAAGGGCGGCCCGCTCTCCCAGGGCATCGTGCATGCCAAGGCGGTCACCTGCCCGCTGCACAATTGGGTGATCTCTCTGGAAACTGGCAAGGCGCTCGGCGCCGACCAGGGCGAGGTGCGGACCCTACCGGTCCGCAATGAGGACGGCGCCCTGTTCATCGCGCTGGAAAGCCTGTTGATGGCGGCTGAATAATGGCGGCTGAGGTCAAGACCACCTGCCCCTATTGCGGCGTCGGCTGCGGCGTCATCGCCACGGTCGACGAGGCCGGCGCCGTCACCGTCAAAGGAGATCCCGAGCATCCGTCGAATTTCGGCCGGCTGTGCTCGAAGGGTTCGGCGCTTGCCGAAACCATCGATCTCGACGGCCGGCTGCTTTACCCCGAAATCGCAGGCGCGCGCAGCGGCTGGGACGAGGCGCTCGATCTGGTTGCCCGGCGTTTTTCCGATACGATCGCCGAATACGGGCCCGATTCCGTCGCCTTCTATGTCTCCGGCCAGTTGCTGACCGAAGATTACTACCTCGCCAACAAGCTGATGAAGGGTTTCATCGGCTCGGCCAATATCGACACCAATTCCAGGCTCTGCATGTCCTCATCCGTGGCCGGGCATCGCCGCGCCTTCGGCGCCGATACCGTGCCTGGGACCTATGAAGATATCGAACTTGCGGATCTGGTGGTGCTCACCGGCTCCAACCTCGCCTGGTGTCATCCCGTCATCTACCAGCGGCTGGCCGCCGCAAAAGCGGCGCGGCCCAACATGCGCATCGTCGTCATCGATCCGCGCCGGACGATGACGTGCGATATCGCCGACCTGCATCTGGCCATCCGTCCGGACGGCGATGTCGCGCTGTTCATGGGACTGCTTGCCCACCTCGCGACAAGCCCTGCGATTGACCAGAATTATATCGCCTCCCATACGGAAGGCTTCGCCAGCGCCTTTGCTTCAGCCGCAGCACTCGATATCAACGATCTGCTGGAACGAACCGGCCTGCCGGCCATGCAGATCCGGGAATTCTTCCGCCTTTTCGAAACGACGTCGAAGGTTGTGACCTGCTACAGCCAGGGCGTCAACCAATCCTCGTCCGGCACCGACAAGGTCAATGCCATCCTCAACTGCCATCTGGCGACCGGCCGCGTCGGCCGCCCCGGCATGGGCCCCTTCTCGCTGACCGGCCAGCCGAACGCTATGGGGGGGCGCGAAGTCGGCGGTCTCGCCAACATGCTTGCCGCCCATATGGCGATCGAAAATCCTGAAGACCGCGACCGCGTTCAGCGTTTTTGGGAATCGCCAGTAATCGCCGCCAAGCCCGGCCTGAAGGCGGTCGACATGTTCCGCGCGGTGGCCGACGGGCGCATCAAGGCGCTCTGGATCATGGCCACCAATCCTGTTGTCTCGATGCCGGACGCCGATAGCGTCGAAAGCGCGATCGCCGCCTGTCCCTTCGTCGTCGTCTCCGACATTCTGAGAGAGACGGATACGGCCCGGCACGCGCAGGTGCTTCTGCCCTCGCTCGGCTGGGGCGAGAAGGACGGCACCGTCACCAATTCCGAACGGCGCATTTCCAGACAGCGGCCGTTTCTCGACATGCCCGGTGATGCCAAGGCCGACTGGTGGCAGCTTGCGGAAGTCGGACGCCGCATGGGATTTGCCGCCGCCTTCGATTTCGACGCACCGGCCGAGATTTTCGCCGAACACGCCGCCCTGTCCGCCTTCGAAAACAACGGCAGCCGCGACTTCGACATCGGCGCCCGCGCCGGTATCTCGGGCAACGCTTACGAGGAGCTGTCGCCCTTCCAGTGGCCGCAGGCGGCAGGGACAGAACCCGGCATCACCCGCTTCTTCGCCGATGGCGGTTTCTACCATGCCGACGGCAAGGCGCGCTTCGTCGCGGTGGAACCGCCGGCAACGGATCGCACCAATGCCGACTTCCCCTTCACGCTGAATACCGGGCGCATCCGCGACCAGTGGCACACGATGACGCGAACCGGAAAGAGCGCCCGGCTGTCCGCCCATATCGCCGAACCCTTTGCCGAGATCCATCCGCGCGACGCGATCGAGACCGGCATATCGAGCGCCGGCCTCGTCGAGATCGACAGCCCCCACGGCAAGGCGATCGTCCGGGCGCTGGTGACCGATCGCCAGGCCCGCGGCGGCATTTTCGCGCCGATGCACTGGAACGACCAGTTCGCGGCAAAAGCGCGGATCGACGCCGTGGTCGCGCCGATCACCGATCCCTTTTCCGGCCAGCCGGCGTCGAAGAACGTCGCTGTCGCCGTCCGGCCCTTCCCCGCCAGCCATTACGGTTTCGCCGTCTCGGCGACAAAACCCGTAACACCTGACGCGGCCTATTGGGCGCTGGCGAAAGCCGAGGGCGGCTGGCGGCTGGAGCTTGCCTTCGACCGGACCGTCGAAGACTGGACGGCCTGGTGCCGGGCGGTTTTCGCCATTCCTGATGAGATCGAACCGCTGGGTTATGCCGACCGGCAAACCGGCGACCTCCGGCTCGCCTTCTTCGATGGCGAGACGCTGCTCGCCGCATTGTTCCTTGCTCGCGAGCCGGTCGCCGTGGCGCGCAACTGGGCGATCTCGCAGCTCTCCGCCGCACATGATGATCTGAGGAAACGTTTTGCACTCGTGGCAGGCCGTCCCGGCGCCGGCAGGCCGGATCCGGGAGCCACCGTCTGCTCCTGCTTCAGCGTCGGGGTCAACCAGATCGCCGCCGCCGTGCGCGGCGGATGCCACAGCGTCGAGGCGGTCGGCAAGGAAACGAGTGCCGGAACCAATTGCGGCTCGTGCCGCGGCGAAATCGGCAGGATCATCGATCGCTGTCTTGCCGCCGCCGCGGAGTGAGAGGCCGGAAACGCGGCTGATGTCAGGCCGCGTTCGGCACGATAAACATCTTGTGGTCAGCTGAGATGCGGACCGAGATCTCGTCATAGGATGCGAAGGTCGGGTGCGGCGTTTCCATCTTGTCATGATGGGTTGCCGTGACGACCATGACATCGGCGCCCGCCGCCTCGCCGGCAGTAATGCCGGCGGCGACATCCTCGAACACCAGGCAGTCCTGGGTGCTGACGCCGAGGCGTTCGGCGCCGAGAATATAACATTGCGGATCGGGTTTTCCGACCTTCACATCCTCAGCCGTCACCATGAATTTCGGCAGCGACAGGCCCGCCGCCTCCAGCCGCCGGTGGGCAAGACGCAAGGGCGAAGAGGTGACGATCGCCCAGCGATCCGGCGGCAGCGAGCTCAGGAATGCCGCGGCACCCGAAATGGCAACGACATCGCCGACATCGGCGATCTCGGCCTCGGTCACCAGCCTGGCTTCATGTTCGGGATCGACGCCCGGCAGGTTCAGCCGGGCGATCGTGTCGACGCCGCGCGATCCATGCATCTTCGGCAGAAAGTCGGCGACATCGAGCCCCTGACGCCTTGCCCAGTCGCTCCAGACACGTTCGGCAGCACGGATGGAATTGAGGATGGTGCCGTCCATATCGAACAGGAAGGCGGCATAAGGCTTCTCGAAGCCGCGGGGCATCGGTTGGGACAAAAGGCTGAATCCTTCAGGAAAAGAGTCGGACGGTGGTCGCTATCGCCCGATGAAGCGGCAAATCATCGCCTTTTGCAAGCTTTCGCCGGGACAGGTCAGCTATACCAGGCGGCAAGCCCTGCCTGCACGCATCAACGCAGCAGCTTCAGCGAGCCAGTCAGCGAACGGATCCACTTCGTCGGGCCGGCGAGCCCGATGCCGTCGATGATTTCCGAGGAGAGGTCGCGCGCTGGTATCGAAGCCTCATAATCGGCATAGACATGCAGGGCGCGGGCAAAACGCGGGAATGGCACGACCAGTGCGCCATCGGGCGCCGGCAACGCCTTGTGCAACAGCGATCTCAGATCGGCGGCCGCCGCCTGCAGCACCGGGACCGGCTTGTTGGCACTGACATGAAATATCCGGCCGGTCAGGTCGGTCAATTGCGCGCCGGCAAGCGCCGGCGCCGCAGCGCCGAGGCCGATCGACAGCACTGCGATTGTATTGGCGAGTTCGCCGGTCGGCAGCGCCGGCTCGACAATCACTGCGACACGCCAATCCTCACCCGTCATCCCTCATTCTCCACGCTTGGTTCGGTTTTCCCAACCTATCGTAAGGCATAGAAATATCCTGCCTATTCCTGTCGCGACCCGGGCGATTTTGGTAGGATCTTCCTATCTATCGATGAAGCTAGAAAGGATTTACCGATCATGGAATTCGAGCCGGGAGATATCCGAATTTTGAAGGCGCTCCAGAGCGAGGGACGGCTGACGAACCAGGAACTTGCGGAACGCGTGGGGATGTCGACCTCGCCCTGCTGGCGCAGAGTAAAACGGCTTGAAGAGGCCGGTGTCATCCGCGGCTATCAGGCTCTCGTCGATCGTCGCGCCGTCGGCCTCGGCGTCCTCGCCTTCGTGCGTGTGCAGATCGACACGCATTCCCATGACGAGGCCCAGCGCTTCGAGCGCGAGGTCGGCGAACTGGAGGCGGTCATCGCCTGCTATTCCGTTGCCGGTGAGGCCGATTTCCTGCTGCAGGTGGTCGCTGCCGATCTCGACAATTATGCCGAATTCGCCATGACGGTGATCCGTCGCCTGCCCGGCATCAAGGAGATGCATACGATGTTCGTGCTGAAGGACATCAAGGCATCGACGATCCTGCCCGTGCAGCTATCGAGCGCCAGCCGTTAGCGGTGAAGCGCAGAGATCGTCGCCAAAACCGCTACACAGTTTTGCTGGAATTGCTCTAAAAGGCTGTGCTGCTGGTGGCAATCAAATTGCAGGAGAGGCGCAGGCCAATCGGGTCATGGCAGGGCTGTTCGGCGCTGGCGGCAAGTTCCGGCCCGGCCCGCGCGTCGGCGCGCAGATAGGCCTGTGTCGTCGGATCGATACGCGTCGGAATGGCAGTCCACAACGAGGGGCGGCCGACGTCGATCGCTGATATGCCGGCCTTCTCGCGGCCCATGGCAGAGGACGCGATTGCCATGCCACTGGCCGTCAGGGCGAGTGCAAGGGCAATCTGCAGACCGAGATCTGCGGCCTCGCGCGGGGAAACGAACATTGCGGCCTCATGCTGCGGATTGGCGTTTCGTCATGCACTAAGGCAGGTGGCAGAGGCGATCCAGCAGCTTCCGCCGTTAAGGTTTATGCGTAACCATGCAAGGCCTGCGTGCAGATTTTTCGCAATTTTCGGAACAATGATTCCGGCAGGCGGTTACCCCAGGGTCATCCAAGATGAAAATCAAAGGAGGATATCCTCATGAACAAATCCCTTATCGCCGCTTCGCTGCTTGCGATCGGCATGGCATCGTCAGCCTTTGCCCAGTCGAATCCCGATCCGATCGGGCCGACCAACGGCGGCTCGACCGATCCGAGTTCGGGTAGCTATTCATCCGATTACACCAACAGTAACAACGGCATGTATCCGGTGCGCGTCGCGCCGGTTGATCCGATGACAACACAGAGCATCGGCCAGCCGCAAACGATGGAATGCGCCGGCATGCCGCAGCAGAGGTCGGGCGTCGATACACGCGGCGGCGAAAGCGGCGCCTCGATCAGCGAAGCCTGCCGCGAATACGACAACTGACAGGCACTTTCGCTCCCTACATGTCGCGCGAACGCGCGCCACATTTGGAAAAGGCCGGTTCACGCCGGCCTTTTTCATGTCGTCGCCACCACGATGAAAAGCTTTCCCTCCGATGAAACTTTTGATCCGAGCGTTCCGTACATCCGTAGCAGGGTGCAAAGACAAGAGCAGGGAATGGCTTCATTGGCAAAGGACGCGATAAAACCTGTCATTTTATGGTTTCGCAGGGATTTGCGCCTTGACGACAATCAGGCGCTGAATGCCGCCCATCTCTCCGGGCGACCGATCATCCCCCTTTATATCAACGAGCCGGCGTCAGCCGGCACGGGTCCGCTCGGCGCTGCGCAGGCCTGGTGGCTGCATCATTCGCTGGAAGCGCTTGATCGATCATTGCACGAGCGGCAGGGCAGGCTGGTGCTTGCCAGCGGAGAAGCGCTGGAGGTGCTCCGCGCCGTCATCAAAAAGAGCGGTGCCAAAGCCGTTTTCTGGAACCGGCGATACGATCCCTCGGGCATTTCGGTCGACACCCACATCAAGCAGGAATTGGAAAAACAGGCGATCGAGGCGAGAAGTTTCGGCGGCCAGCTGCTGCACGAACCGTCCAGGCTGATGACCGGCAGTGGCACGCCCTATCGGGTCTATACGCCGTTCTGGCGCGCGCTGGAGGGTGCGGGCGAAGCCGAGCCGCCGCTAGAGGCGCCGGCGAAGCTGCGGCTGGCATCGCAGCGTCCGGCATCGGAAACATTGAAGAGCTGGAAACTGCTGCCGACAAAGCCGGACTGGGCGAAGGACTTTACCGATCTCTGGACGCCGGGCGAGCAAGGCGCAAGAGAGAGGCTCAGCGCCTTCGTCGAGGAAGAACTCAAGGGCTACAAGGAAAACCGCGACTATCCTGCGAAACCGGCGACCTCGATGCTGTCGCCGCATCTGGCGCTCGGCGAAATCTCCCCTGCCCGCATCTGGGATGCTACGCGCGGTCTGTCGAACCGGGTGCCGGCGGCCGACATCGTGCATTTCCGCAAGGAGATCGCCTGGCGGGAATTCTCCTACCACCTGCTTTTCCATTTCCCGCGTCTTGCCTCGGAGAACTGGAACGATCGTTTCGACGGCTTCAAATGGCGCTACGACGACGGCGATTTCGAGGCGTGGCGCCGTGGCATGACCGGCTACCCGATCGTCGATGCCGGCATGCGCCAGCTCTGGCGTCACGGCTGGATGCACAATCGGGTGCGCATGATCGTCGCCTCCTTTCTCATCAAGGATCTGATGATCGACTGGCGCGACGGCGAGGCCTGGTTCCGCGATACGCTGGTCGATGCCGATCCCGCCAACAACGCGGCAAGCTGGCAATGGGTGGCGGGCTCGGGAGCCGACGCTTCACCCTTCTTCCGCATCTTCAATCCGATGCTGCAGGGCGAGACTTTCGATCCCGACGGCGACTATGTCAGAGCTCATGTGCCGGAACTTCAACGGCTCGGGGTAAAATACATTCACCGGCCGTTCGAGGCGCCGAAGAGCGCGCTCGACGAGGCCGGCATCATCCTCGGGCAGACCTATCCGAAACCGATCGTCGACCATGCCAGCGCCCGCGACCGAGCGCTCGCCGCTTACAAAGCCACAAAGGACGCCGCATGAACGCGCATTTCCGCCCCGCCTCGCGCCGGCTGAAGATCGCCGTCATCGGCTCCGGCATCTCCGGCGCCTCGGCGGCCTGGGCGCTCGACCCCGTGCACGACGTAACGCTCTACGAGAGCCAGGCGCGGGCGGGCGGCCATACGGCGACGGTCGACGTCGATTATGACGGTGTTCGGATTGCGGTCGATACCGGCTTCATCGTCTATAACGAACCGAATTATCCGAACCTGACGGCCCTCTTTGCCGAACTCGGCATCGCCACCCATGCAAGCGACATGAGTTTTTCGCTCTCGCTCGACCGCGGCAGGCTGGAATGGAGCGGCGGCGGGCTGTCCTCGATCTTCGCGCAGAAGCGCAACCTGCTGCGGCCGTCGTTCCTGTGGATGATCCGCGAGATCCTGCGCTTCAACCGCACCTGCCTCGAAGACCGGGCCGCCGGTCACCTCGCCTCGCGCTCGATCGGCAATTATCTCGACTGGCGCGGCTTCTCGCCCGGCTTTACCAACAATTATCTCGTGCCGATGGCGGCGGCGATCTGGTCGACACCGTCGGCCCGCATGCTGCAGTTCCCGGCCGAATATTTCGTCAATTTCTTCGACAATCACCGGCTGATCTATCACCGCCAGCACCAATGGCGGACGGTGACCGGCGGCAGCCGCAGCTATCTCGACCGGCTGCTGCAGCCGCTCGGCGGACGGGTGAAACTGTCCTGCGGCATACGCGGGGTGATCCGTTCGGAGAACGGCGTCACGCTTATCGACGAGACCGGCAGCCAGCGTGCCTTCGACAAGGTGATCCTTGCCTGCCACAGCGATCAGACGGCACGCCTGCTCATCGATGCCACCGACCGGGAACGGCTGCTGCTTGCCGCCATTCCCTACCAGCCGAACCGCGTCGTCCTGCACCGCGACCAAAGGCTGATGCCGCAGCGGCGCAAGGTCTGGGCCTCGTGGAACTATCTGCGCTCCAGCCGGGAGGATGGCAAGGCGGGTGTCGCCGTCACCTATTGGATGAACCGGCTGCAGGGCATCGACGATGGTTTGCCGTTGTTCGTCACGCTCAATCCCGACCGCGAGCCGGATCCCCGCATGGTATTTGCGGAATTCACCTATGAGCATCCGCAATTTTCGGCTGATGCCATGGCGGCGCAGCGGGCGCTCGCCGCCATCCAGGGTGAGAACCATTGCCATTTCGCCGGCGCCTGGATGGGATATGGATTTCATGAGGATGGCCTGGTTTCCGGCCTGGCGGCAGCCGAGGCGCTGGGTGGCATCATTCCCTGGCGAACGGCGCGAAGCCGGCAACCGCAACCGGATGCAGCGGCATGAGCGGACGAGGCAAAAAGCGCGGCGTCAGCATGAGCGGCAACGGCGCTGCGCCGGATGCGGCGGCCGCGCTCTATGTCGGCGACATCATGCATCAACGCCTGAAACCCTTCGGTCATCGTTTCCGCTACCGCGTCTTCTCCCTGCTCGTCGATCTCGATCGGCTTGAAGCAGCCGATCGGCTGTCGGCGCTGTTTTCCGTCAACGGTCGCAATCTCGTCTCGTTTCATGAAAATGACCATGCCGACACGGCGAACACGCCGCTGCGCGCCTATGCCGACCGGCTGCTCGCTGAGGCCGGGCTCGATCGCGCGGCAAGGATATTGCTTGTCTGCTATCCCCGCATTCTCGGCTATGTCTTCAACCCGATCTCCGTCTATCACGCCTATGATGGCGGCGGCGCCCTCGTCGCGATGATCTACGAGGTGCGCAACACTTTCGGCGAGCGACACAGTTACGTCTGTCCCCTCAGTGATGGTGAAATGTCGGACGGCGGGCTCCGTCAGAGCTGCGACAAGCTCTTCCACGTCTCGCCCTTCATCGGCATAGCGGCGCGCTATCACTTCCGCATGCTGCCGCCTGGCGCGGAAATCCGCTGGCGCATCCTCGAAACCGACGGCGAAGGGCCGCTGCTTGCGGCGACATTCTCAGGACGGCGGCTGCAGTTGACAAGCGCCGCGCTGCTTCGGCTGACGGCGCTCATCCCTTTCCTCCCCTTCAAGATCGTGGCCGGCATCCATTGGGAAGCGCTGAAACTGTGGCTGAAGGGCGCGCGTTATATCAGCCGTCCGGCGCCTCCGCCTGCCGTCAGCATTCACCGGCCCCGGCCGCTTGCGGACACCGCGGAATGACCTTGCAGCGCCGGGCGTTCCGACACGACGCGCAAAAGCGCTGCAGCGCTTTGAACGGCTGCATAATTTTTCCTTAATTCGATTTCCGATTGAGGAAATTATGCAGTAGCCTTGCCGAATAATGGCCGGAGGCCGCCCGAACATCGTCACGGATGTATCGTCGTCCCTAACCGGCAAGAAAATGCTGGAGGAGGAAAGATGAGCAAGGCGCAGGATTGGAATGTACTGGCCCGTGACGCGGTGACGCTGACGGCCGAAAATATATCCCGTCTGGTGAAGGGGCTGCCGTTCAAGGCGAAGCTGGCGCTGCGCGGACTTCTGCGCATGCAGCACGGCTCGCTTGCAGTCACCCTGCCCGACGGCCGCAGGCTGCTGATCGAGGGCAAGCAGGCCGGGCCGAAGGCGGCTCTCAGCCTCAACAACTGGAACCTTGCCTATCGGGCCCTGACGAGTGGCACGATCGGGGTTGCCGAAACCTATATGGACGGCGACTGGGACAGCCCCGACATCGCCGCCTTCCTCGAACTTTTCCTCGTCAACGGCGAAGCCGTCTACAGCTATGCCAATGGCAAGGGCGGCATTGGCCGCCTCGTCGAGCGCGTCCGCCATTGGATGAACACCAATACCAAGACGGGATCGAAGCGTAACATTTCCGCCCATTACGATCTCGGCAACGATTTCTACAGGCAGTGGCTCGATCCGAGCATGACCTATTCCTCCGCGCTCTATTCGACAGGGGCCAACGACCTGCAATCGGCGCAGAATGCCAAATACCGCGCGCTTGCCGAGGCGACCGGCATCAGGCCCGGCGATCACGTGCTGGAGATCGGCTGCGGCTGGGGCGGGTTTGCCGAATTTGCAGCAGGCGAACTGAACTGCAAGGTGACCGGGCTGACGATCAGCCGCGAGCAGTTGGCCTTTGCCGAGGAGCGCATCCGCAAGGCCGGTCTCGGCGACCGTGTCGAATTCCGTTTCCAGGATTACCGCGACGAGACCGGGCTTTACGACCGGATCGTCTCGATCGAGATGTTCGAAGCGGTCGGCGAGAAATACTGGCCGTCCTATTTCTCCAAGCTCCGGCAATGTCTGAAGCCGGGCGGCAAGGCCGGCCTGCAGATCATCACGATCCGGCCGGAGGCCTTCGACCAGTATCGCAGCAACCCCGACTTCATACAGAAATATGTCTTTCCCGGCGGCATGCTGCCGACGCGCAACCATCTGGCGGAACTTGCCGGCAAGGTCGACTTGTCACTGGTCAGGGACTTCGGCTTCGGGCTCGACTATGCCCGCACGCTTGCCGAATGGCGCGAACGCTTCTGGTCGGTCTGGGAGCGCATCCGCCCGATGGGCTTCGACGAGCGTTTCAAGCGGCTCTGGGAATTCTATCTGTTCTATTGCGAGGCCGGCTTCCGCGCCCGCAATATCGATGTGCGCCAAGTGGTGTTCTCGCGCAGCTGATCATTCCGCCGGATGCGGTGTCGCCGGATGGTGACCAGCCGATGACGGCCGCTCGCGCCAGCCGGTCACGCGGTTCACCAGCATGAAATAGACGCTGTAGGGAAGCATGCGCGCAAGCTTCAGCATCATGGTGAAGCGCCTGGGGAAGGAGATCTCGAAGGCCTGCGATTTCAGCCCGGCGGCAATCTGCCGGGCGGCTTCGTCGGTCGACACCAGGGACGGCATGGGAAAGGCGTTCTTCCGCGTCGCCGGTGTGTCGACGAAGCCCGGGCAGATGAGCTGGATGCGGATGCCCATCTTGTCGAGATCGAATTTCAGGCTTTCGGCCATATTGATCAGCGCCGCTTTGGTGGCACCGTAGGCAGCGCCCGTCGGCAGGCCGCCATAGCCGGTGACGGAGGAGACGATGGCGATCTGTCCCTGCCCTTTCGCCTTCATATGGCGGACTGCCGGCAACAG
This sequence comes from Rhizobium sp. 268, assembly GCF_036571585.1. Taxonomy (NCBI): domain Bacteria; kingdom Pseudomonadati; phylum Pseudomonadota; class Alphaproteobacteria; order Hyphomicrobiales; family Rhizobiaceae; genus Rhizobium; species Rhizobium sp. 268. The sequence goes on along the minus strand of NZ_JAPPSO010000009.1, from coordinate 62,134 downwards.
ACAGTTGACGACGCCGGAGAGATTGACGGCGAAGCTCTTTTCGAAATCGGCGCGGTTCAGGTCCTCAGCATGAACAGGCAGATAGACGCCGGCATTGAGGATCGCCATGCCGAGCGTGCCGTGCTCATATTCGATGGAGGCCATGATATGCTCCATGTCCTCGGCATCGGTGACGTCGCCATCGAGAACGACGATGCTGCCCGCAAGGCCGCTGGCCTCGGCCTGCAGTTCGACCAGCTTTTCATGGCTTCGGGCGGTGACGGCGACCTTGTATCCTTCGTCGGCAAGCTTCAGTGCAAGCGCGCGGCCGATGCCGGAACTCGCACCCGAGATCCAGACGAGTCCATCTTCGGGACGGGCGGTGAAATCACGCATGACATGTTCCTCCGGTTCTGCCTGACCAACCGAAAACAGGTCCGGAAAGTTCCCTTCTCTTCCCGGATTTACGGCTCTATCACACCATTGTGGCTGCTTTCAGCCGATCAGGTCGCCGATCATCTGACGAAGGGATCCGGTGAGCTTCACCGGCCCGTCCGAAACGGCAAAGGCGATGCAGGGCCTATCCTTTTCGGCGACCGGCCGATGGTCGACCGTCTCGTCGGCAATGGAGATGTCGCCGGGGCCGAAACGGCCGCGTTCATCGTTGAAGGCGCCGTCTAGGATGAGGATCAGTTCCATGCCTTTGTGGGTGTGCGCCGGCAAAGCGCGGCCCGGGCGGATCCACATCAGGTTGACCTCGCAGCCGTCGAATTCGAGGGAATATTCCTTGAAACCCGGCAACCGCTTGCGCCACGGCACGTCCTCGACCTCGAAGCCGACGAAATCGCGCAGCGCTTGTGGAAAGAGCGCATTTTCCGGCCGTTTGGCCGCCTGCTGCGCTGCGACCGGAGCGGCAGAGGAAAAGATTGCCTGAAGCTGCCGGTCGCGGTCGGCAATGGCGGTTTCACCAGCGCTTTCCAGCGCCTCCCCAGCCAGCAATTCGAGGCTGTCCACCAGGCTGTGATTGTCGGGCTTCATTTCGAGATGGGATCGTACCAGCACCCGCGCCGGCTCGGGCAAGGAACCGGCGACATAATGCGCCATCAATGCATCGATCGTGTCGATCTGCTCGTGAATCATACCGGTTTCGGTCACGCCCTGTTGCCGCGCTCCGTTTTCGCTTTGTCGTCATCCGTACGGGGAAAGTCAATCTTCGGATCACCCCACGCATGGCGGGATTGCGGGCCATTCATCATTTCGGGGGAGGAAGGCCAAATTTTATCGTGCCCGACAGGGGCGTGGAATAGCATTTCTTGCCAACGCAGCCTTGTGAAGGGAAAAGACCGTTCCTAAAGTAAGAGTTCGAATAGAGGCAGATTCCATGACCTTCCACCCTTCCGTCCTCGAAGCCATCGGCAATACGCCCCTGATCAAACTCAAGGGCGCGTCGGTGGCGACCGGCTGCACCATTCTCGGCAAGGCGGAGTTCCTGAACCCCGGCCAGTCAGTGAAGGATCGTGCCGCGCTCTACATCATCCGCGACGCGGAACGGAAAGGGTTGCTTCGGCCCGGCGGCCTCATCGTCGAAGGCACGGCCGGCAATACCGGCATCGGGCTGACGCTGGTCGCCAAGGCGCTCGGCTACCGCACCGTCATCGTCATTCCGGAAACGCAGAGCCAGGAAAAGAAGGATGCGCTGAAACTGCTCGGCGCTGAACTCGTCGAAGTGCCCGCCGTTCCCTACAAGAACCCGAACAACTACGTGAAGGTCTCGGGGCGGCTCGCCGAGCAGCTGGCGAAAACAGAGCCGAACGGGGCGATCTGGGCGAACCAATTCGACAATGTCGCCAACCGCCAGGCGCATATCGAAACCACCGCTCGGGAAATCTGGAACGATACCGACGGCAAGGTCGACGGCTTCATCTGCTCCGTTGGTTCCGGCGGCACGCTGGCCGGCGTCGCTGCCGGCCTCAAGGCTTTCAATGCGGACGTCAAGATCGGCATTGCCGATCCCGACGGCGCTGCTCTTTATGAGTTCTATCAGAACGGTGCGCTGAAATCCGAGGGCTCTTCGATCACCGAGGGCATCGGCCAGGGCCGCATCACCGCCAATCTCGAAGGCTTCACGCCTGATTTCTCTTATCGGGTCTCCGATGCCGAAGCGCTGCCCTATCTCTTCGACCTCGTCGAAAACGAAGGCCTGTGCCTCGGTGGCTCGACGGCGATCAACATTGCCGGCGCGGTCAAGCTCGCCCGGGATCTCGGACCCGGCCACACGGTGGTGACGATCCTCTGCGACTACGGCAACCGCTACCAGTCGAAGCTCTTCAATCCGGATTTCCTGACCTCGAAGGGACTGCCCGTTCCGGGCTGGATGGCCAACTCGCCCGATATAAACGTTCCCTACGAGCCCGCGTGAGACCCCATGCCCGTCAATGCCCTCTATCGTGACGACTTCTATCTCTCGACATGCGAGGCGGTCGTCACCGCCGTCCACGAAGACGGGGGCATCGAACTCGACCAGACCTGCTTCTATGCGACATCAGGCGGCCAGCCGGGTGATACGGGCGAGCTTGAACGCGCCGACGGCACCAAGATCGTGTTGGGCCAGACGAAGCACGGCCCGAGCAAGGACATCGTCATCCACGTGCCGCTCGAAAACGAGCCGAGGCCTCTGGTTGGCGAGACGCTGGTGCTGCACGTCGACTGGCAGCGCCGTTACAGGCTGATGCGCATGCACACGGCCTGCCATCTGCTGTCCGTCGTCTGCTCGTATCCGATCACCGGCGCTGCCGTCGGCGAGGAGGAAAGCCGTGTCGACTTCGACATGGCCGAGACGATCGACAAGGACGAAGTGACGGCCAAGCTGATGGAACTGGTCGGCGAGAACCATCCGGTCTATCTGCAATGGATTACCGACGAGGAGCTTGCAGCCACTCCCGACATCGTCAAATCGAAGAATGTGCGCCCGCCGATCGGGCTCGGGCGCGTCAGCCTCGTCTGCATCGGCGAGAACTCCTCGATTGACAGCCAGCCCTGCGGCGGCACACATGTTTCGGAAACACAGGAAGTCGGCCAGATCCATATCGCCAAGATCGAAAAGAAGGGCAAAGAAAATCGGCGCTTCCGCATCCGATTCGGCACGCCCGGCGACGAAGCCTGACCATCAAGGGAGAGCATCATGAGTGAGACCAAAAGCCGTTTCGTCGTATCGGCCGACTGGCTGCAGGCCGAACTCGGCAAGCCGGATCTGCGCGTCGTGGACGCCTCCTTCTATCTGCCGGCGCAGAAACGCGATGCCGATGCCGAATATGCGGCCGGCCATATTCCCGGCGCCATCCGCTTCGACCAGGACAAGATCGCCGACCATTCGACGTCACTGCCGCACACGATCCCCTCGGCCGATTATTTTGCCGCCGAAGTCGGCCGGCTCGGCATCAGCGAGAACGATCGCATCGTCGTCTATGACGGCATCGGCCTGTTCGCCTCGCCGCGCGTCTGGTGGCTGTTCCGGGTGATGGGCGCAAAGAACGTCTTCGTGCTCGATGGCGGTCTCGACGGCTGGAAGGCCGAGGGCCGCCCGCTCGAAACCACCCTGCCCAGCTATTCGTCGGCGCGTTTCACGCCCGATTTCGACGAGAGCCGCGTGGTGACGCTCGATACGATGCGCGACATCGTCTCCAGCGGCGCGATGCAGATCGCCGATGCCCGCAGCGCCGGCCGCTTTGCAGCCGCCGAACCCGAACCGCGTGCCGGCATGCGCTCCGGCCATATGCCCGGCGCTCGCAGCCTGCCATCCAGCGTCTTCGCCAACCAGGGCCGGTTAAAGTCGCTGCCCGAACTCAGGCAGACGATCGAGGACGCCGGCATTGATCTTTCAAAGCCTGTCGTCACGTCCTGCGGCTCGGGAATCACCGCCGCCATCATCACGCTGGCGCTGGAATCGCTCGGCCATCACGACAACAAGCTTTATGACGGCTCGTGGAGCGAATGGGGAAGCCGTGACGATACGCCCATCGTCACCGGTCCGCCGACGCCGGTCAAAGTCTGATCGCCATGGGAAAGGCATCCGCTTCGCTGAAAGCTCACATCACCCGGCTCGAAATGACGGCGCCGCCAAAGGCAAGCATGCCGGTGCCCGTCAACATCCAGACGGCGATCATGCGCGCTCCCGAGATCCCATTGCCCTTCTACCGCTATCTCTACCGGCAGGTGGGTGCGCGTTGGCAATGGGTGGACCGGTTGCGCATGAGCGACGAGCAGCTTGCCGAGACGCTGAACGACAAGCGCAACAATATCAGCGTTCTCTATGTGAACGGCGCACCCGCCGGCTTCTACGAATATTTCTGCGAAGACGAGGATATGATCGAGCTCAGCCATTTCGGCCTGATCGAACATGCGCTCGGTCTCGGCATCGGCAAATGGTTCCTGCTGCAGGCGCTCTATGCCATCTGGTCGCTCAATCCGAAGCGGGTCACCACCACCACCAACAATCTCGACCATCCGCGTGCGCTGCAGCTCTACCAGATGTACGGCTTCTCCCCCGTTTCGACCGGTACCGGCATCGTCCGGCCGCTCAGCGACAAGGAGCTTCTGGAGCTTGCGCGGAAAAGCTGACGGATGCTTTCCTGACGTAGGCAGAACTGGTTAACGCTGCGTCAGGCTGTTCGGGCGGCGCGGGTCGTTGCGGCGCTCGAAATCGAGCGTGCGGCCCGACTGTTCCTTCAGTTCCGCCACTTCCCGCCGCAGGGCTCTCAGCTCTTCCAGTATTTCTGCATTCTGTTGCGCCAGCAGCGCCAGATCGACGTCGGCCAAGGCCTTCTCCTTTCGCCTGACAACGTACGTCCAGAAGATACTCCGCTTTTCACTCTCCGGCGATCTCATATGCAGACGCAGGCAAGAATCGGGTGGCTTGCCCGCTCGTACAGGTGCATTTCATGGCGATCACAAAGGAGATCTGCCATGACCGCCATTCGTTTTGTTGCCATGCCGACGACCGACGCCGAACGCCTCTGGAACGGCGGCCGCGACGCCTATGACAGGCTGCCCGAGACGATCGTCTCCGATGGTCCCGGCCATCCCTGCCGCCATTGCCTTCAGAATATCGATGCGGGCCAGGCGTTGCTGGTCTTTGCCTACCGGCCCTTCCCCGAGCTGCAGCCCTATGCCGAAACCGGCCCTGTCTTCCTGCACAAGCAGCCTTGCGCACGTTATGCCGCCGAAGAGATCATGCCGCCGATGCTGACGACGAGCCGTGACTTCATCGTCCGCGGCTACAGCGAGAACGACCGCATCGTCTACGGTACCGGCGCGGTGACTGAGATCGGCGATATTCCGGCCTATGGCAAAGAGCTGCTGGGACGATCTGATATCGCCTATGTGCATGTGCGTTCCGCGCGCAACAACTGCTTCCAATGCCGGATCGATAAGGTAAAGGCGCCGGTCCTGGCGGAAACCGGCGCCTGATAGGCGGAGGGCGAAGCGCAACAGGAAGTCGTCAACTCGCCCGCGCGCTCCTTCTGCCGTGATCGCCGAGGCGGTTTCTGTTTCCCCTGACGAATGCTGTCGGGATCGCGCACCCTCGAATCCTATTAAACGCCACGCAAGGCAATGATCCGCGAACCTGCGGCCGCCTGCCGTTGGTGTGCGAGCGGCGCATATTCGGGCGATGCAAAGAGACCACGGATGGCATCCATATCGTGAAACTCGATGATCAGCATATTCGTCGCCTGCCAGCCTTCGAGTTCGAGCGGCGCGTCATCGAGCGCAATGAGGCGGCCGCCGGCCTTTGCCACCAGAGGCAGGGCCTTGGAGCGGTAATCGGCAATGGCTTCGGGGTCGTGGATATCGAGATCGACAACGAGATAGGCGGACATGTTCATATCCTTTCAATCAATGTGAAGTTTAGGGATGTTTTTTTGCGTGCAGCGGCGCGCTTTATGGCAAGTGCCGCCACTTGACCATGCGCTTCCGGAGATCGAGTGTGCTGCCATCCACGGTGAAGCTGCCGTCACCGCGATGATGCATGGTCCGTCGTTCCTTGCGGCTCTCGTCAATCCGGATCCTCTTTGCTTCGAGGATGAAGAGATTGTATCGCTCGACGAAGCTCGGATCGGCAACACGGCATTCGATATTGGCAAGGCAGTCCACCAGCAACGGCGCCGCGACATCCTTTGCTGGACGAGTCCTCAGGCTGAACCGCTCGAACTTGTCCACCGTGTCACCGGAGCAATTACCGATGTCCACCACGGTTTCGGCAAGATCGACGGCTGGAATCGCGATCACGCATTCGCCGGTCTTTTTCAAGGTCTGGTGGCTGAAGTCCCAAGGGCCGATGACGCAACCGATCAGCGGCGGTGCATGCTGGATCATCATGTGAAAACCCATCGTCATCACATTGGGCGTTCCCTCAAGGCTCGTCGTCACAAGAACGATCGGACCGGGTTAGAGCAGGCGATAGGTCTGGGAAGCGGAAATCTCATTCATCGTCCGGCTCCTTCGCGAGTCTCTTCCCCGCATGTATGCGGGGAAGCTGAAAGACCTTCTGGTGTGGTTACCAGCCCTGTTCGACCGGCAGAACGAAGAGTTCCGCGACATTCACATGGGCAGGCGCCTGCGCCGCGAAGACGATGGTGTCGCCGATATCTGCGCCCTGCAGGAACGTCATCTGCTTGGCAAGGTCGTCCATCTGCTTGATATAGCCAGGCTCCGTGATGTGATCATACAGCTCGGTCGCCACGGCGCCTGGCTGGATGCAAGTCACCCGAATGTTGTGCTTCTGGCCCACTTCCATGCGCAGGCCATCGGAGAACGCGGCCACCGCATGTTTGGTGGCGCAATAAACCGACAGGCCTTTGAAGACCTTGCGGCCAGCAATCGACGACATGTTGAAGATGTGGCCCGAATGTTGATTGATCATCTGCGGCAGAACTGCAGCAGTGGTGTTCAGCAGGCCTTTCACATTGACGTCGACCATCCGGTGCCATTCGTCGACTTTGAACTGATCCACATCCGAAAGCGGCATCAGGCCAGCATTGTTGACGAGAATGTCGATCGAACCATAGGCACCCACCAGCTTTTTGACGCCGGCTTCGACGGAGGCTGGATCGACCACGTCCATTTCGATGACGAGGGCTTCACCGCCCCCAGAAGCGATCTCCTTTTGGAGGCCTTCAAGTTTGTCGGTGCGACGGGCGGCGATACCGACCTTTGCGCCGGCCTCGGCGAGCTTCAACGCGGTAGCGGCACCGATGCCGCTCGAGGCGCCGGTGACCAGCGCGATTTTTCCATTGATATTCGTCATGGTTTATCTCCTTGACTAGGCGCCCTTCCAACCGAAAGGACGGTCATGTTCGACAAGGAGGAACATAAAGAGGAGTGATCGATCCCTCTCTCGGGACCTTGCGAGACCTGTCGGGATCTTGCTCAAATCCGCAAGGACCAAGCTGAAATGCTAAAGCATGTCGCACAAAAGTGTGCAGCGGTTTTGCGACAACGACATGCGTAGAAACTGAGACCTAAAGCGCAATGAGCGAATCTGAAAAAGATCGCGACGCGCTTTAGCTGCGACGGTAGTCGCTGGGGGAGACGCCAGCCTCCCGGCGGAAAATCTGAGCAAAATGGCTAGGGCTCGAATACCCCACGGACATGCCGATCTCGATGATGCTGGTGCTGGTTTCCTGCAGAAGTTGCTGGGCTTTGGCTATGCGTTGGCGAATGAAATAATGGGATGGAGAGAGGCCGGTGGCCTTCTTGAAGAGGCGGCTGAAGTGAAAAGCGCTCATGCCGGCCGTTTGCGCCAGACGTGCGAGATCAAACGGCTCTTCAAGGTTGGCTTCCATGAATGCGATCGCCCGCCGTAGCTTGGCGCCCGGGAGGGCATTTGACGGCCGTGCCTCTGCGTCGAATGTTGCATATTGTCGGATAAGGTGAACAGCGAGCGTCTGCGCCAATCCCTGCACGAAGAGCCGACTTCCCTGCCCTTCTGCCGTCAGTTCAGCATGGATCAGTTCCAGCATGCTGGAGAGATGTTGGTCGCGGCCACCCGATATGTCGCGCAGGCGCATGGCGCTGGCAGCCTTGCCGAGAACCCCTTCCGCCACCCGGTCAAACAACGGAACGGAGAGATAGAGATGCATTACCTGGAAAGGTTCGTCTCCCTCGGCGTGCCAGCGCATTTCGTATGGCGTAGGCGACCGCGTCAGAAAAAAGTCCCCGACTCTGACTGTATTGGCCTCCCACTCCCCGCCCAGATCGCGTTCCTCGACACATGCCTGACCTGAGATCACCCAAACAACGAGAGGCTCGGCGACCGCTGGGACAAGAAAGGGATGTTGCACCTTCAGGCGGGAAAACACCTGCACGAATATATCAGTCCAGGCTGGTCCATCCCCGCTGACAAGTGTCCTGCCGGCAATATATGTTTCGAGGCCGATAGGTGATGTTCGAAGCGGAACCGGCGATGTTTGCTCTCGACTATCAACCGTCATTGCTGCTCCGTTTGGATGGCGACTGCCCATCGGCATGATACGATGGCAACTGATCGGGCGGGACACAACTCGTCGCGCTGCGTGACGAGGAAAAGCATAGCCCCAACGCCGCCAACGGTCGCGGTTCGATTACAGGTGCGCCGTCATACAAAGAAGGCGGCATCCCTTCGGATACCGCCCTGCCGGCCGAAAATAGCGCAGTAAGTCGTCACCTAGAGTCAGCTAGCTTACGCTACGTTCAGCACGCTCTCCGGCGCAAAGGCTTCGTAGCCAAGTGCGTCGGCGACCGGCTTGTTGGTGATGCGGCCCTTGTGGACGTTGAGGCCGTTCCTCAGATGCTTGTCTTCGGCGACGGCACGCAGGCCGCGATCGGCAAGCGCCAGGCCGTGGACGAGCGTGGCATTGTTCAGCGCATGCGCCGAGGTGACGGGAACAGCACCCGGCATGTTGGCGACGCAATAATGCACCACGCCATCGACCTCATAGGTCGGGTCGGAATGGGTGGTTGCATGTGAGGTCTCGAAGCAGCCGCCCTGGTCGATGGCGACGTCAACAATGACGGAGCCTTTCTTCATGCCGGACAGCATCTCGCGAGTGACGAGCTTCGGCGCAGCCGCACCGGGGATCAGCACGGCGCCGATGATGAGATCGGCCGAGAAGACCTCCTCCTCCAATGCCTGGATGCTGGAATAACGGGTGTGAACGCGGCCTGAGAAGATGTCGTCGAGCTGGCGAAGGCGCGGCAGCGACCTGTCGAGGATGCTGACATCGGCGCCGAGGCCGGCGGCCATCCTGGCGGCATGCAGACCGACGACGCCGCCTCCGATAACCGCGACCTTGCCCGGCAGCACGCCCGGCACGCCGCCGAGCAGGACGCCGAGGCCGCCATTGGCTTTCTGCAGGGCGGTCGCGCCCGCCTGGATCGACAGGCGACCGGCGACCTCCGACATCGGTGCCAGCAGCGGCAGGCCGCCGCGCTCGTCGGTAACCGTTTCATAGGCGATTGCGGTGACGCCGGAGGCGATCAGACCCTTGGTCTGTTCAGGATCGGGCGCCAGATGCAGATAGGTATAGAGAAGCTGACCGTCGCGCAGCTGCGCCCATTCTGAGGGTTGCGGCTCCTTCACCTTGACGATCATGTCGCATTTTTCGAAGATATCCTTGGCGGAGGCGGCAATCTTCGCGCCAGCCGCGGCATAGGCGGCGTCATCGGCGCCGATCCCGGCGCCCGCCTTGGTTTCCACCCAGACCTCGTGGCCATGGGCGACGTATTCGCGCACCGAAGCCGGCGTCAGGCCGACGCGATATTCATGATTCTTGATTTCCTTCGGGCAACCGACACGCATTGGCGTTCCTCTCCTGTCATCCCGCAACCGCGGATCTCCTCGGATGATGAATCCAACCACCAAGGCGATGAAATGTCCTTGCAAAGACGATTTGCCGAAACGCGATTTTTCGGAGATTATTGCGTTGTCATCGTTATTTTTCGAAAGTTCTTCGAATGGCCGATCTCGATACCATCGATCTTGCGATTCTTAAGGTGCTGCAGGCCAATGCACGCATCACCAACGCCGAGCTTGCCGAAAAGATCGGACTGTCGCCTTCGGCCTGTTCGCGCCGGCTCGACATTCTGGAGAGAAGCGGCGTCATCGGCGGCTATCACGCGCGGCTTTCGCATAAGGCGCTCGACTATAAGATGATCGCCATCGTGCATATCTCGCTCTCCGGCCAGTTCGCCAAGACCCTGGCGGAATTCGAGGCGGCGGTGAAGCTCTGCCCCAACGTGCTCGTCTGCTACCTGATGTCGGGCGAATATGATTATATCCTCAGGGTCGCCGCCCGCGATCTCGAGGATTATGAGCGCATCCATCGCGACTGGCTGTCGGCCCTTCCCCATGTGGTCAAAATCAATTCGAGCTTTGCCCTCAGAGAAATCATCGACAGGCCGAATGTCGGGCTTTGAGACCTTGCATCTTCGCTGAAAGCCTGACCAGACTCTCGGTGTTTCCCGCTCAACGGCATGTCATGACATCGAAGACCCACGGTTATATTTTCGCTCTGCTGGCGATTACCATCTTCTCTCTCCAGGACGCCATCTCGAAACATCTGGCGTCTGCTTACCCGCCGATCTTCGTGACGATGATCCGCTACTGGGCCTTTGCGCTGTTCACGATCATCCTCGCTTCGAAGATGCGCGGCGGCCTCAAGGCAACGGCCCACACCAAACGCCCGCTTCTTCAGGTGGTGCGCGGCGTGCTGCTTGCGGTCCAGGTGGTTCTGGCCATCACTTGTTTTGCCATAATCGGCCTTGCCCGTTCACAAGCGATCTTCTCAGCGACGCCGATCCTCATCGCGCTGCTGTCAATGCCGATCCTTGGCGAGCGGGTCGGCTGGCGGCGGTGGGTGGCGATCGGCGCCGGACTTTTCGGGGTGCTGCTGATCCTGAAGCCGGAAGGCGAGTTTTTCGATGTGAAACTGCTTCTGGCTATCACTTCCTGCTTCAACTTCGCCTTCTATGTCATCGCGACCCGTCTCGTCAGCCGCGACGATTCGGCGATGACCAGCTTCTTCTATACCGGCGTCATCGGCGGCATCACCATGACCATCATCGGCCCGTTCTACTGGAGCTGGATGTCGCCCGGAGACTGGGGCTGGATGGCGCTCGTCTGCATGACCAGCATTTCCAGCCACTATTTCCTGATCCGCGCCTATGATCTTCTCGATGCCGCTGCCGTCCAGCCGCTGACGTATCTGTCACTGGTCTACGCCTCGATCATCGGCGTGACGATCTATGACGAAACGCTCAGCCTCAACACGATTATCGGCTCGATCGTCGTCGTTGCCGCCGGCATCTTCACCGTCTGGCGCGAGCATGTCGTGGGGCGCAGAGCCGCCATGGCCAACTGAAGTTTCATTGCAATTTTAGCCAAGCCACTAAAACCATTTCAATTTTCGGGCGCTATGCTCCCCTGACGTATCCAAGGGAGACCGTATGACCCGCAACTTGAAAATCACGGCGCGAAAAGCCGACCGGCAAAACTGCCGGGTCTTCGGCAGCGTCAAACATCTGAACAGTGAAGTGGATGCCCGCATTCTCAATCTGTCGGTGACCGGCGCTGCCCTGGAGACGAAGACGCCGCTCCATGCAGCCTCCGGCAGCAAGGTGCGCATCGAAGCTGAAAACCTCGGTCTGCTCGAAGGCATCATCCGCTGGAAGCACAACGGCCGTGTCGGCATCCAGTTCGACGTGAATTCGAATGCGCGGGCACAGGTCTCCTCCTATTTCCGCTTTTTCCATAAGGAAATTCGGCCGGTCCTGGCGGTGCGTCAGCTTAGAGCCGCGACCAACGCCGACCGCCCACCTCACTTGGCAACGTCGACGCCGAAACCGTTACGCTGAACCGCCTTCGCGCCGAAGATCCGGCTGAGATCGTCCAGTCGCAGCGGCCGACGTTGACGTCCAGATTGACCGCGCCCTGGCTGCGGCAGTTGGCTGCGGCAGTCAGGCGCTGAGCCTATAATTGATCCTGTCCCCGTCGGCCCCGTCTGCACCATAAATTGCATTTCAAAACCACATCGCCCTTGCTACTCATTGTTTTGCCGTCCTGTCATTTTTGCAGTGTACTCCTCGCCAAATCGTCCTAATTCTGACGGGCCGGACGATGCATGATCCTTCAAGGAGAGTTTCGATGTCTTCCATTTTCGATGTCGGCGTGATGAGCCGCCGTTCCCTGCTTGGCGGCCTTGCCGCCACCTCCGCCCTGGTGCTGCTGCATCCCTTCAGCGCGCGAGCCAGCGCCAACCAGGCGCATCTCCGGCTGATGGAAACGACGGATATTCACGTCAACGTCTTTCCCTATGATTATTATGCCGACAAGCCGAACGACACGATGGGGCTTTCCCGCACCGGCACGATCATCGACAAGATCCGCGCCGAGGCCGTCAACTCGCTGCTGATCGATAATGGCGACGTGCTGCAGGGCAATCCGATGGGCGATTACATGGCCTATCAGCACGGCATGAAGGACGGCGACGTCCATCCCGTGATCAAGGCGATGAACACGCTCGGCTACACGGTAGGAACGCTCGGCAATCACGAGTTCAATTACGGGCTCGACTTCATGTTCAAAGTGCTGTCAGGCGCGAACTTTCCCTTCGTCTGCGCCAATCTGACCAAAGGCCAGCTCGCCTCGGACCCGAAGCAGGACGATCTGTTCTTCAAGCCCTACATGATCGTGGAAAAACAGATCAAAGACGGCGCCGGCAATGAGAGCCCGGTCAAGATCGGCTTCATCGGCTTCGTGCCGCCGCAGATCATGCTCTGGGACATCAAGAACCTCGAAGGCAAGGCGCAGACGCGTGATATCGTCGAGGCCGCCAAGGCCTGGGTTCCGGCCATGAAGGAAGCCGGCGCCGATATCGTCATCGCGCTTTCCCATTCCGGCATCGACGGAGCCGCGCCGTCCGAAAAGATGGAAAACGCCTCGCTGCATCTCGCCGCCGTCGAGGGGATCGACGCCATCTTCACCGGCCATCAGCATCTCGTCTTCCCCGGGCCGAAGAGCTGGGACGGCATCGCCAATGCCGATCCGGTCAAGGGCACGCTGCATGGCAAACCTGCCGTGATGGCAGGATTCTGGGGCTCGCATCTCGGCCTTATTGACCTGCTCCTCGAAAAGGACGGCAACAGCTGGAAGATCGTTGATTTCACCTCGGAAGCACGGCCGATCTATCATCGCGACGACAAGAAGAAGGTGGTTGCCGATTACGCCGACAAGAAGGACGTGGTCGAAGCCGCCAAGGCCGAACACGAGGCCACCCTTGCCTATGTCCGCACCCCCGTCGGCAAGACGTCGGCACCGCTCTACTCCTACTTCGCGCTCGTCGCCGACGATCCCTCCGTGCAGGTCGTCAGCCAGGCCCAGACCTGGTACATCAAGCAGATGCTGGCCGATACCAAGTACAAGGATCTGCCGGTGCTTTCGGCGGCGGCCCCCTTCAAGGCCGGCGGCCGTGGCGGCGCCGATTACTATACCGACGTCCCGGCCGGCGATATCGCCATCAAGAATGTCGCCGACCTCTATCTCTACCCGAATACGGTGCAGGCCGTTGCCATCACCGGCGCCCAGGTGAAAAACTGGCTGGAAATGTCGGCCGGCATGTTCAATCACATCGACGCCGGCGCGAAGGATGCGCCGCTGCTCAACAACGATTTCCCGTCCTATAATTTCGACGTCATCGACGGCGTGACCTACCAGATCGACCTGTCGCAGCCGCCGAAATATGATTCCTCCGGCAAGGCGATCAATCCGGATGCCAACCGCATCCAGAACCTCGCCTTCGACGGCAAGCCGATCGATCCCGCCCAGAAATTCGTCGTCGTCACCAACAACTACCGCGCCGGCGGCGGCGGCAGTTTCCCGGAGATCGCCACTGATAAGGTGATCTTCCAGGCGCCGGACACCAACCGCGATGTCATTGTCCGCTATGTCCACGACCAGGGCACGATCAATCCGTCGGCCGATGCGAACTGGACCTTCAAGCCGCTGCCGGGCACGACGGCAACCTTCGAGAGCGGCCCGAAGGCAAAGCAGTTCCTCGCTGCGGTCAAGAGCGTCAAGATCGAGGATGCCGGCGACGGTGCGGACGGCTTCTCGAAGTTCAGGCTGGTTCTCTAACCAAAAGAAATACGAAGGCGCGTCGGCTGCGCCTTCCCTATTCGGCCGCGAGCGGGATTGCGGGTTCACGCAGTTCCGCGATCTGGGCGTGGAAATCCGCCTGGCTCGGGCAATGGGTAAGCCGGGTGCGGAACGCGTCGATCATCCAGGTGGCGGCAGGTCCGGGCGGGTTGGCGAGCCGGCGCATCGAATAGATGGGATACTCCCCCTGTTCGTAGGCATCGAGATCGAGATGGATGAGCACGCCGCTCAGGAGATCGTCATGGATGAGCGATGCCGGAAGTCCGCCCCAGCCAAGGCCGGCCTTGATCAGCTGATGCTTCGTCGAAATATCGCTGACGCGCCATGTTTTGTAGGACAAAACGTTGAAATCGCGCCCCTTCGTCAGGCCCGACGCATCGGTGACGACGAGCTGCACCTCATCGCGCACGTCGCCGAGCGTCAGCGGCCGGTCGAGCCCGGCAAGCGGGTGGTTAGGCGCGGCGACAGGCATCATGAAGGAGTGACCGATCCGTTCGGTGACGACCGAATCGTCCTGCTTCAGAACTGCTCCGCCGATGCCGATCGTCGCCTTGCCGCCCATGACCAGATCCATGACCATTCCGAGCTCGCCGACGTTGAGGTTCAGCGAAACCGATGGGAACATCTCGCGGAATTCGTGGAGCACATCAACCACGGCCTTTGAGGGCACCATGACGCTAATGGCAACGGAAACCTCCGCTTCGAGCCCTTCCTTCAGGCTCTTGACGCGCGCCCGCATGACCTGCAGGTCGCCGAGGATACGGCGCGCATCCTCCAGCATCGCCCTGCCCGCCTCCGTCAGCTTTGGCTGGCGGGCGCCGGAGCGCTCGAAAAGCGGCACTTCAAGCTGCGCCTCGAGATTGGCGATCGTATAGCTGACGACCGACTGAGCCCGGTTCAGCGCCCGCGACGCAGCCGAGAAGCTGCCGGTCTCGGCAACGGTCAAAAACACCTGCAATTGGTCCAGGGTCGGGTTCGGAAGCATATCCATCCATTCCATCGATAGTTTCGATCGACATTATCACCGTTTTTTCGATAGCAAGCCAGACCTATTTTCCGCTTCGAGACTGCGGCTCACCTCCCAAAACGGGCCGACAAATCCAATTCGAAAGGAAATGCACCATGTCGTCCATCCTTCTTCTGACGTCCAGCCCGCGTGCCGAATCGCTCTCGACGCCGATCGCCGTTGAACTCGCCGAGAAGCTGAAGAACCAGAATCCAGGCAGCGTCCTCGTTCGCCGCGACCTTGCCGCCAGCCCGCTGCCGCATATCGACGACCTCTTCACCGGCGCGATCCGCAAGCCGGCCGAGGCCCGCACTGCCGAGGAAGTCGCCGCCGTCAAGACGTCTGACGAACTCGTCAACGAACTCTTTGCCGCCGACACGATCGTCATCAGCACCGGCCTCATCAACTTCAACATCTACTCCTCGCTGAAGACCTGGATCGACAACGTCGCCCGTGCCGGCCTGACGTTCAAGTACACGGAAAGCGGCCCGGTCGGCCTGCTCACCGGTAAGAAGGTTTACGTGGTGCTTACCTCGGGCGGCGTCTACTCGCAGGGACCGGCTGCCCCCTTGAACCACGCCGTGCCGTATCTGAAGTCGGTTCTCGGCTTCCTCGGCATCACCGACATCGAGACCATCTACGTCGAAGGCCTCGCCTTCGGTCCTGAAGCTGCCGAAAAGGCCATCGACGCTGCCAAGACGCGCGTCCAGGAAATCGCGCTGGCCGCTTAATCGGCTCTTCAACGCTTACCATAGTGCAGCGGCCGGCATTCGCCGGCCGTTTGTCATTTGTCGATAGCAGCGACAAAATCCCGGACCGTCTCGAGAATTTCGGCCGACAGAGCCTCATCGGAGGAAATCCTGGCAAGGCCGACGCCGCCGGCCATCATCGCGAAGGCGATGACCGCCTTGCGCCGTCTTTCCGCGTGGGCTCCCGACGCCTTGCTCGCCAAAGCCTCGAAATTAAGCCGGAGCCGTTCCGTCGCAATCCCCCGCGCCTTGTCGTCGCCACGGGAGATATCGGAGGTCAGGGCGGCGAAGGGGCAGCCCTCGCCGGGATTGTCGCGATGATAGGCGCTCAGATAGCGGTCGGCAACATCGGCGGCCGTCATCTTCGCCGGGTCTATCCCGTCGGCCTCCAGCTTGCGTCCCCATGAATCGAAAGCCGACTGGATCGCCTCGGCGACAAGATCGTCGCGGGAGGCGAAGTGCTTGTAGAAGCCGCCAACGGTCAATCCGGCCTCCTTCATCAGGTCGGCGACGCCGACACCTTCCAGCCCCTCCTCTCGCAGCCGCCTCGACGCAGTCTCCACGATCTTTTCGTGCGTCTTCTGTTTTTCCAGCTGCGAACGACCCATCCGAATCTCCCCGTATCAATTTCGAACGAGCATGATGTCGGTCGAAAACCGCTTATACTTTTCGGCATCATGCTGCTTGACTCATGTAGATTACAATCATAATCCTTGTAGATAACGATCATAATCCAGATCGTTGCCATTTCCAAGAGGAGCATGAATCATGCGTCTAAGAAACAAGGTCGCGCTGATCACCGGCGGCAACAGTGGTATCGGTCTTGCGACCGCCAAGGTCTTCATCGACGAGGGTGCAAAGGTCGTCATCACCGGCCGCAATCCCGAAACGCTCGCCGCCGCCGAAAAGGCGCTTGGGGCCGGCGTCGTCGCGCTGAAGGTCGATGTCACCGATGCCGCCGCCACCGAGAAGGCCTTTGCGGAAGCCGCCGCAAAGGTCGGCAAGTTCGACATCGTCTTCGCCAATGCCGGCATCGGCGGCGCGACACCGCTCGGTGACACGTCGCCGGAGCAATTCAATCAGATCATCAGCACCAATCTCACGGCCGTCTTCTTCACCGTGCAATCGGCGCTGCCGCATCTCAGCGACGGCGGTTCGGTCATTCTCAACGGTTCGGTGCACGCCGTGCTCGGCGCTCCCGGCTGGTCGGCCTATGCGGCGACCAAGGCCGCGGTCCGGGCGATGACGCGCAATATGGCCTCCGAACTCGCGCCGCGCGGCATCCGCGTCAATCAGGTGACACCCGGCGGCACGAAGACGCCGATCTGGTCGCCGATGGCCCAGACGGAAGATGCGATGTCGGCGCTCGAGGCGCGCATCGGCGGCATGAGCCCGCTCGGCCGCATGAGCGAGGCCGACGAAATCGCCAAGGCGGCGCTCTACCTGGCTTCGGATGATTCTGCCAATGTCACCGGCATCGAGATCACCGTCGACGGCGGCATGACGAGTGCCCCCTCCGGCGCCAAGATCTTCCGCGCCGCATGAGCCAGCGAGGGTCGGGCAAATCGGACTTGCCCGCCCTCGATCAGCGGTTCCTTGCGCGGTCGACCACACGAAGCAGGACGATTGCCAGATTGGCGACGGCAAGCAGCAGCAGGACATGGAGCATGGCCTGGATCCCGGAGGAAACGATGAGGTTGCCGGCGATCAGCGGAAAGCCGAAGACGCCGATGAAATAGGACAGCGAGAACAAGAGAAGCGATTGCGGCATGAGACCTGCGGGCGCTTCATTTGCTGCCAGTCCGTTGATGACGGAATAGGTCAGCCCATAGCCCAGGCCCAGCATTGCCGCGGCTCCGAGATAGGCCAGCTGACTTGATGTCACCACCAGGAACAGCAGGATGGATGCCAGCGTCACGCTCGTCAGCACCAGAAGCGAATAGAATGGATCCCTCTTCACCACATATCCCGCCACGAACAGCCGGCTCAGGATGGCGGCGGACATGAAGCCGATGAAGAACAGCGAATAATCGAAACCGTGCGCCTTGGCGTAGCTTGTCTGAAAGCTGGAGAGCCCGCCGAAAATCGCCCCGCCGATGCCGACCATGGCGATGGAATAGATCGCCCGCGAACCTATCACCTGACGCGCTGCGGCAAAGGAGATCTTGTTGACATGCGGCAAAATCTTGCCGGCATTGGTCAGCCTGAGATGCAGCAGGAAATAAAGCGCGCCGCCGGCGAGACTGGAGAGGAAAGCAAAGGCGAAGGCCGTTTCGATCGGAAGGGCCCAGCCGGTGGCAATACGGCCGATGATCGGTCCGGCGCCGATGCCCGACATCATCGATCCCGACAGCAGGGCGAAGAACCTGATCCGGTGCTCGGGTTCGGTGATCGCCGCCACCAGAATAGGCCCGAGCGCATAGAAAGTGCCCCAGCCGATGCCGAGGACGAAACCGACGGTCATCAGGCTAAGCCCGGCTGCCGGGACCGTGGCAAATCCCAACCCGGATGCCGCCAGAAAGAGCGCTGAAACCGCCACCGCCCGCGCCGAGCCGATGGCATCGGCGATGTGGCCGGACAGGATCACGAGAATGACGGTGCTGACGGTCGCGGCCGAAATGATCAGGCCGGCGAGCGCCTCGTTGCCGCCGCGCTGACCGACCAGCACCGGGATCAGAAAGGTCACGCCATAGGCGATCGACAGAAGAAACCCGCCGATGCACAAAACGGCAAATTCGCCGCCATCGACCTTCCTTCGCACAGCTGCATCACTCATATCTCCAAGCCCCTTGCAGGAAAGCTGATCCGTTGCGGCAATGGAGATCACGTTTGCATTGTGCTAACAAGCCGTTTTTATTGTTATTATAACCCATTGAAAAGGCATGATATCGCTGTCAGGCGTTTCGGTTTATGCAACATCACAAACACCGGCAGCGGACGCACTGCGTTTGATCGGGTCAACCGAGTTGCACGACACCGGAACGGCCGACGACACAGTTGCGGCCGCTCTTCTTTGCCGCGTAGAGCCTGCCGTCGGCAGCCGTCAGCACGGCGGTAAAATCGACGCCGTCCTCGTCGGCGGTCGCAACACCGATGCTGACCGTGACCGGCTTGTCATCCGGCGTCTTGACGCTGGTGGCGATCGTCCAGCGCAGGCGTTCGGCAAGCAGCAAAGCTTCCTCGTGATCGGTGCCGGGGCAGACGGCGACGAATTCCTCGCCGCCGAAGCGGAAGATGCGGTCGCTCGAGCGCAGCGTCGTACCGAGGCGGGCGGCGATCGCCTTCAGCACCTCGTCACCCTGGAGATGCCCATAGCCGTCGTTGACATCCTTGAAGTGATCGGCATCGATAATCAGGACCGTGGCGTAGAGACCCTGTCTCAGCGCCTCACGCATCATCAGCGGCGCCTCCACCTCCATGCGCGTCCGGTCATAGACGCCGGTCAGCATGTCGCGACCGGTACGCTCCAGAAGATCGTTGTAGCGCTCGCGGAACGTCAGGTCGCCGAACACGTCGCTGATCGAACGCGCGGAGCCGGCCTTGCCGCCGCGGCGAATACGATATTCATAGATTGCAAACATTGCCGCATAGAGGCAGACGGCAAGCATTTTCGCCTTCCAACCTGCCCAGAATGCGGCGATCGGCACATCCAGGAAATAATTCAGCGCTGCAAAAAAGCCGATCTGGTCGAAGGTCAGCAGCACGAAGCCCGAAATCAGGAAACGCAGGACGACGCGCCGGCGGAAGAAATCGCCGAGTTTTTCGTAAAGCAGAATGATGCCGAGCGAATCGACATAAAGCAGCGCCGTGCCCCAGACCATCAGCCAGCCCATCTCCTGGAGGAAATCGACATCCGGCGTGTGGGCGGGCGACATCTGCAGCGGCAGGTGCAGTTGCAGCACCCAGGCAATGCCGACGGTGAGCAGGTTGCCGAGGAACAGGCCATAGATCGGCTGGCGCACCGTCGCGGCATCTTCCTGTAGGTAAAGCATCAGGATCATCATCAGCTTGCCGGAGAAGAAGACCGACGAGCCCGGCGACACATCCCCGAACGGCAGCGAGACATAGAAGACCGCCGCCAGGTAGGTTTCCATGAAATGCATGACGCCGAGCGCCGTCAGGAAAACCCCGAGACCGAGCCGATGACGGAAGTGCAGAAGCGTCACCATCAGCACGAAATAGGCGACGGCTTCGACGACGAAAAGGGCGAGGTTGAGCGTCTCCATCACCATACCCCGGCTTCAGGCCGGCGCCCTGGACGGAACGCGGGCGCAACGGTCGCGACAGCGGATCCTTTGGTCGATTGTCCGAAAAAGTCAAACACGAGGGCGGCCCTGCACATGCTGCAGGCGACACCTTTGACTGCAACCCTTTAAGATTGCGTGAGCGAGATGCCGATCCGCGACGGTGTCGCCGCGTCACAGGATTGAAAAAGAAGAATAATTGCGGCCACGCATGGATGCGACGGATATCCCGGTCTCAGACCTGACGAAGCTTCTCACCGTCACCAAAGAGTGACGAACCGTGCTGATCGATAATCTGCTGCGCCTTGCGCACCGTGCATTCGAGCGCATCGTCGGAGGACGAGAACAGATCGGCGCGGATAAAATTGCGCACCAGAACCTCGTCGCCGACCTTCTTTTCGATGCGACCGGCAAGGCGATATTGGCTGCCTTCCCTGCGCGGCTCCGCGTAGATCGTGCAATCGTTATAAAGCTGCGGCTCGCCGGAAGGGCCTGCCGCCTCGGAAGCCGGTTTGCCGCCGCCGGAGAACATCGAAAAGAGATTTGAAAGGAACGAAGCCATGATCCGCCTTTAGCACGATGGCATTGCTGTCGCCAAGTCAAATGATCAGGTTGGCGAGGATCTCGTTTTCGGTGATATCCTCGTAACCCATGCCGGCGGCTTCGAAATTTCCGATCAGCCGGGCGAAATTCTCCGGCGCCTTGGTTTCGATGCCGATCAGGATCGAGCCGAAATTGCGCGCCGATTTCTTCAGATATTCGAAGCGGGCAATATCGTCGTCAGGGCCGAGCAGATTGAGGAAATCCCGAAGCGCGCCGGGGCGCTGGGCGAGCCTGAGGATGAAATATTTCTTCAGCCCTGCGTAACGCATGGCTCTTTCCTTCACGTCAGGCAGGCGCTCGAAATCGAAATTGCCGCCGGAGACGACGGCAACGATGGTCTTGCCGCGGATCGCCTGAGCGTCCATCGCAGCGATCGCCGTCAGCGACAGAGCGCCTGCCGGCTCCAGCACGACGCCTTCGACATTCAGCATCTCCTGGATGGTGACGCAGATGGCGTTCTCCGGCATCAGCTGCACTTGGCTTGCCGGGAAATCGCGCAGCGCGGCGAAATTCAGGTCGCCGATGCGGGCGACGGCAGCGCCGTCGACGAAGTTGTCGACCTTGGCAAGCGTCGTCACCTCACCTGCCTCGATGCTGCGCCTCAGACTCGGTGCGCCGGCGGGCTCGGTGAAGACGAAGGCCGATTTCGGCACGATGCCGTCAAGATAACCGGTGATGCCGGCGGCAAGCCCGCCGCCGCCGACCGGCAGCACGACCATATCGGGGACCGTTCCCTCAGGCAGCTGCTGCATGATCTCGGCGGCGACCGTCGCTTGCCCTTCGATAATATCGGCATGGTCGAAGGGCGGCACCATGACGCCGCCGACCGCTTCGACATGGTCGCGCGCGGCCTGGTAGCACTGGTCGAAGAAGTCCCCGAACAGCCGGATGGTAATGAATTCGGCGCCGAACATGCGGGTCTTGTCGATCTTCTGCTGCGGTGTCGTTACCGGCATGAAGACGACGCCCGGCACGCCGAAATGGCGGCAGACGAAGGCGAAGCCCTGGGCGTGATTGCCGGCCGAGGCGCAGACGAAGGTCTTGCCGGCAGCACCCTGCCCGATCGCCTTGCGGAAGAAGTTGAAGGCGCCGCGGATCTTGTAGGAGCGCACCGGCGATAGATCCTCGCGCTTCAGCCAGATATCGGCCCCGTAACGCGCCGAGAGATGATCGTTGAGCTGCAGCGGCGTTGCCGGAAAAAGGCTGCGCATTGCCTCTTCGGCGCTTTCGACATCAAGTCTCGTCACGGGCGTGATCCATTCTCATAATGATACCGCCGCTATGGCACAGGCCGGCCGGCATAGGAAAGGCCGCTTCGGCCGTTTACGGTTCGGTCCAAGCCCTGTTTGCGAAAGCTTTTCTTAAGCCCACCGCGAAATAGCCGGCACATGAACTGATTTTAACTGTCAATGAAAAGACGAGCCACTAAATATGAAGCCATGATCATGTTCAAATTCGCAAGGCCGCTCGCCTGGCTGCTGCTCGCCTTAATCATCTTTGTGACGGTTTCGCCGATCGGGCTGAGGCCGGAGACCGTTACGACTGTCGATACCGACCGCGCGAGCGCCTATATTCTTGTCGGCCTCGCCTTTGCGCTCGCCTATCCGAAACAGTGGAAATTGGTGGCCGTGCTGCTGATCGCTGGTACCGTCGCCATCGAATATCTGCAGTACCTCTCGCCGACGCGCCATCCGCGCCTGCATGATGCCGGCATCAAGGCCATGGGCGCCGCCATCGGACTGCTGGCCGGCTGGGTGATCAACAGGTGGCGCGAGACGCTGATTATCTCCGGTTAAAAACCGCGAAACTCCACGGCCCAGAAGAACAGCGGTATTGCAGCAATCGCGGTTCCCAGAACAAGCGCGATACTGGTCTTGAATATCCGGATGCGCCGAACCCTGGCACCAGTCCAATCGTAAACCATCGCCTTACTCCCACAAGACAACACTTACTCAACCGCCGCGGCGCAATCCTTACACCGAAAACGCTCTTGTCAAGCAATAACACGCTTATATCCACAATATACATGTATATTCAACCGGTATTAAGCAGGTGCGTGGGCAAGCAGAACCGAACCCCGCATTACCAGGGCCGATAGACTGTCGCTGAGATCCGTTACACTTGATCGGCGCTGGGGACGACTATGATCCCATCAGTGCAGCGCCGGATTGGTGCTCGGCGGCGAGGAGGTCAAATGCCCCTCGCCGTCTCTCGCGCCTGTGCACGAATTCCTAAGATCGCAATCCGGAACGCAACGGCGCTATGGCGCCAATCATTCAACCCTAGCCGTCATAATGGCCAGAGAATGCCGCTTCCGCTGACTTGACCGTGACAGCCACATTCACGCCCTTTGTCACCGTCGCGCCGGTGGCGCGAAGATCGGTCACGACTTTCAGGCCGCCCGCCTTCGGGACCGGGAGCGGCAGTACTGTGCCGGCGTCCAGATCAGCGACCCATAGCCCGTCTTGACCATCAACACTAATAACAACAACTGTAGCCATGTTTTTGCCCTCTCTAACGATTGATGTTTAAAATCCAGCTTTCTTCAGGCCTTCACGATAAAGATCTTTATGCCATTGCTCTTTACTTGGTACTGCGGACAACCACTTGTCCACATCGAAGTGCGGATTGCCTTCACGAAACCTTCGTACGAAGATCCGCGCCTTGTCCTGATGACCCAACATGGCCCAATTTGCAGCGGACAACCTATCCGCTAAATGAGGATCGGCCATCTGCCCGATATAGTCCAGCGAAGCTTCGAATTCGCCGAGGGCATAGTTTGCTCCCGCAGCAGTCCAGAAATAGGTGTCGGGACCGAGCGGGTTCAGCTCGATTGCCCGCTCGATCTTTCGCAAGGCCATGGCCGGGAGCGAACAATGAACCAGCGTGTCCGCGTAGTCGGCAATCACGTCGGCGTAGTGCGGGGCGAGGCTTTCCGCCACTTCCATGGCTTCGGCGCTTTCATCGAAGGCACCCTGCAACAACTTGGCGACACCGAGCTCGCGATAGCCATCGGCGAAGTCCGAACGCATCTCGGTGACCTGCTTGGCGAAGGTCTCCGCCAACTGCAAAAGATCGATATCTCCCCGAGCCGTCAGCAACCATTCCTTGGAGTAGGTCCGCGCCATCGAACTTAGCGCCGGTGCGAAATCGGGGCTGACGCTGAGTGCGGCTTTCATCTCCTTGCGGACGCGCCGCAGGTTCGGAAGCGTCAACCGCGCCAGATGCCGCCTGCCGACAAGATATCTGTGGTAGGCAACCGGGTTCAGATCTTCGCGCAACGCCTCATGACGCTCGATTTCGCTGGATACGGAGAGAGCGATCTGCCGGGCAACAACTCGCCTGTCTCTGGCGAGATCCATACGATCGAGGCTGAACCTTTCGGCCCAGACGATCTGATTCTGATCGAAAAAGATCAGTTGGGCAAAGAGCGTCACCTCATCGCCCATATTGCTGATCCGGGTGTCGAGGATATAGTTGACGCAATGGCGTTCGAAGAAAGCCTTCTGCGTCTCCACCTGGTGGCCGATTTGAACCG
Organism: Rhizobium sp. 268; assembly: GCF_036571585.1. Classification (NCBI taxonomy): domain Bacteria; kingdom Pseudomonadati; phylum Pseudomonadota; class Alphaproteobacteria; order Hyphomicrobiales; family Rhizobiaceae; genus Rhizobium; species Rhizobium sp. 268. The sequence goes on along the minus strand of NZ_JAPPSO010000009.1, from coordinate 37,827 downwards.
CCGAATACGGGGCTATGACCTCCAGGCTGTTGAAGACACAAAATCCGATCGTTATATCCTCCACCAAAGACGCAGCTAAAAAACCGGCTTGCGGCCGAGCGGATTGATTTTTAGGGGGAAGCAGCACCAGGCGGGGAATGGAAATCCGGATATCTTCGGGCTCCAGGGGAAGAGAAGCCTCAAGTTTCGCCTTTGACGACGCGGATGGCGGGCGCAGGTATTTCGTGTCACCGTCGTCGGATCCGGTACGCGCGGAACTGCCTCTCGATGTCGCACTGCGCCGCTGTTCGAAATAGCTCCGAAGTAATTCGACTTCCCCTTCCGCCTTGAGGATCTTTATGAGCAGTTGCAGCGTCTCGGGATCCTTCGGCTCGGTCCGAAACAAGATAACCGCCGCCTTCCTCAGGAGTTCGGCGTTCTTTCGCGACGGGGCCAGCTGCGACGCCGTTCTCAAAGTATTGGCGAGAAGCTCGTTATGGTAATTTTCACGTTCGGCGAGCCAATACTGAAACTGGCGGCTCTGGCTGTGAACCGGCTCGAGAAAAGGCTGGTTCATCAGCGTCACCAGCTGTCTCAGCCGGGAGAACGGCTCAACCTCTTCCTCCTTGTCGGCCAGGAGCATGTCAGACGATAGTGCCCCCCGGTCGAGAGTGAGCACGTTGCCCTGAGATGAAAGGATGTTTACCCCAAGATCGATTTGACGGGCCTTAATTCTCGAAATCACCTTCCGCAAAGTCGACAGTGCAACCTCCCGGTCGGCCTCGCCCCAAAGGAAGCGAGCCAAGGTCGTTCGATCCGCCGAACCTTGATCGGTTGTAAACAAATAGGCGAGAAGCAGCAGGCCTTTCTCGGGAAACGCGACAGCGTTCCCCTCCTCGTCGACGAGCTGCAACCTCCCGAAGGTCTTCAGAACAAAAGCCATTTTGCCTTTTAAGTCACCACATGTCCCGGCGCTCACAATGAAAAGTGAAGTGCACGTATTGCAACAGTAAAAATCGCGAACTCTACCCCAGCCAGCACTTTGTCCCAATGTCCTGCGAAATTCAACAAGCTTCTGTCGCAGGGGTTGTGTTAAGTTTTCTACGCTGACTGGCATGAAATTTCGCAATCGACTGTCGCGCCCGGCATGGGGACAGCGTCAATTTAAAACTTCCTAATGTTCAGTTGCTTGTCGGAGCTTTGATCGGCGCACCGGATTGTCGCTTTACTGCCGAATGCAGCCGGACATTCGAGCGACCGGGTATGGAGGGCTTCCAGCGTTTGAAACGGAATCGCACCTCGCCACTGAATATCGGTTGAGAATGCCGCCTCTCTTTGTTAGCAGGGAGAACCACGCGGACGTGGTGGAATCGGTAGACACAAGGGACTTAAAGCAAAATTGAGTGCACTGGCGGAAACGCCTGATGTAGAACTGCTCAAAGTCGGGGAAACCTGTCAGATGGCAATCCCGAGCCAAGCCCCGCAAGGGGAAGGTGTAGAGACTAGACGGGCAGCACCTAAGGCAGACGCTAGGGTGAAGGTATAGTCCAGACCACAAACGCCGGAAGGCGGCGGCGAAAGCCGTAGCGGTAAGAAAATCCCTCGGCCTTAGGCTATGCGGGTTCGACCCCCGCCGTCCGCACCATATGCCATACAAATCAGGCCACCCATGAGAAGATGGGCGTCACCGCAGCCCTGCGGGTTTCATTGCGAGGGAAAACCGTTGAACCGGTACAGTTCCCACCCAAATCCGTCTTTCAGCAACAAAGTCGATTCCGGCAACATTCGCGATATGGTTATTTGCGCCAACCCAAACTTGGCGGCGCCAACGCGTTCGGCCAACAATTCCTGTTTCTCCGTCACCCGGATAAAGTACCGGATGTTGTTACGTTTGACGAAGGCGTCCACATCATTTTCGGAGTCGGGAAATATATAAGGGGGCAGCAACCATCCCCTATCTCTGCCTCCCGTGTAGGCGGCCGCAAATAAAATGCTGCCCGTGTCGAACGGTTGAAATACAGTCCTCAAATCATTTGCCGCAACATAGCGATAAATGATGTAACCTTCACGCTGGGCCCCAAGAAAGCCATCGAGTTTTTGCCGGCCGATCAGGACTTCCATGACTCCCTGCTCCATCCAGGAATAGGGTTGGCGGCTGGGCCGATAAACGAATTTGACTGCAGGAAGACAGAACACCACAAGAGCGATAACCACCACTGCAAGCGTAAACAAATGGCCATTGATGGCCCTACGTCCTGCCAGCAGGCGTGCAGACATGTCGAACACAAAGCCGCCCGGTTGAGCGGTTTTGCTGACTGCAATTTTTTCCACGATCAGACTCGCGCCAATATAAGCGGTCGAAAAATATAGCAAATAGGCCGGCGTCGCCCATCGGATATGGTTGAACATGACGGCGTACCAGATGATGAACATCGCAGCAGTTGTCGCTACAAGCACAAATATCCTTCTGAACGACGCGAGCAATGCGCCGATGATCAGGATGAGAGCGACGATCGCATATCGCCGGCGATCCAGAAACCAATCATGCAAGATAAAGAAGAAGTCGTGCCAACCCTGGCGGGTCGTAAGATCGATCACGAAAACCCGGTTTGCCGGATCGAAAGCACGGCCGAGCTCAAGTCTGTAGTCCGCCATCCACTGATCCGAAAGTCCGGGATGCCCAAAAATGAAAGGATAGATAGGGTTACCGAGCACGATGAGATTTTTGATGTACCAGTAGCCCGCAAGGGATAGAAACGCGGCCAGGCAGGTCAAAAAAAGCGAAAATGGCATTTTGCCGCGATAGATCGACGGCAAGAGCGCCAAACCGATCAAGCCAACCATCTGAAGCTCGGTGTATTTGCCGCCGACTGCGCCACCCACGAGCAAAGCACAAGAGACGATCTCAGAGGGCCTGCCGGTCTCAAGATAGCGCCAGAGATAAAGGACGGCGGCAACCGAAAAACAGGATCTGGGAAGATCAGTTAAAGGGACTGCCACGCCTGGCGTAAAAAAGGGCTGAAACACGATCAGGAAGAAAACCAGCAACAATCCAGCCGCCCGCCAGCGGTGTGCGCAGCTTGTGAGCAATAACAAAAATCCGAGGAAAATCGCCGCGTTCATCAGGCCCGCCCCGAGCCAGTGATCGACGAATAGCAATGTGCTGGCAAAAAGCACATTGAAGAAAAGCGGTATGTTTCCGTAAAAATTGCTGCCTATCTGCGGCGTGACAAACCCACCATGGGAAACGATGCTTTGCGCGAGCGGAATCTGAAATGCCCAAACATCCGCCGATCCTGCCGGGAAGAGCGCTGTTACCGAAATCACCCCAATCAAGACAATAAATGCGCCCGATGCCAAAAGAGGAAAGGGATTGCCGTTGGCAGTCGCCCGCACGCCCACCCCCGCCAGATTGCGCAAATCAACAAAAGTCGCCAGAACATCATTCCGTCGCCAGATCATCAAAATCGCGGCAAGAGGCAACACGATTTCTATGCGCAACAGATGAATGACTCCGAGGGCCGTTGCCAAACCACCGACGAGAGCAATCCCCGGCAAGATACCGCTCAAGAGCAGATCCGTGCCGTCACGAACAGGCGGATGAAAGCCGCGGTTTAGCCAAAGCACAAGAGCGCGATTGAGGGTCAGGCCAAACAGTAAAATCGCGGCAACGACAAGCCACACCGCAAGGACAGTCATGATCTTATGTTCCTCTCCCCCACTACGATTGCTTACTGCGAAGACAGCGTAGATTCCGGCGCGCGAACTGCCGGATCGTGTGCAAATCTGGAAGGCAGCGATCCATCGCCAGGTAGGGAAATGCTGAAAAGGTTTGGGGGCTTTGCACTTCGATCTAATTGCCTTGTCGCCGACAGACCCGCCATAGCTTGTAAACCGTTTGCCTGCAATCCGAGAGACGCAGTGATTACCTGGGAACTATAGCTCGTCGGCGTCTAGCGCTTTCGCCACGCCCGCTGGAGGTGCCGTGGAGCGAGCCGCACTTGAATTCTTCGTTGTTTTAGTTTCGGTAAAAGTGACGCATCGGCGAGTGTTTGCAAAGCGGCCGAAGGGCGCTACCTATTCACCAGCCTCACATCACGGAACATCCCATGAGCCACGCCACCGTTGTTACCGCCGCCATGCTCGCCATTGGCGACGAACTTCTTTCCGGCCGCACCAAGGACAAAAATATCGGCCACCTCGCCGATCTGCTCACGCTTTCCGGTATCGATCTCAAGGAGGTGCGCATCGTCGCTGACGATGAGGAGGCGATCGTCGAGGCGTTGAACGCGCTTCGCGGCAAATATGATTACGTCTTCACATCAGGGGGCATCGGGCCGACGCATGACGACATCACCGCCGATGCCATCGCCAAGGCCTTCGGGGTGCCGTGCGAATATGACGAAACGGCGATGACGCTGCTGGCCGATATGTACCGTCGCCGCGAGATGGAATTCACCGAGGCGCGCCAGCGCATGGCGCGCATGCCGCGCGGATCTGTCCATATTGCCAATCCGGTGTCGACGGCGCCGGGTTTCATCATCGGCAACGTCCACGTGATGGCTGGCGTGCCGCAGGTCTTCCAGGCGATGGTCGACAATGTGCTGCCGATGCTTCGAACCGGAACGCCGGTGCTCTCGCTCGCCATCGCTTGCCCTTACGGCGAAGGCGAGATCGGTACGCCCCTGACGGCGATCCAGAAAGCCCATCCGGAAACCAGCATCGGCTCCTACCCCCGCTATATCGGCCAGAAATTCTCGACCGAGATCGTCGTGCGTGGCCGCGCGCAGGCAGCAATCGATGCGGCCGGCGCCGCGGTGCAAGACATGATCGACGTCATCCGCCAGAGGAAGGACATCGCCGATAACCATTCCGCCGAGGCTTGAGGGCATAACCGGAAGCGGGGATCAGGCTTAATCCCCGTCAAGGAACGGAAGAACGGTCCGGTGCATTCCTTCCCTCGCGCACGCCATTTCAGCGCAAGGAGAATTGATATGTCTTACAAAACCATTCTCGCCATTCTCGATACAGCAGACAATAGCGCCGCCGTCGCCGATTTCGCCTTTGCCATTGCCGCCGAAAGCGGCGCCCATGTGATCGGCCTGCATGCCGAAAACATCTCCGCCGTACCGCTGGTGGCGCCGATGGAAATCCCCGATCCCGTCGCCGTGCAGGCGCTGCAGGATATGGCGCATGGCGAAACGATCGCGGTAGAGCGGATTTTTCGCGCCAAGGCTGAGGCCTCAGGCGGTTCCTCGGAGTGGCGCAGCTTTGCCACCTCCATCGGCTACGGCTCCGCACCGCTGATCGAAAGCGCCCGCAGCGCCGATCTGCTGATCGCCTCGCAGGCCGATCCGGCCAAATCCTCCGACAGCCATGTCGACGTCGACAGCTTTCTCTTCGAAACCGGCCGGCCGGTGCTGATAATCCCCTACATCATCCGTCAGCCAAAGCCGATCAAGCGCGTGCTGATCGCCTGGAACGGCTCGAAGGAGGCAGCGCGCGCGACCTTCGACGCGCTGCCTATCCTGAAGGCGGCCGACGCGGTGGAGATCTTGTCGGTCGATCCGGCCGACACCGCACTGCAGTCGCCGCTGACGGCAGGCACCGATATCGCCGCCACGCTCGCCCGCCACGGCGTGAAGACGACGCTTTCGACGGCTCGAAGCGTGGATAAAAACACCTCGCACGTCATCGAGAACCGGCTTTCGGACAACAGCATCGATCTTCTCGTGATGGGCGCCTATACCCATTCCTGGCTCTGGCAGATGATCTTCGGCGGCACGACGAGGACCTTGCTGCAATCGATGACGGCGCTGACGCTTCTGTCGCGTTGATCGGCTGCTCTTGCCTTTTGCCGGCAAATTCCGTTAATTGCGCCGACCGATGACGGCTTCGGGCCTCGGCACAACTCGCGCAGTGCAGCGCGCGATCTCGCGCAGTTCCGGCTCGCGCGATTTCTTGTTTTGCCGATCGCCGCCTCAAGCCCCTCCGGTCGCCGGCAAACGGCGTGTTGATTTTTCATGCCGCGGAGCAGCCCGATGTCCCTTCCCGATAAAGCCTTTCCCGTCTCCTGGGATCAGTTCCACCGCGATGCGCGCGCCCTTGCCTGGCGGCTTGCCGGCCTCGATCAAACGTTCAAGGCGATCGTCTGCATCACCCGCGGCGGCCTCGTTCCGGCCGCGATCATCTCGCGCGAACTGAACATCCGGCTGATCGAGACCGTCTGCGTCGCCTCCTATCATGACTACGTCAACCAGGGCGACATGACGCTGCTCAAGGGAATAGCGCCCGAGCTCGCCGAAAACGGCGGCGAAGGCGTGCTCGTCGTCGACGATCTGACGGACACCGGCAAGACCGCCGACCAGGTGCGCACCATGCTGCCGCGGGCGCATTTCGCTTGCGTCTATGCAAAGCCGAAGGGTGTTCCGACGGTCGATACCTTCATCACCGAGGTGAGCCAGGATACGTGGATCTACTTCCCTTGGGACATGGGCTTCACCTACCAGGAGCCGATCGCCAAGGGGCCGCGCTGAGCCCATAGGTCGCAGCGCGCACCCCTCGTATTTACCACTTGAAATTGTTCCAGTTTTTGTCGGCGAGGTTTCCTGAATCCGCTATCGGGATCTGCACATCTATTTTAACTTATTCGCATAAACTCGGCAGCTGCGAATCGTATCAAACTGCGCTTAAAGCGTGCAGCAAACGATGCGGTAGAAGGAAACGACGATGGCGCGGTGGGGACATGTTGCGGTGGTTGCCGTCGGGCTGGCGGCATGTCTGCTTCCCCTCACGCCTGCCCGCGCCGAGCCTGCCTATGTTCCCCTGGTGCGCGACTATGTCGAGACGCGGATCCGGCCGATGGTGGAAACGCCGTTGGTGCTGAAAGCCATCGCCGAGCAGAATGCCAAATTCACCGATGTCAGCGAAATCGACATGCGGGTCCTCGATGAGACCTATCGGTCGGAGGTCGATCGGCACCATCTGCAGATGGTCCAGCTGCTGCTCGACAAATCCGTGTCGAACTACCTGAAAACCAGGCAGGACGCCTCGCAGGGGGCGATCGTCGAATTTTTCGTCACCGACAGTCATGGACTGAATGTGGGGCAAAGCACCATCACCGCCGACTACTGGCAGGGCGACGAGGAGAAATACCTCAGAACCTTCGCCGACGGCTCGCGAGAGATCTTCATCGACCGGGCGGAACGCAACCAATCCACCCAGATGCTCGAAACGCAGGCGAGCTTCGTCGTCATTGACGAAGAGGACAAGGCGATCGGCGTCGCCACCGTCACCATCGCCATCGACGCGCTCTGAAGAGGGCTGAATTCGGCGCCGAATCGGCATGCGCATTTGCACGGGAAATGCCATCACAAGATTTGCCGCAGGACGCTTTTTTGTGGTTCCGGCATTTTCCTTGGCCGGCAGCGCCTGCAAGCCATTGTAATTTCAGGGCTCCCCGGCTTTCCCCAATCTCCACAGGCGCATCCACAAGATGTTGTGGTTAGCAATCAATTAACGGCCAGCCCTTGACGGAATCACCCGTTTCAAACTTACTGTCCCTGATGTTGCGGCGGCGACAGGACCGGAGGTAACGAGCCCGGTTCCCTATTGAAAATTAGGACGCGGAATCAGGGCGACTGGCCGGGAACGGTGTCAGGCCTGACAGGATCTCTGCGCGATTTTCAGCCTCCAAAAAAAGTGACGTCGGGACTGGCGATAATAAGCTGTTAATACTATATTTAGCGTTTGCAGCCACCATCACCACAAGATACAGGAAGGACATCTCCGGATGACACCCCTGTGACAATACGGAAACGAGACTGGCTGCACGACGACAATGTGCCGCCGGATAGGAATTTTGCGCCCCGGTCGTGGGGACTGGGCGCCAACACGAGGTCAAGACCATGCGCATCGAACGTCGTTTCACGAAGGCCGGCCAAGGCGCCTATGCGGATATCGAATTCCGCAAGGCGACCAGCGAGATCAAGAACCCCGATGGTTCGATCGTGTTCCGCCTCGAGAATATCGACGTTCCCGCCCAGTTCTCCCAGGTCGCGACCGATGTTCTGGCGCAGAAGTATTTCCGCAAGGCCGGCGTCCCCACCCGGCTGAAGAAGGTGGAGGAAAACGACGTTCCTTCCTTCCTGTGGCGCTCCGTTCCCGACGATGCGGCGCTGAAGACCCTGTCCAAGGATGAGCAGACCGGCTCCGAGATCGATGCGCGCCAGGTCTTCGACCGCCTTGCCGGCACCTGGACCTATTGGGGTTGGAAGGGCGGCTATTTCTCGTCCGAAGAAGATGCGGCGGCCTTCAAGGACGAGCTTGCCTATATGCTCGCCACCCAGCGCGTTGCGCCGAACTCGCCGCAGTGGTTCAACACCGGCCTGCATTGGGCCTACGGCATTGACGGTCCCGGCCAGGGCCATTTCTATGTCGACCCCTTCACCGGCAAGCTGACCAAGTCCAAGTCGGCCTACGAACATCCGCAGCCCCATGCCTGCTTCATCCAGTCGGTCGAGGACGATCTCGTCAACGAAGGCGGTATCATGGATCTGTGGGTGCGTGAGGCGCGCCTGTTCAAATACGGCTCCGGCACCGGCTCCAACTTCTCGATGCTGCGCGGCGAAGGCGAAAAGCTTTCCGGCGGCGGCCGCTCCTCCGGCCTGATGAGCTTCCTGAAGATCGGCGACCGCGCCGCCGGCGCCATCAAATCGGGCGGCACGACGCGCCGCGCCGCCAAGATGGTGGTCGTCGATATCGACCATCCCGATATCGAGGAATACATCAACTGGAAGGTCAAGGAAGAACAGAAGGTCGCAGCCCTCGTCACCGGCTCGAAGGTCGTCGCCCGGCACCTGAAGACGATCATGAAAGCCTGCTTCAATTGCGAAGGTGGCGACAACGGCGACTGCTTCGATCCGGCCAAGAACCCTGCCCTGAAGCGCGAAATCCGCGCCGCCAAGAAGGACCAGGTTCCGGAGAACTACGTCCAGCGCGTCATCCAGTTCGCCCGCCAGGGCTACAAGGATCTTCAATTCAAGACCTACGACACGGATTGGGATTCGGAAGCCTATCTCACGGTCTCCGGCCAGAACTCCAACAACTCCGTCTCGATCAAGGACGACTTCCTGCGCGCCGTGGAAAATGACGGCGAATGGAAGCTGACCGCCCGCAAGGACGGCCGGGTGATGAAGACGCTGAAGGCGCGCGATCTCTGGGAAACGATTTCCTACGCCGCCTGGGCCTCGGCCGATCCTGGCATCCACTTCAACACGACGATGAACGACTGGCACACCTCGCCCGCCGGCGGCCCGATCCGCGGCTCGAACCCGTGCTCGGAATACATGTTCCTCGACGACACCGCCTGCAACCTTGCCTCGCTGAACCTGCTGCAGTTCAAGGATAAGGCCACCAAGCGCATCAATATCGCCGATTACGAACACGCCGTTCGCCTGTGGACTGTCGTGCTCGAAGTCTCGGTCATGATGGCGCAGTTCCCGTCGAAGCGCATTGCCGAACTCTCCTATGAATACCGCACGCTCGGGCTCGGCTACGCCAATATCGGCGGCCTGCTGATGTCGTCGGGCATTCCCTATGACTCCACTGAGGCCCGCGCCATTGCCGGTTCGCTGACCGCGATCATGACCGGCATATGCTATGCGACCTCGGCCGAAATGGCTGCCGAGCTCGGCCCCTTCCCGAACTTCGCGCCGAACCGCGACAGCATGCTCAGGGTCATTCGCAACCATCGCCGCGCCGCTTACGGCGAAACCTCCGGCTATGAGGCGCTGTCGATCGACCCGGTCGCGCTGATCCATTCGGAAAACCCGGATCAGGATCTTGCCGCCCACGCCAAATCGGCCTGGGACAAGGCGCTCGCGCTCGGCGAACAGCATGGCTACCGCAATGCCCAGGTCTCGGTCATCGCCCCCACAGGCACGATCGGTCTCGTCATGGATTGCGACACGACAGGCATCGAGCCCGACTTCGCCCTCGTCAAGTTCAAGAAGCTCGCCGGCGGCGGCTACTTCAAGATCATCAACCGCGCCGTGCCCGACGCGCTGCGTACGCTCGGCTATTCCGAGAGCCAGATCGCCGAAATCGAGGCCTATGCCGTCGGCCACGGCAACCTGAACCAAGCACCGGCGATCAACCCGTCGACGCTGAAGGCCAAGGGCTTGACCGACGAGAAGGTGGAAGCCGTCAATGCGGCGCTGAAGAGCGCCTTCGACATCAAGTTCGTCTTCAACCAGTGGACGCTCGGCGCCGACTTCCTCAAGGAGAAGCTGAAGGTTTCCGACGAACAGCTCGCCGACATGAGCTTCAACCTGCTCGACCATATGGGCTTCTCGAAGAAGGACATCGAAGCCGCCAACATCCATGTCTGCGGCGCGATGACGCTGGAAGGCGCGCCCTTCCTGAAGGCCGAGCATCTGCCGGTCTTCGATTGCGCCAATCCCTGCGGCAAAATCGGCAAGCGCTACCTCTCGGTGGAAAGCCATATCCGGATGATGGCTGCTGCCCAGCCCTTCATCTCGGGTGCGATTTCCAAGACGATCAACATGCCGAATGAGGCGACCGTCGAGGATTGCAAGAACGCCTATCTGCTCTCCTGGAAACTCGGCCTCAAGGCGAACGCGCTCTATCGCGACGGCTCGAAGCTGTCGCAGCCGCTCAATGCCTCGCTGATCGAGGACGAGGACGACGAGGATGCGCTGGAGGACCTGCTGCAGGCGCCCGTCGCCGCCCAGGCCGTCACCATCACCGAAAAGATCATCGAGCGGGTGATCGAACGCGTTTCGCGTGAACGCGAGAAGCTGCCGAACCGCCGCCAGGGCTATACCCAGAAGGCCGCCGTCGGCGGACACAAGGTCTATCTGCGCACCGGTGAATTCGGCGACGGCCGCCTCGGCGAGATCTTCATCGACATGCACAAGGAAGGCGCTGCCTTCCGGGCGATGATGAACAATTTCGCCATCGCCATCTCGCTCGGCCTGCAATATGGCGTGCCGCTCGAAGAATATGTCGAGGCCTTCACCTTCACCAAGTTCGAGCCGGCCGGCATGGTCATCGGCAACGACGCGATCAAGAACGCTACCTCGATCCTCGACTATGTCTTCCGCGAGCTTGCCGTCTCCTATCTCGGCCGTCATGACCTCGCCCATGTCGATACGTCGGATTTCTCCAACACCGCACTCGGCAAGGGCATCCAGGAAGGCAAGACCAACCTGCTGTCGACCGGCTGGACCCGCGGCTACAAGCCGACGCTGGTGTCCGGCACCGGCGGCGAACGCCAGGCCGGCGAACCCAAGGGTGCTGCCACTGCAGCCCCTGCCCGCGCCGCTTCCACCGGCACGGTCACCGCCTTTGCCGGCAGTGCTGCCCGCAAACTGGAACCGACCGCAGCCATCTCCACTTCCGAAATCGTCGCCTTCAAGCGCGACTACGAGGAGCGCGCCAAGGAATTGGCCGAAGAGATCGCCGAAGAGGTAACTGAGGAAATCACCAGCGACGCCACCGCCCTTTTCTCCGACAAGGCGGCAGCGGACGCGGCAACGGCGAAGACCGAAGCCAAAAAGGTGGAAGCCGAACGCCGCCAGCGCTCGATTATGCAGGGTTATACCGGCAACATGTGCTCGGAGTGCCAGAACTTCACGATGGTGCGGAATGGGACCTGCGAGAAGTGCGACACGTGCGGTGCGACGAGCGGGTGCAGCTGAAGACTCTCGGAGTTCCTCTGTGTGCCGCGCCACTAGGTTTGTCACTGCGCCATTGGAATGTCATTGAATCAACGATTTAGACCGCTGAAAAAGAAGTCTCCCGGCAGCTTCGGTTGCCGGGAAAAGCTCAGAAAAGCTAGAATTGACGCATCGGGGGATGATCAATAGCGGAGGCGGCCGCAACGACCAGTAGAGCGTCAGCGCTCGATCGAAGGAGACAATGGCATGGGAATTCTCATCAACCTCGATCTCGCAGCCAGCATCGATCCCCTTGATGGGATACTGATCGACATCGCCAGACGCATCCAAGTCCCCAAGACAAAGCATGAGGAAGCCGCCGACCACTTCCTCGGGCTCTGCGCCCACGTAGACCGCGAGGGCAGCCCACTCGAGGGCAGGGTTCGCGAATGTTACCCCTCCGGATCGTTTTCGATCGCGGCCGCCATCTATTCCCACGTCAGATCCATGCAGCACGACGTCGACGTCGTCGTGGAAGTCGACTTTCCTATCGGGACCGATCCCGCATGGATGCTGGATCAACTTTACAAGGCCGTGAAGGGCGATCCGGGGAGCCGCTACTATGACTTCAAGGTGACTCGGAACACGCGTTGCGTGACCGTCACCTACCCTGACGGCGTCACAGTAGACCTTATGCCTGTTGCGAGGATACCCGGTGGCCCGGAACGATCAGGCTTGCTTTTCCATCACAACGTCAAGCGCGATGAGAAGTACACGAAGGAGGTCAACCCGAAGGCCTTCACGCTCCACTTCAACGCCCGCATCAAATCCAGTGACGTTTTCGCCTCCCGCTACCGCGCGCGCCGGCTCCTTGCAGATGGCCTTCTGCAGGAGCGGGCCGAGACACAGCCGATGCCGGAGCACGTCCCCATCGAGGAGAAGTCCCCTCGCCTCGTTGCGATCCAGTTGCTGAAGCGCTTCCGCGACGTCCAGTTCCGCGGGCGCGACGGCCGTCGCCCTCCGTCGGTGGTGATGGCCGCGATGGCACTGGATGCTGGTCAGATGAGTGATAGCCTGTGCGACGAGCTGATCACTATCGCCACCCACATGCAGCGGGAGATCGAGAGCGCGGAGCGCGAACTTCGGAAGCTCGTCGTTGCGAACCCGGCGCACCCGGCAGACTTATTCACGGACCGCTGGCCGGAGGACAGGAGCGCTCAGAGACTGTGGCGGGATGAACTGATCCGGCTTGTCCGGCATCTGAGGATGCTTCGTGGCCGCGAATGGGATCCGCAGCAGCTAAAGAATATCCTGCGGGAGCTGTTCGGAGAGACTCCGGCTGATCGCGCCTTCGAGGACCACTACCGGGGCCAGGGCACGCTGTCGAGGCAGAACATGCTGGGGATCACTAGGTCTGGCGCTGTGAAGAGCGCACTGGCGGCGCCGGCTCTTTCGACGGGCCTAATCGTGCCGGCGAGGGCGAATACCGACATGGGTGGCTTCATTGAAGATCCTGTCGATTGACGATCAGATCGCTCACATGGGCGCGGTGCTGCCGGACTGGAAGGTCACGAAGGAGGATGATCGGACGGCGGTGTGGCTCGGAAGCCTGCGGCCTAACAAGATCAGCTACCGAGTCCGGATCTTCTATCGGGTCCCGAGGCTGCTCGACTACACGACCGTGAAGCAGGTCCAGCCCCGGGTCTTCGTCGACAGCCCCAAGCTGAGGCCGAACGCGGACGGCAAGCTGCCCCACGTGTATTGGCCCCAAGGGGATCCCACCGCAGGCGACCCCTGCCTGTGTCTGTTCGATCCGGATCACGAGTGGTCGATCTGCGACTATCTCGCCGACACCACAGTGCCTTGGTCGAGCACATGGCTCTACTGGTATGAAGCCTGGAGGGTGAGCAACATCTGGTTCGGCCCTGCCCGGCACGAAGGAGAAGAAGGCGATGCAGGAGGAAGCTCCCGTGAAGCCGAGATCGCGAAGGTCTGAGGGTACAAGGCCGGATCTTCGCCCTCCGCTTCCGTGGCACTCCGGCGACATGCGCATACTGTCGATCGATGGCGGCGGGATCCGCGGAATCCTTCCGGCTGCCGTGCTCAAACACTGCGAAGAACGCTTCTGCAACGGACGGACTGCAGGCGAGTTCTTCGACTACATCGCCGGAACCTCCACTGGAGGCATCATCGCGCTCGGACTCTCGATCGGCCTCTCGGCGAAAGACATCCTTGCGATCTACATGGAGCACGGCGCGGAGATCTTCCCTCCCCGCCGCCAGTATCGAAACCGGACAATGCACAGACTTCAGTCGGCATGGCACTTTCTCCGCAATCTGAACCAGTACAAGTACGAGCGCGAGGCGTTAAGACGGAATCTTGCAGCGACCTTCGGAGAGAGACTGCTCGGTGACGCTGAGCGGCGGCTGGTGATCCCATCCTTTGACGAATACAACGAGGTACACCTCTTCAAGACTCCCCATCACCGTGACTATCAGCGCGACTGGAAGGAGAGGATGATCGACGTGGCGCTGTCGACCTCGGCAGCCCCGACTTTCTATTCGACCTACCGAAACGGTGATCGGCATTTTGCAGATGGCGGCGTCTGGGCTAACAACCCCGTCATGACCGCACTCGTCGATGCGATGGCCTGCTACGACATCGACCGCAGGAACATCCGAATACTGTCGCTCGGATGCGTAGAATCCGATTTTGCTTTTTCAGAAGACCAGATGACGAAAGGCGGCATCTGGCACTGGAAGGAGATCATCTCATCGGCGATGAGGCTTCAGAGCCAGAATGCACTCGGCCAAGCAGGGCTCCTGATCGGTCGCGACCATCTGCTGAGGGTCGATGGGGAGCCCATGCTTGATGCGATTGAACTGGATGATTATTATCGGGCGGCGGCAGAACTGCCGGCGATAGCGGAACGCTTGGTGGATCTGCATAGTGAGCGGCTCACTAATTTCTTCGGGGAGCAGCGACCACCGTTCAACGCGTTCCATGGACCGCGGCACACAGCAAACACCGAGCTGTAAAGTAAAGCGAATCGGCGTGATTTCCAAATCTAGGCCCGCAAAGCTACAGTTCCGATGAGCCCCCCTTTGTTCCGAGATAATTGCGCTTTCGGATTCCGGGATGATCTCGCACCCTATGACGGGGTCTGCAGGCCTTCGGCTAGGTGCTTTGGTGAACGAAACCAGAAGAATGCCCACTTCCCAAGGCACGACGCGGGAGCCGAGAATCGGGCGACCATCGCGTCGCTCATCGAGACCTGCAAGCTCAATGCTGTCGATCCGTTTTGGGTATCTGGTCAGCACGCTCTCTGCCATCGTCAACGGCCATAAGCAGAGTGAGATCGCGCGTCTCCTTTCTTGGAACTACGAGGCGGCATAGACGCGACCAATAGCTTCATTCGTTTCGACGTCTTGTTCTGATGGCGCGGCGAGGCTTGCCTATGTTTCACTCTTTTCCAGAGGGAATCCTCGATAATGCGAAGCATCGGAATCTCCTGAATGACGTGCTGATCCGGAGAGTTAAGGCGAGACACCCGACGTTCGCTCACCGGGTTCTTTCGGTACGCAAGTCTATTGAACACCAGGCGACCGATGTACATCTGGTTGTTCAGAATCCCGGTCCCTCTTCGGCGGTGTCCCCGGATCGCTGTTCCTCGCCAGGCCTGCCCACGAGGGCCTGGTATATTTTGAGAGTTGAGGATTTCAGCAATGGCGTCAGGGCTGAGGCCTTTAACATACTGTTTGAATATCCAGATGATGACAGCCGCTTCGTCGGGATTGATCTCCCTGAGGCCCCGGATCGGATCGCCGTCGGCTCCAATCATCTTTTTGATCGTGTAGCCGTAGCAGATGCCACCGGGTACTCGACCTTTCTTTGCGACTGTCTTCATACCCTCCCTGGTCCGGTATCGAACCTGCTCAAGCATCTCGTTGTTCAGGACTGCCCTCAGCCCAAGCTCCATGGATGACACTTGGGAGCTGCCGTGAACGGTCCAAAGCTCAATCTCGTGGAATTGGAGCAGCTTTAGAACTTTTGCGCTGTGTTCCAGGTCTCGCGAGAGGCGGTCTAGCGTAAGGCAAAGAAGGACATCATATGCTCCTTCTCTTGCTCCCGTCAGCGCAGCCTGAAGGCCTGGTCGTGTTTCAAAACTCGCGCCACTTACACCAGCGTCGACAAATGTTCCGCACAGTTTCCAACCGCGTTCTGAGATGAACGAGGCCCCCAGATCAAGCTGCGTTTCGATGGATGCGGGGTTCTGTTGATCTGTTGAATACCGCGCGTAGATAACCGCTCTTTTGCACATTTTGACCTCCCGACAACGATGGCAGGCCAAGGTATCACGAAGAAAAGCTGCTCGGGACAAGTCGACACCGCTGTCCTCGAGTCAAGGTGGAGGTGGAACACCGCTTACCCCTCTCATCCGCCTGTCGACGATCAACCAGCACCACTTACGCGCCCCACGGGCTGGAGCTTGGCATCGCGCTCGTAGGCTGCCCGCATCGTGTATTCGGGCCGGGGCTCGTAGGGGACGCCCAGCGCTTCCGGCTCTGTCCCGTCCATCCAGAGCTTCCCGATCTCGCGAGCTTGGTCATATGAGAGTCCCAGGCCATGCCCGAGATCGACTGCAGTGTCGAAGCGTCTGACCCTGGCGAGATTCGACCAGGGCTGCACGGTCTTTTCCGAGATCCGCACGATCCATTCGCCGACATCGTCTGCCTGAAAGAGATGAAGCTCCCTCTCCGGCAGGTCGTATCCGCATTCGGTGTCGGAGACAAACCTCCAGCGATAGTCCGGCCCGCAGTTGATCTCCCACCGCCGTGGCCCTTGCAGAGCCGGGAGTTTTTCCTGTGGCCCATCGGACCACCCTCCGAGCGGCTCGCCCGGCACAACGACTTGGGCAGGCCACTCTCCTGTCTCAGCCACGTCCTGAATGTGAGGCAAATGCGCCTCAAGGACCGCATGGAGATCGCCGTCATCTTCGGGCGCGCGAAAGACGTAGTGCTCGTTCTGTGCGAACCGGGTGGACAGCGCGTAATTGACCATGCCCGACACCATTGCACAGCGGCGAGTGCCTGCCTGGGGAAGCTCGAGAGTCCAGATCGCAGTCCACGGCTTCCGGTCGAAAAACCACCAGGCATCGTCCCGTCTGTTGATCTCGGTCACCAGTTCCCTCAGCTCTTCGGTCGTGTCGGCGTCGCTGCCGGAGGCGACCCAGTACCACCCGTGCACGCTGCGGAGTACCGTGACCCCGAACTTCTCTTCCGTGTGCCGCGCGTGCTCGCCCGTCTTGATCTTCATGTCCGCTCCACTGGTTTTCTCCTACCTATCCCGAAAGAACTAATGGACGCCAAAACGGAGCCCGCAAATGCATCCGGAAGGATTCACCTCCCGTCAACTGTCTCGAGACTCGACGGATTTCCGTAAAGGTTTCTCCAAGAACCTGCATGCGAGGTCTTACTCGCAACACGGGACCTCACGATCTTGACCAGCACTCATACCTTCGCGATCGGCGACGTTCACGGGCGCGCCGATCTCCTTCGCAACCTTCTCGACGGAATTTTGGACCGGGCCGGACGAACAGGATATGCGTTCCGTATCGTATTCCTTGGCGACATCATCGACCGTGGTCCCGACAGCCGCGAAGCGATGAACCTCGTCTCGTCGACACTCAAGCAGATCCCCGGTTCCCGGCTGGTTCTCGGAAACCATGACTCATTCGTCCTCCGCATTCTCGATGAACAGGATCCCAGCCGGAAACAGGCGCTTCTTCTGCACTGGATCTCCAAGATGGGAGGAGGAGCCACCCTTGCCTCCTACGGTTTCGATTTCTCTAATGCCGACCTGGATCGAATTCTTGACGTAGTTGACATCGACCACGTGGCCATCCTGCGTGGAGCCGAGAAGTACGTTGAACTTGATGACCACATTCTCGTCCACGCCGGTGTCGTGCCGGGAGTGCCACTTGCTCGGCAGGATCCGTACAAGCTCATGTGGATCCGGGAGCCCTTCCTGAGCTTCCCAGAATCCTTCGGAAAGACCGTTGTGCATGGACATACACCGACATCGTCATTGATGGTGGAGCGTTTCCACGACCGGATAGCGATCGACACGGGCGCATACGACAGGAGCATACTCTCTGCCCTTCACATTCCCCCTCGCGGCAGCGAGAAGGTTCTTCAGGCGCTCGCTCCTCGACAGGGGGCGGTCTCGGTGATCGATGGCGGGTTTCTGGATCTGGGCGGCGGGCAGATAACTGGCCACATGCACGGTGGGTTCGCGAAGAATGCGTGAGCGGTTCAGGTTCGTCAGCTCGGTATTCGATTGGATCAGCAGCCGCTGACGATCACGGATCGACTAGACCTCACCCTCCCCGATTTCTATCTCTTTTGAAGCGGTCGGAAGCCATTCCGTCAACTGGCTAGCTACCGCTTCAATTAGGTCCTGCTTTCGCAACGCACATTCCCAAACCGTCGCTACCCGCCAGCCTATATCGAGCAACACGCGCTTGACGGCGTCATCGCGGGCAACGTTGGCGGCAAACTTGGCTTGCCAAAACTCAGGTCGGGTGGACGGCGTTGTCGCATAACGGCAGCGAAAGTGCCGGTGCCAGAAACAGCCATGTACGAATACCGCCGCCTTGTATTTTGGAAGGACGATGTCAGGCGCACCTGTGATTTTCGTGCTGTGTAGGCGGAACCGCAGCCCTTGTGCATGAAGTGCACGACGGAGAACGAGCTCGGGTTTCGTGTTCTTTCCCTTGATTCCCGCCATCATTCGCGATCGTGTCGTAGGGTCGACAATATCAGTCATTTGTATCCTGGCAATTGCAGCTACACATAGTATACACCGACAAAAACATATTCGATCAGGAGTCGTTCTTGCCTGCCACTTTCGGTATCATTGATCTCTTCGCTGGGCCGGGTGGATTAGGTGAAGGGTTCTCATCTCTGTCGGTTGACCAACATGATCCATTTAGTATCGGCATCTCCGTAGAAAAGGATGCGTCCGCGCATAAAACCTTGCGGCTGCGCGCCTTCTTGAGAGCATTTCGCGCCGAGCATGGGAAACTCCCGGCCGAGTTCGTCAACTTTCATGCTTGCGCCGTGGGAGAGCCGGATTGGGCCCTGGTTGGCAACGGCGCCTGGGATCACGCATCGAGAGAGGCCAGACAGCTCGAACTCGGAACGACTGCCGCGTCCGAAGCGATAGATGAGGCGATCGCCGGACTTCAGAAGTTTGATGACACCATTCTCATTGGTGGGCCGCCTTGCCAAGCATATTCGCTGGTTGGACGAGCTCGAGCGAACGGCAAACGCGACTATGTACCGGAACAAGACGAGCGTCATTACCTTTTCCGGGAATACATACGGGTCCTGGAACGCCTGAGACCATCGGCGTTCGTGATGGAAAACGTTAAGGGCATGCTGTCGTCCACCGTAGAGAGTCGCCGCGTTTTCGAAATGCTGATGGAAGACCTGTCCTCGTTGGGTACGAGGCACGGCCATATCTACGAGCTCTTCGCCGTACATGTGGAGAACGGTCAAGCAACTCTTCGTCAAGCGAGGAAACCGTCCGACTTTGTAGTGAAAGCAGAGGAGTTTGGCGTACCACAGCGACGGCATCGAGTGATCATCATCGGCATCCGAGCTGACCTGGCTTCCCGCGCTTCGGCTGCGAGCGTTCCAGTCAGCGAAAAACGCAGAACGGTCGAGGACGCCATCAGCACCCTGGGGCGCCTTCGCAGTGGGATCAGCGGGTCCGGAGACAGCTTCGAGAGATGGAGCGACTACTTATTCGACTCCGCCAAGATCTTGGCCTCCAGTGCTGACGTTGCCCTGGAACAACCCCTCCGTGGTCTGATGGACCAATTCCAGCAGATGTTGCCGTTGGCTCGCTCGTCGGCCACTCTCCCAAGCGGCTACGGAAGATCCAACGATGAATTGCTCCAATGGCTTGAGCGTCCGGAACTTCTTTCTGTTGCTCAGCATGCCACGCGCGGTCACATGGCATCGGATCTTTGTCGATATCTGTTTGCCGCCGTATTCGGAAAGGTGCATGGTTACAGCCCGAAGGCCTCGAAATTCCCTGAGATCCTTCGGCCAAACCACCGCAATTGGGACAGCGGAATCTTCGCCGACCGTTTCCGAGTTCAGCTCTCCAACGAAGCATCGACGACGGTCACAAGCCACATTTCGAAAGACGGCCACTATTTCATCCATCCCGATCCAGCTCAGTGCCGCAGTCTGACGGTGCGGGAAGCAGCTCGCCTTCAGACGTTTCCAGACGACTATTTCTTTATGGGAAATCGCACGCAGCAATACGTTCAGGTTGGGAATGCCGTGCCGCCGTTCCTTGCCCGGCAAATCGCACATCTTGTTTACGCTTCGCTTACTCGCACGAACTCATAATCTTACCCTAAGTCTATATTGCGATCCCCCACTTTTCGCGCGAAGGTAGTTCAAGGACTCGTTAGGATTCGTGGATGCAGCAAGGATTCGTGGCTAGAAGGGCGGACGCGACACCGCATGCTGCAGCATTGATCGAAGGCTTGAGAGACATCGGCTATTCGCTTGAAACCGCGATCTCCGATATCGTTGACAACTCGATTACCGCCTGCGCCCGCCGGATCCAGATACTGACGGAGACATTTTCGGAAGATCCATTCATCGCGATTGCTGATGACGGCATCGGAATGACCGAGGACGAGTTGGTGGCAGCTATGCGTCCCGGTAGCCGGAATCCCCTCGATACTCGGGAAAAAGCCGATCTCGGTCGCTTTGGGCTCGGCCTCAAGAGTGCAAGTTTCTCGCAATGCCGTAGGTTGACGGTCGTTACGCGCACCAACGGGATCACGTCGGCTGCCGTTTGGGACCTGGATGATGTCGCTCGCCGCAACGAGTGGTCCGTTCAGCTTCTGGACGATATAGAGGCAATCCGATGTGCTGATCAGCTCGGCAAGAGCGGAACCCTAGTACTCTGGGAAAAGCTTGACCGTTTGAGCGGCGGCTACAAGCTGAACGCCGCGAAACGAGCAGAGACAATAAATCAACGTTTGACGGAAACCGAGCGCCACCTGCGATTGGTATTCCACCGTTTCCTGGAAGATCCAAAACCAATCAGGATACTTCTGAACGGTCGACAGCTTCGCCCACTGGATCCATTCGCACGCAAGAACTCTGCCACCATCGCCGATCCGGAGGAAATCATCAGCCTTCCGCAGGGCGATGTCGAGATCCAAAGCTTCACAATTCCTCACCACAAACAGATGAGCACCCCGGATTGGGATGACCTCGGCGGGCCTGAGGGACATCTGAAATCTCAGGGGTTCTACGTGTATCGAGGCGAACGCTTGATCTTGCATGGCACGTGGTTCGGGCTTTGCCGCCAGTCCGAACTAACGAAGTTGTCGCGGGTAAGGATCGACATTTCCAACAGCATGGACAGCGACTGGAAAATCGATGTCAAAAAGTCTTCGGCCCAGCTTCCTCCAGCGGTTCGCGACCGATTGAAGAAGGTGATCGAACGCATTCAGGAAGGGTCCAAACGCACCTACCGGAAACGCGGGCAGAAGCTGGTCGATCACGACCGATTACCTCTGTGGCACAGAATTCAGTCCGATGGACAGATCCGCTACAGGCCGAACACCGAACATCCAATCTTCGCCGAGTATGCCGAAAATCTCCCGGAACATCTTCGGCGAGGTTTCTTCAATTGCATCAGTCTCGTTGGTGCATCTTTGCCAGTTGAGACGCTACATGCGGATATGGCGGCTGTCGCCGAGGACGTCGTGCCGGACCGTGTGGATGAGGATACGCTCACTCAAGCAGTGCAGGCGACCCTTTCCGTCCTTCTGGCTGCCAAAAAGGAACTCAAAGATATCGTCGCCTTGATGAGAGATGTCGATCCATTTCGGACCGCGTGGTCCGACACCCAGCGAATCATAGACGCCATTATCGAGGCTAATCGAGCTAAATGAACCAGATACTGAGCAGCCTTGAAGGCATGACCGCAATGTTCATGGCTTCGCAACAGGGTCCCCATACGGCGCAATCGATCAGAGACATTATCGCGCAACTGCGCGATACCCCAATGTTTTCCGGGAAGGTGAGCGCCGACGAAGCTGAAGATCTTGCGCGCCTCATCGAAGAGAAGCACGGCATCAGCATGGGGCTGGGCGCGATCGTTGACGCGGAAGATTTCCGTCCGTGGCTTCATGATGCGAAGATCAACGGCGAGATCGGGAACTTCTACTGGGGCCGGTATCGGCAGCTACTCAGCCTACAGGGGCTGCCCAAATCTGTCATCGACGCCACCGATGAAGTCACGGATCGCGTGCTCGATAGGCTTGGAAATCCGCGGAACCTGAATCCTTGGGGCCGCCGGGGAATGGTGGTAGGCCATGTCCAGAGCGGGAAGACGGCGAACTACACCGGGCTCATCTGCAAGGCGGCTGATGCCGGATACCGGCTAATCGTGGTAATCGCCGGGATCCATAACAATCTTCGTAATCAGACGCAGATGCGGATCGACGAAGGATTCATTGGCCGGGACACCGGTCGCCTTGCGCATGCGAACAAGGCTCAGCGGCAGAAGATCATCGGTGTGGGCACCTTCGATCAGCGAGAATTCCCGGTCTCTCTCACCAACACCTTGCGCGACTTCAACAAGGCGACAGCGACGACCAATACCAGCCAGATAGGCCAGTACAATGTTCCCGTTGTGTTGGTAATCAAGAAGAATTCGAGCACGCTGAAAAACCTGCTGGAGTGGCTGAAGGAGCATTCAGTCAGCCAAGGCACGCAGATGGTGCAGCAGCCGATGCTGCTGATCGACGATGAAGCTGACAACGCTTCGATCAACACCGCCTACAGCAAGGAAGAGATTACGCGAATCAACGGTCAAATCCGCGAACTGCTGTCACTTTTCCACAGAAGCTGTTACGTTGGTTACACGGCGACCCCGTTTGCGAACATCCTGATCGATCCCGACACCGACGACGAGACATTCAAGCAGGACCTATTTCCCCGACACTTCATCATCGGCCTCGATGCGCCTTCGAACTACTTTGGCGCACAGAAGGTATTCATTGACGCACGTACTAAGCATGTTCGGCTCATTGCCGACAATGAGGACATCTTTCCTATAAAGCACAAGATCGACCATTCGGTCGATACTCTGCCCGAAAGCCTCATTGATGCGGTGCGGGCATTTCTGGTCGCGCGCGCCATCCGCAACATCAGAGGGCAGCAGGCATCCCATGCCTCGATGCTGGTGAATGTCTCGCGGTTCACAGACGTCCAGGGGAGATTGCGGTCGCGGATCAGTGACATTGTCGGTCGTATCCGGGATGCCGTGACAGTAGACGCCGGCAAAGGCAGGGCTGCACTCGCAAACCCGGAGATCGCCGCCCTTCATCGTATCTGGGAAACAGAGTACGCGGATCTGGAGAACGCGGACTGGCCTGCGATCCAAGCCCGACTACACGAAGTATTGATTGCTGCGCGCGTCATCGAGGTGAATGCTTCGAAGCGTTCGGAAGCGCTTGTTTATGAGAAGGGTGGCGAGCATGGCGTCACAGTGATCGCAGTTGGGGGATTCTCGCTTTCACGCGGCCTTACACTTGAAGGACTTACGACGAGCTATTTCCTTCGAAACTCCATGATGTACGACACGCTCATGCAAATGGGTCGGTGGTTTGGTTACAGGCCAGGGTACGAGGACCTTTGCAGGCTATGGATTCCAGCAGATGGGGTCGGCTGGTACTCGCACATCCAGGAGGCCATGGAAGATCTGCAGGCGCAGCTCAAGCGCATGGAACTGGTGAAGGCGACGCCCGAGCAATTCGGTCTAGCTGTCCGTAGCCATCCAGAGACCCTGATAGTCACCGCGCGCAACAAGATGGGCAGCGGCAAGCAAATCCCTGTCAGGGTCGGACTTGCGGGCAGGCTGGTCGAAACAACGCGCATTAAGAATGACGGCGATCAGCTTGCCAGAAACAGATCCGCGGGCATCGCGCTGGCAAAAGCAATCAAAGCCAGCGGGGCACATTTCGAGGAGCGGCCTCGAGGACATCTCTTCAAGGCCGTTCCTGTCGAACTGGTCCGCAATTTTCTGAACATATTCCGCGCAGATCCGGCCGATCCGCTGACCGATCCGCGGCTGATGGGAGATTACATAGAAGCTCGCTCGGAAGCCGAACTGAAGGATTGGGACGTTCTTTTCGCAAGCGCTCAGAAAGAGGATAGCGTCGACCCGCCAAACCTCGGTAGCCTTCAGATGAAGCCGTTCAACCGTGCTGTAGGACCGGATAATTTGAAGGCCGGGACACTTGCGATCAGCGGAGCAAGCCGTCGTGTCGGCTCACCGGGCGACGAGCGCGAGGGCTTGACAGAAGATCAGATCGGAATCGCCAAGAGCAATTACATTCGAGACCAAGGCAAGTCAGCGTCGGGCACACTGCCTCCACGTATTTTCATTGAGATCGAAGGGCGACGGCCCCTTATGATCCTCCGCTTCGTTCATCCCGAAATCGGCGATGAAGAGCTCAAGCAACGGCTTCCCGAGGATGTGCTCGCGTGGGGCATCTACTTCCCTCCTTCGAACATCCAGGGAGGGACGGTCGACTACGTCGTCAACACCATACGCATGCGGGAGATGTTCGGGGAAGAAGAAGTCGAGGAGGAGGCCTTTGGTGATCCTGAATAATACGCCTTGGGCCGGACTTGAGGCGGGCAAGGTCGATACAAGACGAGTGAATGCGTCGGGTCGCTGGAATTTTTTCTGGGCCGTTCTCACGCGATCAGACGCAGCTTTGGTGTTGCAGCTTTCCCAGTTGCCAAGTCCGCTACCCGACCTGCCGAAGCTCCGAAGCCTCGACATTCACTTCCAGACACTACCGGGCGGGCCAATCCTATACATCCGTCTCAACGATGCCGCCCAAGTGGAACTGTTCGAAACTCTCTGCCGGGACGTCGTTGCGGCTGCGGAAACGGCGGAAGACGAAGCGGCTGCACTCCAAAAGGCGATCGGACGTACATTTCGCTGGCATCACCTTCTTCGCGGAGGAAAGGATGACCTCCTCCCTGAAGAAGCGCAGAAAGGCCTCATCGGCGAATTGAAGATACTCAAGCTCCTCGTTGAGAATATGGGAGCAAAGGCCGCAATCGAGACGTGGACAGGTCCTTCGGGGGCGCCGAAAGATTTCGAACTGAGGTCTGATTGTATCGAGGTAAAGGCGCGGCGTGGTGCCTCGCAGCCTTTCGTCAAGATCTCAAACGAATATCAACTTGCCGAGGTTGAAGGCCGCAGGCTCTGGCTCGCCGTTCTGACGGTCGACAAGGTTCAATCACCGAACGGTTTGACGCTTGCCGACCATGTGGCCGCGTTGGCGAGAACACTGGAGCGCACTGCACCATCCGCTATCCCGCAGTTCGATCTTCGACTGGCAGATGCCGGATATGATCCGATGCATGACTACTCAGCTTGGCATTGGCAGGCATCCGAGGCCGAATTTTTCGCGGTGGAGGATCCCTTCCCCAGGCTGGCGGCGCCAGTACCCCTTGGAGTGTCGAACTTGAGCTATTCCCTCTCTCTTGATGCCTGTGCGCCCTTCAATACGGACTGGGCAACTGTACGTGCAACGCTGTTTGAGGAAGGGCCTGATGAGCGAGCTTGAGGAATATCATCAGAACCTGATGGCAGACGTCCGTCGCGAAGCCGACACAAGCGGCATCCTCATGATCGAGGCATTCTTCGACAGAATGGCTGAAAGGCTGACGGAAGCTGGCGAACTGGAAGCTGCCGACCGGGCCTTTTTTCAGGATACCGACGGCGGGAAAAAGATCCGCATTGATGGCTATTCCGGCGACCCGCGAGACAATGACGGCACCCTTGGGCTCATAGTATGCGATTTTGTCGATTCCGACGAGGTCCGGACATTTGGAAAAAGCGAACTCGCGCCTCTCCTCAATCCATTGATCCGGTTCCTTGGCAAAGCGCGCTCCGAAAAATTCCGGGATGGTCTCAACGAGGTCAATCCAGCCTTCCAAGTATCCGATCTGATAATTGCCACGTGGCAGCATGTGTCGAAAGTCAAGCTTATCCTTGTCTCGAACAGGCAATATGTAGGGCGTGATGACACGGTAAAGCTGGATAACAAGGAACAGGTTCCGGTAACCTACTCGGTATGGGACCTTGCCCGCTTTGAACGTTACGAGCGCTTGGGTCAGTCCCGCGCCGACATGCTTATCGATTTCGAAAAGGATTTTGGTGGCGCCCTCCCCGCGTTGAAAGCTTCCCAGGACAATGCTGCCCTCGAAAGCTATCTCATGATCGTTCCTGGCCACCAGCTCGCGAGCATCTACGATAGATGGGGTGCCCGCCTGCTGGAGGCGAACGTCCGATCCTTCCTCCAAGCGCGCGCGAAGACCAACAAGGGCATCCAGAAGACGATTAAGGACGCACCGGAACTGTTCTTCCCGTACAATAATGGCCTCTCTGCCACTGCCGATGGGGTGACTTGCGTCCGGACGTCTTCGGGCTTGGCGGTCTCATCGATCAACAATCTGCAAATCGTGAACGGAGCACAGACAACGGGATCGATACACGCTTCACTGAGGTTGGCGAAGGAACAGCTCGACCGGGTATTCGTGCAAATGAAGCTGACCGTAGTCCCGCCAGATAGATCGGAAGAGATTGTCCCGAAAATTTCCGAATTCGCCAACACCCAGAACAAGGTCAACGCAGCGGACTTCTTCTCCAATCATCCGTTCCATGTACGCATGGAACAGATTTCGCGCGGTACAATCTTCGCCGCCCCCGATAACGAGCGGCATGACAGCAAATGGTTTTACGAGCGGTCGCGCGGCCAGTACATCAATGAGCGCGCGAAGCTCAAACCGACACAGCAGAAGAAGTTCGACCTCGAATTTCCCAAGACCAAGCTCTTCTCGAAAACAGACTTGGCCAAATTCGTGTTCTCTGCATCGGGGTACCCCCATATTGTCTCGCGCGGCGCACAGAAGAACTTCGCCGAATTCGCGAAGGAGATCGGTGACAGTTGGTCAAAAAGCGACGCAAAATACGATGACCTCTGGTACAAGCGCCTGATCTCGAAGGCTTTGATTTTCAGGAAACTCGAGACCGAAGTCCCCAAGCAGCCATGGTATGAGGGAGGGTATCGCGCTAACGTCGTGACGTACGCGATGGCCAAGCTGTTCCATGATGCGAATGGCGAGAAGGAGGTGCTCGATCTGGATACGATCTGGCGTCGCCAGACCGTTCCGGATGCACTGGTTGATGCCCTTCTGGTCGCGGCTGCTGCGGCCCATCATGTGATCACTCACCCACCTGCAGGCGTACGCAACATGTCGGAATGGGCGAAGCAGCAGGCTTGCTGGAACCGTTTGAAGTCCGAAGAACTTCAGTATGGCGACAGCCTCGAAAGTTGCCTCGTCCTGATCGAAAGCGCGCGATCCAATGTACGTGATGCTCGTTCAGAAAGAGCCTTGACCGATGGCATCAATGCACAGAGCGAAGCGGTTACGCTTGGTGGCGCCTATTGGTCCAAAGTACTCGAATGGGGACGGGCGAAGAAGCGATTGACGCCCAAGGATCTGCAGATCGTTCAGATATGTGCGACTATACCCCAGCGCCTACCTACAGATTCACAGGCACTCCATGCAATGAAGCTTCTTGCCCGGTTGAAAGACGAAGGCTTCGTTGTTGCCGGAGCACCAGAGGCGGCGATCACGCGGTGACGTCTGTGATCGTTGAGCAAGCGGCTTGGATCTAGCGGCCTTCAATTTCATACCTCAGCGCAATGTCGGAATCGGAAGGCTGATGTAATCCCCCGAGACAGGGTTGAAGGAAGCGAACAACGTTTCCGCCACCGGAGCATTTATCGTGCCTTGCCGCAAATCGCTCTCAGTTGCAGCGAACGCGATTAGGTTTTCATCGGCATCGAAAGCGACCCAGCACCTGAGCCTTCCCGGGTTGATGAGATCGACAGTGAGGAATGTCCTTTCCGCCACATCCCATCCTGAGAACGGTGTGGCGGTGCCAACTCCGCCGCCAACGATCCCTGTGCTGACCAGCCCGACGACGTTGCCAGCCTCGCTGAAGACAGGGCCGCCGCTCATGCCGCCTGGCCATTCTGCTTCAACCCTGAAGGTCGGCCATGGTCTGCTACTTGCAGGATTCACCGGTGTGGCCTCGAAAATCGTACCGATCGATCCATACAAGTATTGCCGGATAGCGCGGTCGGGACCCTCCTCACGATCGTCGAGATCGAGGCCGGCAAAACCGAGGGCCATCACCCTTTCCCCGATGCGGGGTGTCCAACGGGCATCCAGCGGCAGGAACGATCGCGCATACTCCGGGTCATTGGGGGGATCGATCTGGATAGCCGCCAGCTCGGTCATGTTCATTACTCGCGGCTGCCCAAACGGGGGACTGAGGATGCCACCCAGCGATGCCATCCCCTTGAAAGGCTTCCAGCAGTCCGGTGTTACTGGCATCGACCCGTAGGTTATCGGCGGCACCTCCAATGCCACAAGACGAATGTCCTTGCGGAGAACCAGAGCGCCGTCCTGCGCTTTCAGCAGGTCTTCGATGACGTGAAATGCCGTGGCACATCCGCGCCACGGATCAACCCGGAATGTTGTTCCGTGACCTTGAGGTCGGTGTTGCGGGTCGCCGGGATCGAAAGAGAACAGAGGCAGGATAGTCGAACGAAGGAAAGTGTCCTGCACGACGAATAGCCCTCGTTCATCGACGAATTCAGGTTCGACGGGGAAAGGCATGGTCCATACTCTGATGTTGCGACAGAACTATTGCCATCAATAGCTGAGTCGCGCTTCATCAGAGATGACATCGCTGGTTAATCGACAAAATCCTTCAAGTTCGGAGAGCGAGATCCCGCCTATCGAGAAACACCTGCTTTGCGCTCCTGCCTCCGGGATCGGTCAGCTTGGGTGTGGTCACAGCACTGCGACAGTCCATGCCGGCAACCGGGCTGCGGTGCCTGCATCACTCCGCTCAGGATGAGGCTGGCCGCAGCACTTCCAGTTTTTTCACTCGCTCCAGGCGCCAGGTATGCTTCTGGGACAGCATCCCCTCTACGCTGATCAGGTCGCCGCGGCCGTGCGCCTCGTAGGCGGTGCGGTACAGCTTCATATCCAACCGCACCAGTACCTTTCTGACGCCGTACTCGGGTGAATCCCAGCGGACCTGAATTGATTGCTTGCCATCATCTTCATCATCGGCTGGATTTCCGGAGGAGTGAAGGTCAACCACCCTGCCTACGACAGTCGCAGGAATTGCATCGTCGTCCTTTAACAGGTGTTCACGCGCACGTTCCAGAACTGGTATCTGCCGCGTCTCGAGGACGAGCGAACTCGTATCAAGGGACGGCGGAGATACTTCGGGCGACCATGTGATGGCGAGATCTATCCTCGGAAGACCAGACTGCTCGATGATCGCGAGCATGTCCTTGCACATGCCTGCATTTAAACCGTCGGGACGTTCAAGGATGGGTTCTGGATCATCGACACGAACTGCTTCCTGCAGGCTTGCCAAGCCGAACGCGATACGTTGCACGACACGGCGGCCGAGCGGAACCTTATCCGAGCCGAATTCCATTGCGGTCTGCACATGACCGCGGAGCGGTGCTTCGATCGCCAGCCCGAAGCTGCTCTTGAAGGTGTGCTCGAAGGCACATCGATCAGCGTAGTCCAAGGCTTGCTTAATCGATTTCGAAAACGCACGTCGACCTGTGAGCTCTGTTGTTCCGGCGCTTGCGATGACGCCTCTCATGCCGTTGAGGTAGGAACGAACCGCTCGTAGCTCGATCGCGTCGTTTCGCAGAAACTCGTCCGGCACCTTCCCAATCAGTAGATCATGTGTGAGAGCCAGAATGCTCTTCTCGATCTCGCCCCTAGGCTTACCGTAGGTGTCCTGGATAATGTCGATGGCGAGGCTCGCCTCACGTGCGGCCCCCTCGGGTTGCGCGCTGTGGGAGAAGAAGATGCTCTTAGCGCCAAAGGGGCTCACCTCAGGCGGATCCACCCGAAATATGGCGCTGTCCGAAGACGCGATACGCCGCCATCCCAAGTTCACCAGATACCGCACGACTAGATCGCGGGTGATTTGCATTTCAACCTCCACCCGCTGGCGCTGGAAAAAGAGCACTGTGCGATTCCAGCATGCGCCGAAGGCTCGCTTCATTCAACACATGGGTCCTGGGAATGCGTATCTGCCTCGTCGTATCCACCTGAGCCGGGAGATCGCCCTTTACGGTCGTATAGTAGCAGCACCGCTTCAGCAGCAAGGACTCCTCATTGAAAGTCGCCCATTCGGCCTGCTCGGTTGGCAGGCAGAGGAGGATAAGCACCGCCGGGACCACGGGAGTCCCTGCGGCTACGAGTTTGATGTAGTCCGTAGCAGCCATCGACCATAGGATTTCGTCGCCCGACATTTTCCATGTAGTCGTGCTCTTGAGCTGGAAATAAATCGGCCGTCTCGTTGGCCGATGAAGATTGTGAATCTTTCCGTGGCTGTCGGGATGTTGAAGTACCTCGATCGTGTCGAAGCTTCCGTCGAGGCCGTAATCATAGACGTTGGTAACATTGAGCAAGACGCGTGCCGCGGCCGCAACTGCATACATATAGGCCTGACTAAGGCTCTCCTGCGCATGACTCTGTGTAAGCAATCCTATCCCCACCAATCCCGACGTCAGACTAGATCGGGTTGCGCCTACGGTGCAACTTAAAGATTGCCTTTTCGTCAACACTGCATTCATTTCGACGCCCCGTTGATGCAAACGGGGCGAACTGTAGTTTCATTAGAATTTTATCCATCCGCTTACCGGCGCCGCAACAACTGCTCGGATATTACATCCCGCAATGAGACAACGGGAGACAGAGATGGATCGGAGATCCGAGGCACTTGCGGCAGCAAAACAGAGAATCCTCGAGCTGCAGTCGCAGATGACAGATCGGATCCTCAAGATGGCGACCGAAGTGGCGAAACTCACCGAAGTCGTCTCCGAACGTGAGGCCCGGGAGTTCCTGCGCGTGACCTGTAACATGCCGCCATCGGAGCTTTCCACCTACGTCAAGTTCGCCGACAGGCTTGCAGGCAGTGAGGACGTACTTGAGAAGGCGCGGGTCTCGTTTCCCGTCATGCGGGCGTTGATCTCGGCTGATGATGAAGTCCGCACCGAGATCCTGGAGCGGATGGACATCGGAGCTCGGATCTCCACAAACGACATTTCCGCCATCAGGAAGCGCCTAAAGGAAGCCCGGCTCACACCATCTGAAGCAATGGCAATGCGCAATGGCAGGCTGACGGCTGCGGCCGGTCGTCGAAACGGCGCCGGCGCGGCATCCCTGTTCCAGTACCGCCTGTATGAGTTCGTCCATCGCATCATCGAGATCAGGGATGCGGATGACCTACTTTCCGATGACATCCGCAACGCCGCCGCGGACCTGAGAGACGAGTTCGAACACCTCTTTGGCTCGGACCACCAGCCACTCGACAGGCACAAGCAAAACTCGCCCGCTCGCCAAATCGCAATGGCTCGTCTGGCGCTGACCCACCTGTCCGAAGGCACGCTCGCCGTGGCTTCCGAGGTCGGCACATGGGAGCACGGTGCCCATCATCCATGGCTCGTGTCCCTCCAGTCTCTATCCGGACGCGCCGGCACCATTCCCGCGGCCTCGCGAACTCGCAAGGGGAGTGTAGCGCTGCCGCATCCGAGGCCTACGACCGTGGAGCTCTGCGCAGGCGGAGGTGGCATGGCTATCGGACTTGAGCGTGCAGGCTTTGATCATGTTGCTCTGGTCGAATCCGATCCGCACGCTGCGGCGACTCTCAGAAAAAACAGGCCGGGCTGGACCGTGATCGAGGACGATCTGAAGACGATCGATTTTAGGCCCTATAGAACGCTCGACATCGACCTCGTCGCCGGAGGTCTGCCCTGCCAGCCCTACTCGGCCGAGGGCTACTGCCTCGGCAAGGAAGATCCTCGCGACCTGCTGCTCGAGGGTGTGCGGGTTGTCGACGAGATCCGCCCGCGCGGGTTCCTGTTCGAGAACGTCGAAGGTCTGCTCCACCAGAAGCACTCCGATCATATCGCAAATGCACTCAGAGGATTCCGGAAGGCGGGATACCGCACCGAAATCCACCGCGTATCGGCGTCCGACTACGGGGTGGCGCAAGTTCGTCGCCGCGTGCTCATCATCGGTCTCAGGGACGACATCGCGGACGCGTTCCGCCTGCCACCGGCATTCCCGGGACGGAGGGCCAACATTGGCGACGTTCTGCTTGATCTGATGGCGGCGAACGGCTGGACAGGCGCGCACGAATGGGCGCGGCAGCGGCGCGAGCATCCTGTTGTGAACCGGCATGGCGACGTCATCGCTTACGGCGCACAGGCCACGACTGTTGTCACCGGACGGGGAAAACGTCGGCGAAACGAGCAGGAAGCCCAGATTGCAATGGGCTTCGATGCGACCGGGGTTCCGGAAAATGCGCCGACGCAGGAAGAAGCGTCGAAGGAAGGATTCATGCCGCCGCTGACCCTTCGCATGCGAGCGAGGATCCAGGACTTCCCGGACGACTGGGAGTTTGTCGGGGGCAAGCAGGCAACCGCCCGACAGATTGGAAATGCCGTTCCGGCGAAGCTCGCGCAGGCCGTCGGCCTGTCGCTGGTCGCTGCGATGAGAGGTCTGCCGCTAGATTACGAGGCGTTAATTTGGCCCGACAATATTGAGCGTCTCGTGATCGAAGCTCCTCCGCTTGTGCCGAAGAATCTGTGGGTGAACCGTGAGAAGACACCTGAGCTGGATGACGCCTGAGGAGCAATCCAGACTGTCACGACCAATCGGGCACCCGGGAGACCCGGGCTCTCGCCGACCCGGCCGTTCCAAAGGGATATCCTCCAGCGGACTCACTCCTTAGGTTTGTCCCCAGACGCTTCATCGGCGGCATTCTTTTCCCCGGTCTTATCCGTCTGAAAAGGCCGCTTCTTCAAGGTTTCCCTTGGTCGTCCTTGGCCAAGAATCCTGCGCCCTTTCTTGGAAGGCGTAAAGCGTCGCAACACGTACCTCTACTTCGAGAGCCTCTTTGAATTCGAATGTGCCCAGTACTTCTGGTCACGCCTCGATGTCGTGGACGTGCAGACGCAGTACAGGGTGACGTACGTCGATGAACGCGGCGTGCAAGAGCATTTCTTCGATCTTCGCGTCGTATTCGCGAATGGAGAGGTCGTGCTCTTCGCCTGCCGACCGAAGGATCGCGATCGGTCGGGAGAACTCGACCGCACCCTTAAGAACATTCGTAACCAAACTCTGCTTTTCCATGCGGATCGTTGCGAAATGCTCACGGAGGAGACGATCACTGAAGCACTTGTTTACCGGGCGCGTGAAATTCTCCGCGCGCGGAAGTTTCGCAACACGCGCAACTACACGCAGCTCTACAAGCTCTTGAAGGAGATTGGAAAGCCCATGCGGGTCTTCCGCCTCCTTGAGGAGTTTGGCGATGAAGGCGCAGGCTGGAACGCGATGTGGAACCTGATCGGTGACGGTCTGATCGAGCATCTCGCTCCCGATAACAACAGTATTCTGACCCATACTTCGTGGATCAGGCATGTGGAGTACCACGCGTGAGCGAGGATGAAGCCTACTACACGACGTTCGGGTTCAACGAGACCGATCGCGTTCTGATCTACGGGAAGCCCCACCGCGTGAAGCCGAGGCCCGACGGCCTTGGCTACATCTTCACCAGGGTCGATGAGAACGGACGGTTCGTCCGCGGTGTGGATGTGTTCCAACCCGAGCACCTGCAGATCTCCCGAATGGTGCACGACCGGACACTGAAGAGCGATCCGGACTGGTTCGCAGAGGACGATGGGTTCAAACGGGCGCAGGCAGCAGACAAGGGGGATCTGCCGCCCTATGCCGCCAGTCGCTACCTGATGGTCACAAAGTTCCTTGAGGGCTATCGCGCCGACACATGGAAGAAGACAGAGGATGGAGCCGCCCAATTCTATACGGATTGGGACGCTATGTGGAAACCGAAGCGCGGCGGCACGCCCAAGGATGACTGGGATCCTTTGACGCGGGTCTCGCCGCGCCAGTTCCTCCGGCTTGTGAAACGCTTCGAGGAGTGCGGCGGGAATCCGTACTCTCTGATCCGGAACTACCGCGGCAAGTCGCTCCACAAGTCGACATTCGCCAAAGACGTAATCGAGATCGCCTACGACTACATCGCTCAGGTCCCCAGCGCTAAACGACCGGAGGCATCGGACTACTTTGAGAAATTCGTTCAGGACCTACGCATTGCCCCGTTGCCCGAGGGAGACAGGCCATCGCTGCGCACGTTTCAGAGATGGGCGGAGAAACGCCTCTCGGACCTGCACCTTTCACTCGCCCACAAGGGATTGGACGCCGCGAAAGACGAGTTCCAGATCACCGGAGCAGGCCAGCGACTATACAAGCCTTTGGAGCGCATCGAGATCGACGAGACCAAGCTCGACGTGATGAACCTTCTCGAGGGCACTGGCCTCGATGGCCTGCTGGACGAGAAGACGAAAAAGAAGATCAGGGCCATGCGGTTCTGGGCCTCTATCGCCATCGACGTGGGAACCAAGAGTATCCTGGCGCTCCGCCTGCTGAGATCCGATCCCGGAGGTCGCTCGGGGGTCGAAACCCTTGCCATGGCTGTATCCCCGAAGGAAGGCGTAGCATTGTTCGCGGGTAGCGAGTCTCCGTGGCCCCAGGAGGGGCTGCCCGAAACAGTGGCGACGGACTCCGGCTCTGCCTTCAACCAACGCGACTTCCAGATGGCTGTGGTAAACCTCTGCGGCACCCATCTGATCCCACCAGTCCGCAACGCCAAGATGCGCGGATCGATCGAACGGTACTTTCGCACTCAGAACCAGAAGTTCATGCACCTCTTCAGCGGACGAACCTTCGGAAATCCTATCGTGCGTGGGGCCTACGATTCCGAGGGGACCGCATCATTGAATTTCGAGGAGTTCGCCCGTTTGCTCGTCAGGCTCATCGTGGACGCCTACCATCACACCCCGCACGAGGGCATCAACAACATGACGCCGCTGCAGGCATGGACGGTGATGACCAGGAAGTACCAGGTTCGGCGGCTGGATAAAAAGGAGGAGCGCATCTTCGACGTAAGAGTTCGCGACCAGAAGATCGGACGGCATGGCTTGAAGTTTCTCGGGATTCCCTACTTCGACAGGCGACTCCAGAAGATCTTTGCCAACTACAAGGATGGCAAGGTCAGCTTCCGGGTCAACATCTGGGATATCAGCGCCATCAGTCTCGATACGGCCGACGGCGCGGGGTCCTACTCCGTGAGGACTCCCATTCCCGGATTCGAGGGCGTGTCGGTCGCCCATTGGAAGGCCGCGAAACGGTGGATGGACGCGCGATTCTCCGCGGAAAAGCAGAAGGATCTCGCCAGCATCCGAAGGGCCCTCAGGGAGACTGAGCACGACATCAAGGTTGCGGAGGAGAGGCATAACGTGGCCGCGCATGCGGTCACGGAAGCCGATCTCCTTGATGCCAACCGGACCTTGTTCAAGAACGTCCTCTTCCAGCCGAACGCCAATCGGGACTGGGGAGACTATGTTCCAGCAGAGTTTGACGACACCCCGCCCGAGCTGCCGCCCACGTCTGTTCCCCACAGCGCCAGGGATGTCGTGGGACCCAGCATCTCGACTCCCCTTGATCCTGACCGTTTCGCCAAAGCGCGGCAGGAGGCCAATGCGGAGGACGGCGAGACGCCGTCTGCTCGACGGCGAACTCCAAGCCCACGCAGGATCGCCAATGACGAGGATGCCGGGCGCGTCGAGGCAAAGCCATCTCAGCGCAAGCGACTGTTCAATCCGGACTGGAAAGTAGACGAGAAGTGAGGACCCCACGTGGATGAGCTGAGCAGCGGCGGCGGACGGAGCCATGGCAGGAAGACGCTGGATTCCAATAACCAGCGCATCTTCGACCTCATGGCGAGCGTTCGCAGCACATACTTCAAGACGAAGAACGACGAAGAACTCCTGGTGAAGCTCCGACGCCTCGAGCGTGGCATCCAAGACGAGCGCGCGCCCGGCCACGCCCTTATCATTATGGGCGAATCCGGCACTGGCAAGAGCGCGATCGTGGAGAAGGCGCTCAAGTCGCTCGACACCCTCCAGGACTATGACGACGGCTACGGCAATCTGATGCGCCCGATCCTCTACGTGATCGCGCCACCTGGATGCACCATGACCGACCTCGCGGTAGAGATCCTGGAGCGCCTCGGGTACGAGAGCACCGTCATCGGTCGGGGGGCTTCCGTGTACAACAAACTCCGCCGAAGCCTACAGAACTACGGCGTTCGGCTCCTCGTGATCGATGAGTTCCAGCATGTTTTGGAGGCACCCAAGATCAAGGGTCCTGCCTTTGTGGCCAATTCAATGAAGAATATGCTGCAGGACAAATCATGGCCAGTTCACCTCGCTCTGGTTGGGTTGCCGGAAATTGAAGCCGTGATCGAACGGGATCCCGCAGAGCAAATGGAGCGGCGCACGGACCCCTTGGTGGTGGCAAATCCCACGTTCGAAGAAGATGCTGCTTACGTGGAGTGGATCGTGAACACTCTTGTCGAGGATCGCGCGGGGCTGAGGATGTCGTCCGATCAGCCCCACGAGTTCATCGAGCGGCTCATGCACGGCGCGCGCAGCCGCTTTGGCATCATCATGCAGATCATCTACTATGCGATCGAAGACGCCCTCGAGATGGGACAGGACGAAGTCTGCACGGAGAACTGGATCGAAGCCTACGCGCGCATGGCGAAGAGCAGAGGAACCGATGACAACGTCTTCGCGGAACCCGCCTGGCGCAACATCATTCGTCCGGTCAACCGCGACGGCAGTCTGGGTCCAGTTGCGCCAATCAAATCATCGAAGAAGGGACGGAAGTGATACGGCTGTTCAACGTCCCGTTGATGGAGGACGAGAGCCTGACGAGCTTCACCTCTCGCTTTGCCTGGGCAAACGCCAGGACGGCGATGGAGTTCTGCCAAGACTTCGGTTTTTCCTTCAGGTCGGTTATCGCAGGGAACGATGACGCGGTCACGAGACTCTCCGAGCTTTCAGGCATCGCGCGCCATTTGCTCGATAACGCCGCAGTAAAGCGCTGCGGCGAGAAGACGGTATGGGTCGCGGGTGAAGAGACCCCTTTCATGTTCTACATGCGCGGAGTGCTGAAATTCTGCCCGGCGTGCTTTGCTGAAGACGAGCTGCGCCATGACATCAAGCCCCGGTCGAGAAAGTACATCAGGAAGTCGTGGTATTCGCGCTTCATCCGAACCTGCCCTGTTCATTGTCAGTCCTTGGCATCCGCGGGAACGCACGGTCAGCCGGATCATATCCATGATCTGTGCTGGTCGCTCGACTACCTCAGGCGCGATGTTGCGATGGCGAGCAGGGAAATCCGGGAACAGCCTTTCACAGCATTTGAGGAGTACGTCAGAACAAGGTTGCATGGAGGAAGACCAGGAAACGACCTGCTCGACCCGTTGCCCCTTTTCGTCGCCGGAGACGTCTGCGAGCTCGCGGGAATGGTCTTGCTCCACGGCAAAACCGTGACGATCTCGGATAAATCCGACCGTGATCGCTGGGAATCGGGAGCGAAGGGATTCGACATGTTCAAGACCGGGACCGTCGGACTGCACCGCTTCATCGATGATCTCTTTCGTCAGCACCACAGCGTCCGAGCCAGTCACGGTGGCAACGAGCTGTTCGGCAAGTTTCATGAAGTTCTGGCGAACAAGAAGGCCGACCCCGCCTACGAGCCTCTGAAGGATGCGATCAGATCCTATGCATTCGAAAACCTGCCGCTGACGGACACCACGGTCCTTTTCGGCAAAGGGGGCGAGGCAAAGTTCATCAGCTTGAATTCGGTTCAGAAGCGATATGGTGTTTCGGAACGGCTCCTCAAGAAATACCTGCAGACGGCCGGCGAACTCAGCACCCTGCCGGGGACCGACATACCAGTCGTTGCGGCCGCTGACGTCGAACGGCTAGCCCGAATCTCTCAAAGTAAGGGGTGCATCGGGGCTGCGAATCTGAGAAACTGCTTTTGCTACA